>NZ_JBVJVN010000007.1:199619-249683 GCF_055603605.1 Streptomyces sp. NPDC037271
CCCCCCCCCCCCCCCCCCCCCCCCCCCCCCCCCCCCCCCCCACCCCCCCCCCCCCGCTCCCCCCCCCCCCCCCCCCCCCCCCCCCCCCCCCCACGCCGCCCGCGGGCTCCGGCCACGTACCATGGCGGCATGTCGTTCCTCCGCCGCCGCAGCGCCACGCCCGCCGGGCCCGACTTCGACGTACTGGCCATGGACCCCGGCGACTGGCCCGGGAACCTGGGCGCCGGCCTGCTGCCCGCGCCCGACGGCAGCTGCCAGGGCGTCTTCCTGCGCTACGACCTGTTCGGCGGCCGCGGCCCCGCGATGATCATCGGCAACCTGCCGGCCGGCTCCCCGGCCCGCGAGGTCCCCGAGGGAGAGATCCCGTTCGAGGTGGCCCAGCTGCTGCTCGCACTGGAGAACGACGAGGAGATCACGGTCGTCGGCGCCGAGGACGTACCGGTGATGCAGGGCGACAACCTGCTCATCGTGCGCCGTCTCAAGCTCTCCGAGAGCCGGATCTCCTGCGTGCAGTTCGACCGCAGCGACGGCGTCCTGGTGACCATCGCCGCCTGGGACCGCCCCATCACCGACGACCTGTACGCCCTGCTGAAGCCGCTTCCGGCGGAGCTGTTCCAGCAGGGCTGACCCGGCGGCCACCGCCGCCGGGTTCTGCCGCGGGGTGCGGGACCAGGCCTTCTGACCCGGGGCGGGACCAGGCCTTCTGACCCGGGGTACCGGTTGGCCGTCCACTCGCCCCACCGGCCGGCGTCAACGGCCACTGCAGGCATCCGGGCACACAGAATCCGCGGTGCGCCCCATCATGGGCACACCGCGGACCGTCGACCGTCGTCTCAGCGCGTGCCGACCGCCGCACGCACCGCCCGCCGGGCCATCTGGCAGTCGTCGTGCAGCCGGCGCAGCAGCAGCCGCTGTTCCTCGCCGGACGGCGCGGCACCCGGGTGGGCCGGGGCCTGCGGCACCGGGGCCGTGTCACGCATCGAACGCTGCACGGCCGTCTCGTAGGTACGGATCTCCCGGGTCAGCACCAGCATCAGGTTCACCAGGAACGCGTCACGCGCGGCAGGCCCCGCCGACTGGGCGATCTGGCTGATCTGGCGGCGAGCCGCCGGGGCGTCACCGAGGACCGCCCACAGCGTCGCCAGGTCGTAGCCGGGGAGGTACCAGCCCGCGTGCTCCCAGTCCACCAGCACTGGACCGGCCGGTGACATGAGGACGTTGGACAGCAGCGCGTCACCGTGGCAGAACTGGCCCATGCCCTGGCGTCCGCCGGCGTGGGCGATACCGTGCAGCAGCTTCTGCAGGTCGCCCAGGTCCCGGTCGGTGAGCAGTCCCAGCTCGTGGTACCGGGAGATCCGGGCCGCGTAGTCCAGCGGGGCGTCGAAGGTGCCGGCCGGCGGTCGCCACGCGTTGAGCCGGCAGATCGCGCCGAGCGCTGCCCTGATGTCCGCCCGCGGCGGGGCTTCCAGCGGGTGCCGCTGCAGCGCCGCCACGCGCCCCGGCATCCGCTCGATCACCAGCGTGCAGTTGTCCGGGTCCGCTGCGATCAGCCTCGGCACCCGCACGGGAGGGCGGTGCCGGACGAACGAGCGGTATGCCCCTATCTCGTGCCTGATCCGCTCCGCCCACGCGGGGGAGTGGTCCAGTAAACACTTGGCGACCGCCGTGCTGCGCCCGGTCGTGCCGACCAGGAGCACGGAACGCCCGTTGCGGCGCAGCACCTGGACCGGGGCGAACTCCGGGCAGATCCGGTGCACGGAGGTGATCGCCGTGCGCAGTTGGGCTCCCTGAGGGCCGGACAGGTCGATTCTCCCGCTGAGTGGCTGCGTGCCGGGGCCCGCGCCGCGCCGCGCCCTGCCCGCCCCGAGCACCGGGGCCGCCGGACGAGCGGGGGCGAGATAGGGGCCGCCGCCCGCCGCCGGGCGGGGGTGCAGCGATCGCTGCGGGGCGGACACGGAGGACGATGCTGCGTACATGGGCGAGACAGATCCCTTCGTGTGCCTGCTGTGCCTGTCTGAAGCGCGGTGCCCGACCGTCGAGTACGGGAGGGAACGCCTTCCGAAAGCCGTCGCGCTGCCCGACCGGCCGCCCGGGATCACCCTGGGGAGTAACCCCGCGGCGACCGGGTCGGGGTGGCGCATTCCTACCTGACACCCGTCCGCCCGTGGCACACCATCTGGCGCACCCTGGCGAACGGTGGCGAATAGTCGCCCGGCAACCCGCACGGGGCTACTGTCAACTCAGCCGAGAACCTGGGGGCTTGACGTGAGCGGAGAACCCAACACCCGTCTGTCGGACCTGTTCGGCCTGGCCGGCTGGTCCAAGGGCGAACTCGCGAGGCTGGTCAACCGGCAGGCGGCGGCCATGGGCCACCCTCAGCTGGCGACCGACACCTCGCGGGTGCGGCGGTGGATCGACATGGGAGAGATCCCGCGTGATCCGGTGCCGCGGGTGCTGGCGGTTCTGTTCACCGAGCGTCTCGGCCGTGTCGTGACCATCGAGGACCTCGGTCTGGTCCGGCACGGGCGTGCGGGGAAACGGCCACGCGGCGGGAGCGAGGAGCATCCCGACGGAGTGCCGTGGGCGCCCGAGCGGACTGCGGCGGTCCTCACCGAATTCACGGGAATGGACCTCATGCTCAACCGACGCGGCTTGGTGGGCGCGGGCGCCGCGCTCGCCGCGGGATCAGCACTCAGCAACGCCATGCACGACTGGCTGCACACCGACCCGGCCCTGGCTGCCGACGCTCCCGACCTCCGCCACCCCCTGCACGCCGACCCCGCGGGGTTCGACCGCTACGAGGCCGCCCCCATCGGGTCGCAGGAAGTGGAGGAACTGGAGCGCTCGGTCGAGGTGTTCCGCGCCTGGGACGCCGCCCGTGGCGGCGGCCTCCAGCGCAAGGCCGTGGTGGGCCAGCTCAACGAGGTGGGCGGCATGCTCGCCTACCACCACCCACCCCATCTGCAGCGGCGCCTGTGGGGCGTCGCCGCCAACCTCGCCGTCCTCGCGGGCTGGATGTCGCACGACGTCGGCCTGGAGCCCACGGCCCAGAAGTACTTCGTCATCGCCACCCACGCCGCGCGCGAGGGCGGTGACCGTCCCCGGGCCGGCGAGGCGCTCTCCCGGGCGGCCCGTCAGATGGTCCACCTGGGCCGGCCCGACGACGCGCTCGACCTGATGAAGCTCGCCAGGACCGGCTCCGGCGAGGAGGTACTGCCGCGTACCAGGGCCATGCTCTACACCATCGAGGCCTGGGCCCAGGCCTCGATGGGCAAGGGCCAGGCGATGCGCCGCACCCTGGGGCGGGCCGAGGACCTCTTCGTCTCCGACAAGGCGGACGTGCCGTCGCCCGACTGGATGCAGACGTTCAAGGAGGAGGACCTGTACGGCATGCAGGCCCTGGCCTACCGGACGCTCGCCGAGTTCGAGCCGGGGGCCGCCGTACACGCGCAGCACTATGCCGAGAAGGCGCTCGCCCTGCGGATCGACGGCCGGCAGCGGTCGAAGATCTTCGACTACCTGTCCATGGCGTCCGCCTGCTTCATCGCCGACGACCCCGAACAGGCGGACCGGTACGCGCGCCTCGCCCTGGTGTCGATGGGGTCCAACTCATCCCAGCGGACCTGGGACCGGCTGCGTGAGATGTACCGGCTCACCGCCGAGTACGCCGACTATCCGAAGATCCAGGAGCTGCGCGAGGAGATCAAACTGGCGCTGCCCAAGGGCAAGTCGCCCAGGGGGAGGGGGAGGGGCGGCACCAGCGCTCCGGCTTAGCGTGCGCGACGTGTCGTCCAAGGCGTCACCCGGGCCACCAGCACGCAGGTGTCCTCCTGCCCGAGGTGCCCGCCGAACTCCTCCGTCACGATCCGTACGCCGTCCTGTGCGGAGCCCACCCCGGTCAGGCGGGGACCCAGGGAGAGAAGCCGCCGCACGTCCGCGGGGGCGAGTTCGCCGGTGTGCAGGAGCAGCAGGTCGCCGTCTTCGAGGGCCGCCTCGGCCTGCCCGGCCAGTCCGTGCCCCGTCCCCCGGCGGAACAGCAGCGGGACGAGGTGTCCGGTGTGTGCCCACGTCAGCGTGCGGGTGTGGGGCCGGTAAGAGCAGTACAGGGCGCCGCGAACGGGCGGCAGGGCGGTGGCCTCGAGCAACCGGTCCAGTCGGTCCGGGAGTTGTGCGGGTCGGGTGCCCGCCGTGGCCAGGCCGCGCAGGGCGCCGATCGGCATCGCCGGACCTTGCGCCCCGTCGGGGCCCGGGCCCGTGAGGTCGCCGACGCTGAGCAGGGTCTCGTCGCCGGCGAGGGGGCACGCGTCGTACCAGGCGGTGCACGGGGGTGCTTGGGCCGCCGAGGCCGTCGGGGCTGCCGGCGGGAGGTAACCGGCGGCCAGGTCCAGGCCCGGCCGCCCCTCGTGCGGGAACCGCAGGAGGCCGTGCCAGGGCGGCTGCACGGCTTCCCGCGGTTCGACCGCGGCCCGTTGCCCGGTGTCCGCGGGCAGCGGGTGGCGGCTGAGCGAGTCACGGGTCTCGCTCACCACCCGCTGGCTGCGGCGCAGTTCGCTGACGTCCCGCAGTACCGCCCACATCGAGGCGGTGCTGCCGTCGGCGTCGAGCACGGGCTCGCCCATCATGTGCACGGTGCGTACGGTGTCGTCGGGGCGCACGACGCGGAACTCGCCGTCGATCGGCCGGGCGTCGACGAGGCAGCCCGTGACCATCGCGGTCAGTTTCGGCCGGTCCTCGGCGAGTACCACGGACGGGAGTTCGTCGAGGCTGAGCGGGGCGGCGGCGGGGTCGCGGCCGAGGATGTGGAAGAGCTCCCCGGACCACTCGGCCTCGTCCGTCAGCAGGTTCCACTCGGCGCTGCCGACCCGGCTGAGCAGCGAACCGGTCCGCGGCGCGGGTGCCGGCCCGTCCCGGAGCTGCGCCAGGTGCTCGTCGATGTCACTGAGCTGGTGCAGTGCCAGGTCGTACAGGGCGCGCTGCCAGCGCCCGCGGGGGTCGGTTCCGTCGCCCTGGCTGTCCCGCCGCACCGCGTCCACGTCGCCCCTCAGCCGCCGCGCCTGCGATATCAGGGCCTCGACCGAGCCGTGTCCTGGTGGCTGGGCGGCTGGGTGGTCCGCGGAGAGAGGGGACGACATGACGCACTCCGATGTGCAGACGGTACGACGACCAAGGCGGAACTGAGGCTGGCGGAAGGACCGTTACGACTCTTGCACAGCCCGCGACGCCCCGTAAGTGATTTGGCAACACACGATACGGTGGTGCTTCCGGCATATGCCACAGTCTTCCCGGGGTGACTTCGGCACCCGAACGGCGTAGGTGGCTCGAGGGTCAAGTCGTAGGATTCCTACGGGACTTGACGGGCACTGGGGCTCGGAGGTGTCGTCGTCCTGGCGTTCGATGAACCCTTGTTCTAGGGGCGGTCGTGCGGTGTCGGGCGGGGTGCCAGGTCGACGGGTGTGCGCGCGCCCGTCTCCAGGGCCCGTACGCCGGCCTCGGCGACCACGGAGGCGGCGTACCCGTCCCAGGCGCCCGGACCGGTGACCCGGCCTCGCCGGGTGGCGTCGACCCAGGCCTGCACCTCGCGGTCGTAGGCGTCCGCGAACCGTACGAGGTAGTCCTGGGGCACCTCCTCCCGGGCGCCGCCCGCCGCCGTCACCACCATGGTGCGCGCGTCCCCGATCCGGGCGCTGCCCGCCTCGCAGACGGCCTCGCAGCGCACCTCGTAGCCGAAACCGCAGTTGACGAAGATCTCCACGTCGACCAGGGCGCCGCCCTCGGTCTCGAACAGCACGAACTGGGGGTCGAGCAGACCCTCCGGCGCACCTCCCGAGGGACGCGGCCGGAGCACCGTCACCGCGGTCAGTTCCTGCCCGAGCAGCCAGCGGGCCGCGTCGATCTCGTGCGAGACGGAGCTGGTGACCAGCATCGCGGAGGTGAAGTGCGACGGGGAGGACACGTTGCGGTGGACGCAGTGCAGCATCAGGGGCCGGCCCAGCCGCCCGCCGTCCAGCAGCGATTTCAGCTGCCGGTACTCGGCGTCGTACCGCCGCATGAACCCGATCTGTGCCAGCCTCCGGCCCAGCCGCGCCTCCGCCTCCACCACGCGCAGGGCGCCCGCGGAGTCCGGCACCATCGGCTTCTCGCACAGCACCGGCAACCCGCGTGCGAAGGCGGCCAGCAGCGCCTCCTCGTGCACCTCGCCGGGCGAGGCGATCAGCACGGCCTCGACCCCCGGCGCGTCGAGCGCGGCCTCGGCGTCCGTGTGGACGACGACCCCGTCGATCCCGCCCACGGCCGCCTTCGCCCGCTCGGCGTCGGGATCCGCCACCGCGGCGACCCTGGCCCCGCTCACCACCCCGTCGAGGCGTCGTATGTGATCAGCGCCCATGTGTCCCGCGCCCAGGACCGCCACACCCAGAAGTTCGCTCACGCTCCGCCGACTCCTTCCCCGTCCGCCGCACACCCGCGAAGAGGCGGGTACGTGTACGGCGAACAGGGTTTCATGGTCGTCAAGAGGGGCGGGGTCCCCGGGCGGGGCGGGGCGGGTGTCAGTAGCGGAGTACTCCGGCGATACCGTCCGCCTCCCCGAGCGCGCCGTCCGGCACGAAGCGGACGTCGGCCCCGGTCTCCAGGCACCGCTCGACGATCTCGTCCACGACGTCCTCGCGTGCGTCGAGGTCGTCGCCGTCCGCCGGGACCAGATGGTCGCCGTCGTCGCGCATGGTCACCCGGAAGTTCTCCTCGACGGCGAGGAGTCGTACGCGGCCGGTCCGGGCGCTCTCCCACAACTCGTCCACGCCGGCCGCGAAGTCCTTGCGCCCGCGGGCCGCCTCCAGCTCCCTGGCCACGGCCTCGACGGAGCCGCGCGCCTCGTCGTCGAGCACCGGCCGCACCGCCTGCCACACGGCCTCGGCCGTGCCGTGCGCGAGGCCCCCGTGCGGAACGAGCACCGCGTCCCCCACGGCGCTTCCGGCCTCCTCCAGCAGCGACAGCGCGGCCTGCGGGCCGGTGACGTACAGCGGCCGGGGATGCGCGCGCAGGACCCTGCCCATCGCGGCGTCGGCCTCGCGCAGGAACCGCCGGGTTCCCTCGTCCCGGAACGTGCTCGGCGCGTCGCCGATCCGTTCCTGGCGCTCGGGGTCGAAGTCCTCCGGGGGCCGGTCGAGGGGGAAGCCGCCGGTGCGGTCCTCGACGACCCGGCCCGTGCCGCCACTCCACAGCGTGACGCGGTCGGTGGCGACCGACAGTACCCAGAACGGCCGCTCGGCGGCCTGCGCGGCGACGAGGTTGCGGGTCAGGAAGGTGTCCGACAGGACCACGCGCTCGGGGACGGAACGTGCGAGCGTCCAGACCTGGTGCTCACCCGGGGCGGCGAAGAGCGCCAGTCCGTCCTCGGCGTGCGTCAGGTCGACCTCGGCGAGGGCCCGGTCGAGTTCCCGGGACACCTCCATGCGCCGTTCTCGGGTGACCGCCGGATCGTCCTCCAGCTGCTTCTTGGCCTCGGCGACCACGTTGCGCAGTCGGACGGAGTCCTGGGCGTTGTCCGGTTCGCGGCGGTGCGTGGGCGTCAGCACGGACACGGCCGGGTACGGGCGGGGGCGCCGTAGTTCGGCGAGGGTGGCGGGACTCAGATCGTGCTCCATGTCAGCACGATAGATCCGATGGGCATGTCGGGCATTCGGGGCAATATGTCTTCTCTGTGACCCGCCGGCCGCTTCAGTCGTCGCCCCGGGCGGTCCGGGAGGCCTCGGAGCCGCAGGAACTGCCGTCGGGCGGCAGGGAGCCGTACAGCAGGAAGTCGTCGACCTTGCGGTGCACGCACTCGGAGGACGCGTAGCCGGTGTGCCCCTCGCCCTTGTTGTCGAGGACCACGGCCGAGGGGCCGAGCCGCTCGGCCGTCTCCACGGTCCAGCGGTACGGGGTGGCCGGGTCGCCCCGGGTGCCGACCAGCAGCATTTCCGAGGTGTCCAGGTCCTTCACCTCGTCGCGGATGTAGTCGGTGCCCCTGGGCCGGCCGTAGCACATGAGCACCTGGGTGAGCCGGTACCGGCCGAAGACCGGGGAGGCCTCCTCGTACCGCGCGCGCAGCCGGCTCAGGGACCCCGCGACCTGGTCCGCGGCGGGGCGGTCGGGGTCGTCGGCGCAGTTGACCGCCATCAGGGCGGCCGGGAGGTTGTCCATGGGGATGTCCTCCTGGTCGGTGAGGCCGCCGTCGTCGTCCGCGGGACCCCGCGCGCGGACCGGGAAGGTGACGCCGCCGGACACGAAGCCCTCCAGGCCGCGGGTGTCGCCGTCCTCGAGCAGCTGGGCGAGCGCCCGCTGCAGCGTGGGCCACAGTTCGCGGCTGTACAGCGCCTGGCCGATGGCGCCCACCATGTCCTGCCCGGAGAAGGGCTCGCCGAAGTCCGTCGGTACCGGATCGGAGTCGAGCGAGGCGACGAGCTGGACGACCTGGCGGCGGGCTGCCCGGGCGTCCTGTCCGAACGGGCAGGCGATGTCCTCCACGCACCAGTCGAGGAAGTTCTCCAGCGCGGTCTGCTGCCCCCGGGCGCCGGCCAGCCCTTGCTCGGTCAGCGGTTCCGTCAACGTGTCCACGCCGTCCAGCACGACCCGGCCGACCTTGTCCGGGAACTGGGCGGCGTAGACCGCGCCCAGCCGGGTTCCGTAGGAGAAGCCGAGGTAGTTGAGCCGGTCGTCGCCGAGTGCCCGGCGCATCACCTCCATGTCGCGGGCGGCGTTGACCGTGCCGATGTGGGGGAGCACGGGGCCGGAGTGCTTCGTGCACTCGGCGGCCGCGTCCCGCAGCCGCCGGAGCACGTCCTGCGGGTCGGTGAGCTCCTCGTCCCCGTCCGTGGCCTCCATGATGTCCAGCGTGGCCGGGCCGCAGGTGACCGGCGAGGACCGGCCGACGCCGCGGGGATCGAAGGTCACCACGTCGTAGCCGTTGGTCAGGTGCATGAAGTCCTTGCCGCCAGTGGAGAGTTCGCTCACGCCGGAGCCGCCCGGCCCGCCGAAGTTGAGCAGCACCGAGCCACGTGACTCACCGGTCGCCCGGTACCGGGCGAGGGCCAGGTCGAGCGTTCCCCCCTCGGGCCGGTCGTAGTCGAGGGGGACGGTGACCTTCCCGCACTGCAGGTCCTTCGGCACGTCCACGCCCTCGCACGACGCCCAGGTGATGCTCTGCTCGTAGAAGCGGGACAGGCCGGACTCGGTGTCGTCCGCGGTCGCCAGGGGCAGCCCCGCACCCAGCAGGGCCAGCGTAAGTGCGCCGGTGACCGCGCAGCGCCGGACCGAGGGCCGAGTCGACAGCTTGGCCAGCATCGATGCCTCCCGGGCGCCCCGTCGCGGACCGGTGCTCGGCGCCCTCGATCACCATAAGGGGGCCTCGGACGCCTCGCCTCCGGGCGCTGTGGGCGGGCGTTGTCGTCGGACGCTGCCGCCGGGCGCTGCCGCGGGGGCGCGCGAGGTGGCTTCCTTCCGTCCGTACCCGTTCCTCTCGCGGAAACCGGTGGTGCAACGCGCGGGTCTCCCCGGCCGGTTCCGGCACGGGACCGTCCACGGTCGCGCCGGGACCCTCCACGGTCGTGCCGGGACCCTCCACGGTCGTGCCGGGAGCCGCCTCGTGCGCCGTGGGCGTCCGCTCGGGCGGTGCGGGGACGTCCGGTTCCGTCGGCCGGGCCCCGAGCCGCTCCGACGACGCGGCGTGGACCACGCGGCCCAGGTCCACCGGGCGTGCGTGCGGCGCGCGCCCCAGTTCCGTCAGGTGTGCGTGCGGCGCGCCCCAGGGGTCCGGCAGGTGTGCGCGGCGGTCCCTCAGGCGTGCGCGCCGCGCGTATCGGGCAGTGCTCGCCGGATGGGTACGCGGTGGCCGCGGCCCGCTCCCCGGGAGTGAGGAGGACTCCCCCGCCTTCGAGCGCGGTTTCGGGGCGGCTCCCGACGCCGCTCGCGGAGACCCTGGGGGTCACCGGGACCGGACTCGGGGAGGAGTGGCTCGGGAGCCGGTGCCGTTCCCGCGTCCGCAGCGCTGTTCAGCGGCAGCGCTGTTCAGCGGCGCGGACGCGGCCGTGAACGGTCCAGCGCGGCCACGCCGAGTGCGGCCAGGCCGATCTGGATGAGCCACTCGACCCAGTCGACGCCGTCGGTGTCGGCCACGTCGAACGCCGTCGCGATCCACGAGCCGATCAGCGCGGCCACGATGCCGACGAGGATGGTCCACAGGACCCCGATGCGCTGACGGCCCGGGACGACGAGGCGGCCCAGGACGCCGATGACGATGCCGATGACGATGGCACTGATGATGCCGCCGATTTCCATTTCCGCCCCTTCGTGTCAAGGCCCCCGCGGTAGTGCGTGTGCCCGTTGCGGGCGGGCGCAGTCCCGGCGGAGGCATCGGGGCGTGCGCGGGCCGGCCCGCGCAGGCGGACCGGCCCGTGGTGTTCCCCTCCCGTGTGTCTAGGGCCTGCGCATGCTCTTCGATGCCGTGGCGGCGCACACCGCCCCCAGAGCCAGGGTCAGCGCGCCGATGATGATGTTGTTCCAGATGACGCCGGCGTCCGGGTTCGTGCCGACGATCCACGGCGAGATGATCATCCAGAGACCCATCGCACACATGGCCCCGCTGAGGCCGTACATGCGTTCCGGGGCGCGGGTGAATCCCAGGGCCAGCAGGCCGATGGCGATTCCTATGATCAGGTTGTGGGCCACGAGTGCAGGCTGGCTGGTGGTGAAGTGGAGTATCCACGGGGACACGGCACAGTAGAGGCCGAGCAGGAACACCGGCCCGTCCACGAGTGCCACGTCGCGACCACCGAGCATGCGGGCGTAGCGCGCCTGCATTTCCGGAGCGTCGGGGTGGCTGGTCATGTCACCTCGGGTGTGCGAGACGTGGGCCATGAGTCGTCTCCTTCGACTTGCTGGGCCGACCGCGTCTGGGTGCGGTGTGCGGCAGCGCCGCATATGTCCATTCTGCCCTTATTTCCGCTTTATATGTAGTCGTGGCCGGAGTGTGCAGGGGTGGCCGGGGTGTACATGTCCACGCGGATCGCGGGCAGGTGCGAGGTGGGAGAACGCGAGGAATGCGGGGACAGTGGAGGTGGTCGTCGCCATGGGTGCCAAGGTGTTGGAGCGGTTCCCCGCGGGGTCGCCGCGCGGGTCGTGGCCGGCGGAGGAGTGCGCGGCGCGGTGTCGGGCCCGGGGTGAGCCCGCGACCGTCGTGATGGACCTGGAGTCGGACGCCTTCCTGGTGGTCGTCCCGGCTCGCGACGAGGACTGAACGGCGGCCTGCGGGTACGTGGCCGCGTGGCCGCCGCCCCCCTGGGGGAGGCCCCTCCGGCGCGCCGGTGCGAAGTCCTCGGCCGCGGTCCGGGTCCGGGTCCGGGTCCGGTCCGGTCCTCCAGTGGGACCGGTCCGGACCCCGGCCGCCGCGAAAAAAGCAGCCCCTCGGGCAGGGAATGTATTTTGGTACCTGAAAGGTTGGCTATTACATCCAGTCTTTCGGCCGACGTCTTCCCCCACCAGCGAGGCACACCGTGAACCACCCCGCCCCCGAGCGGCCCGCCGACGTCGTGGCCCGCCTGCGCGCCACCTTCCGCACCGGCCGGACCAAGCCCGTCGAGTGGCGCACCGCGCAGCTTCGCCGGCTGCGCGCACTGCTCACGGAGAACGGTCCGGACCTGGAGGCCGCGCTCCACGCCGACCTCGGCAAGAGCGCCGCGGAGGCCCAGCGCACGGAGATCGGCTTCACCGTGCGCGAGATCGACCACACCCTCGACCACCTGGCCGACTGGCTGCGCCCCGAGCCCGCCCCCGTCCCGGCGCACCTCGGCGCCGACGCCACCGCCTGGACGCAGTACGACCCGCTGGGCGTCGTCCTGGTCATCGCGCCCTGGAACTACCCGGCCCAGCTCCTGCTCGCCCCGGTGGTCGGCGCCCTGGCCGCGGGCAACGCGGTGGTCGCCAAGCCCAGTGAGCTGGCCCCGGCCACCTCCGCCGCGCTGGCCCGCCTGCTGCCGCGGTACCTGGACACCGAGGCCGTGGCCGTCGTCGAGGGCGGGATCCCCGAGACCACGGCCCTGCTCGCCGAGCGCTTCGACCACGTCTTCTACACCGGAAACGGCACCGTCGGCCGCATCGTCATGCGCGCCGCCGCCGAGCACCTCACCCCGGTCACCCTCGAACTCGGCGGCAAGTCCCCGGCGTTCGTCGACCGCGACGCCGACCTCGACGTCGTCGCCGCCCGGCTGGCCGGCGGCAAGTTCCTCAACGCGGGCCAGACCTGTGTGGCCCCCGACTACGTGCTCACCGACCCGGAGACCGCGGCAGCCCTGGAGCCGGCGCTGGTCCGCGCGGTCGAGGCACTGTACGGGACCGACCCGGCCCGGTCGGCGGAGTACGCGCGGATCGTCAACGAGCGCCACTTCGACCGGCTGACCGCACTGCTGGACTCCGGCCGGGTGGTCGTCGGCGGCGGCAGCGACCGGACGCAGAAGTACATCGCGCCGACCGTGCTCGCCGACGTGGCGCCCGATTCGCCGGTGATGGGCGAGGAGATCTTCGGCCCGATCCTGCCGATCGTCACCGTGCCCGGCCTCGACGACGCGATCGATTTCGTCAACGACCGCGACAAGCCGCTGGCCCTCTACGTCTTCAGCGGGTCCGACGCGACCCGGGAGCGGTTCGCCGCGGAGACGTCCTCCGGCGGCCTCGGCCACGGGCTGCCGCTCGCCCATCTCACCGTCTCCGACCTGCCGTTCGGCGGCGTGGGGGAGAGCGGCATGGGCAGCTACCACGGCCGCTACTCCATCGAGACGTTCAGCCACCGCAAGGCGGTCCTGAAGAAGCCCCTGAGCTGAGCGACGCGATCGCTCCACGCCAACCCGGCCGGGAAACGGCCGGGTTGAACTGGTCTACACCCTTGACTGGTACAGACCAACACGGTTGAGTGTGCCTCCACACCCCCCACCACGGCCGCCCCCACGCCGTGGCCGGTCCGGCCGGCACGCGCGCACGAGGCTCCGCTCCGACCTGCCCCCGCACGGGAGCGGCCGTGCTCCGCAGAAGGAGGCAGAGCTGTGTCGAGGCGCCGTATATCTGCCCTGGTGACCGTACTCGCCCTCGCGGGAGCCGTACCCGTGCTCCTGCCCGCCGCACCGGCGTCCGCCGCCGCGTGTTCGAGCTACCCGGCCTGGTCGGCCGACGCCTACTACAACGCCGGCGACATCGTCCGCTACACCGACGGCAAGGCCTACCGGGCAGAGCACGCCAACCCGGGCTACGACCCGCTCATCAGCACCTGGTACTGGGAGCCGTACGCCTGCGACGGCGGATCCGAGACGCCGGTCGGTAACTTCGTGGTGACCGAGGCCCAGTTCAACCAGATGTTCCCGGGCAGGAACTCCTTCTACACCTACCGCGGCCTCACCGCGGCGCTCGGCGCCTACCCCGGCTTCGCCAACACCGGCAGCGACACCACCAGGAAGCAGGAGGCGGCGGCCTTCCTCGCCAACGTCGGCCACGAGACCGGCGGACTCGTGCACATCGTCGAGCAGAACACCGCCAACTACCCGCACTACTGCGACGGGAGCCAGCCCTACGGCTGCCCGGCCGGCCAGGCCGCCTACTACGGGCGCGGCCCGATCCAGCTCAGCTGGAACTTCAACTACAAGGCCGCGGGCGACGCGCTCGGCATCGACCTGCTGAACAACCCCTGGCTGGTCCAGAACGACGCGGCCGTCGCCTGGAAGACCGCCCTGTGGTACTGGAACACGCAGTCCGGGCCCGGCAGCATGACCGGCCACAACGCCATGGTCAACGGTGCCGGCTTCGGCCAGACGATCCGCTCCATCAACGGCGCCAAGGAGTGCGACGGCAAGAACCCCGCACAGGTGCAGAGCCGCGTCACCAAGTACCAGCAGTTCAGCCAGATCCTCGGTGTCCCGCCGGGCGGCAACCTGTACTGCTGAGCCGCGCCGGGTGTGTGCGGACTCCGCCGACGACCTCGGAAAGGATCGCCGCGGAGTCCGCTGGCACCTGCAACCTAGGCGGCCCGTCCGACCGCCGCGTCGTGCCGGAGCCGACGCGGCCGCCGGGCAGCGCCGCCCTCCGCCCGGGTACGCGAGCGACCGTGAGCGGTCCTCGCCGTGCCGCGCCGGGCGGTCGGGCGGGGCGGTCCACCACATCGGCACCGTGGCCTTCTGCCTCTCGTCCCTGCGCTCCGCCGGCGAACCGATCGGCAGTGCGCCCGCGGGGACGCCGCCGCGGGCGCGCTCCGCCTCACCGACGACGACCTGGCGCGGGTTCGACGGTGCGCGGGTCGGGCTGACACGCCTGGACGGCCAGAGGTGCCCGCACGGGAGGAGGTGCCCGCACGGGATGAGGCGCCCGCATGGCCGGAGGCGCCCGCACGGGCAGACGCGCGCTACACCGTCCAGGCGCCGTCCCGCATGATGTGCCGCTGCTTCAGCTCGCGCGTCTCGTGCCATGCCTGCACCGCGAGCGGGCGCACCCGGAACCAGGCGTACGACGCGCTGTCCTCGCGCGGGTCCCAGCCGGTCTTGGCGAGGAACGCCCCGGCCGCCGCGGACGGCACCTCCCGCAGACCGAACGTCTCCACTTCGCCGTCGATCAGCACGACGTCCCGCGTGTGCCCGAACGCCAGCCGGGCCCGGCCGCCGTCGCGCAGGTTGCGGCCGGTCGGGTTGGTGAGCCGCGTACACAACCAGACCGACTCCCTGTGCCACACGAACCACAGCGGGACCATGCACGGCAGCCCGTCGGCGTCCGCCGTGGCCACCCAGATGTCCATCTCCCGTTCCAGCCGGTCCAGTACGTCCTGCCTGCGCTGTCCGGGCTCGCGAGGCGGTGCGGTGATCTTCATGGCGGTGACGGTAGTGGACCGGCCCGGCCCGCGCCTCGGGCCCGAGGTGTAGGACCAGAGACTGGCGCCGCAGTGGGTTTTACGTATAACCTCTCCCGTCAATCGCCCGTCTCGAAAGGTCCCGATGACACGCATCGCCCTGGTCGCCCTCGTCGTCGACGACTACGACGAGGCGATCCGCTTCTACACCGAGGCCCTCGGCTTCCGCCTCGCCGAGGACACGCCCCGGCCCGACGGCTCCCGGTGGGTCGTCGTCGAACCCGGTGGTGCGGCACCGGGCACCGCCCTGCTGCTGGCCCGTGCCAAGGGGGAGGCCCAGCGCTCCCGCGTCGGCGACCAGACAGGCGGGCGCGTCGGCTTCTTCCTGTACACCGATGACTTCGCCCGCGACCACGCCCGTATGACGGCCGCGGGCGTGACCTTCCTGGAGGAGCCCCGGCACGAGCCCTACGGCTCGGTCGCCGTCTTCCAGGACCTGTACGGCAACCGCTGGGACCTGCTCCAGCCCGCCGCCTCCTGACCCCGTCCCCAGACCCCCGCACCGACCGCCGAGGAACGACCGCACATGTCATCTACGCGCATAGACACCGAGACTCTCCGCCGCCTCCCCAAGGCGGTGCTGCACGACCACCTCGACGGCGGTCTGCGCCCCGCGACCGTCGTGGAGCTGGCGGAGGCCGTCGGCCACACCCTGCCCGCCACCGACCCCGCCGAGCTGGCCGCCTGGTACTACGATGCCGCCAACTCCGGGGACCTGGTGCGCTACATCGCCACCTTCGAGCACACCCTCGCCGTGATGCAGAACCGCGAGGGCCTGCTGCGCACCGCCGAGGAGTACGTCCTCGACCTCGCCGCCGACGGCGTCGTCTACGGCGAGGTCCGCTACGCCCCCGAGCTGATGACGGCCGGTGGACTGACCCTCGCCGAGGTCGTCGAGACCGTCCAGGAGGGCCTGGCCGCCGGCATGGCCAAGGCGGCTGCAGCGGGCACGCCGGTACGCGTGGGCACCCTGCTGTGCGGAATGCGGATGTTCGACCGCACGCGGGAGACCGCCGACCTCGCGGTGGCCTTCCGGGACGCCGGTGTCGTCGGCTTCGACATCGCGGGCGCCGAGGACGGCTTCCCGCCCGCCGACCACCTCGACGCCTTCGAGCACCTGCGCCGCGAGAACGTGCCCTTCACCATCCACGCCGGCGAGGCGCACGGGCTGCCCAGCATCCACCAGGCCCTCCAGGTGTGCGGTGCCCAGCGCATCGGCCACGGCGTGCGCATCACCGACGACATCCCCGACCTCGCGGCCGGCAAGCTCGGCCGTCTCGCCGGCTGGGTCCGCGACCGCCGGATCGCCCTGGAGATGTGCCCGACCTCCAACCTCCAGACCGGCGCCGCCACCTCGATCGCCGAGCACCCCATCACCGCGCTCAAGGACCTCGGCTTCCGTGTCACCCTCAACACCGACAACCGCCTCGTCTCCGGCACGACGATGACCCGCGAGATGTCCCTGCTCGTCGAGCAGGCCGGCTGGTCCGTCGAGGACCTGCGCACGGTCACGGTGAACGCGGTGAAGAGCGCCTTCATCCCGTTCGACGAGCGCAGGGCCCTGATCGAGGACGTCGTCCTGCCGGGTTACGAAGCGGCGCTCTGAACGAGCCCCCGCACATAGGCGGCCTGTCCGACGTGCTGGAGATCGTCGGACAGGACGCTCACCAGCCGGGCGCCGAGCGTGACCGGCGGGTCCCAGTCCTCGTCCACGATCCGTTCCAGGTCCTTGGCGGCCAGGGAGCGCAGGGCGCCGAGCGTCTGCTCGTGCACGGCGTCGTAGTAGCCGGTCAGCAGGTCGGCCGAGTCGACCCGCACCTTCGCGACCTTCGCGGGGCTGTGGCCGTACCCGGTGTCCTGGCGGGGCAGCCCGAGGCCGAAGCGTTTCTCCCAGCCGTCGGTCAGCCACACCTGGTCGAGCCCGAAGGCGTCCGCGACGTGGTCGTCCTGGACGCGGGTGAGGTGCCAGAGCAGCCAGGCGACGGTGTTGGCGTCGTCGGCGGGACGGGCGTTCAGGCCGTCGGGGTCCAGACCCTCGACGGCGGCGTGGACTTCTTCCTGGATGCGGCCGTAGCCCTCGATGAGGATGTCCTTCGCGTGCATGGGTCCACCATCGCGCAGTCCGCCCTCACGCGCTCCCCGCTTCCAGCAGTCCCATCAGGGCCCGCGCCGCCGGGCTGGTGGCCTGCGCCGGCGGCAGCAGCGCGATCGTCTCGTACGCGGTGTCGTCGGAGTCCTTCAGCGGCAGCGAGGTGAGGGAGGCCCGCTTGTGCCGGAAGTGGCGCGGCACGACCGCGATGCCGAGGTTCTCGTCGAGCAGGTCCAGCAGACCGTGCACGTCGTTCACCTCCAGCGCGACGGTCCGCCTGACGCCCGCCGCGGCGAAGGCGGTGTCGGTGACGCGGCGCGGACCCCAGTCGGGGTGGAAGTCGACGAAGACCTCGTCGGCGAGATCGTGCGGGGTCAGCACCGCCCCGACCGTCGCCAGGCGGTGGCCGGGATGGCAGAGCACGGTCATCGGCTCACCGGCCAGCGAGACGGACCGCAGCTGGTCCGTGTCCGCCTGCGTCCGGTAGGCGAAGGCCAGGTCGAGCCGCCCGGCCGCGACCTCCTCCGCCAGCTCGCCGGAGCCCGCCTGCCGCAACCGGATCTCCACGTCCGGATGCTCCCTGCGGAACGCTGCCAGCAGCCCCGCCACGGGCACTCCGGCGATGCACTGCTCGGTGCCCAGCGACAGCGTGCCGCGCAGCACACCCTGCACCGCGGCGACCGCCTCGTGCGCCGAGCGCACCTGGGCGAGGATCCGCTCCGCCTCGCCCAGCAGGGCGCGCCCGGCCTCCGTCAGCGTCACCCGGCGGGTCGTGCGCACGAACAGCGGCGCCCGCAGCTCCCGCTCCAGTGCCCGGATGGACGCCGACAGGCCGGACTGGGAGACCAGCAGCCGTTCGGCCGCGCGAGTGAAGTGCTGGTCCTCGGCGACCGCGACGAAGTGCTGGAGGTGACGCAGTTCCATGACTGAGAAGCGTAACCGCACAATCCCATCGGATTCTTCTGTTGGACCACTGCACGCAGGTCACGACAGAGTGGGACACGGTTCCGCCCAAGCCCCGCACCCCGGGTGCCAACCCCTCTGGAGTCGCGTTGTACACCGCACACCCCGACCGCTACGCGGACATGCCCTACCGGCGCACCGGACGCAGCGGCCTGAAGCTCCCCGCGCTCTCGCTCGGCCTGTGGCACAACTTCGGCCCGGACCGCCCCGTCGAGACCCAGCGCGCCATCCTGCGCCGCGCCTTCGACCTCGGCGTCACCCACTTCGACCTCGCCAACAACTACGGCCCGCCGCCCGGCGCCGCCGAGTCCGCCCTGGGCGAGGCGCTCAGGGCCGACTTCGCGCCGTACCGCGACGAGCTGGTCATCTCCACCAAGGCCGGTTACCTGATGTGGCCCGGCCCGTACGGCGAGTGGGGCTCGCGCAAGTACCTGCTGTCCTCCCTCGACCAGAGCCTGACCCGGATGGGCCTGGACTACGTCGACGTCTTCTACTCGCACCGCCCCGACCCCGAGACTCCCCTGGAGGAGACGATGGGCGCCCTGCACACGGCGGTGCAGCAGGGCAAGGCGCTCTACGTCGGCGTCTCCAACTACTCCCCGGAGCAGACCCGCGAGGCCGCCCGCATCCTCGGCGAGCTGGGCACCCCGCTGCTGATCCACCAGCCGCGCTACTCCATGCTCGACCGCCGCCCCGAGACCAGCGGCCTGCTCGACGCACTCGACGAGCTCCAGGTCGGTTCCATCGCCTACTCCCCGCTGGAGCAGGGCCTGCTGACCGGCCGCTACCTCGACGGCATCCCGGAGGACTCGCGCGCCGCGAGCGACAGCCCCTTCCTGAACTCCGACGCGGTCACCGAGGAGCTGGTCGGCAAGCTGCGCGCCCTGGACGAGATCGCGAAGTCCCGCGGCCAGTCGCTGGCCCAGATGGCCCTGGCGTGGGTGCTGCGCGAGGGCCGAGTGACCTCCGCCCTGGTCGGCGCGAGCAGCCCGCGGCAGCTGGAGGACAGCGTGTCGGCCATCGGGAACCTGGACTTCGGCTCCGACGAACTGGCCCGGATCGACAAGATCGTCACCCCGTAGAACGCGCCCGGAAGAACGCGCCCGGACGATCCCGGAGGCGGGCCACCCCCTCCGGGATCGTCGGCGTTCGCAAGGCCCTGGGGGCGACGCCGGGAATCCCCGACGAAGCGTCACGCCCCCTCGGGCACCCGGTCCAGGAAGCCGTACACGGCCCGGATCCGGCCCTCGCCGTCCAGCGTGACCACGTCGGATCCGGCCACGGGCGCCGAACCTTCCCCCGAGGGGGCACCCTCGGCCTGGCTCACCAGCTCCCAGGAGAAGCGCGCCGTGTCGTGGTGCCCGTCCACGGAGCCGGAGAGCCGGAAGACGAAGCCGGGGAACTGCTCGTGCGCCGCCGCGATCACGGCCGCGATCTGCTCGTGGCCGCGGACGTCGGCGAGGGGGTCGGTGTAGCCGCCGTCATTGGTCCAGGCCGCGGCGACCGCCTTGGCCCGAGCCTCCGGGGCGGCGTTCCAGGCCTCGAAGTAGCGGGCGACGGCATCCTCGTAGCGGCGGGTGGGTGCGGACATCGTGATCAGCCTCCGTCAAAGTGTGGTGCGCGCGGTGCAGGCGCTGGTCAGGTACCGGATCCCGGTCGCGGCGACCCGGTACCGCAACCCTGCCCGGACCCGTCGGCGGCGTCGATTACCCCGGGAGTCATGACGACGTGCCTCCGGGGGGCGCGGAGGCGGCGCACCCGGGGGCGTGATGGCGGCGCACTTCGGAGGCGTGAAGTGCGGGGGACTTCGGAGTGGAGACGGCAGGGTCCCGCGCCGCAGGGTTTCGGCCACCAACTGCCGTGAATATGCCAGGAGACTGGCCGGAAATTCATGGTGACAGTGGTTCAGTAGTGAACATACTCACCTCTAGGGGCGTCTCACACCATGCGACAGCGCCCTCACGCACAGCACACGAGCCGCGCGGACGCCAGGCCCGACCGGCAGGCGGGCGGGGCGGCGGGGGAGGGGAGCAGTGCACGACGAGTTCCTGTGCCATGTCACCGCCTACGGTGTCTGTGACGGCCGACGCATCGGTGTACCCCTGGGAACCTACCGGGCTCCCACCCTCGCCCTCGCCCTGTGGTGGCTGCGCGACCGTGCCTCGTGGATGGCCGAGCGGCTGGATCCGCAGCCCGACACCCCCCACTTACCGCGCGGTGCCCTGACCCCGGTCGCCGACGACGCACCGGACGTACCGCGCGTCCTGCGCACCTGGTGCGCCGACGTCGTCCAACAGGAGCTGGTCGCCGAGGAGTTGGCGGCGGGGCGCCTGGTCCGGATCGCCACCAGTGACGACACCACCGAGTACGAACTGATGGCCGAGTCCGTGGACGCGTTGCGCATGCAGCGGGCCTCCCCGCCCCTCGTCGTCCCCGTCGCCTGAGTCGCCCGAGTGTCCTCCCGCGGCGCTCCTACGGCCCGGCCGGGGCGCGGTCACCCCGCCGTCCCGCCCACCGCGCGAGCAACGCGCCGAGGAACCCGGTGACCAGGCCCCACAGCAGGGCGAGACCGACGGCGCTCCACAGCCGCGGGCGCAGGAACAGCTGCCCGGACAGTCCGCCGCCAAGGTCGCCGATGCCGAGCACCGACAGGCCGTAGTGCGCGGAGATCCGGCCGACAAGGCCGGTCATGAGGACCGTGAGCGCCAGCGCCACGGCCATGTGCACGGCGTGCGACCACGCCGGCATCCGGTCCGGGGAGCGGAACGCGAGTACGGACCCGGCCGCCAGGAGCAGGACCGCCGCGACGACCAGGAGCCACCACCACCGTCCGTCGTGTTCGGCGAGCGTTCGCAGGTTCAGGGTCGAGACGTCCGGTGTCCGCAGCACCTCGTCGAGCACGTGCGGCACCGGCAGCCCGAACGGCCCCTCCACCCGCCCCTCCCAGGAGGCGCCGAGGCCGATCGTCAGCGCGAGCCACGCCAGGTTCGGCAGCCCGAGCAGCAGTACGGCGAAGGTGTCCGCCGGATGCCCCCGCGTTCCGGCGACGACCAGCGCGACGACGACGCCGACGACGACGTACGCGAGCAGCAGCGCGACCATCGCGTACGCCGCCGGCCGCACCGACGTCCGCAGGCGCGGCAGCCGCCCGGGCAGCGGGGCCCCGCGTGAGACGAGCAGGGCCAGTACGAGGACGCCCGCCAGCCACAGCAGTCCGAAGAGGACGGTCAGCGGCACGTCCGTGGTGAAGCCGACCGTCGGCTCGACGCCGAACAGGTCGCCGAGGTCGTCCAGGACGCCTTCCCCGAGGGAGACCTCGAAGGTCTGGCGGGCGGCGAAGGCCAGCCCGAGGAGGGCGAGCAGCCACAGGACGGCGATCCGCCCGGCCCAGCCGGCCAGCTCGCCGGCGCCGGCGACGGCCCGGTGGCGCAGGGGCCGCAGGAAACACCGGGCGATCACCAGGGCACCGGTCAGGGTGACGGACAGCGGGAGCACGGCCAGCCCGGCGTCGGTGTCGGCGAACCCTCCGGCGTCGCCGGACAGTTCCAGCGCGCCGCCCACGGCGGTGACGACGGTCGCCGCGACGACCCGGGGGAAGGCGTTGTCGGGCAGGTCCGCGGCCCCGGCCGCCCACAGTCCGAGCGCGGCCACGACTCCCATGGCGACCAGCCCGGCCAGCACCGTACCCAGGGCCTGGAACCAGCCGTGACGGGCGACTGCCCGGCCGGAAGGGGCGGAGGGGGTTCGCGAGCTCACGCTGCCACGCTAGGCAGCACCCGGCGGGCGCGCCCGCCGGCAGGGCCGTCCGCGTCGGCCGGAGCGAGGGGGACTTTTGTGCGCCGGCCGGGAGAACGGTCCCCGCACGGTCGGGGTGAAACCGGTGATCCGGCTCGCGGCGGCGTCGCATACGGTGTCCTTGACGTGCGCGACGGCGTCGCCGCCGAGCGTGACCACGGGCCGGGTGGTGAGACTTCGCGCGGTCATCAGTTCGTTCATCGCACCCCCTTCCCGCACCGTCGGGTTCCCCGCGCCACTGTGACGATGCCCGCAGTACGAAGACGCGGGGACTGTGAGGCCGGGCTCGGGGTACGAGGACAGGTGCAGCAGTGTCCGGCCAGTCCGGCTTCCGAGAGAGAAACGCATGACCGAGTACCTGGACGGGGCAGTGATACCGACTGGTTTCGACGTACCCGTTGAACCGCTGAGGCGGGCGGCACACTACTCCGGTGAGCCGGGATGCATAGCGCAGGCGCGTGCCTTCGCCTCGCTCTTCCTCGACCAGTTGAGGACCGAGTGGTGCGCCACGATCGGCCAGCGCGCCGACGGCGCGGTACTGCTGGTGGTGAGCGAGCTGATCACCAACGCAGACCGGCACAGCAAAGGACCGTACATCCTGGAGCTGGAGGGCACGGGCGGCTCCGTGGCGGTGACCGTCTACGACAGCAGCGGGGCGGTGCCCCAGCGCTTCCCCCGCGACCCCGAACGCGTCGGCCGGCACGGCCTGGAGATCGTCCACGCCCTGGCGGAGGCGGTCGTCGTCGAGCAGGTACCGGTCGGCAAACGGGTGCGCGCCGTGGTGCCCCTCACCGAAGCATGACCGTGCCACACCGTTCCTGAACGTCCCGAGCGTGGGGCGCCCCGCCTGCCGGTTGCCGTCAGGCGCAGCCGAGTTCGCCCAGCATGCCCTCGCGCAGCCGGGTGATGATCCGCTTGATCAGCCGGGACACGTGCATCTGCGAGCAGCCGAGCCGCTCGCCGATCTCCGCCTGGGTGGCCTCCTCCACGAACCGCATGTGGATGATCTGCCGGTCGCGCTCGCTGAGCTCGGCCATCAGCGGGGCGAGCGAATGGAAGTCCTCGACGAGCCGCAGCCCGTCCTCCTCCACGCCGATGAAGTCGGCCAGCACCGACTCGCCGTTCTCGGGCCCGTCCCCGGTCAGCGCGGCGTCCAGCGACGAGGAGTTGTAGCCGTTGGACGCGATCTGGCCCTCGACCACCTCGCTCTCACTGATGTTCATCAGCGTGGCGAGTTCGGCGACGGTGGGTTCCCGGTCCAGTCGGGAGGAGAGCTCCTCGCGGGCCTTGGCCAGCTCCACGCGCAGCTCCTGCAGGCGCCGGGGCACGTGCACCGCCCAGGTGGTGTCGCGGAAGAAGCGCTTGATCTCGCCGACGATGTACGGCAGCGCGAAGGACGTGAACTCCACCTCGCGCGACAGCTCGAACCGGTCGATGGCCTTGATCAGGCCGATCATGCCGGTCTGGACGACGTCCTCCATGTCGTCCCCGCGACCGCGGAAGCGGCCGGCGGCGAACCGCACGAGCGACATGTTCATCTCGATCAGCGTGTTGCGCGCGTACTGGTACTCGTGCGTGCCCTCTTCGAGTTCCGCCATGCGCCGGAAGAACTGACGGGACAGCTGCCGTGCGTCACGCGGAGCCACGGTGCGCGGGTCCCCGACACCCGGCAGTGATCCGCCGCCCGTCCTGCTCCCGGTGGTCTTCTCGACGACCTGTGCTTCCGGCCGGATCACGGCGGACTCCATTACCTCTCCCACGAAAGTCACGGTTCGACGTCTCCCTAGGTTCTTCCCGCTTGCGGGTACCCGGGCCACGGCGGCGCAAGCCCCCCGTCTTCACGGGTGGCGAGAACTCGGTGCCGCTGCGTCATCGCGGGGTGATGTGTTCCTCCTCAGCGTAGTCCCGTGGGCGGCGACCGGCACCCGGTGCTTCCCCTCCGGTTTCCCTCTGGGCGGAACGCCGCCCCCTTCCCTCGTGCGGCAGGGATCCTAGGCTGAGGAGGTGACCAGCCACGTGCCGAACGAAGCCCGCATCATCGCGCTGCGCCCGCAGACCGCGCGCCCTGGAGCCCGCCCCGCCGCCTCGCCGGTTCCCCCGGAGCGGAGGTCGCCCACCGGCAGAGAGCCCTTGTGGCGCGATCTCGTCGGCGACGTCCTGCGCCGTGAACGCCTCGCCCAGGAACGCACCCTGAAGGAGGTGGCGGAGGCGGCCCGGATCTCCATGCCGTATCTGTCGGAGGTGGAGCGCGGCCGCAAGGAGGCGTCGTCGGAGGTGCTGGCCGCCGCCGCGGGCGCTCTCGGCCTGGGCCTCGGCGACCTGCTGGCGCGGGCCCACGGAGAGCTGGTCCGCCTCACCTCCCGGCACACCGGCGCCGGCCGGGTCGGTGGTACGTCCGGTGCCCGGTACGACGGAATGTGCCTGGCCGCCTGACCGCCCGCACGGGCCGGCGCCTCGCGGACGGCGACGCGCCGGCCCGGCCCCTCACACCCTCACCAGACGCCGGCTGAGCACTTCGTCGGCCAGCCCGTACGCCACCGCCTCCTCGGCGGTGAACACCTTGTCGCGGTCCGTGTCCGCGCGCAGCGTCGCCACGTCGTGGCCCGTGTGCCGCGCCAGCACTCCCTCCACCTGGGAGCGGATCCGCACCATCTCCTTGGCCTGGAGCGCCAGATCGGACGCCGTGCCGCGTTGTCCGCCGGTGGCCGGCTGGCCGAGCAGCACCCGCGAGTGCTCCAGCACGAACCGCCGCCCCGGATCCCCGCCGGCCAGCAGCACGGCCGCCGTGGAGGCCGCCTGCCCGACGCAGAACGTGGAGATCGGCGCCTGCACGAACGTCATGGTGTCGTAGATCGCCATCAGCGAGGTGTACGAGCCGCCGGGCGAGTTGATGTAGACCGCGATCTCGGACTCCGGGGCCGCCGACTCCAGATGGAGGAGCTGCGCGATGACGACGTTGGCGACGCCGTCGTCGATCTCGGTGCCGAGAAAGATGATCCGCTCGTTCAGCAGCCGGCTGAACACGTCGAAGGACCGCTCGCCCTGCGGGGTCCGCTCGATGACGTTCGGAATCGTGTACGTCCCCATCACCGCAGCCCCATCCTCGGTCGCGTCGTGGCCGGGCGGACGTCCGCGAGGGACTCCAGGACCCGGTCCACCATCCCGTACTCCCTGGCCTGCTCGGCCGTGAACCAGCGGTCCCGGTCGCCGTCCCGGGAGATGGTCTCCGGGCTCTGGCCGGTGTGCTCGGCGGTGATCCGCTCGATGGTCCGCTTGGTGAACTCCAGGCTCTCCGCCTGGATCTCGATGTCGGCGGTGGTGCCGCCGATGCCTCCCGACGGCTGGTGCATCATGACGCGCGCGTTCGGCAGGGCGTACCGCTTGCCCGCGGTGCCGACGCTCAGCAGGAACTGCCCCATGCTGGCGGCGAACCCCATGACGAGCGTCGAGACGTCGTTGGGGATCAGCCGCATCGTGTCGTAGATGGCGAGCCCCGCGTGCACGGAGCCGCCGGGACTGTTGATGTACAGGCTGATGTCGGTCCGCGGGTCCTCCGCGGACAGGATCAGCAGCTGGGCGCAGACCCGGTTCGCGGAGACCTCGTCGACCTGCGTGCCCAGCAGCACGATCCGCTGCGCGAGCAACTGCGCGGCCAGGTGGTCGTCGAACGGGGTCGGAGGGGTGTCGCCCTCCTCCGCCCGGGGCAGCGAGGCCGGGGTGCGGCCGGCGATGAGTGGAGACATCGGCGCTCCTTGTCGAGTCGTGGAGAACGTCGTACGCGGCCGGCGGCGCCGCGGTCCGTCCACTCTGGGCCCGCCCCGGCCCCCGGCGGGGGTTTCTCTGCCCGCGGCAGATTCGCCACGGGCAGATCCCGGTCCGTACGACCGATGAGTTCTCCGGCCCGCGCCGGTCGACAGTGGTGACCGTGTTCCACGCCCGGGAGGTACTCATGAGCACCGACGGATTCACCACGTGTCTCTGGTTCGACGGCCAGGCGGAGGAGGCCGCCCACTTCTACGTCTCCCTCTTCAAGGACTCCGGCATCGGCGCCGTCACCCGCTACCCCGAGGGAGCGCACCAGCCCGCCGGCACCGTGCTCACCGTCGACTTCACGGCCAACGGCCAGAAGTTCATCGCCCTCAACGGGGGGCCGGAGTTCAGGTTCAACGAGGCGATCTCCTTCCAGATCACCTGTGAGAACCAGGAAGAGGTCGACCACTACTGGACCAGACTCACCGAGGGCGGCGGCGAGGAGGGGCCCTGCGGCTGGCTCAAGGACAGGTTCGGCGTCTCCTGGCAGGTCGTCCCGAGCCGGCTCGAGGAGATGTTCCGCGACCCGGATCCCGCGAAGGCGGCGCGCGCCAACCAGGCGATGATGTCGATGCACAAGCTCGACATCGCCGCGCTGGAGAGGGCGTACGCCGGGGAGTGAGCGGCCCGCCGGCGCGCGGAGCGGGGCAGGGGCCGACCGGCGTGAGGAAGCGGACCCCCGTCCGGCGCTCCATGCCTCCGACCCGGGCGACCGCACCGCGCTCGGCCGCACGGCCGCGGTTCGGGCCGGTGGACACCCCCTTCGGCCGGTCCGCGGCCCTGAGCGGCCCGCGGGACGCGAACTTCCCGGTGATCGGCATCACGACGACCGAGGGGGGAGATGCCGAAGGTCACGGACGTCTCCCGAGCCCCGTCCGGGCACCCCGCCGGACCATGGCATGATCGGGCGCATGCGTGAACGTGTTGTGGCCGCGTGCGACGGGGCTTCGAAGGGAAACCCGGGTCCGGCCGGCTGGGCCTGGGTGGTCGCCGACGCCTCGGAGAGTCCGGTCCGCTGGGAGGCGGGCCCGCTCGGCAGGGCCACCAACAACATCGCCGAACTCACGGCGCTGGAGCGCCTGCTGGCATCGACCGACCCCGACGTACCGCTCGAGGTCCGAATGGACTCGCAGTACGCCATGAAGGCCGTCACCACCTGGCTGCCCGGCTGGAAGCGCAACGGCTGGAAGACGGCCGCCGGCAAGCCGGTCGCCAACCAGGAGCTGGTGGTGCGCATCGACGAGCTGCTCGACGGCCGCTCGGTCGAGTTCCGCTACGTACCCGCCCACCAGGTGGGCGGCGACCGGCTCAACGACTTCGCCGACCGTGCCGCCAGCCAGGCCGCCGTCGTCCAGGAGCCCGCGGGCAGCGGCCTCGGCTCACCGGAGCCGCCGCCGTCGCCGGACGTTCCCGCGGCCCGCAAGGCACCGCGCCGCAAGCCGGGCGCGGCCCGCAAGGGCGGCGGTTCGCCGGCGCGCACGATCAAGGCGAAGTTCCCGGGGCGCTGCCTGTGCGGGCGGTCGTACGCGGCGGGGGAGTCCATCGCCAAGAACGACCAGGGCTGGGGCCACCCGGAGTGCCGCACGGCGGCGGCCGGGTAGCCACGCAGGGCCACGGCCGGGTAGCCCGGGCAGGGCCACGGCCGGGCAGCCGGGCCGGGCAGCCGACGCAGGCCCGCGGCCGCGTAGCACCGGCCTGCGCCCCCTCACTTGTTACTGTGCGTTCCCGAATGACCGGAATGTCCGTAATGAGTGCATGCCAGGGGTGTGTGTGAAGGTCGCTTGTGTCGGCGGCGGGCCCGCCGGACTGTATCTGTCGATCCTGCTCAAGCTGCAGGACCCGTCCCACGACGTCACCGTCCACGAACGCGACCCGGAAGGCTCCACCTACGGCTGGGGCGTCACCTACTGGCGCGGACTGCTCGACCGGCTCCGGGAACACGACCCCGAGTCCGCGCGCGCCCTCGCGGAGCACTCGGTGCGCTGGCGGGACGGCGTCGCCCACGTGGGCGGCCGGTCCGCCCGGCACCGCGGCGACGAGGGGTTCGGCATCGGCCGCCACCGGCTCCTGGAGATCCTCGCAGCCCGCGCCCGCTCCCTCGGCGTGCGCCTGGAGTTCGAGCACAGGATCACCGGCGACGACCCGCCCGCCGCCGACCTCGTCGTGGCGGCCGACGGAGCGGGAAGCGTCCTGCGCACCCGCCACGCCGGTCACTTCGGTACCCGGATCCGGGCGGGGCGCAACCACTACGTCTGGCTCGGCACCACCCGGGTCTTCGACGCCTTCACCTTCGCCTTCGTCGAGACCGACCACGGCTGGATCTGGGCGTACGGCTACGGCTACGGCCCCGAAGGCAGCACCTGCGTCGTCGAGTGCGCGCCCGAGACCTGGACCCGCCTGGGCCTGGACCGGGCCGACGAAGCCGAAGGGCTGGTCCTGCTGGAGAAGCTCTTCGCCGACGTCCTGGACGGCCACCCGCTCACCGGCCGGTCCGCGCCGGGCGCCGGTACCCCGTGGCAGACCTTCCGCACCCTCACCAACCGCACCTGGTCCCGGGGCAACCTCGTCCTGCTCGGCGACGCCGCCCACACCACGCACTACTCCATCGGCGCCGGGACCACCCTCGCGCTGGAGGACGCCATGGCCCTGTCCGCCGCGCTGCGCGACCGGGCGACCCTCCCGGAGGCCTTCGCCCACTACGAACGCGAACGCAGGGCGGCCCTGCTGCCGGTACAGAGTGCGGCCCGCCACAGCGCCCAGTGGTACGAGAACCTGCCCCGCTACATCCATCTGCCGCCGGAGCGGATGTTCGCCCTGCTCGGCCAGCGCCACTCGCCCCTGCTGCCGTACGTTCCGCCCCGTCTCTACTGCCGGGTCGACCGGGCGGCCGGGCGACTGGCGGCGCTGCGCCGGCTCAAGCGCTGGCTGGGACCGAGGGTCGCGCGGACGGTGCAGGCACGGAACCTGGCCGCCCATGACCAGGGTGCCGGAACCGGGCGGCGGAACCGAAGCCGTCCCGACGCGGTGGGCGATCACTTCGGATGACAGACTGACGGCATGGACGAGCGCACATTCGACAGGTCGGATCAGCACGCATCGGTGGTCGGCCTCGGCACCTGGCAACTCGGCGCCGACTGGGGAGACGTCGACGACAAGGAAGCCCTCGCGGTGCTGGAGGCGGCGGCCGAGTCGGGGGTGACCTTCTTCGACACGGCGGACGTCTACGGCGACGGACGCAGCGAGGAGACCATCGCCACGTTCCTGCGCGGCAGGCCCGACCTGCACGTGCTGGTCGCCACCAAGATGGGCCGCCGGGTCGAGCAGATCCCGCAGAACTACGTCCTCGACAACTTCCGGGAGTGGAACGACCGCTCCCGCCGGAACCTGGGCGTCGACGTCCTGGACCTGGTGCAGCTGCACTGCCCGCCGACCCCCGTCTACTCCACCGACGAGGTCTTCGACGCCCTGGACACCCTGGTCGAGGAAGAGCGCGTCGCCGCCTACGGCGTCAGCGTGGAGACCTGCGAGGAGGCGCTGACCGCGATCGCCCGGCCGAACGTGGCCAGCGTGCAGATCATCCTCAACCCGTTCCGGATGAAGCCGCTGCGCGAGGTCCTCCCGGCGGCGCGGGAAGCGGGCGTCGGCATCATCGCCCGGGTGCCGCTGGCCTCCGGTCTGCTGTCCGGCAAGTACACCCGGGACACGGTCTTCGCCGCCAACGACCACCGGAACTTCAACCGGCACGGCGAGGCCTTCGACCAGGGCGAGACCTTCTCCGGCGTCGACTTCGCCACGGGCGTGGAGGCCGCCGCGGAGTTCGCCGCGCTCGCCCCCGAGGGGTACACCCCGGCCCAGCTGGCCCTGCGGTGGATCATCCAGCAGCCCGGCGTGACCACCGTGATCCCCGGCGCCCGTTCGCCCGAGCAGGCCCGCGCCAACACGGACGCCGCCCGGCTGCCGGAACTGTCCGAGGACACGCTCGCGGCGATCCGCGACCTCTACGACCGCCGTGTCAGGGACCAGGTCGAGGGCCGCTGGTAGACGGTAACCCCGGGCCGCCGGCCGACGGTACCCGCGAGCCTCACGGCACCAGGAGCAGCTGCCGCTCCCGCTCCTGGTCGCCGGAGGCCGCTCCTTCGTCCCGCGTGCTGAAGGCGTGGGACAGCGTCTCGCTCGCCGCCTCGACGGCCTGCGGCGTGCCCTGAACGGTGACCGCCACCGGCGCGGACAGCGGGGCACCCGCCTCTCCCGGTGCCGAGGACGCCTCCGGGGCCGCCGGGGAGTCGAAGGTGGCGGTGCGGACCGTCGCCCCCTCGTCCGCCGGGCGGCCGTCGGGTGCGCCGAAGACGCCCTCCAGTGCGCGGACGATCGCCCGCGCGTCGTCGAGACCGCCACCGCTGAGCGTCACGGTGAGCTGAGTGTCGGACATCCTTCGCCTTCCTCCTGGGCCTGCGTCGGTCCCGGCCCGTGTAACCGTCCGCCGATCACCCAAACCGGGCGCCGCGACCCCGGCACGGCGCCTGAGTACGGGGAACCCGGGAAGGGAGAAGAGGACGCAGGCCGCGGAAACCGGGAGGAACAGTGACGGACTCGGGCTCGGACACGGCGGACGGCAACGGCTCGGTCCGGCGCAGGGGGCGCAACGAGAGCGAGGAGGAGCGGGCGGACCGGATGTGGACGGAGCTGATCCAGGAGGTCCGCGTCGCGCAGATGGGCGTGCAGATCCTGTTCGCCTTCCTGCTGACCGTGGTGTTCACCCCGAAGTACGACGATCTCTCGGACACGGACCAGACGATCTACCTCGTGACGGTCGTCCTCGGCGCCGTGACCACCGGCGCGCTGATCGGGCCGGTGTCCCTGCACCGCATCGTCTCCGGGCGGCGCGTGAAACCCCAGGCGGTGCGGTGGGCCTCCCGGCTGACCCTGCTCGGCATCGTGCTGCTGCTGGCCACGATGACGTCCTCGCTCCTGCTGATCCTCCGGGTGGCGACGGACGACGGCTTCGTGCCCTATCTCGTCACCGGCGTGGTGCTCTGGTACCTGCTGTGCTGGTTCGGGATCCCGCTGTGGACCCGGCACCGCTACACGTCCCACTGAGTTCCGCCGAGGTCCCACTGAGGTCCGGCCCCGAAGGTCAGCCGTCGGCCATCAGCTCCGCGAGGAAGTCGTCGACGCGCACCTGCTCCTCACCCGGCCGGACCACGGCGTGGGTCTCGTCCAGGAAGGCCTCGACGGCCGCGGCCCACACGAACACCACGGCGTGGTGGCGGTCCCCGTCGGGCCGGAAGTCGCCCAGCAGTTCGACGCGCAACTCGTCCCACAGGCCCCGTGACTCGGGGCGCAGCCGCACGTCGCCCACGCCGACCGGGCGGGTGAGCCCGTCGCCCAGCATCTCCCGGTCCAGGGTCCAGCGGGCGAGCACGCGGCCGTCGTGGCTGAACACCACGGTGACCGCGAACGGGTCCGCGGCGTCGTACCCGAAGTGGGCGAGCACGGGGAAGCGGTCGGCGTCGCCCGTCAGGAGCTGCACCACCAGGGTCTTGTGCACGACGGTGTTCACGACAGCGGCCTCCCGGGGAAACGGACACAGAGCCCCTCTAGTACCCCGCCCCTCCGCAAGATGCTCACGCGAACGGGTGATTCGCCCGGGCCCGTCTCAGGACCGGCCGAGCGCCTCGCGCAGCGCGGGCAGCAGGGTCTTCTCGGACCAGTCCAGGAAGGCCGGTTGCGACTCGCCCCCGATCTGCACCAGGGCGATCTCGGTGAACCCGGCCTCGGCGTACGGGCGTACGGCCTCCACGAAGGCGTCCGGGTCGTCGCCGCAGGGGATCGACTCGGCGACGTCGTCCGGGGTGACGAACTGGGTGGCCGCCTCGAAGGAGTCCGGGTGCGGAAGTTCGGAGTTGACCTTCCAGCCACTGCCGAACCAGCGGAACTGGGCGTGGGCGCGTTTGATCGCCGTGTTCCGGTCGGGGTCGTAGGACACCGGCAGCTGACCGACGCGCGGCTTGCCCTCGCCGCCGTGCCGGTCGAAGGCCTCCAGCAGCCCCGGCTTGGGTTCGGTGGCGATCACCAGGTCGGCGTGCTTGCCCGCGAGCGCGCAGGAACGTTCCCCGGAGACGGCGATCCCGATGGGCGGCGCACTGTCCGGCAGGTCCCACAGCCGGGCCGACTCCACGTCGAAGTGCGTGCCGCGGCGGTTCACATGACCGCCCTCGAACAACGCCCGGATGATCTCCACGGCCTCCTCGAGCATCTCGTGCCGCACGTCGACGGACGGCCAGCCGCCGCCCACCACGTGCTCGTTGAGGTTCTCGCCCGAACCGAGCCCCAGCCGGAACCGGCCCTCGGACAGCAACTGCAGCGTTGCCGCCTTCTGCGCCACCACCGCCGGGTGGTAGCGGAACGTCGGACACGTCACGTACGTCATCAGCGGGATGCGGGAGGTCGCCTGCGCCGCGGCGCCGAGCACGCTCCACGCGTACGGCGAGTGGCCCTGCGAGCGCAGCCACGGGAAGTAGTGGTCGGAGGTCACCGAGAAGTCGAACCCCACCTCCTCGGCCCGCACCAGATGGCCGACGAGCTCACGGGGGCCGGCCTGCTCGGTCATCATCGTGTATCCGATTTGCACCATAACGGGCGAGTCCCCGTCCGGGCGCGGCGAAAACGGGGCAATCGGAGCCGTGCGTTCGCGCACCGCGTCCGAACCGGGCGGTCCCCTGTCCGTGCGGCCCGGAACTCCGCCACCGGCGTGCGCGAAACCAACAGTCACCGGCGTGCGCGAAACCAAAATCCGGGGCCGGCCTGCCGTGACCCGGGGTGCATGCCGATCCCGCGCGGAACCCGGCGTCAGCGCAGTCCGAAGCGGTCCGCCCAGGCCGTCATGTCCGCGGTCGTGGAGTTTCCTCCGCACACCACCAGCCCGATCCGGGCGCCGTCGCCCACCCGCTCCACCACGTGCCGGGCCGCGGGCAGCAGACAGCCCGCGGCCGGCTCGGTCCACACCTTGCCGTGCTCGGCGAGCGCCAGCGAACCCTCGACGGCCTCCCGGTCCGGCACCACGACCACCTCGCCGACCAGCGCCGACACGTGGTCGTACGTCAGCTGTGAGACGGACGGGGCGCTGAGCGTGGTGACGACCGAGGACAGGGGCACGGGGAGTGGCCCGCCGGCCGCCAGCGCCCGCGACATCGCCTCGGCGCCCTCGGTCTCCACGCCCCAGATCCGCACGTGTGGCCGCAGCGCCCGCAGCGCCGCCGCCACACCCGCGATCAGCCCGCCGCCCCCGATACTCACGAGCACGTCGGTGAGTTCCCCGGCGTCCTCGGCGAACTCCAGGCCGACGGTGCCCTGCCCCGCGATCACGACCGGGTCGTCGAAGGGGTGGACCAGGGTCAGCCCCTCCTCCCGCAGCCGGGCCACCAGGGCGAAGGCACTGTCCATCCCGTCGGTGAGCCGTACCAGCGCGCCCGCCTCCTCGGCGGTCTCCACGGAACGGGCCGGTGCCGTCCGCGGCATGACCACCGTGGCCTTCACGTCGAGGGCGGCGGCCATGACCGCCACGGCGATGCCATGGTTGCCACCGCTGACCGCGACGACACCGGCGGCCCGCTCCGCCTCGGTCAGCGACAGCAGCTTCGCCGTCGCGCCGCGTGCCTTGAACGAACCGGTGCGCTGGAGCAGCTCCAGCTTCGCGGTGACCGGGACCCCGAGCAGTGCGGACAGCCCGGGGCTCGGCACGGTCGGGGTGCGTACGACATGTCCGGCGATCCGCTCGGCCGCGGCTTCGATCTCCGTGATCCCGATCAAGGCAGTCATCCTTCCGGCGCGGGCGGTGATCCGCGCCGCTTCGCACCCTTTCGCGCGTCACTCCCGAGGTCAACACGGTTCAGCACGGTTCCGAGGACGGTGAGCGTCTGCCGGGGAAGACCCTCGAGGCCGGGCCGCACCGGGACGGCCGGCGGTGACCGCTGCTCCCCGGCCGTCCCCGCTCACGGCCGCCGCGGCCGTCCTCCGGTCCGCGCGCCGAGGCGCCTCAGTGCTGCTGCGGCTTCTGCGGCGTCACCTCGCTCGGCCGTACGACGACGAAGCCCTGGCCCTGGAGCACCAGTTGTACGGCCTCCCCCGAACCGCCGCGCAGCATCGAGCCGATGGACTGCGAACGGTGCAGGGAGGTCGACAGCCCGGCGGACCAGCCGACGACGGCGTCGGTGTCGACGTAGACCGGGTCCTGGGGCGAGACGGGGATGACCAGCGGGCTGCCCTCGCACACCAGCCCCAGCCTGCCCTGCCCCGTGAAGACACTGTTGAACAGCCCGCCGCCGGTGATGCCCGCACCCTTCACGGTGGCGATGCGGTACGACAACGAGGAGTCGAAGCACAGGACGTTGCGGCCGTTGACCGTGAACTCGTCGCCGGGTTCGACGTCCACGATGAAGCAGTTCTGCGCCTCGTGAGCGAACCACGCCTCACCCTGTCCGCGCACCGCCATCAGGGGCAGTCCCTCCCCGGTGACCGCGCGTTTGAGCATGCCGCCCACGCCCTGGCCCTTGCGTTCGAACTGGAGACTGCCGCGATAGGCGACCATCGCGCCCTGCCGGGCCAGCATGTCTCCGTTCACCGTGTAACGGATGCACTTGGAATTCTCGACGGTCATGCCCGGCGCTGTGGCGGGCTGCACCATGTGCTCGCTGGAAAAGAGGTCACCCTTCATATGGGCATACTGGCCCGGAGCGTCCCGTTCCGACAAGATCGTGCCGGTGGCAGGGTTCAACCGCCGAAGACCTGGGTCCAGTACGTGCCCGCCCGGCCGCCGCCGGCGAGGCCGATGCCGATGTGGGTGAAGTCGGGCTTGAGGATGTTGGCGCGGTGCCCGGGGCTGTTCATCCAGCCCTCCACCACGTCGGCCGGGGAACGCTGGCCGCAGGCTATGTTCTCCCCGACCGTGCGCCGCGTGGCGCCCGCGGCGGCGGCCCGGTCCCAGGGCTTGCCGCCGTCGGGATCGGTGTGGGAGTAGAAGTCGCGGGCGACCATGTCCGCGCTGTGCGCCTGCGCGGCGTGGGCCAGCCGGGCGTCGACGGCCAGCGCGGGCAGACCGGCCCCCGCCCGCTCCCGGTTGGTGAGGCCGACGACCTCGGCCGTCGTGCGGGCCAGGCCGTCCGGGGTGAACGGTACGGCCCACAACGCGGTCCAGTACGTGTCGCCCGAGGGCCCGCCGGTGACCCACGCCCACCCGGCGTGCGTGAAGGCCGCGTCCTGCAGGGTGCGCCGGGTCCGCTCCGTGCGCAGGCAGTACGCGACGAACTCGGCGGGCGTGCGCGGACCGGAGACCAGGTGCTCGCCGACGGTGAGATAGGCGAACCCGGCGGAGACGACGCGCTGGTGTACGGAGACACCGTCCCGGGTCTCGACGCTCAGCGTGCCCGCGGCGGCCATGGTGGCGGCGTGCGCGCGGGCCGCGGAGGCCAGGCGCGGGTCGGCACGGACGGCAGGGGAACCGGCCTGTGCCCGGGCGGAGTTGACCAGACCGAGGAAGCCGTCGGGGTCGGCGGCAGGTGCGGAGGGGGCGGGGGACGCGGCCGTCCGCCGGTCGCCGGGCGACGGGGCGTCGTCGACCTCCACCCCGAAGTCGCGGGCGAGACCGGCGAGCCCGTCGGCGTACCCCTGTCCCAGAGCGCGCAGCTTCCATCCCTCACCGCGCCGGTACAACTCCGCGAGCAGCAGTACGGTCTCCTGCCCGGGGCGCGACGGAGTGAACCGGGCCAGGGCGCGCCCGCTCGCGTCGGTGACGTGGAGCGTGGGGGAGGGGAGTGCGCTCAGGGCCGTCCCGGGGTCCGACGCACTGACCGCCACCGTCACCCGGGTGGCACCGGGGCGCAGCCGCGCGGGCTCGACAGTGAGCGTGTCGCCCCGCAGTCGGGCGCCCGGCGCCGCCAACTGGTTGTAGAAGACGAAGTCGTCGTCACCGCCCACCTTGCCACCGTCATCGGTGATGAGCGCCGTCACGTCGAAGCCGCCGGACACCCGCACGCTCACGGGGCCGTCAGGCAGGGGGACATTGCCCCCGGGGACCAACTCGCTCATCGTGCCGCCTGTGTCCTCGTCCCACATTCCGGTCGGGGTGTCGGTGTCGGGTGAACGTCCACCGGACGACGGGAGTTCCCGGCGCGGGGCCGGCCCCCGGTGCTCAGCCGGCCGCGTCGTCGTTCACCTGATCCCGCCGCGACGTGCTGAGGGCGGCGTAGGGAAGACTGGGGACCATGGACGTGACCGCGACACAGGGAGGGACCCGCATGACGCGCCCGATCACGGCAGGGGTCGACGGTTCGGAGGAGAGCCTGGCCGCACTGGCCTGGGCCGCGAGGGAGGCGGTCCGCCGGGAAGCCCCGCTGCACGTCGTGCACGCCTGGCGTTTCCAGCCGCAGGACGCGGCCGGCCCGGGGGACCGGGACGCGCAGGAACGGTGGGTCCGGGACTCGGTCGCCGAGTCGGTCCGGACCGTCACCGGGCGGCACCCGGACCTCCCGGTGTCCACCGAGGTCCGCGAGGCCGACGACGCCGTCGCCGTACTGCTCGCCGCGGCGGGCGACGCCGGGACGCTGGTGCTCGGCTCGCGCGGCCACGGGGCGGTCGTCGGCTTCCTGCTCGGCTCGGTCGGCCAGCAGGTGATCGCCGAGGCGACCCGGCCCGTCGTCCTCGTACGGGCCGGGGAGGACGCCGCGGCCGAGGCCGCCGGACGCGAGGTCGTCGTGGGGCAGCAGGGGGAGCCGGAGGACGGCGCCGACGTGATCGGCTTCGCCTTCGAGGCGGCCGCCGCGCGCGGTGCCACCGTGCGGGCCGTCCGGGCCTGGGCCCTGCCGACGGTGTTCACCTACAGCCCGGGCTCGATGCGACTCGCCGACGAGGCCGGGGGCCTCGAGGCGTACGAGAGGAAGGCCCTCGGCGAGGCGCTCGGGCCGTGGCGCGAGCGGTTCCCCGAGGTTCCCGTGATCGAGCACGTGGAGATGGGCAGCGCGGGGCAGGTGCTGCTGTCGGTGGCCGCGGACGCCCAGCTGATGGTCGTCGGCCGCCGTGCCCGCCGTACGGCCGTCGGCGCCCGGATCGGTTCGGTGGCGCACGGCGTACTGCACCACGCGGACTGCCCGGTGGCGGTGATCCCGCACGCGTGACGCCCGTACGCACCATGCCCGTACGCGCCACGCCCGTACGGCGACAGGCTCGTACGGCGACAGGCTCGCGGGCGTGCGCGTACGGGCCGGTGACTCAGTCGTCCGTCGGCTGCAGGGTCTCCCGGGCCCTGGGCAGGATGTTCGCGATGTAGTCCTCGACGGCCGTGTCCAGGCCGATGTCGTGCTGGGCCCGCTCGGACAGGTACCAGCGGTGCTCCAGCAGCTCGTGGTAGATCTCGGCCGGGTCCATCGCTCCGCGCAGCTCCACCGGCACCGCGCGCACGGTGGGCCGGAAGACCTCGCGCACCCAGCGGTGGGCGAGGACTTCCGGGCGGGCGCCGAGGGGGTCGTCCGGGGCGTAGTCGTCCTGGGTGGCCATCCAGCTCTCCAGGTCGTTCAGCAGCCGCCTGGCCTGGTTCTCCTCGGCGTCCAGGCCGGTCAGGCGCAGCAGCTGACGCTGGTGGTGGCCCGCGTCGACGACCTTGGGCACGAAGGTGACCGTGTCACCGTTGGAGGCGTGCTCGATCTGCATCTCGGCCACGTCGAAACCGAGGTCGTTGAGGCGCCGGATCCGGCGCTCGATGTAGTGGTACTTCCCCGCCGGGTAGACGGAGGTGCGGGTCAGCTCCTGCCACAGGCTCCGGTAGCGGGCGCAGATCTCGGTGCCGAAGTCGATCGGGTCGACGGAGGGGTGCAGCGCCCCCGACGCCTCCAGGTCGAGCAGCTCGCCGCTGATGTTCACCCGGGCGAGGTCGAGGTCGTAGTCGCGCTGGCCGTCGCTCAGCCGCGCGTGCAGTTCCCCGGTCTCGGCGTCCACCAGATAGGCGGCGTAGGCGCCCGCGTCCCGCCGGAAGAGCGTGTTGGACAGTGAGCAGTCGCCCCAGGCGAACCCGGACAGGTGCAGCCGGACCAGCAGTACGGCCAGGGCGTCCATCAGCCGGTGCATGGTCGCCGGGCGCAGCGTCGTCTCGAACATCGACCGGTACGGCATCGAGCCGCCGAGGTGCCGGGTGACGAGCACCGGTTCCAGCGCCTCGCCGGCGCGGTCGGTGCGGCCGGTGACCACGGCCAGCGCGTCCACGGCGGGGATGGCGAGCCGGTCCAGGTCGCGCAGCAGCTGGTACTCGCGCAGGGCGGGCCGTTCGGCCAGCTCCTTGACGGCTATCACCTCGTCCCCGGCCCGCGCGTAGCGGACGACGTGGCGGGAGATACCGCGGGGCAGTGGCACGAGGTACTCCTCGGGCCACTCCTCCAGCGGGGTCTGCCACGGCAGTTCGAGCAGGAGCGCGGGGTGCTCCGGATTGGTGGCACTGATCTGCAAGGCCATGCCCCGACTCTAGAACGCCCGTTCCCGGGCCTGTCGCGCGGCGTCCCTCACCCAGGTCAGTGGGGCGGCGGAAGCGACGGGCCCGGCGGAAGCGACGGGTCAGGCGGATCCCGTGGGTCCGGTGGGTCCTGCTCCAGCGGTTCCCGGGCAGACCGGGGCCGAGCGGCCGGGCGCATCCCGAACAGGACCCGTGTCACCGGCGTCCTGCGCACCCCGTACTCGTACACGACGAGGATCACGCCCAGCGAAGCGGCCACGATCACCGCGTACTTGACCGCCATCGGCACGGACCATCCGACCACGCCGTACGCGAAGGCGACCACGACCGGCTGGTGCAGCACGTAGAGGGGCAACGCGGCGAGCGCCAGATACCGCAGCGTCGCGTCCCGTCGCGCGGTCCAACGCGGCCCCGCGTCCCGTCGCGCGGTCGGGCCGCCCGTGCCGGGCCGCGGGCGCGCCGTCCGGTTCCGCGGCCGGTCCAGCAGACCGAGGATCGAGACCACCCAGCACCAGCCGGCCGCCCCGAACACCGCCCGGGTGAACAGCGCGAGCGGCGTCCATGCCGTGAACGGGTCGTCGCCGGCGACGAAGCCGGGCGCGGACCCGGCGAACAGCACCAGCCCGAGCAGCCCCACCGGTATCGCCGCGCGGCGCATCGCCTCCCGGATCCGCCCGTCGTCCGCGAGGGCGAAACCGCACAGGAAGAACAGCAGGTAGGCCCAGCGGTTCCAGCCCGCGTAGTCCTCCTCCATGCCCAGCAGCGCGTTGACGGCGGCGAGCGGCAGCGCGGGGAGCAGGAGCAGGGCCGGGTGGCGGCGCAGAGCGGGGGCAACGTGTCCGGCGCCGGCCGTCAGCCGGGCCGCGACCGGGACGAGCAGCAGGCAGAAGGCGAGCAGCAGGACGACGAACCACAGGTGCCCGGTCTCGAAGTGGTCCCCCTCCAGGACGAAGGGGAAGTCGGCGAGGTCCGGGCGGACGGTCAGGAAGCGCGGCCAGAACCGCCAGTACGACTCGTGGTGGCCCGGGTCGGCGGCGCGCAGGCGCAGCCACTGGGGGAGGGGGCACAGGACGGCCGTCCCGAAGACCAGGGGGACGCCGAGGCGGAGCAGACGTTCCCGGGCGAAGCCGCCGGGCCCGCGGCGGCGGATCGAGTGCCGGGCGCCGAGACCGGCGACGAGGAACAGCATGGGCATGGCCCACACCACGCCGAACCCGGCGAGGACGGTGACGGCGTCCGTCGTCCGCGCGTTCTTGACGTAGAAGTCGTCGTCCGGTGAGAAGACGAGGGCGGTGTGGAAGAAGACCAGACCCAGCACGACGAGGGCGCGCAGCGCGTCCAGTTCGCCGCGCCGGCCGCCGGCCGCCCCTCGCCCCGTGTCCGCGCTCATCGGCCCTCCCGCCCGAGGTGCGCCCAGTGTGGGGCAGCGGACCGGGGGAGGACAGACTTCCGGTACGCCGGCGGTCCGGGGTGGTTCAGCGCACGCCGTGCGGGCGGAACTGGACGCTGATGCGGGGCCCGGCGGCCCGGGTGCTCTTGGGGACGCAGTGCTCCCACGTCCGCTGACAGGAGCCGCCCATCACGATCAGGTCCCCGTGGCCCAGCGGGCGGCGCACCGTGTCACCGCCTCCGCCCGCCGGGCGCAGCAGCAGGTCCCGGGGTGTTCCGACCGACAGGATGGCGACCATCGTGTCCTGGCGCGCACCCCGCCCGATCCGGTCACCGTGCCAGGCGACACTGTCCCGGCCGTCGCGGTAGTGGCACAGCCCGGCAGTGGTGAAGGGCTCGCCCAGCTCCTCGGCGTAGTGCGCGGACAGCGCGTCGCGGGCCTCGGCCAGCAGCGGGTGCGGCAGCGTGTCGCCCGCTCCGTAGAAGGCGAGCAGCCGGGGTACGTCGACCACCTGGTCGTACATGGCACGCCGCTCCGCGCGCCACGGGACCTCGGCGGCCAGCCGCTCGAACAGCGCGTCGGCGCCGGTCAGCCACCCGGGAAGCAGGTCGATCCAGGCACCCGAGCCGAGGTGCGTGCGGCGCAGCCCGTCGAGCGGGCCGAGCAGGACCTCGTCCGTCTGGTCGAAGAGCGAGCCCTGGAGGTGCGTGGTCATGGGTCCAGCGTAAACCCTGATTCGAATGGATGTTCTATCCATGTGTTCTGTCTTTGTTTTCTGTCCGTGCCCCGTTCCCGGCACGACCCTTCCGATACACCGCTGTATCGGATACGTTCCCGGATCGAACACAGGGAGGACCGGACATGGCGGTGAAGGCGACGACCGGGCGGGTGACCAGGCGGCGGGCGCGCACCCGCGCGAACCTCCTGGAGGCGGCGTTCACGGTGTTCGCCGAGAAGGGGTTCGGCCGGGTGTCGATCGAGGAGGTCTGCGAGGCGGCCGGTTACAGCCGGGGCGCCTTCTACTCGAACTTCGACAGCCTCGACGAGCTGTTCTTCGCCCTCTACCGCGAACGGGCCGACCTGATCGCGGAGCAGGTGTCCGGCGCCCTCGCGCTGGACGGTCCGGACCTGGACGTGCCCGCCGCCGCGGACCGGGTCACCGAAGTGCTGCTCCTGGACCGGGACTGGCTCCTGGTGAAGACGGACTTCCTGGTGCACGCCGCCCGCGATCCGGCCGTGGCACGGGCACTGCTGGAGCACCGGGCGCGCCTGCGGCAGGCGATCGCCGAACGGCTCGCCCGGGCCCGCGGGCACACCACTGTTCCCGCCGTCCTGGGCGACGCGGACGGCGCGGCGCACGCCGTGGTCGCCGCGTACGACGGAGTCACCACCCAGCTGCTCCTGGACCGGGACGTCGAGCACGCGCGCGCCTGGCTGGGACAGCTGCTCACCGCACTGCTCACCGAGGGCGGCGACACCCCCTGACCCCCCAGTCCCTCGTCCCTCAACGCTTCGAACCCCTCGAACCCCTCGAACCCCTCGAACCCTTCGAGCCCTTCGAGCCCCTCAACCCCTCGAAATCCCCCATGACACGGAACAGGAAGGGACGATCGCCATGGATGCCGACGTCATCGTGGTCGGAGCGGGCCTGGCCGGGCTGGTCGCGGCCCACGAACTGACCAGCCGGGGCAGGAGGGTGGCCCTCGTCGACCAGGAGAACGCGGCCAACCTCGGCGGTCAGGCCTTCTGGTCCTTCGGCGGCCTCTTCCTCGTCGACTCGCCGGAACAGCGGCGCCTCGGCGTCAAGGACTCCTTCGAGCTCGCCTGGAACGACTGGCAGGGCAGCGCGGGCTTCGACCGGACCGAGGACGAGGACTCCTGGGCGGTGCGCTGGGCCCGGGCGTACGTCGAGTGGGCGGCGGGGGAGAAGCGGTCCTGGCTCACCGGGCACGGCATCACCTTCCTGCCCACCGTCGGCTGGGCCGAGCGCGGCGACCTCACGGCCGGCGGGCACGGCAACTCCGTGCCCCGCTTCCACATCGCCTGGGGCACCGGCACGGGCGTAGTCGAGCCGTTCGTGCGGTACGCCAGGCAGGCCGTGCGCGACGGGCTGCTCACCTTCCACCACCGTCACCGCGTCGACCACCTGGTCGTCGAGGACGGCACCGCGCGCGGTGTGCGCGGCACCGTACTGGCCGAGGACCACTCACCCCGCGGAGTCGCCTCCAACCGCGAGGCGATCGGCGAGTTCCGACTCACCGCCCAGGCCGTGATCGTCACCTCCGGAGGCATCGGCGCCGACCACGACATCGTCCGCCGCCACTGGCCCGAGCGCCTCGGCACCCCGCCCGCCGAGATGGTCACCGGCGTCCCCGCCTACGTCGACGGACGGATGCTCGACATCAGCGCCGAGGCGGGCGCACGCCTGGTCAACCGCGACCGGATGTGGCACTACACCGAGGGCGTGCGCAACTGGGACCCCATCTGGCCCGGCCACGGCATCCGCATCCTGCCCGGACCTTCCTCGCTGTGGTTCGACGCCCTCGGCCGCCGCCTCCCCGGGCCCTGCCTGCCCGGCTACGACACCCTCGGCACCCTCCGGCACCTGCGCACGGCCGAGGACCTCGCCGGCCACGACCACTCCTGGTTCATCCTCACCCAGAAGATCATCGAGAAGGAGTTCGCGCTCTCCGGCTCCGAGCAGAACCCCGACATCACCGCGAAGGACCGCGCCGGATTCCTGCGCGAACGCGTCCTCGGCAAGGGTGCGCCGGGGCCGGTGGACGCCTTCCTGCGCAGGGGAGCCGACTTCGTGTCCGCGCCGAACCTGGAGCAACTCGTCGACAGGATGAACGGGCTGACCGACAGACCGCTCCTGGACGCCGACCTGATCCGCCGCCAGATAGAGGCCCGCGACCTCCAGATGGCCAACCCCTACGCCAAGGACGCCCAGGTCCAGGGCATCCGCAACGCCCGCCGCTACATCGGCGACCGTCTCGGCCGGGTCGCCGCGCCGCATCGCGTACTCGACCCGGCGGCGGGCCCGCTGATCGGTGTCAAACTGCACATCCTCACGCGCAAGACGCTCGGTGGCATCCAGACCGACCTCGACTCCCGCGCCCTGGGCGCCGACGGCACGCCCGTCGAGGGCCTCTACGCGGCCGGTGAGGTGGCCGGCTTCGGCGGCGGCGGGGTGCACGGCTACAACGCGCTGGAGGGCACCTTCCTCGGCGGCTGCCTGTTCTCCGGGCGGGCGGCGGGCCGGGCGGCGGCACGGCAGACGTCCTGAGCGAGGCGACCGCTTCGCCGGCGGCTCCGTCTCCCCATGCGGCGGCTCCGTCTCCTCACGTCTCGTCGAGGAGGCGGAGCAGCACGGCGGCATGGCTCTGCTCCGGCGACTTGGACGCGGTCAGCAGCGTCACGTCCCCCTTGCGCGCCAGCTCCCGTACGTGGTCGAGGAGCTCCGCCGCGTCCGGGGCGGCCAGCTCGGCCTCGTACCGCTGCGCGAACTCCTCGTAGGAGCCCTCGCCCGCGTGGTACCAGCGGCGCAACTCGGCCGACGGGGTGAGGCTCTTGGGCCACTCGTCCACGTGCGCCGCGTCCTTCGCCACGCCGCGCGGCCACAGCCGGTCCACCAGGACGCGCACGCCGTCGTCGGGTCCGGGCGGATCGTAGACGCGGTGCACACGGACGTTCATGGCTGTTCCTTTCTCTCCGGGCCGGTACCCGTGGGGGCGACCGCGCCGCCCCGGCCACCGAGGCCGAGGCGCCGCACCGGGGTCAGCCGGACCTCCGGCGCACGGCCTCACGCCGCTTGAGCGCACGGCGCTCCAGCTCCCCGGTCCCTCCCCAGACGCCGAGGGTCTGCCCCGTGTCGAGTGCCCATCGCAGACACTGCTCCTGGACCGGACAGCGCCGGCAGACCGCCTTCGCCTGCTCGGTCTGCAAAGCGGCCGGGCCGGTGGTGCCGATCGGGAAGAACAGGTCGGGGTCCTCCGTGCGGCATGCGGCGTGCTCTCGCCAGTCGTCCATCAAAGTCACCTGCGATCGGTATCGTTCGCTTCCTCGTGAATGCCTTGCTCCCTTGCGGGTGACCTGTCGACAGCGGAGTGAAACCGGCGCGGGGCCTCGCGTCCGTACCGTCGCGCCTACCTCCGCAGCGTCTCCCGTGCCGCCGTCACCACCGTGTCGGCCACCGTCGCGAGCGCCGGGGAGTCGAGTTTCCACTGCTGCCAGTACAGCGGGACGTCCACCGCCAGATCCGGGGCGAAGTCGACGATCCGGCCGGTGCGCAGCAGCGGCTCCGCCTGGGGCTCGGGCACCATGCCCCAGCCCAGACCGGCGGCGACCGCCTCGACGAAGCCCTCCGAGGTCGGCATGTAGTGCCGCGCCGTACTCGCGCCGCCGTGCCCCAGCCGCCGCGCGAAGCCGTCCTGGAAGTCGTCGCGCCGGTCGAAGACCACCACCGGAGCCCCTGCGAGCACCTCGCGCAGCGGCCCGCCCAGATGCCGTGCGGCGAACCCCGGGGCGGCGCACGGGAGATACCGCATCCGGCCGAGGTACCGGACGGAGCAGCCGGGGACGGGATCGGGCGACGAGGTCACCGCGGCCATCACCACGCCCTCCCGCAGCAGGGCCGCCGTGTGGTCCTCGTCCTCACGGCGCAGCTCGAAGCAGAGCCGGGGTTCTCGAGGCACCCGCGTGAGGGCGCCGAGGAACCATGTCGCGAGCGAGTCGGCGTTGACGGCCACCGAGACCCGGGTCGGCTCCCCGGCACCGCTCAGCCCCAGCTCGGCGTACGCGTCCCGCTCCAGCCGGGCCACCTGGCGGGCGAGGCGCACCAGCACCGCGCCGGAATCCGTCGGCCGCACCGGTTTGGTGCGCAGCAGCAGCACCCGGCCGGTGCGCTGCTCCAGGGCCTTCACCCGCTGGCTGACCGCGGACGGCGTCACGTGCAGTGCCGCGGCGGCCGCGTCGAAAGTGCCCTCGTCCACCACGGCCAGCAGGGTGCGGACCTGGTCGAGCGGAAGGTCCGCGAAAGCCGCCGTGGTCGTGCCCGTCCTCTCCGTCATCACGAGCGCTAATGATACGTAAGAATCTTTAGCTGTACGTCCTGTGATCGTCCGCTTAGCGTCGAGGGCATGACCAACGCACTCACCGCCGCGGCCGCCGGCTTCGGCACCGGCCTCTCGCTCATCGTCGCCATCGGTGCCCAGAACGCCTTCGTCCTGCGCCAGGGGATCCGCCGTGACGCGGTCCTCGCCGTGGTCGGCATCTGCGCGCTCTCCGACGCCCTGCTCATCGCCCTCGGGGTCGGCGGGGTCGGCGCGGTGGTGGTGGCCTGGCCGGGCGCGCTGACCGCGGTCGGCTGGATCGGCGGAGGCTTCCTGCTCTGCTACGGCGCCCTGGCCGCCCGGCGGGTGTTCCGGCCGACCGGTGCGCTGCGGGCGGACGGCGACGCCGCGGGCTCGCGCCGCCGGGCGGTCCTCACCTGCCTGGCACTGACCTGGCTCAACCCGCACGTCTACCTCGACACGGTGTTCCTGCTGGGCTCGGTCGCCGCCGACCGGGGCCCGCTGCGCTGGACCTTCGGCCTGGGTGCCGTGGCCGCCAGCCTGTGCTGGTTCGCCGCGCTCGGCTTCGGCGCCCGCTACCTCGGCCGGTTCCTGGCCCGGCCCGCGGCCTGGCGGGTGCTCGACGGACTGGTCGCCGTCACCATGATCGTCCTCGGCGTCACCCTCGTCGCCGGAGCCTGAACCGGGCCGCCGTCGGCCCAGCCGGCCCACCGGGCCGGGGCCCCGGCCGCGTCGCGCTGCCGGCGCCGCGCCGCTACGGTGCGTGACGCCGCCTCACAGGGAGGCGCGTCCGTGCAGCGCGTAGTGCTCCATGAGCCGGCCCCTCGTCGTCTCCAGCCGGTGCGCGAGGATCTCGGCGACCGACCGCACCAGCACGATGCCCAGCTGCGGGTCCTCGTCGCACAGGGCGAGCACCGAGGCCGCCTCGAACTCGTAGGCGCGCACCGGGCTGAAGGCCTCGGCGCCGAAGTCCCACTCGTAGGGCGGGAACAGCCAGGACCAGCCGAGCAGATCGCCCGCGCCGAGGCTGGCGACCGTGACCCGCTGCAGGGGCGTGACCTGCTGGGTCAGGGAGACCGCGCCGGAACGGACGACCCAGAACCGGTCGGCCCTGCCGCCCGCCTCGAAGATCCGGGCGTCCTCCGGGAAGGAGACCTCCCGGGCGAGTGCCGTCAGCCGCTCGCGCTGGGGCAGCGGAAGGGCGGTCAGCAGTTTGATCGCTTTGGTCATGGCACGGGGCTCCTCGCCGGCGATTCGGTTCCGGGGCTTTCCCTATGCCCATTTCAGTCGCTTCGAGCGCCCTGAGCACCTCGGCGGACGGCAGATCCCGTACGGATTCCGTGCCGGATCCGGGGACGGCCGCGCCAGGGTATGAAAAAGCCCTGGCTGGACGGGGGAAGCCAGCCAGGGCCGTAAGCGGTGACGTACGAAGGACACTCCGGTCGACCCCGTCGCCACGTATGCGTGAACGCTAAACCATCTTTGGTTTTTCCGCGAAGCGGGAACCGGGGCACGTGACCTGTTTCACTGGCCCGAGCCGCCACTGCCCCGCCCAGGGCCTCACCCGCCGTTCTCCGCGACGACCCTGATCGTCTCCAGTCGCGGATCGCTCGGGTCCGGCAGGTACATCCCGGCGTCCAGACCGCTGCGCAGATACCGCAGGACGGGTTCGGCCAGCCGCTCGCCGGGCAGGACGGCCGGGATGCCGGGCGGGTACGGCGTGATCATCTCCGCCGCGACGCGCCCGGCGGCCCGGTCGAGCGGCACGTCCTGGGTGGGCCCGAAGAACGCGTCCCGGACCAGACCCACCTGCGGCATCCGCAGCTCGGACGGCGACGGCACCTCGACGCGCGGGGCGGGGGAAAGGCCAGGGGCGGCGTGCGCGAGGTCCTTGAGCGCGGCGAGCAGCTCGCCGGCGGTCTCCCGGTCGTCGCCGTGGGTGATCTGCGCGCCGATGCGGCGGTGGTCCGTGATGTGCGCGATCACGCCCCGGTGTTCGCGCAGCCAGTCCGCCGCCTGGAAACCCGAGACGCCGAGCCCGTCGAGGTCGATGACGACGGGCAGCGGATCGAACCCGTGGGCCAGTCCCGGGCCGCAGAAGTCGTCCCGGTCGTTGACGTGCATGCCGTCGATCTCCTCGACAGCCGCGCGGACGTCGGCCGCCAGCTCCAGGGCGCCGCCCATCAGCTCGCGGCCGCGCAGCGCCATCTGGCGGCGCCAGCCGTCCAGCCCGGCGAAGATCAGCGCCGAGGGACTGGTGGTGCCCAGCAGGTCCGCCCGCATGCCGAGCAGCTTCGGCGGGACCAGGTCACCGCGCAGATGGAACACGGAGCCCTGCTCCAGGCCGCTGCCCATCTTGTGGATGCTGGTCACGCAGATGTCGGCGCCCGCGTCCATCGCCCAGGACGGCAGATCGGGATGGAAGGGCAGATGCGCGCCCCAGGCCTCGTCGACGATCAGCGGTGCCGAGCGGCGGTGGCAGACCTCGGCGACGGCCCGCAGGTCGGCGCTCGCGCCGTACGGTGTCGGGCTGGTGACCAGGGCGCCCTTGGCGTCGGGATGGGCGGCGAACGCCTTCTCGAACTCCTCGGCGGACGGCGGATGGGCCAGGTGGCGCTCCGCGTCCCAGCGCGGCTCGACCCAGACCGGCTCGATCCCGGACAGGATCAGCCCGGAGACGACGGACTTGTGGGCGTCCCGGCCGATCAGCAGCTTCTCGTGCGGCCCCGCGACCGCCAGCATCGCCGCCTTCACCGACAGGGAGGACCCGCACGTCGAGAAGAACGTGTGGTCGGCGTGCACGGCATCGGCCATCAGCTCCTGGGCGCGCTGCAGCACCCGCCCCCGGGTGAGCCGGTCGTCGAGCCCACCCGTCGCGAGCACGTCCCCGTAGAAGACGGCGTCGCCCAGCACGTCCCGTACCTCCGGGTCGGCCCCGCGGGCCTGTTTGTGCCCCGGCGGCGTGAACGACAGCCGCCCCTCGCGGCGGTAGTCGACGAGGGCTTCCAGAACGGGTGCTCGGGTGTGGTCGGCCGTCATGCGGATCCGGTTTCCCGTCCGGTCCCCGGTCAATCCGCTCCGCGGCTCGTCACCGGGCGTGCCGCCCCGGGGTCAGCACCTCGTCCAGCACCCGCAGGACGGCCTCGTACGCCATCGTCCGTACGGCGGCGTCCCGGGAGCCCTCCGGATCGGTCGGCCGCAGCTCCTCCCTTCGCGCCCGCCAGATCCGCTCCTGTTCCACCGCGCAGGCCCTCGCGCGGTGCATGCGGCGCAGCAGTTCGTCCGAGTCCACAACATCCGTCATGTACTCCGCGTACCCCCGCAGAGCCCCCGGATGGCCGCTGGGCCGAACGGAGGGCCGGAGGTTTGGGGGTACGGGCAGAGGTCAGCCGATCGACAGGGCCGTACGGCGCGCGGACGGCGCGCGGGGCCGGCCGGATCCGGCCCGTCTCACCGACCAGGGAGCAGACGGATGTGTGACAGGCACACGACCGAACCCGTCGTCGAGCAGCACGGCGCTCACCGGCACCGGCCGTACCGGCCGTGCAAACCGGCCGAGGCGCGCAGGACGGTCGAACGCGTCGTCACCGAGTGCAGCGGCACCGACGGCAGCACGTCCTGCGACGCGGGCGCCCTGTCGGACGCCGTGCTCGTCGCCTCGGAACTCACCACCAACGCGATCCTGCACGGCGGTGGCATCACCGACTTCCGGGCCGACGTCGTCGGGCCCGGTCTGAGGCTGTCGGTGTGCGACCGCAGCCGCGACCTTCCGGTGGCCGTGCCGTCCACCGATCCCCAGGGACGCCGCCGCGTCGGCGGCCGGGGCTGGCCGATCGTCTGCCGGCTGGCACGTGACGTACGGGTGGCAGACCTTCCCTCGGGAGGCAAGTGCATCACCGTGGTCGTTCCGCTGTCCTGAGTACTTTTCGAAAAGCGGAGTTTGTTCCCCCGGGGCAGGGGCAGTCGCAAGTTCGTGCTTCGGACCGGAGGCGCAGCAGCGGGAGCGGTATGGCTGCTTCGGCCCTCCGGGTGGTGACCCGGACAGTGCCGTTCCCGCGGAAAGTCCCCTGAGACCACCGTTCAGGAGCGAACGCGCATGCTCATCGAAACACCCACCGTCCGTCCCGGAACCATCGAGTCCACCAACGCCTCCGCCGCTCCCGCCCGTCGCCGGCACGACGACGCGCCCGACACCATGGCCCTCTTCGGCCGGCTGACGGGGCTGGCGGACGGGCCCGAGCGCGACGCCGTCCGCGACGAACTCGTCACGGCCTGGCTGCCCATGGCCCACCGGATCGCCGGGCGGTTCCGGGACCGCGGCGAGTCCATCGAAGACCTCCGCCAGGTCGCGGCGCTCGGTCTGGTGAAGGCCATCGACCGCTTCGACCCGGAGCGGGGAGCCTTCGAGAGCTACGCCGTGCCCACCATCACCGGCGAGGTCAAGCGCCACTTCCGGGACCGCATGTGGGCCCTTCGGGTGCCCCGCCGGGTCCAGGAACTGCGCAACAAGGTGCGGGTGGCGCGCCGCGAACTCACCCAGAGCCCGGGCAGCCCCGAACCCACGGTGGCCGCCGTCGCCGCCCACACCGGGCTGACCGAGGACGAGGTCAGCGCCGGCATGGAGGCGCTGGAGAGCTTCAGCACCCTCTCGCTGGACGCCGAACTGTCGGCCGGCGATGACGGCTACAGCCTCGCGGACACCCTGGGCGCCGCGGACGCCTCGTACGACACCGTGATCGACCGCGAGTCCGCCAAGGAGGGACTGCGCAGGCTGCCCGAACGCGAGCGCGCCATCCTCTACATGCGCTTCTTCGAGGACATGACGCAAAGCCGTATAGCCGACCGCCTGGGCATCTCGCAGATGCACGTCTCGCGGCTCATCAGCCGCAGCTGCGCCCGCGTGCGCGACGAGGCGATGGGGCAGCGGGCGGGCCGCCGGGGCACCGGCCGGCCGGTGCGCCGCTGACCGGCCGGCGAACAGGGAGGGAACGAGACGGATGCTGATGCCTCACCCCGTGGTGCTGCGCGGACTCGTCGACGCGTACGAGGCGGCAGCGGTGCGCGAGCCCGCCGACGAGACGGGCGGACCGGGCCCCCGGACGCGGGACCTGGCGTACACGCTGTGCGTGTCGACCGGCACGCGTGATGTGGCAGGGGCCCTGGAGGCCGCCCGCCGCTGGCTCGCGGCCGGTACGGTCCCGGCCCCGCCGCCCGTCGCCGAGTCCGCGGGCGTGGCGGACTGACCCACGGCAGACAGGGAGCGTGTGGTGGCGTGACTGCCCGTATGCCGCGAGACGGCGTACGGGCAGTCGTGCGTCGTCGTCATGAGGACCGGTACGCGCCGCCGCGGTCCGGCGCCGGGACGCGCACGGCAGCCCGGCGCGGTGGCGACCGCGCCGGGTCCCGGCGTCCAGCCGGCGGGCCCGGGCCGCCCGGGTCCCCGGGCCCGGGGGGGCGGGGGGGGTGGGGGACGCGGGGAGCCTGGATCCGGGGCGTAGGGGGAGACCCCGATGGTAGCGAAGGAACTGCGGAAGCAAG
>NZ_JBVJVN010000007.1:249693-266891 GCF_055603605.1 Streptomyces sp. NPDC037271
GGTGGGGGAGGTGGGGGGGGGGAGGGCGGGGGGGTGCTAGGTTTGGGGCCGGGGGGAAAGCAGGGGGACATGGGCGGGGGGGGTCGCCGGTTGGTGGCCGTGGTGCGCCTGGGGGCCCCGGGCGCCCGCGCGCCGGGCGCGGACGGGCCCCCACCGCGGACGCCGGGGGACCCCGGAACCCGCTGCCCGTCCCCCGGGGCGGGTCTTTCGCCGCCTGGTGTGTGCCGACGATGCCGGGGCATCCGGAGTCCGGGAGGGGAGGTCCACATGAACGCACATGGCAACGCACAGGGCATGGCACGCACCGGCCGCAACCGGGCCCGGCGGGCGGCGAACGGGTCGACCGCCGAGACAGCGGCACGGGCCGGGCTCACCGCTCGCGGTGTGATCTACCTGCTGGTCGGCATCCTGGCCCTGCAGATCGCCTTCGGCACCGGAGAGCGGCAGGCGGACCGGGGCGGCGCCCTGGCCGAGCTGTCGGACAGGCCGTTCGGCGCCGTCCTGCTGTGGGCGCTGGGTCTCGGGCTCGTCGGCATGGCGCTGTGGCGGCTCTCCGAGGCGCTGTTCGGCGTCACGGGGAAGGACGGCCGCACGGCCAGGAAGCGCCTGCCGGCCGCCGCCCGCTGTGTGTTCTACGCGTTCGTCGCCTACTCCGTACTGGCCTTCGCGACCGGTACCGGGGGCAGCGGTTCCAGCGACCGGCAGTCCCGGGACGTCACGGCCAGAGTGATGGAGATGCCCGGCGGGCGGTGGCTGGTGGGCGTGGCCGGCATCGCGATCGTCGTCGCCGGAGTGGTGATCGGCGTGCAGGCACTGCGCCGCGGCTATCACAAGAAGCTGAAGCTCGGTGCCCTGAGCCCCCGGGCCCGGCGGCTGGTCGACGTCACCGGCGTCGGCGGCGGGACGGCCCGCGGCGTCGTCTTCGCCGCGGCGGGCGCCTTCGCCGTGCGGGCCGCCGTCGACTACGAACCCGACAGGGCGAAGGGGCTCGACGACACCCTCCGCTCCTTCGCCGACACCCCGCTCGGCCCCTGGCTCCTGGTCTGCGTCGCCGCGGGTCTGGTGCTCTTCGGTGTCTTCTCCTTCGCCCTCGCACGCTGGCGCCGCGTCTGAGCCGCGCCGCACGGGGAACCCGGGTCGAATGAACGAACACGAGATTCCTCCGCCGGACGGACGTCCCGTGGACGTCTACCTCGACCTCCTGCGCATCCGCATGGAGACCGACGACTACCAGCTGCTGCTCAGCGTGGTGGAACCCGTCCTCCAGGCGATCGACGAGCACCAGATGCCCACCATCGACTTCTCCCTGGACGGGGACAACGCCGAGGCGCTGCCCCAGGAGATCAGGGACGAGGCCGCCCTGGTCATAGCCACCGCGGTCACGGGCCGGCTGGACAACGAGGTCGTCGAGATCAGGACCGACGAGACCGGCCCGGTCCGGGTCGTCACCGACGCGGTCACCGCCTCCGATCCCGAACGCCTCGGCGAGATAGCCGACTACCTCAAGGAACGCCACCGGCAGAACGAGGAACTGCGCGGCATCGCCGAGGCGAGCGGTCTGCCCAGCGACTTCTGACCGTCACCGGCCCGGACCGCCACGCCGCCGACCGTCACGCCGCCGCCCTTCAACCGCCGCCGACCGTCACCGCGCCGGCGTCCTGACCGGCACTGCCAGCGGCCGGGCGAGGCCCACCACCGCCTCGTCCAGGCGCTCCAGGTGCCGCAGTACCCGGCCGGTGATGCGGCCGTAGCGCGGCACCCCGGCGGCGTCCGGTTCCAGCAGCGAGGCGATGCTCGGCCCGGTCTCCACCTCGGTCCGAGCGTCCTCGTCGGCGACGTGCGCGGCGATCGCCTCGATGTTGCGCACCGTACGCCGCACCGCCCCGCGCAGCCGCGGGTCGGCCGCGATCGAGGGGTGGGTGGGCAGCAGCTCGGCCGTCGCGGCGAGGGACCGCGCGTGGTAGGCGCAGGTCTCCAGCAGCGCCACCACGTACTGGGCGGTGTCGCGCCGGGCCCGCAGCGGCGTGATCGGATGGGTCAGCGGCTGGGTGGCGGCCCGCAGATCCCCCAGCGCCTGGTCCAGTTCCCGCGCCGTGTCCAGCAGATCGGCCGCCGCCCCGCCACTGAGCTGGTCGACGGCGCCCTCGGTGACGTCGGTGAGCCGTTCCAGCACCGTGCCGAGCAGTTCGTTCGTACGGCGGTCGGTCCGTATCGGCAGCACCAGCGCCGCCGCGACGATCCCGCAGGCCGCGCCGAGTGCCGTCTCCTCCAGGCGCAGCAGCAGCACCGACAGGCTGTAGGTGTGCAGCAGGGTGTACAGCAGCCCCAGCATCGCGGTGACGAAGAACGACATCAGCGTGTACGACAGCGGTGCCGTGTAGAACATCGCGAAGATGAACAGCAGCACCAGTCCGAACGCGATCCAGGTGTGGCCGCCCACCACGCCCGCCAGCACGATGCCGGCCACCACGCCGAGCATCGTGCCGAGCACGCGGCGGTAGCCCTTCACGAGGATCTCGCCGGTGGAGGCCGTGTTCAGGAAGACGATCCAGCACGCGAGCACCGCCCAGTACCAGCGCTCGGCGGAGAGGAACTCCCCGCCCAGGATGGCCAGCGACGACCCGACCGCCACCTGCACCGCGGCGCGCGTCGTGGGCCGGCGAAGCCCGGTCGGCTCCTCCTTCTCAGAGGTCTCCTCACCGGCGTCGATGGCGGCGTCCTCGGCGTCCAGTTCCTCCCGGGAACGGGTCGTCGCGGGCGTGTCGTCCGACTCGTCCTGCGGCCCGTCCAGGGCGATCCTGAGGCCCATCACCGCGCGCGCCGTCTCACCCAGGCCGCGGAACACGTCCTGCACCGCCGGTGTCGCCTCGGGCAGGTTCTCCTCGTCGCGGTAGCCGAGGAGCCGGTTGCGCAGATGGGAGAGCGCGGTCCCGCGCGCCTCGGAGGGCGGCCGCAGCACCAGCGTGCGCAGCGCCCCGAGATCGCGGCGCAGGAGCTCCGTCGCCTCGCCGGGCGCCGGTGAACTGCCCACCGAGGGGGCGGGCGCGCCGGGCAGGTGCAGGGTCAGCGTGTCCGCCCGCTCGGCGCTGCGCGCGGTCAGCAGCAGCAGGCCCAGCCGCTCGGCGGCGATCTCGGCGTCCGCGATGCGCCGCTGCACCAGACGGGCCGTGGACTCGTCCGGAGTGCCCTCCTCCAGCCGGGACTGGATCATCAATGCCGTCTCGTGCAGGCGTGCGGTGCCGTCGCGCAGGTGCTCGAGCGTCTTCTCGATCGCGTCCGGGCCGGCGTCCAGCAGTTCGGTCTGCGTGGCGATCAGCTGGGCCAGCCGGGCGCGGAAGGCCTGCCGCAGCCGCTGGAGCACGCCCGCCGGTGTCTCCGGTACCACCGCGAAGCGGACCACCGCGCTGCACACGAACGCCACCGCGATGGCTCCCAGCAGCTCCGGCAGCACCGACACCTGCGCGCCGACGAACAGGGAGACGAAGTAGACCTGGAAGCCGATCAGCCCGAGCGCGGTGCCCCGGTCGCCGAACCGGCGGACGAAGACGGCACAGAAGATCAGGACGACGAAGAAGGCGTCACCGATGACGACCCGCGAGGTGAGCAGCGAGCTGACCGACACCGAGGCCAGGGCGACGGGCAGCCCCAGCGCCAGGGTGACGGCCTGCGCGCCCAGCTCCTTCTCCCGGATGGCGAACGTGGCGACCATCGCGGTCATGGCGCCCGCCACCAGATGGGTGACGTCCGCACCGAACACGGCGAGCACCGCCAGCGCCAGCGCGATGGCGCCCACCGTCCGCAGCCCCGCCGTCAACCGCAGCAGCCCGGGGTCGGACGCGGCGACGCGGTCCCGCAGCCGTGTCCGCGCCGAGCGCCCCGCTGCCTTCACGCCGCCGTACACTCTCCCGATTCACGCCTGCTTCACGACCGGTCCCCGGCCGGTTCGCGCCGAGATCCACTTCTCAGCATGTCATGCCGCGAACCGGCCGGGGCCGCGGGGTCACAGCTCCGCCCGGCCCGCCTCCTTGACCCGCTCCCGCACCTGCTCCGGCGTCAGATAGGCGTCGGTGTACTCGAAGTCCTTCAGCTTTGCGGGTTTGCGGGCCTGGAAACCGGTGCGTACGAAATCGTCGCCGGCGACCGCGTTGAGCGTCCAGTTGGCCGCCACCCGGGCCTTGGCCACACCCGTGCGCAGCGCCGACCAGTGGTAGCCGCGGGCCACGGCCTGGGCGGGCAGGCCCTTCAGCTCGACGCCCAGCGGCTTGGAGACCGCGTCCTTGCCGCCGAGGTCGACGACGAGACCCAGGTCCTTGTGGACGTACGGCCGCATCGGCTGGTTGCGCAGGGTGGCGATGAGGTTCTCGGCGACGTGCCGGCCCTGCCGCATGGCGTGCTGGGCGGTGGGCGGGCAGACGGCGCCCTCCTGGCCCTTGGCGAGGTCCGGCACGGCGGCACAGTCGCCGAGTGCGAACACCCCGTCGTGGTTCGGCAGGCACATCTCGGCGGTGACCGCGAGCCGCCCCTTGACCGTCTCCGCGCCGAGCGTGGCCATGAGCGGGCTCGCCACCACCCCGGCGGTCCAGATCAGCGTGCGGGTGGGCACCACCCGGCCGTCCGTGAAGGTGACCTCCTCGGGTCCGGCCTTGTCGATGGACACGCCCAGGGAGATCTCGATGCCCCGACGCGTCAGGACTTCCTGCGCGTCGCGTCCGAGCTTCTCGCCCAGCTCGGGCATCAGCTTCGGGGCGATGTCGATCAGATGCCACTTGATCAGACTCGGGTCGAGCCGGTTGTAGCGCTTGACGGCCGCGTGCGTCAGCCGCTGCAGACAGGCCGCGGTCTCGGTGCCCGCGTAACCGCCGCCGACCACCACGAACTGCAGCCGGGAGGCGCGCTCCGCCGGGTCCTGACTGGCGTCGGCGAGGTCCAGCTGCGAGATGACGTGGTCACGGATGTACGCGGCCTCCGCCAGCGTCTTCATGCCGAACGCGTTGTCGGTGAGCCCCGGGATGTCGAAGGTGCGGGTGACGCTGCCGGGGGCCAGCACGATGTAGTCGTACGGCTCGTTGACGATCTGGTCGGTGATGGTGCGCACCACGCAGACCTTCGCCTGGAGGTCCACGCCGATGGCGCCGCCCGGGATGATCCGGGTCCGGTACTTGCTGCTGCGGCGCAGGGAGAGCGCGATCGACTGGGGCGTGAGCACCCCGGAGGCGACCTGGGGCAGCAGCGGCAGGTAGAGCTGATAGGAGAACGGCGTCACCAGGGTGACGTCCGCCTCGTTCGGGGAGAGCCTCCGCTCCAGACGACGGACGCACTCCACGCCGGCGAAACCTGCGCCGACCACCAGGATCCTGGGTCGTGTCACGGTGTTCATCCCTTTCTGCGGCTCCAGGCGGTCTGCCGCGAACGCCATTCGCCTGCCCCTGGATCGCTGCTTCGCACCTCGTCGATCCCACCGCGTCCGCGCCGGTTCGGCCAGCCGGGCCGGGCGGGCGGGCGACACGTCCTGATCACCACCATGCCCCGCCGGGGCCCGGAGCGCACCGGGTGGGAGTGAACGGCCCGGAACTTTCCCGTGGGGGAGCGGTGCCGCCGGGTCAGCCGGAGCCGCGGAGGTGGCAGAGCAGCAGGCACACGTCGTCGTCCCGCTCGGAGTCGCTGAGCAGGGGGCGCAGGATCCCGTCCGCCGAGCCTTCCAGGTCCGCCTCCAGCTCCGCCGGGCCGAACGACCCGAGCGCCTCCGTCAGCCGCGCGATGCCCGGGTCTATGCCCCGGGCGCGGCGCTCCACCAGGCCGTCCGTGTACAGGGCGAGCGTCGAACCCGGCGCCAGCGGCACCGTGTGGTCGGCGATCTCCTGCTTCAGCGGGATGCCGAGCATCGCACCCGGTTTGGCGTCCAGGGTCCGGACCCGCCCGTCCGGGGTACGCAGCACCGGCGGCGGATGGCCGGCGGCGGCCCACGTCAGCGTGGGGTCGTCGGGGTGGAAGCGGGCGATGACGGCGGTGGCGAAGAGGTCGGGCTGGAGGTGGTGCAGGAAGGTGTGCAGCCGGGTCAGGAGCCGGCCGGGGCTGCCGCCGTCGACGGCGTAGGCGCGCAGCGCGGTGCGCAGCTGGCTCATCATCACGGCCGCGCGCAGTCCGTGCCCGGTCACGTCGCCGACCACGGCGATGACACCGCCGTCGGGCTGGCGGAAGGCGTCGTACCAGTCGCCGCCGATGTTCAGCCCGTGGGTGGCGGGCAGGTAACGCGCGGCCAGGGCGAGTCCCGGCGGCGCGGGCAGTTCCGTCAGCAGGGCCCGCTGGAGGGTCTCGGCGATGTCGCGGTTGTGCTGGTAGCGCTGGGCGTGATCGATCGCGGTGCTGGCCCGCCGGGTCAGCTCGATCAGCATCACGGCGTCGTCGGGATCCCAGCGCTCCCCGGGCGGGGACAGGGTCACCACGCCCAGGGGCGCCTGCCGCGTCGGCAGTGGAATGCACAGCAGGGCCCGGTCCGGGGACAGCGCCGACGGCGGCTGGTCGTCGACACCGGGCAGGCAGCCGGGGTGCGGAGCGGCGTACTGGGGCCGGCCGGTGCGGGCGGCGACCACGGCGGCGGCCGCGTGCGCGGGGCCCGGCCGGTCGCCGTCCTGGTCGAAGAGCCAGACGTCGACGCTCGCGGCGTACTCGGGCACCAGCAGCTCGGGCAGGCGGCGCACGATCTCGTGGTGGTCGAGCGACGCCGTCAGCACCGCGCTCGCGTCCGCGAGGAACGTCAGTCTGCGACGGGCGTTCTCCGCCTCCGTACGCGCCTTGCGCTCGGCGGCGAACGCCTCCCGCTGGGCCCGCCCGGCGGCGTCCAGCTCGGCGTGCAGCGCCACGACCCCCTGGTTCGTCTGGTGCAGCTCCTCCCGGTGGAAGTCGACCAGGGCCTCCTGCTCGGCGAGCCTGTCCAGTACCAGCGCCGTGTCCTCGTCGGCCCCCAGCAGGGCCTCCGCAGAGGCGGCCGGGTCGTCCGCCGAGACATCGGCCTCCGTGTCCGGCACCGCCTCGGGGCAGGGCACCGTGATCCGCCACGGCGGCTGGCCGGCGGCGGCGGCGTCCCGCGACGGCGTCAGCACGGCGTGCAGCACCCCGTCCCCCGCCTCCGGCGTGGCGCGGGAGACCGTCCCCGCCTCCAGGGTGAGCCGCCAGGTACCGCCCTTGGCCAGGCACAGCCGCAGCTGCGCGCCGAGCGAGGCCACCAGCCGCGCCCGCTCCAGAGGCGGCACACCGTAGGCCGTGGCCAGGCGTGCGGTGGTGATGCGTGCCCGTGCCGCGTCGGTGATGTCGGTGATCTCCCAGGTGCGGGTCATGGGCGGTCCAGCGAGGTCGGGACCGGGCCGGCGGAGGTGGTGCCGTCCCGGGTGGGGCGGGTGGGGCGACTGGTGTGCGGGGCCGCCGGCAGGGCGTCTTCGAGGGGTGGCACGCCGCGGGTGGCGGCCGGGCATGCGGTGGTGATGCGTGCCCGTGCCGCGTCGGTGATGCCGGTGATCTCCCGGGTGCGGGTCATGGGCCGTCCGGCGGGGACGGGGCCAGTACGGCCACGGCGGTGTCGTCCCGTACCGGGCGGGCCGAACTGCTGGCGTCGCGGACCGTCACGGCGGCCGTCACCGCCGGGTCGGCCGCCGTGCGGCAGGTGTCGGGGGCCGGGGTCCAGCGGCTCGGCAGACCGTCGCTGTGCAGGACCAGCACCCGGTCGTCCGTCCAGGCCGTCTCCTCCTCGCGCAGGGTCGTGGGCCGGTGGGTGCCGACGATGCCGGGCCGGGACAGCAGGTGTCGCCAGGTGCCGCCCTCGCACAGCCGTGCCCCGATGTTGCCGACGCCCGCGAACCTCAGCACCGCGGCACGCGTGTCGACCTGCGCCACCGCGACGGCCGCGCCGCGGGTCCCGGTCAACGCCGTGTCGAGCCGCCGCAGCGCCTCCGCGGGAGTGAGGTGGGCCGAACCGCGCAGGGCCTCCACGGCGGCGGTCGACGCGCGGGCCGCCTCCGGCCCGTGGCCCAGCCCGTCGGCCAGCATCAGCGTGACCCGGTCCCCGGCCCTGACCCAGGCCCAGGCGTCACCCGAGTAGTCGGCCCCGCCGAAGGGGACGTTCACCGCGCCGGCCCGTACCCCGGCCGCCGGTCCCGGTTCCGCGGCACGGCCGCCGGGTACGGCGCCGACCCGGGCGACCACCACAGTGCCCCGGCCCGGGACGCTGTGCAGGTCGAAGTCGTCGGCGAGGCGCGCGCAGGTGCCGAGACCGGCGCCGAGGGAGCGCGTCGTGCTGAAACCGTCGCGCAGGGCGGCGGACACGTCGGCGATCCCGGGACCGTGGTCGACCGTGACGACCTGCACCTGCCGGGTCTCGGCCCGGTCGGCCGTGAGAACGGCGGGAGCGACGACGTCGATGAGGACCTCGCCGCCCCCGGCGTGCTTGAGCAGGTTGGTGGCCAGCTCGGTCGCCACCAGCGCCGCGGTGGCGGTGTGCTGATCGTCCAGCCCGGCCAGGGCCGCCGCGTGCTCCGCGGCCACCCGGGCGTCGCGCACCCGGGTCGAGTCGTGCACCGGGACATCCCACACGCGCGGCATCAGGACTCCTCACGCGGGCGGGGCGCCCGGCCCACCCAGGAGGTCACCCGCACGGTGGTGCCGGCCCCCGGGACGCTCTCGATCGCGAACTCGTGCACCAGGCGGCGCGCGCCGCCCAGCCCCATGCCCAGTCCGCCCCCCGAGGTGAAGCCGTCACTGAGCGCCTGCTCCAGGTCCGCGATGCCCGGTCCCTCGTCGCTGAAGGTCAGCCGCAGTCCCTGCGCGCCCCCCTCGCTGAGAGGCTCCGTCTCCATCGTTCCGCCGCCGCCGTACACGAGCGTGTTGCGGGCCAGTTCGCTGGCCGCCGTGACCAGCTTCGTCTGGTCCACCAGACCGAAGCCGAGCTGAGCGGCCGCCTGCCGCACGTGCTGACGTACCCACACCAGATCCATGTCCGAACGGATCGGCAGGCGGGCCTGGGCGCCCGCGGCAGTGTGCATCACGGACTCTCCTGGCGCAGGCCGCCGAAGTGGGAGGACGGGGCGTGCCGTGTCAACAGCTCGAGGGCCACCCCGGTACTGAGCGCGGTGTGCACCCTCGGCAGCGTCAGGCCCAGCTCCACCAGGGTGATGGCGACCGCCGGCCGCATGCCGACGATCACGGTGCGCGCGGCCAGCAGCTCGGTCTGCCCGGCGATCTCGGCCAGTACCCGGCCGAGGAAGGAGTCGACGATCTCCACCCCGGAGACGTCGATGATCACACCGGTGGCCCCGCTGTGGGAGATGGTCTCGGCGAGGTCCTGCTGAAGCTGCTGCGCCGTGCTGTCGTGCAGGTCGCCCTGGAGGGTGACCAGCAGCACCTCGCCGAGCCGGAGGACCGGAACATGACCCGTCACGGGACCCGGGTGGGGCCCCGGGAATGCCTGGCTCACCGCGTGACCGGACCGTTCGTGACGGGGTTCACGATGCCGACCCCGAGCTGGTGCAGCACGTACCCCAGCGCGTCGGCGAGGCTCGCCCGGGTAACCACGGTACCCAGGTCCAGGCCGAGGTGGACCATGGTCTGCGCGATCGCGGGCCGGATGCCGGAGACGATGCACTCGGCCCCCATCAGCCGGGCCGCCGCGACCGTCTTCATCAGGTGCTGGGCCACCAGCGAGTCGACGGTCGGGACCCCGGTGATGTCCAGGATCGCGTACCGCGCCTGCTGTTCGACGATGGACTCCAGCAGGGTCTCCATGACGACCTGGCTGCGGGCGCTGTCGAGCGTTCCGATGAGCGGAACGGCCACGATGCCGTCCCACAGCTTGATGACGGGAGTGGCCACCTCCAGCAACTGCAGCCGCTGGCGGTCGATGAGCGCCTGTCCCTCGCTGAGCGCCGTCTGCATGACCACGACCCGCAGCGTGCCCATCAGCACACTCAGCGTGGTGACACAGTCCCGGGCGTGCTCGGCGGAGGCGTCCGGCAGGTCGGCCACGAGCAGGTTCTCGACCGGCGGGCGCAGGGCGGCCAGCTCGCTCGACACCTGGGCGGTGCTCAGTCCGGCCCGGGAGCGGGCCGCGCCCATCCGTGCCAACTGCTCGCGCACCGTCGTGAATCCGGCGGCGTCCGGGTCCTCCACCCGTGCCGCGTCCGCGACTTGGGCCAGCGCGTCCACCACGGCCTTGCCCGCCTCGACCGCCTCGTCGCGCGAGACGGTGAACACGGCCCGGAACAAGGGTTCGTCCGCCCATCGCTGGGCGATCTGCTCACGGCGGCGCCGCAGAAAGTCCCTGACCTCGTCCGTCGGCGATCCCGCTGTTCCCAACGCCTGTTCCGGCACCTGTTCCACTCCTCATCCGCATTGCGCCGCACACCACCCAGGAGGCGACGTGACGGCGACGTGAGTCTGCCGGGCGACCACTGTAACCATCCGCCGACCTCGTACGACACCTGCTCCCGCGTGAACGCTCCGGATGAGCGCCGGGGAGGAGGAGATCTCAGGCGTCCGGGACCTGCGGGCCCGCGGGCTGTGCGTCGACGCGGGAGAGCGCCTCGTCGACGCTCTCGGAGACCGGCACGGTGATGCTCACCCCCGTCAGGTCCAGGACGCGCCGGACCGCGGGGGCGGGCGAGATGATGTGCACGCTGCCCGGCAGCTCCCGGGCCTCCTGATAGACCCGCAGGATGATGTTCATGCCCGACGAGTCCATGAACGGGACCTCCGACAGGTCCAGCAGGAAGTGCCGTCGGCCGTGGTGGAGTTGGTTGGCCAGATGGTGCTGGAACTCGGTCGCGGTGTCGACGTCCAGGTACCCCTCCACCCTGAGCAGCGCGACCTCCTCCCGGGGCAGCGTCACCTCGACGGACAGCGGGTTCTGGGCTATGGGCACGGATACCTCCAACAATGCGGCCGGGCGGTGGCGTGTCGTGTACCACCGCGCCCGGCGGTTACCCCCGAATCCGGTCACCACACCTGTCCGGCCCGGGCACCGTCCGTCACCCGACGCGGATACCCACGAGGCACGTGTCGTCGTCCGTGTCCGACCTGCTGTAGGTGAGCAGCCGGTCCAGGTGCTGGTCGAGGGTGTGGGGTGTCGGACGGACGGTCCTCAGCAGCTGGGCCAGCGCCTCCTCCACCGAGCGGTCGCGGCGTTCGATCAGCCCGTCGGTGTACATCAGCAGCGTGTCCTCGCCGGCCAGCTGCACTTCGTCCTCCTCGTACGCCGCCTCGGCCACCGCGCCCAGCAGCATGCCCTTGAGCAGCGGCAGCGGCTCGGCCCGGGAGCCCCGGACCAGCACCGGCGGCAGATGGCCCGCCCTGGCCCAGCGCAGCGTGCGCCGGGCCGGGTCGTACAGGCCGCACACCGCCGTGGCCGTGACCCCGCCCGTCAGGTGGTGCGCCACGATGTTGAGCCACGACAGCAGCTGGCCCGGCCCGGCACCGGTCACCGCCAGTCCGCGCAGCGCGTTGCGCAGGACCACCATGCTGGTCGCCGCCTCTATGCCGTGCCCGGCCACGTCCCCCACGCACAGCAGCACCCGCCGGTTCGGCAGCATCACGGCGTCGTACCAGTCGCCTCCCACGAGCTGTTCGGTCTCCGCGGGCCGGTACCGGACGGCCACCTGGAGGTCCGGAACCCTGAGCGGGGTCTGGGCGGGCGGCATGATGGCGTGCTGCAACTGCAGGGTCAGCCGATTGCGTTCGATGGCCTGCTGCTCGGTGTGCGCCAGCTGGTCGCGCGTCGCCGCGAGCGCCACCTCGGTCCAGTGCTGCGCCGAGATGTCCTGGTAGGCCCCCCGTACGACGAGCAGGCGGTCGTCGGCGTCCAGGACCGGTTCGGCCACCACCCGGACGTGCCGGGTCACCCCGTCGGGCCGCTGCAGCCGGAACGCCGCCGACGCCGGCCGCCGGTGGTGCAGCAGCGTGCGCAGGAACCGGCCGATGGTGACCGCGTCGTCCGGGTGGGCGTGGGCGGTCAGCTCCTCGAGCGGCACCGGCGTACTCGTCCGCGGACGCCCGTACAGGTCGAACAGCTGTCCGTTCCAGGTGATCTCGCCGGTCAGCAGGTTCTCCTCGAAGCCGCCGATGCGGCCGAGGCGCTGGGCGTGCTGGAGGAGGCTGGCCAGCCGGGCCGTCTCGTCCTCGATGCGCCAGATCAGCAGGACGGCGTTGCCGTGTCGGCTGATGCTGATGTCCGCGACCGCCGAGAGCGGCACCTGGTCCACCAGCGCGGTGAGGTTGATGTGCCGGGCCCGGAAGGGCTCGCCGGTGGCGTACACCCGCTCCACGTTCTGGAACAGCTCGCTGTCCCCGGCGGCCATCGGGTACGCCTCCAGCAGGAGCGCGCCGCCCACGACGGCCCGCGGCCGTCCGGCGGGGTCCAGGAAGCTCTTGTTCACGTGCTGGATGCGGAAGTCCGCCAGGTGCCCGGCGGCGTCCAGGTGCGGCACCAGGACCAGGGCGGGGTCGTACAGGCCGTCGGCCAGGTCCATCAGCTCCACCGCGTCCGGCATGACCCGCGGCTCCTGTCCGGCGCCGTGCGGTGGCGTGTACGACTCCAGGGTGTGCGCGCACAGCTCCGCCAGGGCCTCCACCTGGCGCACCACCTGCGGCGGCTGCGGGGCCAGCGGCGCCGGCCAGACGATCTCCAGCACGCCGTGGATACGGCCCCCGGTGCCGGCGGGCACGGCGACCCTGCCGCCGTCCGGGTACTGGTGCCGGCCCACGCTGGGCAGCCCGGTTTCGGCCAGGGAGGTGAACCACTGGCCCGTGCGCTCGGTCAGCCCGCACCGGGCCACCGTCGTCACGTCCGGCGGCACGTAGCGCCAGCGGGTGGCCTCGGCCTCGGAGAACCCCGCGCTGCCGGCCAGCGTGAGCGATCCGTCGTACCCGGCCGCCCAGATGGCCACGGCGACCGCGCCCAGCGGACGCAGCGCCTGCTCCAGCAGGGCGTCGGCGACGGCCTGGGTGTCGCCGGCCGCCAGCGCACCGCTCTCGGCCGCCCGCAGGCGCACGGCGGCCGAGCCGGCCCCCGCCTCCCCGCTGTCCGCGCTGTCCTCGGCGTCCGCGCTCCGCACGGCGGCGGTGGCCGCGAGGAACGCGTCCGTCACCTCCGACATCCGGTCCCGGGCGGCCTGGTTGATGACGTCGACCGCGAACTCCAGGGGCGTGACCTGGGACTGCTCGGCCAGCTCGGCGAGCTGCCGGGCGGCCTGCGCCGGACCGCACCCGAGCCGTGCGACCAGGATGCCCTTGGCGAGCTCGATCAGCGCCCGGCCCTCGGCCTCGGCCTGGGCGGCCCGCACCTCGCGGCTGAGCCGGTCCACCGTGGCCGCCAGTCTGCCCACCGGCGACAGCGGGGTCATCCCGCGCAGACCTGCGCCCGGCCCGTCGACCGCGCAGGACCGCGGTGGCCCGGACGCCGGGGGCGGCGCGGCGGACGCGTCCCGCGGGGCGCCGCCGGCCGGCTCGGGCGGCTGCTCGGATTCGCTCACGACGGGGACACTCCTCGGCTGGAGACCGCCGCGGACCGCAGCGGGACACGCCGCGCACCGCCCGGCCCACCGGTGTACGGGACGGGAGCCGGTGCGCTCATGCCGGCAGCCACCGTCGGACGCAGGCGATGAGGTCCTGGGTGTCGACGGGCTTGGTGACGTAGTCGCTGGCGCCCGAGGCGAGGCTCTTCTCCCGGTCGCCGGGCATCGCCTTCGCCGTGACCGCGATGATCGGCAGCTCGGCGTACCGCGGCATCCGCCGGATCTCGGCCGTCGCCGTGTAGCCGTCCATCTCCGGCATCATCACGTCCATCAGGACGAGTGCGACCTCCGGGTGGTCCACGAGCGTCTCGATGCCCCGGCGCCCGTTCTCCGCGTGCAGGACCCGGAAACCGTGGAGCTCCAGGATCCCGCTGAGCGCGAAGAGGTTGCGCGCGTCGTCGTCGACGACGAGGACGGTGCGCCCGGCCGGCGAGTCGTCCACGGCGTCCGGGGCCAGGTGCTGCGGCTCCTCGGTCCGGACCAGGGAGAGTACGTCCCCGGGTTCCTCGGCGGCCAGGTGCAGGGCGATGCGCTCCCGCAGTTCGTCGAGGCTGGACAGGAACTCCAGCGCCCCGCCCCGAGCGCCGGAGCGCAGGCTCTCCTCCAGCGCGGCGTCCGTCCGGTGACCGCTGTGCACGAGCACCGGCACGCTCGCCAGCGCCGAGTCGCCCCGCAGGGCCTCAAGGAAGCGGGACGCCTCGGCGTCCGGCATGCCCAGCTCCAGCACGACGCAGTGGCACGGCTCGGCCGCCAGCGCACCGGCGGCCTCCTGTGCCCCCACGGCCGTGATGACGTCGAGCGGCGGCCGATCGCCCGCGTCGTCCCGCCCGTGCGTCAGGTCGGCGATCACGCTCTCCGCGACGAGGGTCAGCAGACCGCGCGGACGCTCCTCCACGACGAGCAGCCGACGCGGGCGCTGCCGGTGGCCGCCCGTGAACTCGGGTGCCGGCGCCGGGCGGGCGAGGACGTCGGCGGCCGACTGGGCCGGGGCGTGCTCCGCGCCCCGCTCGAGCAGCTCCTCGAAGTCGGGCCGGGCCACCGGCAGGAACAGCGTGAACGTGCTGCCCCGGTCGGGCGTGCTGTCCACGGTGACGGCGCCGCCGAGCAGCTGGGCGATCTCCCGGGTGATGGACAGGCCGAGCCCGGTGCCGCCGTACTTGCGGCTCGTCGTGCCGTCCGCCTGCTGGAAGGCGCCGAAGACCGACTCCAGGTTCTGCTCGGGGATGCCGATGCCCGTGTCCTTCACCCGGAAGGCCACCACGGCACCGCCCCGGATCACCCCTCTGGGCACCTCCTCGTCCGGTGCCGGTTCGACGGCCAGTTCCACCCGGCCCCGCTCGGTGAACTTCACCGCGTTGGACAGCAGGTTGCGCAGCACCTGACGCAGCCGGGAGTCGTCGGTCAGCAGGTCCGCCGGCGCCCCGGGCGCCGTCGTCACCGCGAACTCCAGGCCCTTCTGCGTCGTCATGGGCCGGAACGTCGCCTCGACGTACTCGATGAGCTGCCGCAGGGTCACGCGCTCGGGGGAGACGTCCATCTTCCCGGCCTCGACCTTCGACAGGTCCAGGATGTCGTTGATCAGCTGGAGCAGGTCCGAGCCCGCGGAGTGGATGATGCCCGCGTACTCGACCTGCTTCGGGGTGAGGTTGCGCGACGGGTTCTGGGCGAGCAGCTGGGCGAGGATGAGCAGGCTGTTGAGCGGGGTGCGCAGTTCGTGGCTCATGTTGGCCAGGAACTCCGACTTGTACTTCGAGGCCAGCGACAGCTGCTGGGCGCGGGCCTCCAGCTCCTGCCGCGCCTGCTCGATCTGCAGGTTCTTCGCCTCGATGTCCCGGTTCTGGGTCGCCAGCAGGGACGCCTTGTCCCCCAGCTCGGCGTTGGAGCGCTGCAGTTCCTCCTGCTGCACCTGGAGCTCCGCCGAGCGTGCCTGGAGCTCCGCGGTCAGGCGCTGCGACTCGGCGAGGAGCTCGTCGGTACGGGCGTTGGCCACGATCGTGTTGACGTTGACGCCGATGGTCTCCATCAGCATGTCCAGGAAGTCCCGGTGGACCTGCGTGAACGCGGTCACCGACGCCAGCTCGATCACGCCGAGGACCTGCCCCTCGACCACGATGGGCACCAGCACCAGAGCGGCCGGCACCACCTCGCCGAGCCCGGAGGAGATGGTCACGTAGCCCGGTGGCAGCTCGTCCACCACGATGGTGCGCCGGCTGCGCGCGGCCTGGCCGACCAGGGTGCGGCCGAAGGCGATGCGGGTGGGCCTGCCCGCGTCGCCGGGGTAGCCGTAGGAGCCGACCAGTCGCAGCTCGGGCCCCTCGTCGCCGTCCTCGGCGAGGTAGAACGCGCCGTACTGGGCCGACACCAGCGGCACCAGCTCGTCCATGATCAACTCGGCGACCACGGGCAGGTCCCGGTGCCCCTGCATCAGGCCGGAGATCCGGGCGAGGTTGCTCTTGAGCCAGTCCTGCTCCTGGTTGGCCCGCGTGGTCTCGCGCAGGGACTCCACCATGGAGTTGATGTTGTCCTTGAGCTCGGCGACCTCGCCGGACGCCTCCACGTTGATGGAACGGGTCAGATCGCCCTCGGCCACGGCGGAGGTCACCCCGGCGATCGCGCGGACCTGGCGGGTGAGGTTGCCGGCCAGCTCGTTGACGTTCTCCGTGAGGCGCTTCCAGGTGCCGGAGACGCCCTCCACCTCGGCCTGGCCGCCGAGCCGGCCTTCGGTGCCGACCTCGCGGGCCACGCGGGTGACCTCGTCGGCGAAGGCGGAGAGCTGGTCGACCATCGTGTTGATCGTCGTCTTGAGCTCCAGGATCTCGCCGCGCGCGTCGACGTCGATCTTCTTCGACAGGTCGCCCCGGGCCACCGCGGTCGTCACCAGCGCGATGTTGCGCACCTGGCCGGTGAGGTTGTTGGCCATGGAGTTGACGTTGTCGGTGAGGTCCTTCCAGGTCCCGGCGACGTTCGGCACGTGCGCCTGGCCGCCGAGCCGGCCTTCGGTGCCGACCTCGCGGGCCACGCGGGTGACCTCGTCGGCGAACGCGGAGAGCGTGTCGACCATCGTGTTGATGACGTCGGCCAGCGCCGCGACCTCGCCCTTGGCCTCGACCGTGATCCGCTGCGACAGGTCGCCGCGCGCCACGGCGGTGGCGACCTGCGTGATGGAGCGGACCTGGCCGGTGAGGTTGTTGGCCATGGAGTTGACGTTGTCGGTCAGGTCCTTCCAGGTGCCCGACACACCGCGCACCTGGGCGCGCCCGCCCAGGTTGCCCTCGGTGCCGACCTCGCGGGCGACGCGGGTGACCTCGTCGGCGAAGGCGGAGAGCTGGTCGACCATCGTGTTGATGGTGTTCTTGAGTTCGAGGATCTCGCCGCGGGCGTCCACGGTGATCTTCTGGGAGAGGTCGCCCTTGGCCACGGCGGTCGCCACCTGGGCGACGTTGCGGACCTGGCTGGTCAGGTTGCCCGCCATGAAGTTCACCGAGTCGGTGAGGTCGCGCCAGGTGCCCCGGACGCCCTGGACGTCGGCCTGGCCGCCGAGCCGCCCGTCGGTGCCGACCTCGCGGGCGACGCGGGTGACCTCGTCGGCGAAGGCGGAGAGCTGGTCGACCATCGTGTTGATGGTGTTCTTGAGTTCGAGGATCT
>NZ_JBVJVN010000007.1:266989-278816 GCF_055603605.1 Streptomyces sp. NPDC037271
CTCGCCGCGGGCGTCCACGTCGATCTTCTGCGACAGGTCGCCCTTGGCCACCGCCGTGGCGACCTGGGCGATGTCACGGACCTGGGTGGTGAGGTTCCCCGCCATGGCGTTGACCGAGTCCGTCAGGTCGGCCCAGGTGCCCGAGACGCCCGGCACCCTCGCCTGACCGCCGAGGGTCCCCTCGGTGCCGACCTCGCGGGCCACCCGGGTGACCTCGGAGGTGAACACGGACAGCTGGTCCACCATGCCGTTGAAGACCTTGGCGATGTCGCCCATCAGACCGTCCGCCTCGTCCGGCAGACGCGTGCCGAAGTCGCCGTCCCGCACGGCCGTCAGGCCCGCGAGGAGGCGGCGCAACTCCTGGTCGCCCGGAACCGCGTCGACGGCCCCGGTGCTGTCGCTGGTCATGCGCACCCTCGTTCCGCTCCCCAGGAGCCCTCGGCGACGAGGACTCGGAACCCCTCCGGACCGGTCGGGCGGTCCGGCCTGTTGTGCGTGCTTTTCCGCAGTTCACGGATCCGCCCAATGAGAAAAATACGTCAGAGGCTAACCCAGGTCCCGGGTGCGGACAAAGCGGGGCCTCACCCGGTGGAGCGCGGCCCCGTACGGATCATGCCGCGCGTGCGGGCCCGGCCGATTTCCCCGCCGGTCGGCCCGCGGCGTCCGAATGCGGTGGCCCGGGCCGGGTATCTGCTGCTGTAGGAGCCGGTCCGGCCCGTGGCGTCCGCCCGGCCCCACAGTCGTCACCGACGTGGGAGGGAAGGGGCAGCGTGCCGATGGAGAGCATCTGGTCGTATGCGGAGGGCAGCGGTCACGTGCGGGGACAGGACCTGACGGGCTGCACCGTCGTCGCGAGCGACGGCACCATCGGTCACGTGGACCGGCAGGCCGAACACTTCGGCATGCGGCACCTGGTCGTCGACACCGGCGTCTGGGTCTTCGGCCGGAGCGTGCTCGTGCCCGTCGGCATGGTCAGGGGCGTCGACACCGAGGCCCGTACGGTCACGGTGGGCTGCACCAGGGCGGAGGTCAAGGCCGCGCCCCGGTTCCGGACCGACAGCGAGACGATGGACCGGGAGTACCTGGCGTCCGTCGGCGACTACTACCACCGGCTGCCGCCCCAGGAGACCTCCGCGGACTGACCCGGTTGTGATCACAGCACGGCGAACACCAGGGACACCACTGACATGGAATCAACCGACCGGATCACCACGGCCCCGACCGGCGTCGCGTCGTCCCGCGTACCGGGACCGGGCGCCGTCACCGGCGCGGCGACGGCGCGCGCGTACGCGGAGGCGGTGGCGCGCACGCGATGGGGGTCGGGCCGCGGGGTGCGGGAGGAGGACGTCATCGACCTGCTGCTCGTGGTCTCGGAGTTGGTCACCAACGCGATCCGGCACGGAGACGGTCTGGCGGGTTTCGAGGTCCGGCCCACGGCCGAAGGCGTGTGGATCGCCGTCCACGACAACAGCGCGGTGGTGCCCCGGGCCGCGTACGCGTTCCCCACCAGGCACCACGGGAACGGCTACGGCTGGCCGCTGGTCGCCCGCCTGGCACGCGAGATCGACGTCGACCGGCACTCGGGGGGCGGCAAGACGATCAGCGTGCTGGTGCCCCTGCGCGACGCGGACGCGCCGTGAGCGGGGCGGTCACCAGGGCGGTCACCATGGCCGTCACCAGGGCAGGAAGACGTGGATGTCCTTGCCCCGCTCGCCGGTGACGACGCTCACCTGGTCGGACAGGGTGTGGATGAGATGCCAGCCGATGCCGCCGCCACCGCTGCTCGGATGGAAGGGGCGCGGCGCGGGTTCGGTCGTACTGGAGTCGTGCATCACCACGTGCACGCCGTCGAAGGTACGGCGCAGCCGCAGCTGGAACGGCCCCGGAGCGTACTGCACCGCGTTCGCCGCCAGCTCCGTGACGACGAGGAGTATGTCGTCCCAGTGCTCGGGCTGCGAGGGTGGTGACGCACGGGCCAGGTCGTAGAGGAATTCCTCCGCGACCAGGCGCGCACCGGTCACATTGTGCAGCTCCCCGGTGAAGCTGGCGGTGCGGTTCGTGATCTCCTCGGAAGCCAGTGTCCTGTCCCAACGCGACTCGGCTGCCATTGCGCCTTCCCGGCCCGGCATCCGCCGGGCGTTGTCCCTTCTTCGCTTTCCCTTCGTTTGTTAGTTCCCGTGCCGGCCGAGCCTACGCGCCTCGGTATGCCGGGCCGGGCCGAGGTGGCCAGGGGGTTACGGGGCCGTGACCCCCGGGGCGCGTTCCCGGCGCGGGGACGGCCGGTGCCGGGGCCGGTGCCGTGCCCGGCCCCGGCGCGCACCGCCTTCGGCCGGCACGCCGAACGGCGAGTGCGCGGGCCCGGCCTACTCCACCGGCGAGCCCGCGCACCGTCGCGGGCTCGCCCGGTCACCGGAGGAACACGTTGTCCGAGTCCTCCCAGCCGGCCTGCTCCTCCGGAACCCTCCGCGGCCGACGGTGCGAGCGGGCCTCGTACATCGCGTCGATCTCGAAGGCATAGGTCCTTGTGATCTCGTCCCGCCGGAGTTTCATCGACGGCGTGAGGAGCCCGCCCGCCACGTCGAACGGATCGGGCAGTACCCGGAAGACCCGGATGGACTCAGAGCGCGACACGGCGCTGTTGGCCGCGGCGACGGCCCGCGCGACCTCTTCCCGCAGCGCGTTCTCCTCCCGTGCCTCCCGGGCCGGGGCGTCGCCCTGCAGGGCCAGGCCCGCCCGCCAGTGCGTCAGGAACTCCGGGTCGAGTGTGATCAGGGCGCCGACGCAGGGCCGGTTGTCACCCACGACCACCGCCTGGTGGACGAGCGGGTGCATGCGCAGCCGCTCTTCCAGGGCGGCCGGAGCCACGCTCTTGCCGCCGCTGGTGATGATGACGTCCTTCTTGCGCCCGGTGATCGCCAGATAGTTCTCGTCGTCCAGATGCCCCAGGTCGCCGGTGGCCAGCCAGCCGTCCCGCAGCACCTCATGGGTGGCGGCCTCGTCACCGACGTACCCCTGGAACAGTGACGGACCGCGCACCAGGATCTCCCCGTCGTCGGCCACCCGGACCTCCATGCCGGGCAGGGGCTGCCCGACGGTGCCGGACTTCTCCCGGCCCAGCGGCTGCATCGTCAGCCCGCCGCTGGTCTCGGTGAGGCCGTAGCCGTCGTGGACGTAGATGCCGATGCCCTCGTAGAACAGGGACAGCTCGCGGCTGAGCGGCGAACCACCGGACGTCGCGCGGTGCACCCGGCCGCCCAGCGCGTTCCGCAGTCGGCGGTAGACCGTCCGCTCGTACAGGGCGTGCTGGAGGCGGAGGTCGAACCCGGGGCCCGGCCCCCTGCCCAGCCGATGGCGCTCCAGCGCGGCGGCGAAGTCCCGCGCCGTGTCGGCGGCCCGCTCGAACAGCGCCCCGCGGCCCGCCTTCTGGGCGGCGCGCAGGAAGTTCTTGTAGAGCTTCTCCAGGACCGACGGGACGGCGTAGAAGTACGTCGGGCGGAAGGAGCGCAGGGCCGAGGCCAGCGCCTCCTGGGACATCGCGGGCTCGTGCGCCATGAGCAGTCCGCCCCGGACGCACAGGTTCTGGATCATCAGCCCGTACACGTGGGAGAAGGGCAGGAAGGCGAGGACGGCGCCCTGCTCACCCGGGGGCGCCACCGTGCTGCCCCAGCCCGCGAGCAGGGTGTCGCACGGGCCGGCCAGACTGCGGTGGCTCAGCGCGCAGCCCCTGGCGCGGCCGGAGGTGCCCGAGGTGTAGGCGACGACCGCCGTGGAGTCCGGCAGCACGATGCGGCGCATGGAGTCGACACCGGCGGACGGGAGGCACGCGCCGCGCGCCACCAGTGTGTCCACCGCGCCCGCGTCCAGTTGCCAGACATGGCGCAGCGTCGGCAGCGAGGCGCACACCGAGCCGACGGTCATCACACTCTGCTCGTCCTCGACCACCACGGCGACGCAGCCCGAATCCCGCAGGATCCACTCGACCTGGTCGCGCGAGGAGGTCGGATAGATCGGCACGACCTCGGCGCCCACCGTCCACAGCGCGTAACTGAAGACCGTCCACTCGTACCGGGTCCGCGCCAGGATCGCCACCCGGTCGCCCGGCGAGATCCCGCACGCGATCAGGCCCTTGGCGACGTCGACCACCTCGTCGCGGAACTCCGCGGCCGTCACCTCCTGCCAGACGGGGGAGTCCGGCGTGGGACGGCGGGCCAGCATCGGCAGGGCCGGCGTGCGTGCGGCCGTCTCGAAGAGGCTGTCGGCGAGCCCGCCCGTCAGGGGCCCGGCGGCCCGGGGAGCGGGAGCGGGGTCGCGCATGCGCTGGCTCCTGACATGTACGGACGGTGACACCGCCGACGAGCACCGTTATCGGCGGTGCTGAATCTAGCCGAGGCGATGGTCACGGGGGGCCGGGACGGCAGAAGTGTTCCCACCCGGTGATCTCGGCGGATCGGGGGACCCGTAGGGCATGACTCACACGAATCCGGACCCGGAACCCGAACGCAGCACCGGACTGGAGCCGGGAGGCGGCGTACCGCCCGGCGAGACCCCGCCGGGGGAGAGCAGCATGTCCGAGGCGGGCCCGTGGGAGGGGAACAACCCGCCCAAGGGATGGGCCAAGGCACCCCTGACGGTGATCCTCGTCCTCGTGGCGCTCATCGCGGCCGGCTTCCTCGGCTACGCACTGGTCCTGATGCTCTGAACGCGGGCGAGGAGCCGCAGGCCTCCGCAGGGGCGTCTCAGGCCGTCTGCGTGCGGCGTACGCACTCGGTGACGACGTCCCGCAGGCTGCCGGTGCGCTCCAGCAGCTCGCGCTGCACCCGTGCCCCGTTGCCGTGCCGCAGCAGCTCGGCGGCGCCGTCCCGTACCCGGTCGAGGTCGCCGTCGGCGGCCAGCGCCTCCCCGACGTGGTCCAGCAGGGCCCGTACGACCGATTCGGCCGGCATCCGCCGCATCGTCGCGGGATGCAGCAGTTCCTCCGTCAGCCCGGACCGGGCCGCCCGCCAGGCGGCGAGACGCAGCAGGCTCACACTGTGCCCGGCCGGCTCCCTGCCCTCCCGCCACTCCCGTGCGGCCGTTTCCACCAGCGCGCGGGCGAGGGCGGCGACGACGACGGCCGTTCCGGCGTCCAGGCAGACGTCAGCGACCCGGAACTCGACCGTCGGGTACCGCTGGGACAGCCGGACGTCGAAATAGATCATCCCCTCGTCGAGGATCGTGCCGGTGGCGAGCATGTCCGCGACCCGGCGGTGATAGGTCTCCGCCGAACCGAACAGCTCCGTCGGACCGGCCGACGGCCAGCGCTGCCAGACCCGGCTGCGATAACTGCTGTAGGCCGAGTCCCGGCCCTGCCAGAAGGGGGAGTTGGCGCTCAGCGCGGCGAGCACCGGCAGCCAGGGCCGCACCCGGTCGATCACCGCGACGCCCTCCTCGTCGGACTCCACGGAAACGTGCACGTGGCAGCCGAGGACGAGCTGTTCGTGGACCACGACGCCGTACTGGTCCGCCATCCACCGGTAGCGGCGGTTCATTCCGACGGAGGGGCTGACCGGCAGCGGCGACGTGGCGAGCGCCGCCACGGCACATCCGATTTCTCCGGCGTGCCGCCCGGCCTCCCCGCGGCAGCGGACGATCTCCGCGTGCAGACGCCCCATGTCCGCCTGCGGATGAGTGGCGAACTCGAGCATCTGCTCGTGCAGTTCCTTCTCGAACACGTCCTGTCCGGCATCGTCGAGCAGGACGTGGGCGAGCACGGCGGCGGACAGCGCCCGCGGCTCGCCGGTCTCGGGGTCGACCAGGAGGAGTTCCTCCTCCACTCCGACGGTGCGCACGTGATGCCGCCTTTCTGTGGGCCCGGCCCCGGCGACGAGGTCTTCGCGGTCGCCAGGACCACCGACTGCCCCGGGAGAGCGGCCGGACACCTGGCCGGCCGCAGCGCCTCACCGGGCGTACGGCATCAGCCACACCGTGGCCAGCGGCGGGAGCGTGATCCGGATGCTCCCGTCCTCCGGTTTGACCGGGTCGGAGTCGGTCACCCCGGAGCCGCCGTACTCCGCGGCGTCGGTGTTGAGGACCTCCTGCCAGGCGGTGACGTCGTCGCCCACCGCGAGCCCGTAGTCGTGCCGGACGACCGGGGAGAAGTTCGACACCGCCAGCAGCGGGGTGCCGTCCGTGTCGAACCGCAGGAACGCGAAGACGTTGTCCTCGGCCGCGTCCACGGCGACCCACCGGAAGCCGGCCGGATCGGTGTCGCGCCGCCACAGGGCCGGGGTCCGCCGGTAGCGGGTGTTGAGTTCGCGCACCAGGTCCTGGATGCCGCGGTGGTCGCCCGCCGAGTGGTACCCCTCGTCGAGCAGCCACCACTCCGGTCCCTGCTTCTCCGACCACTCGGCGCCCTGGGCGAACTCCTGCCCCATGAACAGCAGCTGCTTGCCCGGGTGCGCCCACATGAAGCCGAGGTAGGCGCGGACGTTCGCCCGCCGCTGCCACCAGTCGCCGGGCATCTTCGACACCAGCGCCTGCTTGCCGTGCACCACCTCGTCGTGGGAGATCGGCAGGCAGTAGTTCTCGCTGTACGCGTAGACCATCGAGAAGGTCATCTCGTGGTGGTGGTACTTGCGGTGCACCGGCTCGTGCGCGACGTACTCCAGCGAGTCGTGCATCCAGCCCATGTTCCACTTCAGGCCGAAGCCGAGCCCGCCGGCGTCGGTGGGCCGGGTCACCCCGCCCCACGCGGTCGACTCCTCGGCGATCGTCACCACGCCGGGGCAGCGCCGGTAGACGGTCGCGTTCATCTCCTGGAGGAACGCCATGGCCGCCAGGTCCTCGCGGCCGCCGTACTGGTTGGGCTCCCACTGACCGGAGTCGCGCGAGTAGTCCAGGTAGAGCATCGAGGCGACCGCGTCGACGCGCAGCCCGTCGATGTGGAACTCCTCGCACCAGTACACGGCGTTCGCCACGAGGAAGTTGCGCACCTCGGTCCGCGCGAAGTCGAAGGTGTACGTCCCCCAGTCCGGATGGGTCGCGCGCCGCTCGTCCCCGGGCTCGTACAGCGGGTCCCCGTCGAAGCGGGCCAGCGCCCAGTCGTCCTTCGGGAAGTGCGCCGGCACCCAGTCCATGATCACGCCGATGCCCGCCCGGTGCAGCGCGTCGACCAGGTACCGGAAGTCGTCGGGCGGGCCGAGGCGCGCGGTCGGCGCGTAGAAGCCGGTGACCTGGTAGCCCCAGGACGGGCCGTAGGGGTGCTCGGCGACCGGCATCAGCTCGACGTGGGTGAAGCCCAGGTCCCGGACGTACGCGGGGAGCTCCTCGGCCAGCTCGCGGTAGGTCAGCCCGGGCCGCCAGGACGGCAGGTGCACCTCGTACACCGAGAACGGCGCCTCGTGCACGGGCGTGTCGGCGCGGGTCCGCATCCACTCGCCGTCGCCCCACTGGTACGCCGACGCGGTCACCACGGACGCGGTGTTCGGCGGCTCCTCCGCCGCGCGGGCCATGGGGTCGGCCTTGAGGAACCGGTGACCGTAACGCGAGTGGATCTCGAACTTGTACCGGGTGCCCTCGCCGACGCCCGGCAGGAACAGCTCCCAGACCCCGGACGAACCGAGCGAGCGCATCGGGAACGCGGTGCCGTCCCAGTGGGTGAAGTCGGCGGCGACCCGCACCCCCTGGGCGTTCGGCGCCCACACCGTGAACCGGGTGCCGGTGACACCCTCGTGGGTCATCGGCTCCGCGCCGAGGGCCCGCCACAGCTGCTCGTGCCGGCCCTCGGAGATCAGGTGCAGATCGAGCTCGCCGAGGGCGGGCAGGAAGCGGTACGGGTCGTGCGTCTCCTGCTCGCCCGCCTCGTACGTCACGACGAGGGTGTACGCGGGGATCTCCGCCAGGGGCAGGACACCGGAGAAGAGGCCGTCCTCCTCCGACACGAGGCCGTGGCGCTCGCCGTCGACGACCACGCTCACCTCGCGGGCGAACGGGCGCAGCGCCCGGAAGGCGATGCCGCCCGGGACCGGGTGGGCGCCCAGCAGGGCGTGCGGATCGTGGTGGGCGCCCGCCAGGAGGCGCCCCCGGTCGGTCGGGTCGAGGGGCGGGGCGGTTCCGCACGCACCGGGGGTGGGCGGGACGGGACCGGACGGCTCGGGGAGCGAGGTGTCGCGGAGGGCCACGGGTCAGTCTCCTCTCACGGCGAGTCGTTCGATCGCCGCCATGGGTACGGGAAGCCAGTCGGGGCGGTGCCGGGCCTCGTACAGCACCTCATACACGGCGCGGTCCGTCTCGTAGGCGCGCAGCAGGCCGTGCTTCTTACGGGGGTCCCACCCGGCGCGGGCGGCGTAGCCCGCGCAGAAGGCCTCCCGGCAGCGGCGCGCCCATTCGGGGCGCCACGGGCGGCGCTGCCGGGCGGCGTAGTCGAAGGAGCGGAGCATGCCCGCGATGTCCCGCACGGGTGAGTGGGCGCTGCGCCGTTCGGACAGCGGGCGGGACGGCTCGCCCTCGAAGTCGATGACGAACCAGTCCCGGCCGGCCCGCAGCACCTGGCCCAGGTGCATGTCGCCGTGGATGCGCTGGGCCGGCGGCCCGGAGTCGCAGGTGGACAGTGCCGCGAAGGCCGCCCGCAGCCCGGGCACGAAGGGCTGCAGCGCCGGTACGCAGTGCGCGGCGGCGGTCAGCCGCTCGGTCATCGCCGCCGCCGTGCGGCCGTTCTCCCCGGGGGCACCGGCCGGGAAGGCGGAGGCCAGCGCGAGGTGGACGTCGGCCATCGCCTGCCCGAGCTCGCGGGCCTGCACGGTGAAGTCGTCCCCGCCGGCCAGCGCGTTCAGGGCGAGGGTCCAGCCGTCGGAGGCGTCGTGCAGGAACGGCTGGAGCACGCCGAGCGTCGCCCCGTACGGATGGGTCGTACGCATCCACGCCACCGGCGCGGGGACCCGGCCGCAGCCCTGCCGGGCCAGCGCGTCGGGCACCTCCAGGTCGGGGTTGACGCCGGGCTGGATGCGCCGGAAGAGCTTCAGGATGAACTCGTCGCCGTAGATCAGCGACGAGTTGGACTGCTCGGCGTCCAGCAGCCGCGGTACGAGCCCGCCGGGTACCGGCCGCGCGGGGTCGGACTCGAAGCGCAGCGGTCCCGCCTTGCCGGGACGCCTGAGCCGTTCCAGGAGCAGCTGGGCCGCCCGGGGGTCGTGCAGCGCGTCGTAGACCGTCCGGCCGGCCAGCGGGCCGTCCTGAACCTGCCCGATGAGTGCCCGGCCCAGACGCGGCGACGGCTGCTCGCGCACGCCGAGCAGCAGTTGGTAGCAGTCGCCGGCCGGGGGAGCGCCTCCCGGCGCGGGCACGGGGCCCTGTCCGGTGTGGACCAGGAGATGCAGACAGCCCGGGAAGAGCTCGGTCATCGACAGCAGACCGAGCTCGGCGACGGGACGGTCCTTGCCGGCGAACCAGCGCTGGCGCGGCAGCCACTGACGCAGCAGTTCGCCGAGCGACGCCATGGGCTCGGCGAGATGCCTGCGTCTGGGGCGCAGGGGTGCGGTCTTCGGCATGGTGACGCGTCCTTTCCTCGGCCCACGCTCACACGCGGCGGCCGATGCGGGATGCGACTCGGGTGAGCCGGAACCAGTAGAAGCCGTGGCCCCCGAGGGTCAGCAGGTACGGCAGTTCGCCGATGGCGGGGAAACGGACGCCGCCGAACAGCTCGACCGGATGGCGTCCGGCGAACTCGCGCAGGTCGAGTTCGGTGGGCTGGGCGAACCGCGCGAAGTTGTTCACGCACAGCACCAGGTCGTCCTCGTACTCGCGCAGGAAGGCGAGCACCGCGGGGTTGGAGGACGGCAGTTCGGTGTAGGTGCCGAGGCCGAAGGCGGGGTTCTGCTTGCGGATCTCGATCATGCGGCGGGTCCAGTGGAGCAGGGACGAGGGCGAGGCCATGGACGCCTCGACGTTCGTCACCTGGTAGCCGTAGACCGGGTCCATGATCGTCGGCAGGTACAGGCGCCCCGGATCGCAGGTGGAGAAGCCGGCGTTGCGGTCCGGGGTCCACTGCATGGGGGTGCGGACCGCGTCGCGGTCGCCGAGCCAGATGTTGTCGCCCATGCCGATCTCGTCGCCGTAGTAGAGGATCGGCGAGCCGGGCAGGGCCAGCAGCAGGGCGGTGAACAGCTCGATTTGGTCGCGGTCGTTGTCCAGCAGGGTGGCGAGCCGGCGCCGGATGCCGATGTTGGCGCGCATCCGCGGGTCCTTGGCGTACTCCGCGTACATGTAGTCGCGCTCTTCGTCGGTGACCATTTCCAGGGTCAGCTCGTCGTGGTTGCGCAGGAAGATGCCCCACTGGCAGCCGGACGGGATGGCCGGGGTCTTGGCGAGGATCTCGGAGACCGGGTAGCGGGACTCGCGGCGCACGGCCATGAAGATCCGCGGCATGACCGGGAAGTGGAACGCCATGTGGCACTCGTCGCCGCCCGCGGCGTAGTCGCCGAAGTAGTCGACGACGTCCTCCGGCCACTGGTTGGCCTCGGCCAGCAGCACGGTGTCGGGGTACTGGGCGTCGATCTCGCGCCGGACCCGTTTCAGGAACGCGTGGCTGGCGGGCAGGTTCTCGCAGTTGGTGCCCTCTTCGGCGTACAGATAGGGCACGGCGTCGAGGCGGTAGCCGTCGACGCCCAGGTCCAGCCAGAACCTCAGCGCGGCCAGCATCTCCTCCTGGACGGCCGGGTTCTCGTAGTTGAGGTCGGGCTGGTGGGAGAAGAAGCGGTGCCAGTAGTACTGCCCGCGGACCGGGTCGTAGGTCCAGTTGGAGGCCTCGGTGTCGACGAAGATGATGCGGGCGTCGGAGTACCGGGTGTCGTCGTCGGCCCAGACGTAGTAGTCGCCGTACGGGCCGTCGGGGTCCTTGCGCGACTCCTGGAACCACGGGTGCTGGTCGCTGGTGTGGTTCATGACGAAGTCGATGATCACGCGGATGCCGCGCTGGTGGGCGGCGTCCATGAACTCGACGAAGTCGGCCAGGTCGCCGAACTCGGGCAGGACGGCGGTGTAGTCGGAGACGTCGTAGCCGCCGTCGCGCAGGGGGGACTTGAAGAAGGGCGGGAGCCACAGGCAGTCCACGCCCAGCCATTGCAGGTAGTCCAGCTTGGCGGTGAGGCCCTTGAGGTCGCCGACGCCGTCGCCGTTGCTGTCCTGGAAGGAGCGGACGAGTACCTCGTAGAAGACGGCTCGTTTGAACCAGTCCGGGTCGCGGTCCTTGGCCGGGGTGTCCTCGAACTTGTCCGGCACGGGCTCGTTCACGGTCATGAGGCTGCTGACCCTCCGTTCTGGGGCGCGGCGGCCGGCGGCCGGCGGACGTGGAAGACGTGAGCGGGGGCCCGGCCGGGCTCCAGCCGCACGTAGTTGGTGCGGCCCCAGTGGTAGGTCTCGTCCGTGAGTTCGTCGTGGACCGGCACCGACTCGTGCCAGTCGAGACCGAGCTGCGGCATGTCGAGGGAGATCGTGGCCTCCTGGGTGCGATGGGGATCGAGGTTGGCCACCACCAGTACGACGTCGGACCCCACGCGCTTGCTGTACGCGATCAGCGCGTCGTTGTCGGTCCGGTGGAAGCGCAGGTTCCTGAGCCGGTGCAGCGCGGGATGGGTGCGCCGGATGGTGTTGAGGCGGGTGATGAGGGGGGCGATGGTGCGGCCCTCGCGTGCGGCGGTGGCCCAGTCGCGGGGTTTGAGCTGGTACTTCTCGCTGTCGAGGTATTCCTCGCTGCCTTCGCGCAGGGGGGTGTTCTCGCAGAGTTCGTAGCCGCTGTAGACGCCCCAGGTGGGGGAGAGGGTGGCGGCGAGGACGGCGCGGACCTCGAAGGCGG
>NZ_JBVJVN010000008.1:0-90132 GCF_055603605.1 Streptomyces sp. NPDC037271
TTCCCTTCGGTCTTGCGTTTCCGACTCTATCAGATCCTTTTCCGATCCGATTTCCTCGGTGCTTTCCAGGTTCCCGCTTTCGCGTTTCCCTTTCCGGCGGTTCCGACTTTATCAGAAGTTCCGAGCCGGTCTGACCGGCCGTTCATTTCCGATTCATCGGGAGAGTGCTTCGTCGAATTCATTGATTCGGCAGGAAGCAGATAGACACTCACTGTCGCCTTCTGGGGTGACCCCATCTCCAGGCAACTGTTTGAATCTACCTCCCCGCTCGCTCCGTGTCAACGGCTCTTGCGGGAACGAAGAGGACACTAGCAGCTCACCGGGGGTTCATGCACATCAGGCGGCCGTCGGCACGGTGGCGCTGCGTTCGGGCGCCTCGACGTCGCCCGTGTCACCGGCGCGGGCCGCGCGGCCGCCCAGGACGTAGACGTAGGCGAGGAAAGCCAGCTCTGCGACGACTCCGATGGTGATGCGTGCCCAGGTGGGCAGGCCGGACGGGGTGACGAAACCTTCGATGGCGCCGGACAGGAACAGGACCAGGGCGAGGCCGATCGCCATGCCGATGGCGGCCCGGCCCTCCTCGGCGAGGGCGACGCGCCGGGGGCGCGGGCCGGGGTCGATGAGGGTCCAGCCGAGACGCAGGCCGGTGCCCGCGGCCACGAAGACCGCGGTCAGTTCGAGCAGGCCGTGGGGCAGGACGAGGCCGAGGAACGTGTCGAGGCGGCCGGCCGAGGACATCAGGCCGAAGCCGATGCCGAGGTTGAGCATGTTCTGGAACAGGATCCAGATGACGGGCAGGCCCAGGAAGACGCCCAGGATCAGGCAGAGCGCGGCGGCCCAGGCGTTGTTCGTCCAGACCTGTGCGGCGAAGGAGGCCGCGGGGTGGCTCGAGTAGTACGTCTCGTACTGACCGCCGGGGCGGGTCATCTCCCGCAGTTCGCTGGGCGCCGCGATGGTGGCCTGCACCTCCGGGTGGGTGCCGATCCACCAGCCGAGGAGCGCTGCGACAGCGGTCGACAGAAGTGCCGTGGGGACCCACCAGTGGCGTGCCCGGTAGACGGCGGCGGGGAACTGCTGGGTCAGGAAGCGGGTGACGTCGCGCCAGGAAGCTCGGCGGGTTCCTGTCACCGCACTGCGCGCGCGTGCCACCAGTTGGCTGAGCCGTCCGGTCAGCTGCGGGTCGGGCGCGCTGGACTGGATCAGGGAGAGGTGGGTGGCCGTGCGCTGGTAGAGGGTGACGAGCTCGTCGGTCTCGGCGCCGGTCAGCCGGCGCCGGCGTCGGAGCAGGGCGTCGAGGCGGTCCCACTCCGCCCGGTGGGCGGAGACGAAGACGTCGAGGTCCATCGGTGTGCCTGCTCCTCGGCTATCGTCGGCGGCTCGTCGTGGATCAGCTTGTCGTACTGCGGCGCGGTGTGTCCTCAGCTTGGCAGACTGGCGGGGACGGGGGCAGTCAGGGGAAGGGCGGCAGGCATGAGCGAGCTGGTGACGGGCGAGGCGGTGGCGCTGGAGTTGCGCCCCGCGAGGCTGCCCAGCAGGGGGCTGGCCGTCCTGCTCGACCTGGTGGTGGCCGTGACCGTCTATGTGGCGGTGACCATCGTTCTGGTGGCCTCCACCGCTTCCCTGGACATGGCGGCGCAGACAGCGATATCGATCGCGGCTTTCGTCCTGGTACTCGTGGGCGGGCCGATCGCGGTGGAGACGCTCAGCCACGGGCGGTCGCTCGGGAAGATGGCGTGCGGTCTGCGGGTGGTGCGGGACGACGGCGGGCCGATCCGGTTCCGGCACTCGCTGGTGCGGGGTCTGATCGGGGTGATCGAGATCCTCATGACGTTCGGTGTCGTCGCCTGTATCGCCTCACTCGTGTCGGCGCGGGGGCGGCGGCTCGGTGATGTGTTCGCGGGGACTCTGGTCGTGCGGGAGCGGGTGCCGGTCTCACCGGCGGGCTTCATGCCGCCGCCTCCGCCCTGGCTGGCGGGGCGGTTCTCGGGGCTTGATCTGTCCGCCGTACCCGATGATCTGTGGCTTGCCGTCCGCCAGTACCTGGCCCGGATGGGGCAGCTTGATCCCCGGGTCGGCTGGGCCATGGCGGAACGGCTCGCCTCCGACGTGGCGGCTCGTACGGGTGCTCCGGTGCCGCAGGAGGTTCCGCCGGCGGCGTACCTGGCGGCGGTGCTGCAGGAACGGCAGGCTCGGGAGGCCCGGCGGGCGTTCGGGGGCGGGTTCGCGGGTGGGGCGCCCGCGGTGACGGCGCCCACGGCTCCTCCGTCCTCACCTCCTCCGTCCTCGGCTTCTCCGGTGGTGTCGCCTGCGCTGCCGCAGGGGATGCCACCCGCAGTGCCGCAGAACGCGCCTTCGCCAGGGGCCCGGCCCGAGGTGTCGCGGGACGCTCCGCCGGATGCCCGTCCCGGTACCGGGTTCGTACCGCCGGCGTAGACGGGGCGGGCTGCGCCCCGACGTCGCTCAGGGGAACACGGACGGTGGTGACTCCAGGTCCTCCAGCTCGATGCCGGGGGCCGCGAGTACGACGTCGCCGGCGATGTGCACGGCGTGCTGCTCGCCGGTGTCCAGGGCTGTGACCTGGTATTCGTCCACGGTCAGAGGGCCGTTGTCAGTGGCGTGTGCTTTTCTGTCGAGCAAGGCCCAGGACTGGTCCACGGTGCGGGGGGCGAGGACCGGGTCGGTGAGGGCGACGAGGCGTACGCGGGTGGCCGGTCCGGAGGGGGTGAGGCGCAGGAGACGGGTGACGGCGACGAGGAAGGCCGGGGAGGTGCCGGTGAAGGCGTGGGCGCGCGCATTGCCTTCGGTGGCGTGGACTCCGGTGGGGTCGGTACGGACCCAGGTGACGCCGTCGATGGCCGCGCCCCGTACCTGCCAGCTCGCGGCGTGGAGTTCGAGGCGGATGGGGCGGCCGAGTTCGTCGAGGGCGAGGTCGACGGAGCCCTGGTGGTGCCCGGTGGGTGTGGTCAGCCGGGAGACGTAGCGCCAGCCGGAGGGGCCGGGGGCGCACTGGAAGTGTTCTTCTGCGAGGGGGGTGTGGTCGTGCGGATCGTGGAGCGAATACCGGCCGCGGGGCATGGGGGTCCTGGGTGGTGACGGGCTGCTGGTCCGGCCGCTGAGGCGCCGACGGGGCAGGCCCCCGGCACGGGGGTGCGGGGGCCTGTCCCGGAGGAGCCGGCAGCAGGCGGGGGCGTCTGTGAACGGACGCCCCCGCCGGCTGCGACGCGGGCTTGCTCAGTAGCGGTAGTGGTCCGCCTTGTACGGGCCCTCGACCTTGACGCCGATGTAGTCGGCCTGCTCCTGGCGGAGCGTGGTCAGCTTGACGCCGAGGGCGTCGAGGTGGAGGCGGGCGACCTTCTCGTCGAGGTGCTTGGGAAGCACGTAGACGTCGGTCGGGTACTCGTCGGGCTTGGTGAACAGCTCGATCTGGGCCAGGGTCTGGTCCGCGAAGGAGTTGGACATCACGAACGACGGGTGACCGGTCGCGTTGCCCAGGTTCAGCAGGCGGCCCTCGGACAGCACGATGAGGACCTTGCCGTCGGGGAAGGTCCAGGTGTGGACCTGGGGCTTGACCTCGTCCTTGATGATGCCGGGGATCTTCGCGAGGCCGGCCATGTCGATCTCGTTGTCGAAGTGGCCGATGTTGCCGATGATCGCCTGGTGCTTCATCTTGGCCATGTCCGAGGCCATGATGATGTCCTTGTTGCCGGTCGTGGTGACGAAGATGTCGGCCTTGTCGACGACCTCGTCCAGCGTCGTGACCTGGTAGCCGTCCATCGCCGCCTGCAGCGCGCAGATCGGGTCGATCTCGGTGACGATCACGCGGGCGCCCTGGCCGCGCAGGGACTCCGCGCAGCCCTTGCCCACGTCGCCGTAGCCGCAGACGACCGCGGTCTTGCCGCCGATAAGGACGTCCGTGGCGCGGTTGATGCCGTCGATCAGGGAGTGGCGGCAGCCGTACTTGTTGTCGAACTTCGACTTCGTCACCGCGTCGTTCACGTTGATCGCCGGGAACAGCAGGGTGCCGTCGCGGTGCATCTCGTACAGGCGGTGGACGCCCGTCGTGGTCTCCTCGGTCACGCCGCGGATCTCGGACGCCAGCTGGGTCCACTTCTGCGGGCTCTCGCTCACCGTGCGGGTGAGGAGTTCCAGGATGACTCGGTGCTCGTCGGACTCGGCGGTGTCGACCGAGGGGACCTTGCCGTCCTTCTCGTACTCGACGCCCTTGTGGACGAGGAGGGTGGCGTCACCGCCGTCGTCCAGGATCATGTTCGGGCCGCCGGTGGGGGTGTTCGGCCAGGTCAGGGCCTGCTCCGTGCACCACCAGTACTCCTCGAGGGTCTCGCCCTTCCAGGCGAAGACCGGGACGCCCTGCGGGTTGTCGGGCGTGCCGTTCGGGCCGACGGCGATGGCGGCGGCCGCGTGGTCCTGGGTGGAGAAGATGTTGCAGGAGGCCCAGCGGACCTCGGCGCCGAGGGCGACGAGGGTCTCGATGAGCACGGCGGTCTGCACGGTCATGTGCAGGGAGCCGGTGACGCGGGCACCGGCGAGGGGCTGGGCCTCGGCGTACTCCTTGCGGATCGCCATGAGGCCGGGCATCTCGTGCTCGGCGAGGGTGATCTCCTTGCGGCCGAACGCGGCCAGGGAGAGGTCGGCGACCTTGAAGTCCTGCCGGTTGTCGACAGTCGTCATTACGGGCTGCTCCTCGGGTTGGGTCGAGGTGGGTACGGCTGACCTGCGCGGCGGCGGACACAGGGGTGCCCCGAAGAGGACACAGGCATGCCCGCGTGCGCGCAGCGCAGTCCGTCGGAGGCCCTCTCTCCCTCGGCCGGTCCGTCCTGGACCGCCCGACCGCCATCAGCAGCGACGTCTGGCTCCGTCCCAAGCTACACCGCGGGTGCCCGCCGTCCCCAGTCCGCCTCCGAACACTTCCGGACGTTCACGACGCGTGACGGGGCGTGTCCGGCGGCGGAAACCGACGGGGCCGGCCGAGTGGATCGGCGGGCCCCGTGGGTGCGGGTGGTGCGGGCGTCAGTGGGCGGCGGGCGGTGCGGCCGGGCCGCCGGGGGTCGCCTCGCGGTCCGGGCCCTTGGTCGCCTCGGACTCGCTGTAGATGTCCGGTTCCAGGTAGATGACGCGGGCGATCGGGACGGCCTCGCGGATACGGGCCTCGGCGGCGTCGATCGCGGAGGCGATCTCGGTGGCCGTGCCGTCGTGGCGGACGGCGATCTTGGCGGCGACGAGCAGTTCCTCGGGGCCCAGGTGGAGCGTGCGCATGTGGATGACACCGGTGACCGTGTCACCGGCGACGATCGCGGACTCGATCTGCTGGACCGACTCGACGCCCGCGGCCTCGCCGAGCAGCAGGGACTTGGTCTCCACGGCCAGGACCAGTGCGATCAGGATGAGCAGCACGCCGATGCACAGGGTGCCGACGCCGTCCCAGACTCCGTCGCCGGTGAGCAGGGCCATGCCGACACCGCCGAGGGCGAGGATCAGGCCGACGAGGGCGCCGAGGTCCTCGAGGAGGACGACCGGCAGTTCGGGGGCCTTGGCGTGGCGGACGAACTCCTTCCAGGACTTCTTCCCGCGCAGGACGTTGGATTCCTTGATGGCGGTCCGGAAGGAGAAGGTCTCGGCGATGATCGCGAAGACCAGGACGCCCACCGGCCAGTACCAGTGCTCGATGTCGTGCGGGTGCTTGATCTTCTCGTAGCCCTCGTAGAGGGCGAACATGCCGCCGACCGAGAAGAGCACGATGGAGACGAGGAAGGCGTAGATGTAGCGCTCGCGGCCGTAGCCGAACGGGTGCTGGGGGGTGGCCTCGCGCTGGGCGCGCTTGCCGCCGAGGAGCAGCAGGCCCTGGTTGCCGGAGTCGGCGAGGGAGTGCACGGACTCGGCGAGCATCGATGACGATCCGCTGAAGACGAACGCCACGAATTTCGCTACCGCGATCGAGAGGTTGGCGAGCAGTGCCGCCACGATCGCCTTGGTTCCGCCTGACGCGCTCATGTGTCGCGTTATCCCTTCGCCTTCGGCTGCGTCCGTACGCCGGTGGGGGCTCGGCCGGTCGTCGGCTTCGCCCCTCCTGCGCGGTGCGCCATTGTTGCAGCCCGTGCGGGCCTCGATGTGCCGGATGCCCCGTCGTACGCCCGTCAGGCCTGTTTCAGGGGCGTGTCCGTGCCCGTGTCACACGCGCACGGTGGCGCGGAAGAGCGTGCCGGACCCGGATGCTCCGGCCTTTTCCCCGGCGGGGACGAAGACGGACCGGCCGGGGGCCAGTTCGTGTTCGCCCACCCGCACGGTGCCGGCCGTGCAGAGCAGGATCTGCGGGGTGGGCAGGGTGAGTTCGTGGCTGCCGCCGCCCTCGGGGAGGACGTACCGGGAGAGCCGGAACTCGTCGATGGGGGTGTCGTAGACCTCTTCGCCGTCGGGGGACGCCTCCGGGCGGAGGATGCCGGGGTCGCCAACCTCGAAGCGGACGATGCGCAGCAGTTCGGGGACGTCGACGTGCTTGGGGGTGAGGCCGCAGCGCAGGACGTTGTCGGAGTTGGCCATGATCTCGACGCCGAGGCCGTCGAGGTAGGCGTGCGGGATGCCGGCGCCGAGGTACAGGGCCTCGCCGGGCTGGAGCCGGACGTGGTTGAGGAGCATGGCGGCGAGGACGCCGGGGTCGCCCGGGTAGTGGTGGGCGATGTCGGCGTAGGGGGCGTAGGCGCCGCCGAGGCGGTCGCAGGCGGCCGCGGCCTCGGTGACCGTGCGGGACATGTCCTCGGGGTCGGCGGTGAGGATCGCGGTGAGGACCTCGCGCAGGGCGGCGTCCTCGGGGTGCGCGCGCAGCAGGTCGGCGTAGGGCTTGAGGGAGGCGACGCCCAGGCCGTCGAACAGGTCGGCCGTCTCGGCGGGCGCGCGGAAGCCGCACAGGCCGTCGAACTCGGTGAGGGCGCAGATCAGTTCGGGCTTGTGGTTGGCGTCCTTGTAGTTGCGGTGCGGGGCGTCCAGGGGGACTCCGCGGCGCTCCTCGTCCTCGTAGCCCGCCCTGGCCTGGGTCAGGTCGGGGTGGACCTGGAGGGAGAGCGGGGCGCCGGCGGCGAGGAGTTTGAGGAGGAAGGGCAGCCGGGGGCCGAACCTGGCCACGGAGGCGGCGCCCAGTTCCTTCTCGGGGTCGGCGTCGACGACGTCGGCGAGGGTCCCCCGGTCGGTGCGGGAGGGGGCGCCGGGGTGGGCGCCCATCCACATCTCCGCCTGCGGTTCGCCGGTCGGCTCGGTCCCGAGCAGGGTCGGGATCGCGGTGGTGGAGCCCCAGGCGTAGGGGCGGACGGTGTTGTCGAGGCGGTCCATGGGCTCTCTCTGCCGGTGCGTGCGCGGTGCGTGTCCTCGTACGCGGCGCTGGTGCGGGGCGCTGGTACGTGGAGATGGTGCGTGGCGCTGGTACGTACGAGATGGTGCGTACGGGATCAGGCGTCCGAGGCGATCGCCAGGTAAACGGCGGCGAAATCCGTGATGGCGATCAGCTCGGCGAGGGTCTCCAGTTCGCCGCCCGCTTCCGGTTCCAGTTCGCTGATCGGCGTGTCGTGGCCGAGGGCCAGGTCACGGGCGGTGGGAGCGGCGGTGAGGCCGCCGCTGGGGCGGTCGCGGAGGAGCACCACGCGCGCGTGGAGGGCGGGCGCCTCCTCGACGCGGTCGCGGAAGAAGTCGTCGGGGTCGGCGCCGGCGGCGAGCCGGCCGGCGAGCAGGGCGCTGTGCGCGCCGAGCGCCTCGGGCAGTTCGGCGACGACGGCCGGGGTGCCGGCCAGTTCGGCGAGCGCGGCGGCGAAGCGGCGGCCCGCGGGTCCGGCCGAGGTGCCCTCGGTCCAGATGACGGGGAGTGAGTCGGCGACCTCGGACGCCAAGGTCTTGGCGGGGTTGCTGTACGTCACGATGGCCGGCCCGCAGCGCTCGGCGATGCGGTCGAGGCGGTCGGCGACCTTCTCGATGGCGTCGGGCGGCGCGTCGAGCAGGGCGGTGCGGTCCAGCAGTGCGAGGAGCGGGGTGAGCAGTGCCCACAGGACGCCGGGGGCGGCACCGGCGAGGGGCTCGTCGTGGTCGTAGGGGGCGGTCGCCATCGGGATGAACAGGCCGTGGGATCCGTTCACCGATTCGCTGAGCGGGGACCGGGCGGGGGCGACGGCGACGACGGTGCAGCCCCGGCGGTAGGCCTGCTCGGCGAGCAGGGCGAGGCCGGGCTCGGTGCCGTCGGGGGTGGCGATCAGCAGGAGGTCCACGGAACCGGCCCAGCCGGGCAGTTCCCAGCGCAGGGCGCCCGCGGCGGGGGCGACGCCGGTGGGGGCGAGGCGGGTGACGGGGCTGCCGGCGCCGGCGAGGGTGCCGAGGAGGTCGGCGGCGTGGGTCGCGGCGGCGCCGGGGCCGGCGATCAGGACGGCGCGGGGCCGGCCGTCCGGCTTGAGGTTGCCGACGCCGGCCTCGGCGGCGTGCCGGGCGGCGGTGCGTACGCGGGCACCGGCCTCGGCGGCGCCGCGGAGCAGGCCGCGGCGGTCGGCCTCGGTGAGACGTTCCGGGGCGTCGAGGAGCGATTCGTCGAGCATGGCGGCAGTCTCCGATCGCCGGGTGCGTTCGTTCGGGTGCGCGGGTTCCCCCGGCCGTGGGCCGGCCGTCGGTTACTCGGGGCGGGGCCTCGTCGGCTCACGGGGCGGCGGGCCCTCTTCGGTCACTCGGGGCGGCGGGCCTCGTCGACGAGGAGGACCGGGATGCCGTCGCGCACCGGGTAGGCCAGGCCACAGTCCTGGCCGGTGCAGATCAGCTCCGCGTCCTGCTCCTTGAGGGGGGCGTGGCAGGCGGGGCAGGCGAGGATCTCCAGGAGGCCGGCTTCGAGCGGCATGGGGGTTCCCTTCGGGGGAGGTTCGGCTTGTGCGGATGTGCTGGTCAGGGTACCGCCGGGGAGGGCCGGGTGTAGGGGCGCCGCCCCTACGACCCCGACAGGGACTTCCCACTGGGCCCCGGCCTGCGTCCGCCCACCGCCCGACTCGGCCGGCTGTGGGCGCGGGCCGGCCCGTCAGGCCCGGATGATCGCCAGCGCCTCGTCCCGCACCTTCGTCATCGTGGCCTCGTCGCGTGCCTCGGCGTTCAGGCGCAGCAGCGGCTCGGTGTTGGAGGGGCGGACGTTGAACCACCAGTCGGCCGCCGTGACGGTGAGGCCGTCCAGGTCGTCCAGGGTGACGTCGTCACGGCTCTCGTACGCGGTCCTGATCGCGGCGAGGCGGGCGGCCTGGTCGGCGACGGTGGAGTTGATCTCGCCGGAGCCGGTGTAGCGGTCGTACTGGGCGACCAGGGCGGACAGGGGACCCTCCTGTCCGCCGAGGGCGGCGAGGACGTGGAGGGCGGCCAGCATGCCGGTGTCGGCGTTCCAGAAGTCGCGGAAGTAGTAGTGCGCGGAGTGCTCGCCGCCGAAGATGGCGCCGGTCCTGGCCATCTCGGCCTTGATGAAGGAGTGGCCCACGCGCGTGCGTTCCGGAGTGCCGCCGTTCTCCCGCACGACCTCCGGCACGGACCAGGAGGTGATCAGGTTGTGGATGACCGTGCCCTTGCCGCCGTTGCGGGCGAGTTCGCGGGCGGCCACGAGGGCGGTCACCGCGGACGGGGAGACCGGGTCGCCGTTCCGGTCGACGACGAAGCAGCGGTCGGCGTCGCCGTCGAAGGCGAGGCCGAGGTCCGCGCCCTCCTCGCGGACGCGCTTCTGCAGGTCCACGAGGTTGGCGGGGTCGAGCGGGTTGGCCTCGTGGTTGGGGAAGGTGCCGTCCAGTTCGAAGTACATCGGCACGAGGTCGAGGGGGAGGCCGGCGAAGACCGAGGGGACGGTGTGGCCGCCCATGCCGTTGCCGGCGTCGACGACGACCTTCAGGGGCCTGATGGCGGTGAGGTCGACGAGGGAGCGCAGGTGGGCCGCGTAGTCGGCGAGGGTGTCGCGGCGGGTGACCGTGCCCGGGCGGGTAGCAGGCTCCGGGGCTCCGGACGCGCTCCAGCGCTCCACCAGGGCGCGGATCTCCGCGAGGCCCGTGTCCTGGCCGACGGGGGCGGCGCCCGCCCGGCACAGCTTGATGCCGTTGTACTGGGCCGGGTTGTGCGAGGCCGTGAACATGGCGCCCGGCAGGTCCAGCGCGCCGGACGCGTAGTACAGCTGGTCGGTGGAGCACAGGCCGATCTCGGTGACGTCGGCGCCGCGGGCCGCCGCCCCGCGCGCGAAGGCGCCGGACAGTCCCGGCGACGAGGGGCGCATGTCGTGGCCGACCACGATGGCGCTCGCGCCGGTCAGCTCGACGAAGGCCGCGCCGAACAGCTCGGCCAGCGACTCGTCCCACTGGTCCGGGACCACACCGCGTACGTCGTACGCCTTCACGATCTGCGACAGATCAGCAGCCACGGCCAACCTTCCTGAAAGTCCTGTAGGAGCCCACAAACTACCCGCAACCGCCGGCCGGGCGCCGGGTGGTTCCCCAAGGCCGGAGCGGAGGTCGGGGCAGGGCCGGAGCGGTTACGGAGCGAGTGGGGGCACGGTGGGGGGCGACGTCGGCGCGAGGTCAGGGCAGCGTCCAGCCGAGGACCGGCGACAGGAAGCGAGTCCGGCTCCGGCCGCCGCGACGAAGTGGCCGATGGTGGCGGCCTGCCCGGAGAGGTTCATCCGGAGAGGTTCATGACGTAGGCGAGGGCGAGCACGGGCGCCTCCCCGGGTTCCGCCGTGCGAAAGCGGAAGGGGAGCGGGAGCGGGGTTGGCGCGCTCAGTTGTCCGGCGAGCGCAGCACGCGCAGGTGGCCGCGGCGCGCGACCTCCATCGGGTCCGCCGTCCGGGGACCGCCGCCGGCCTCGGCCGCGCGCTCCTGGGGGCGGGCCGCCTCGCGCACCGCGTTGGCGAGCGCTTCCAGGTCGTCGCCGCTGGGGCGGGCCGGGGCGGAGCCGTCGAGGAGGCGGACGACCTCCCAGCCGCGCGGGGCGGTGAGGCGCTCGGAGTGCTCGGCGCACAGGTCGTAGCAGTGGGGTTCGGCGTAGGTGGCGAGCGGGCCGAGGACCGCGGTCGAGTCGGCGTAGACGTACGTCAGCGTCGCGACGGCGGGACGGCCGCAGGCGGTGCGCGAACAGCGACGTACAGGGCTCACGATGTTGGACGGTACCGCACTCTTGAGCGGGCCGCGAAGACTATCCACCAGGTCACACCACCGTGTCGTGATCTGGAACGCCCCGCGGAGCCCTCCGGAGACGCCTCGTTGACCTGCGAGGACACCGGATTTCGGGATACCGGACGGTTCGGGGAGTGGTCACGATCCGATACAAACGGCGACATTTGCTGCGAGTTCGGCGGTCGCAGAGAGATATGAAATTGAGCCCAACTTTGGCTGGAACGGTCATCCGGCGACATCCGGCGCAGGGGGCCCGGGCGTGGTGCGGTGTGCGTGTACGGTCCGGCGCGCGGCCCCGGCGGGGACTACCCTTCAGCAGTGATGGACAACCCCGTGACGCCCCGTGATGCCGGCCGCCCAGGGCCCCGCCGTCGTGATCGCCACGGTCGGGGCATGCGCGGACCGATCGCTCCCCCGCAGGTTCCGCTCGCCGCGAGCCGCGGCGAGGTGTTCGCGGACCTGGTGCAGGATTCCGTGGAGCGCCTGGAGCGGCGGTGGCCGCAGCTCGCCGACATCGATTTCCTCGTCCTCGACGTGCCGCGGCTGGACGCGGCCGCCGGGCCCGGGGACGTGTGGAACGACGAGGCGGTTCCGCTCGGCGGGACGGTGCCCTCGCGGGACGGGCGGCGGGGGCGCGTGATCGTGTACCGGCGGCCGGTCGAGATCCGGACGAAGGGGCGGGACGAGCGGGCGGCGCTCGTGCACGACATCGTCGTCGAGCAGGTGGCGGAGTTGTTGGGGCTGACGCCGGAGACCGTGGACCCCGGGTACGGGGAGGACTGAGAGGGCCGGGGCCGCCGCGCGGTGGTCGCGCGGGCAGGCCCGCGCGCCGCGTCGGTGCTGAGGCTTGGCGCGAGCCCCCGCGTGGCCGCGAGCCCCCGCGTGGCGGGGCGCCTCCCCCGCCCCCGGCTCCGCTCGGCGGGAGGGGGCCCCGCCGCCCACCCGCGCCGTGCCCACCCGCGCCGCCACGGGGACGCCGCACGGCACGGCTGCCTCCGCAGTACGGGCACGGCTGCCTCCGCAGTACGGGCACGGCTACCTCTGCAGTACGGGCACGGCTACCTCTGCAGTACCGACAAGTCGTCGTCCGCGTTCGGTACCGAGACCGTTCCCCGGTCGTCGGGGAGGGTCTGCACGGTGAAGGACGCCACGTCGTCGTCCTGCCCGGTCAGGGTTCGGGACGCGTGGACGGGACCGCCCGAGACCGTCTCGACCGTCAGCGCGTAGGTTCCCTTGAGGCCGGCGGGGACCGGTGCCTCGACGTCCTGGGTCGTGCCGCCCTTGATCGTGTACGTCCTGGTCGCCGTCGTACCGCCCTCGGTGCCCGCCGACGCCGTGACCTTGACCTTCGCGGCCTTCTCGGGGGCGGTCAGGGACAGTGTCGTGCTCTTGGCGCGGTTGTCCGCGGCCGTCGCGCGCGCGCCGACCGGGTCGGAGGCCGGGATGAACGCCGACTCCTGCTCGCCGCCCTTGCCCCGTACGACCCGGAGCGCCGCCACGACCGGAACGGAACTGCCGGTCGGCGTCAGCACCAGCGATCCGGCCTCGCCGCGCGTGACCTCGCCGAGGTCGACGCCCGTCGTCGTGCCCGCCTTGACGCGCACCGTCTCGTGCCCGGCGGGCGTGATCGGCCCGGACGGCGAGGCGAGCCGCACCTTCAGGTCGGCGTCGGTGCCGCCGGGCGTGAACAGCACCAGGCGTACGGCTGTGGCGTCCTTGGGGATGCCCGGCAGTACGAGGGCGCTCGCCGGGTCCGCGGACGCGGCCAGCCAGTCGCCGCCGGTCTTGTCGTCCAGGGCCTGCACCGCGGCCCCGACCCGCCCGCTGCGCACGCCGACGTGCACGGTGAGGTCGGTCTGCTCCACGTCGCTGAGCGTCGACAGCAGCAGGGACTCACTGCCGTGCGGCGGCACGGTGATGCCCTCGCCCACCGTGGACTTCACGGCTCCGTCCTCGCCGTAGAGCTCGATGTCGACGACGGCCGCCGAGTCGTCGGGGTTCGTCAGGTGCACGTAGTCGGTCCGGCCGGTCGCCGTGCTGGCGCCCGGGAACCAGAACTCGGTGTCCGGTGCGGTGCAGTTGACGCCCTGCAGCCCCCGGCCCGTCCCGGCGGCGACCTCCGTGGTCTGCTGGACGGTCCAGCCGGGCGCGTGACTCCCCTCGGCGGTGCCGACGAGCGCGGTCCCGTCGGCGCCGGAGATCCGGCCGGTGACCGGCGTGCCGGGCTCCTTCGGCTGCACGACGGGCTTCCCGGGCTTCTTCGCGTCCTTGGCGGTCCCGGCCTCGAGAACGGCCCCGCCCTTGTCGGCGGTGCCCTTCGTGACGGGCGTGAAGGACGTGTACGACGTCTCCGCGAGGTCGGACGTGCTGGGCGCCGGGCACAGCAGGCTGGTGCGCTCCACGGGCAGCCGGGCGGCCGGCTCGGCGGTGTCCGGGCCGGTGGCGGCCGGTGTGGTGACCGCCGCGAATCCGGTGATCGCGGCGAGCGCGGTCGCGCCGGCGAACAGGGACAGGGTGGTGCGCTTCACTGCTGGCTCCCGTCGGGACGCTCAGTGCCCGTGCCGTGGGGGTGGTGGGGCTGGGAAGGGTCGTAGGGCGTGTCGTATCCGCCCTGGCCGTACGCCTGGCCGTACGTCTGGTCGTAGGCGGGGTCGTAGGCGGGGTCGTACGTGCCGGCCCCGGACGGACCGGGCGGGTTGCCGTAGCCGTACGGGGCGTACTGACCCGCCTCGTACGGATCGGCCTGGCCGCCCTGGTAGGTGTCGCCCTGGTACGGCTGCTGCCCGTACGCGCCGGGGTCGTACGGGCGGCCGTCCTGGTACTGCTCGCCGCCGTACGTGCCGTAGGGGTCGTTCTCCGTGCCCGCGTACCCGGCCGAGTCCCATGCGCCGTACGCCGGTTGCTGCGGAACGGTCACGGGTGTCTGCGGGGGCGGGTCGGTCTCGCCCGTGCCGGGCGTGGCCTCGGTCACCGGCTCGGAGCCGGCCGCGGCCTCGGCCTCGGCCTCCGCCTGGGCGCGCAGTCGCCGGGCCCGGCGGCCGTCGCCCTCCATCGCCTCGGCGGGGACGAGCGGTTCGTCCGGCAGGTCGTCGTCGACGTCGCGGCGCCTGCCGGGCAGGGCGAGGACGACCAGGACGACACCGAGGAGGCCCTGGGCCCACAGCCACGCGGTGTGGGTGAACGGGGCGTCGTAGGTGATGTCCAGCTTTCCGCCGGAGGCGGGGAGTTCGAAGCCCTGGGCCCAGCCGTCGACCGTGGTGCGGGTGAGCGGCTTGCCGTCCAGCGTGGCCGTCCAGCCCTCGGCGGCGGTGTCGGCGAGGCGCAGCACCCGGCCCTCGGAGCCGGCCGGGATCTCGGTGTGGACCTCGACGGGTCCGGCCGCGACGGGCTGCGGCTCACCGGAGCCGGCCCCGGAGTCGGCACCGGACACGATGGTCGCGCGCGCGACCTCCTGGTCCACCCGCCACAGTCCGCTGCCGTCCTGCTGGCTCAGCCGGCTCAGGCCGGGCGTCGCGTCCAGGACGCGGCTGACCTCGCGGGGCGCGTCGTGCACGAGGACGTAGCGCACGGCGAAGCCGCCGAGCTGGTCGGCCTGGTCGGCGCCGGAGCCGGCCACGAGATTGGCGACGATCTTGTCGAGCCCGCTGTTCCCGGCGTCCGTGGTGGCGAGTTCGCCGTCGCCGAGGCGGACCCCGGAGCCGCGGACCAGCATGTAACGCACCTGTGCGGCGGAGTCGCTGTCCAGGACGAGGGTGCGGGCCTGGTCGCGGGTGCGGCTCTCCTCGGCGACGAACGCGGGCACCTGTACGGGGTCGCGCCGCTCCAGGGGGCCGTCGGCGCCCCCGATCATCCAGCCGGTGGCGGCGATCAGCGGGCCGACGGCCGAGGCGAGGGCGATCAGGGCGGCGACCGGCTGGCGCCAGCCGAAGCTCTGCTCGGCGACGCGCGAGCGTGCCCCGTCGGCGCCGAGGGTCGCGGCGGACAGCAGGGCGATGCCGTAGACGAGGGTGGCGGGTCCGGCCCAGGCGGAGCGGTTGGAGAGCACCGCGAAGACCAGGGCGACCAGGGCGACGGCCCAGGCCGTGCGGATGCCCAACTGCCGCTCGGAGCGCAGCAGGGCGGCCAGCGCGGCCAGCACGATGCCGATGAGGACCAGTCCGCCGACCGTGCCGGGGCCGCCGGGGCTCGCCCCGAGCAGGTCGAGGGCGGAGGCGGCCGAAGCGCCGTACTCCAGTCCCGCCTCGTCGAGGAAGCCGAACGGGAGCAGCGTCAGCGACCAGGGTGCGAGCAGCAGCAGGGGGGTGCCGAGCTGGGCGAGGAAACGCAGTCCGTACGCCGTGATGTCGCCCCTGCGCAGGGCCAGGACGCCGATGCCGAGGAGCAGCGCGACAGGCCACACGACGGGGGTGAAGGCGGTGGTGATCGTCAGCAGCAGCGCGTACGCCCAGGTGGCGCGCCAGCTGCCGCGGGTGCCGGACGAACCCGTCAGGCCGGCCGCCGAGGCGCCCGCCCGCGCGATGAGCGGGAGCAGCACGGCGAGGACGGCGGTACCGATGCGGCCGCCGGCGAGCGCGCCGGTGGCGGCGGGCAGGAAGGCGTAGGCGACCGCCGCCCACGCGCGCAGCAGCCGGGAGGTGACGAGCGGGCGGGAGGCGAAGTACGCGGTGACGCCGGCCAGGGGCACCGAGCAGACCAGCAGCAGGGTGACGGCCAGCCCGGTGGAGCCCAGCAGCAGGGAGGCGAGCGTGGCGACGAGCGCGAGGTAGGGCGGTGCGGAGGCGGTGCCGCCGGTGCCCACCGTGTGCCAGGCGTCCGTGTACCGCGACCACAGCTCGCCGGCGCCGGCCGGGGCGGGCAGCAGCGCGCCGCCCGCCAGGGCTCCGCCGCCGAGGAGGGCGCGGCAGGCGGCCAGGGAGACGAACAGCAGGACGAGGAAGAGCACCGGGCCGGGCTTGCGGGCGACGCGCTTGAGCCGGGCGAACTGCTCGATCTCCAGGAAGTCGGCGTCGTCGCCGCCGGGTCCGGACTCGATGGCGCCGCCGTGCCGTCCGGCGCCGGGGGCCGTCTCGGCGTCGGAGTCGCGGACGAGGTTGCCCGCGACCTGTTCGACGGTGACGCGGACGGTCGCGCCGGGCGGCGGGAACAGGGCGCGCAGTTCGTCCTTCTCGACCTGCGGCCGGCCGCGTTCACGCCGTCCGGCGATGATGCGCTCGGGGCGCAGCAGGACGCCCAGCAGGCCGCGGATCTCGTCGAGGGCCTGTCCGGGGACCTTGCCGACGAGGTAGGCGAGGGTCCGCAGCAGGGTGCCGAGGACGAGGCGCAGCAGCACCCAGGGCAGGGCGGCGGTGCGGACGTTGACGAGGAGGGTGTGGACGGCGCCGGCCTTGTCCACCTTGTGCGGGGAGGCGGTGGTGCGGCCCGCGCAGTCGACGGCGCGGCGTTCGCGGGAGGCCGCCTCGGCGTGGCGTACGACCGCCTCGGGGGCGACGAGGACGCGGAGTCCGGCGGCGTGCGCGCGCCAGCACAGGTCGACGTCGTCGCGCATCAGGGGCAGCCGGCGGTCGAACCCGCCGAGCCGCTCGAAGACGTCACGCCGGATCAGCATCCCGGCGGTGGACACCGACAGGACGGGCCGGACGTGGTCGTGCTGGCCCTGGTCCTGTTCGCGGCGGTCCAGGCCGGTCCAGCGGCGGCCGGAGTTGGCGATGGAGACGCCGACCTCCAGCAGTTGCCGGCGGTCGTACCAGCCGCGGAGCTTGGGGCCGACGACGGCGACGTCGTCGCGGCCGAGTTCGTACTCGTTGTCCACGACGCGCAGCAGCTGGGCCAGGGCGTCGGGTTCGGGGGCGCAGTCGTCGTGCAGCAGCCACAGCCACTGCACCGGCTCTCCGTGAGGGAGCTCCGGCAGGTCGTAGGTGTCGTCGCGCCAGGTGCGGGTGACGGGGTCCCAGCCGCTGGGCCGCCTCAGGTACGGCAGGTCCTCCGGGGTGAGCACGGGGGCGCTGCGGGCGGCCTCCTCGACGGCCTGGCCGAAGCCGGTGCGCCGGGCGAGGTGGAGCACGCGGTCGTCACCGAGGGCCTCGGTGACCAGCCGGGCGGAGTCGTCGGCGCTGCCGGTGTCGGCGGCCACGGCGTACTGGACGGGGCGCTCCTGGCCGAGCAGCCCGGCGAGGGCGTCGGGCAGCCAGCGGGCTCCGTCGTGGGCGACGAGGACCGCGGTCACCACGTGGCGCGGGAACTCAGGTGTGGCAGCGAGGTCTTGCTGGGCTGCCGTGTGGCTGTGCACGGACATCGAGGTACGGGCCCCGGTTCGGTGGACTGCGGTGGACGCCCGTGCCTGTTGCGGGTGGCGGGGCGTCTCGGACGAGCGCCCACACTATCGGCTGGCCAGGACGGCGCCCCGCCGCCTGTGGACAACCCGCCCGCGAGGGGCCGTTCCTGCCGTTCCCGCCGGTTTTGTGCGCGTGGCGGGTCAGACGGCGGCCTTCTTCAGGCGGCGGCGCTCCCGCTCGGACAGGCCGCCCCAGATGCCGAAGCGCTCGTCGTGGGCAAGGGCGTACTCGAGGCACTCGGAGCGGACCTCGCAGGCGAGGCAGACCTTCTTGGCCTCCCGGGTCGAGCCGCCCTTCTCAGGGAAGAAGGACTCGGGGTCGGTCTGGGCGCACAGTGCGCGCTCCTGCCAGCCGAGTTCCTCGTCCGCGTCGTCGACCAGCAGTTGCTGCACCAGCTCGGTCATGTGCGCCCCTCGTCTGTCTTTCGCGTCCCCGTGATCCAGCCGTTACCGTTTCCGGCTGAACGACACGAGTGAAATTACAAGTGTGCTGCTCCGGGCGAGTCAAGCCGAGATCTGCTATTGGGCCCCTTATTCACTCTGCGGAACCAAGGCCAAGCGGAAAGTGTTCAAATCGTCCTAAACCTCGACGTACCGACGAGACCCACCGGGACACCCGGCCCGCGCGGCGCCCGCACCAGGAAGGACGCCCCCGCGTTCGATCCCGTTCCGATACACGCGCCGAAGCGAGGCCGATCACATTCGGATCACAGGATCGCAACGGGGGTTGCGCGCCGGGCTTGTGCGCCATGTGTCCCGGAAGCCGCCTGAGCAAACCTTTCACCTGCGAGATGAACCGGATGAGGTGAAACATGTCCCACATATCGGGCAACGAGTTGACAGTGCCGGTGTGGACCGCTGTCCTTGTGGGCATGCTCGCGAACTTGGCGCTCACCTCGACCCGCACCGCCGGGTCCCACGGTGCTGCCCGCGCTCGCCGTAGCTGTTGTTGCTGTTTCAGCTGTTGAGCAAGCCACGCTCCGGCTGTCCCGGGTCCACGCGACCCGACTCTCCCCCTCCGCCCCACCAGGGCGTCTTCGCTTCTCGTCTCGCTTCTCACCACTCCCCCGCACTCATCTGCCGAGGACCCACCGCACCCATGAACAGCGACAGCGACCTCCAGATCGCCGGCGACATCCTCGAAGTCCCCCACCTCCTGCAGGCACCGCGCGAGCACCCGGCCACCGTCGCCGAGTTCGTCGGCCTGGCCCGCTCCATCGCCGCCGACCGGTCCGAGTGGGAACACCTCGTCCGGTACGACGCGACGACACGCTGGTACCACCGGCTGCGCACCGGTCCCGGCTACGAGGTCTGGCTGCTGTCCTGGGTGCCCGGCCAGGGCAGCGGACGCCATGACCACGGCCCCTCCTCCGGGGTGCTGACCGTCCTGGACGGCTGCCTGACCGAGCGCACGGAGCGCGCCACGCGCGAGTTGCGGGCGGGGGCCCAGCGGGTGTTCGCGCCGGGCTACGTCCACGAGGTGGTCAACGACGCGCTGGAGCCGGCGGTCAGCCTGCACGTCTACTACCCGGGCCTGACGGACATGCCGATGCGCTCCGCGCACTCCGCGCACTCCGCGCGGTGCTCGGCCGCGGGTGCCGGTACCGGCGCGGGCGCGGGTGCCGGTGCCGGTGCCGGTGCCGGTGCGGGTGCCGGCGCGGGTGCCGGTGCCGGTGCCGTGACGACTGCCTGACGCACTGTCGTCCCCGCCTGCAAGACTGGGGCCATGCGCATTGTGGTTCTGGCAGGCGGCATCGGTGGTGCCCGGTTCCTGCGTGGTCTGAAGCAGGCCGCGCCCGACGCGGACATCACGGTCATCGGCAACACCGGGGACGACATCCACCTCTTCGGGCTGAAGGTCTGCCCGGACCTCGACACGGTGATGTACACGCTCGGCGGCGGCATCAACGAGGAGCAGGGCTGGGGGCGGGCCGACGAGACCTTCCATCTCAAGGAGGAGCTCGCGGCGTACGGGGCCGGGCCGGAGTGGTTCGGCCTCGGCGACCGGGACTTCGCCACGCACATCGTGCGGACGCAGATGATGGCCGCCGGATATCCGCTCAGCGCGGTGACGCAGGCGCTGTGCGACCGCTGGAAGCCCGGCGTGCGCCTCATTCCGATGAGCGACGACCGCGTGGAGACGCACGTCGCCGTCACGCTGCCCGACAGCGGCTCCGCCGACGGGTCGGGGGAGCGCAAGGCGGTCCACTTCCAGGAGTACTGGGTACGGCTGCGGGCCTCGGTCCCCGCCGAGGCGGTCGTGGCGGTCGGCGCCGAGCAGGCGAAGCCGGCGCCCGGAGTCCTGGAGGCCATCGCGGAGGCGGACGTGATCCTCTTCCCGCCCTCCAATCCGGTCGTCTCGGTCGGCACGATCCTCGCCGTGCCCGGCATCCGGGAGGCGATCGCCGACGCCGGGGTGCCCGTGGTGGGCCTGTCCCCGATCGTCGGGGACGCGCCCGTGCGCGGGATGGCCGACAAGGTGCTCGCGGCGGTCGGCGTGGAGTCCACGGCGGCCGCGGTCGCCGAGCACTACGGCTCGGGGCTGCTCGACGGCTGGCTGGTCGACACGGTCGACGCGGAGTGCGTCACGCGCGTGAAGGCGGCCGGCATCCTCTGCCGCGCCGTTCCGCTGATGATGACCGACCTCGACGCGGCGGCCCGGATGGCCCGGGAGGCGCTGACGCTGGCGGAGGAGGTGGCGCAGGCGTGAGCGACGGCGTGCGTGACGGGGTTCCCGGTCACCGGGGAGGCTACCGTGTGTGGGCCGTCCCGGGCCTGCCGGAGACGCAGCCGGGCGACGACCTGGCCAAGCTGATCGCGGCGGCCGAGCCCGGGCTGGCCGACGGGGACGTGCTGCTCGTCACGTCCAAGATCGTGTCCAAGGCGGAGGGGCGTGTCGTACGGGCCGCCGACCGGGAGGCCGCGATCGACGCGGAGACCGTACGGGTGGTGGCCCGGCGCGGCGCGCTGCGCATCGTCGAGAACCGCCAGGGCCTGGTCATGGCGGCGGCCGGGGTCGACGCCTCCAACACACCGTCCGGGACGGTGCTGCTGCTCCCCGAGGACCCGGACGCCTCCGCGCGCCGCATCCGCGACGGGCTGCGCGACGCGCTCGGCGTCGACGTCGGCGTGGTCGTCACCGACACGTTCGGGCGGCCCTGGCGTGCCGGGCTCACGGACGTGGCGATCGGTGCCGCCGGTGTGCGGGTCCTCGACGACCTGCGCGGGGGCACGGACGCCCACGGCAATCCGCTCGGCGCCACCGTCGTCGCCACCGCCGACGAGCTCGCCGCCGCCGGCGACCTGGTCAAGGGCAAGGCCGCGGGGCTGCCCGTCGCCGTCGTACGCGGGCTCCCGCAGGTGGTCGCCGAGGACGACGGCGAGGGCGCGCGGGTGATGGTGCGCGGCGCGCGCGACGACATGTTCCGGCTGGGCACGTCGGAGGCGGTACGGCTGGCGGTCACCCAGCGCCGTACGGTCCGGGCCTTCACGGACGAGCCGGTCGACCCCGGTGCCGTGCGCCGCGCGGTGGCCGCGGCGGTGACGGCGCCCGCCCCGCACCACACGACGCCGTGGCGGTTCGTGCTGCTGGAGTCGGCGGACTCCCGCACCCGGCTGCTGGACGCCATGCGGGACGCCTGGATCGCGGACCTGCGGCGGGACGGCAAGAGCGAGGAATCGATCGCCAGGCGGATCCGGCGCGGCGACGTGCTGCGGAACGCGCCGTACCTCGTCGTCCCCTGCCTGGTCATGGACGGCTCGCACACCTACGGGGACGCGCGGCGCGACGGGGCCGAGCGGGAGATGTTCGTGGTCGCCACCGGCGCGGGCGTGCAGAACCTGCTCGTCGCGCTCGCCGGGGAGCGGCTGGGGTCGGCGTGGGTGTCCTCGACGATGTTCTGCCGGGACGTCGTACGGGACGTGCTGGGGCTGCCGGGTGACTGGGACCCGATGGGGGCGGTCGCGGTCGGTCATCCCGCCGAGGAGCCGCGGGCGCGGCCGGAGCGGGACGCGGGGGCCTTCATCGAGGTGCGGTGAGCTGTCGGGCCGAGCGCCTACCCTCGTAGGGACTTGTCTTTTCCCCCGTCTCTTTCCCCCGTCTCTTTCCCCCGTCTCTTTCCCCCGTCTCTTTCCCTCGTCTCTTTCCCTCGTCCCAAGGACCTCACCCGTGGCAGGACGTTTCGCCCCCCGGCCCGCGCGTGCTTCGGCGCGCGGCGGGGAGGCCGTCGTGCCCGCGGCCGGTGTACCCCGGCAGGCACTCGCGCCGGCGAAGGTACGGGTGTGGGCGCCGGACGGGCCGCACGAGCTGGGGCTGGTGCTCGGTCCGCTGCGGCGCGGGCCCGGCGATCCGACGTTCCGGACGATGCCGGACGGCTCGGTGTGGCGGGCCAGCCGGACGCCCGCCGGGCCGGGCACGCTGCGGGTCACCGCGCGCGGCGGTGAGGTGCGGGGCGAGGCCTGGGGGCCGGGTGCGGAGTGGCTGCTGGAGCAGCTGCCGCGGATGCTGGGCGCCGACGACGACCCGTCCGCGTTCGTGCCGCGGCACCGGCTGCTGGCGCTGACGCGGCATCGGCGGCCGGGGCTGCGGCTGACGCGGACCGGTCTGGTGCTGGAGTCGCTGATTCCGTCGATCCTGGAGCAGAAGGTCACGACGCTGGAGGCGTACCAGGCGTGGCGGCTGCTCGTACGGAGGTACGGGGAACCGGCGCCGGGGCCCGCGCCCGGGCGGATGTGTGTCATGCCGTCGGCGCGGACGTGGGCGCTGATCCCGTCCTGGGAGTGGCACAGGGCCGGGGTGGACGACAAGCGGGCGTCGACGGTCCTGCGGGCCGTGCGGGTCGCCGCGCGGCTGGAGGAGGCGGCCGGGATGGAGCCGGCGGCGGCGCGGCAGCGGCTGGAGGCCGTGTCCGGGATCGGGCCGTGGACGTCCACGGAGACCGTGCAGCGCAGTCACGGGGCGCCGGACGCGGTGACGGTGGGGGATCTGCACCTGCCGGGGATCGTGGGGTTCGCGCTGGCCGGGGACCGGGACGCGGACGACTCCGTGATGCTGCGCCTGCTGGAGCCGTATGCCGGGCAGCGGCACCGGGCGGCCCGGTTGGTGTTGCTGAGCGGGCGGGTGCCGGAGCGGCGGGCGCCGCGGATGGCTCCGCGGAGGATCGAAAGGCTGTGACGCCGGCCGGCCCGGTGCCTGTCGGCTGCCCGGTGTGTGCACCGGCTGCCCGGTGTGTGCCGACCGACCCGGTGCGTGCGTGTCGGCTGCCCGGTGCGTGCGGGAGGACGGTTGGGGGCGGGGTGCGCGGCCCGGCGTCGTGCCGCCGCTGGTGCCGCCCGGCCGTTCGGGCACGGGAGGAGGAACGACTGTCCGCAGCCCGGGCGGCGGGGCGCCGCCCGCGGCTGAGGTGGCCGGCGGCTACGCGTCGGACGAGAAGCGCAGGGACGCCGGGGGGATGTGGGCGTCGCACCAGATGCGGGCCCCGGAGCGCAGTTCGTTGTCGGCGCCGATGACGGCGCCGTCGCCGATGACCGTGTCGCTGAGTATCGACCGGGTGCCCACACGGGCGCGGGTGCCGATGAGGCTGTCGGTGATGACGGCGCCCGGTTCTATGACGGCGCCGGGCAGGATCGTGCTGCCGAAGACACGCGCGCCCTCCGCCACGAAGGCGCCCTCGCCGACCACCGTGCCGCCGGCCAGCTTGGCGTCGGGCGCGACCCGTGCCGTGGGCAGGACGAGGCGGTCGCCGCAGCGGCCCGGTACCGCCGGGGACGGGGCGCGGCCCATGACCAGGTCCGCCGAGCCGCGTACGAAGGCCGCCGGGGTGCCCAGGTCCAGCCAGTACGTGGAGTCGACCATGCCCTGGAGGTGCGCTCCGGTGGCCAGCAGGTCCGGGAAGGTCTCGCGTTCGACCGAGACCGGGCGGCCCGCCGGGATCGTGTCGATGACCGAGCGGCGGAAGACGTACGCCCCCGCGTTGATCTGGTCGGTGACGATCTCCTCGGGTGTCTGGGGCTTCTCCAGGAAGGCGAGCACCCGGCCCGTGCCGTCCGTGGGGACCAGGCCGTACGCCCTCGGGTCGGTCACCTTCGTCAGGTGCAGGGAGACGTCCGCGCCCGTCGCCCCGTGCGTGCGGACCAGGGCGCCGATGTCCAGGCCCGTCAGGATGTCGCCGTTGAAGACGAGGACCGGGTCGTCGGGGCCCGAGTGCAGCCGGGACGCCACGTTGCGTATCGCGCCGCCCGTGCCGAGCGGCTCCTCCTCCGTGACGTACTCCAGGTGGAGGCCCAGGGCCGAGCCGTCGCCGAAGTACGGTTCGAAGACCTCCGCCAGATAGCTCGTCGCGAGCACGATGTGCTCGACGCCCGCCGCTTTCGCCCGCGCCAGCTGATGCGTGAGGAACGGCACCCCCGCCGCCCTGACCATCGGTTTCGGGGTGTGCACCGTGAGCGGACGCAGCCGCGTGCCCTTGCCGCCGACCAGGAGGATCGCTTCTGTCACCTGTCGTCTCTGCTTCCTGCCGGGACCGGCCGAGCTTTCTTTCGGCCGGCCAGTGTATGCAGACCGTTCCATGGCGCCTTCGATGGCCGTGCGGTGTTCCGCCCTCAGCGGCCCTGGTACTTGGCCGCCGTCGAGCGGGTCGTGCCGAGCTTGTCGTAGAGCTTCTTGCCGGGGCAGCTCGTGGCGAAGCCGTCGCGATGACCGGAGATGACGTTGAGTCGTACGTTCTTGCCCTTTCCGTAGAGATTGCCACCACCGGACTTCAGGTATGTCTTTCCGCGCGGATTCATGCCGTACAGACCGAGCTTCCACGCGGTGAGCCGGGCGACCGCCTTCACGGCGGCGGACGACGGCTTCTTGGAGGTGTACGTGCCGAGGACGGCGATGCCCATGCTGTTGGAGTTGAACCCCAGGGTGTGGGCGCCCAGTACCGCCTTGGACACGCCTCCGGCCCGTCCCTCGTAGATCTTTCCGCACTTGTCGATGAGGAAGTTGTAGCCGACGTCGCGCCAGCCCATGCTGTTGACGTGGTAGCGGTAGATACTGCGAATGACTGACGGCGCCTGCTTGCAGGTGTAGTTGTTGCCCGTGGCCGAGTGGTGCACGAAGGCCGCCTTGACCTTCTTCGTGTACACGAACTTCCGCTCGCGCAGCTTCTCGTCGGCGCCCCAGCCGCGGCGCGTGGTGATGCCCGGGCGGGGGCCGACGTACGGCTTGGTCTTCTGCTGCGCCGTCAGCGCGCCGGTGCCGCCCAGGGCGAGGAGCGCGGCCTCGGTCCCGGCGCGGTCCAGGGCCGGGATCTCGGTGGCGCCGAGCGGGGCGAGGTCCGTGTTGACGGCGGATGCGGCGACGGCTTCCGCGGACTCGTCGGTCATGGACGTCGTGGCGGTGGTGGCGGTGGTGCGGGGGCCCTCCTCCGGGTCCGGGGCCGCCGCGGGCGGGGCGCCCTCGCCGGGGTCGACGAGTTCGAGGCGCATGCCCGTGGGGAGGGGGGAGGCGGCGGTCTGGACGGCCCCGGTGGCCTCCGTGGTCCTGGGGGCCTGGGAGGTGCTCGACGCTCTCACCCGTACTTCCACACCGTCGGACTCGCCCACCCACAGCGGGGCGGTGGCGCCGCGGACGCGGTCCGACGCGCTTTCGGGGGTGCCGGGGTCGGCGGCATGGTCCGCGTTGTGGGTCTCCAGTTCCTGCCAGCCGGACCAGGTGCCGGTGGCGGTGGCGCGGGTCCGGACCTGGACGTGGCCGTGCAGTTCGGTGTCCGGGTCGTCCCAGACGACACCGACCAGCGAGAAGTGGCGTACGTCGCGGCGGGGCACGCCCTGTTCGACGGCGCCGGGGGTGCGGTTGTGGGTGAGGGGGGCGAGGGGCAGCGACTGGGTGCTGCCGGGGACGTACGCCTCGGGCCGCACCGTTCTGCCGGTCGTGGGCTCGGCCGCGGAGGTGGCTGCCGCCGCCGCGGGCGGGGCGAGAGGGAGGGCCAGGGCGGCCGCGCACGTGACACCGATCGAGGAAGCAAGGAATCCACGCATGCCCCCGATCGTGGACATCACCGTACAAATCTGTCCATCCGTGATCTGACGGGCTGTAGGGCGTTTTCGTCCGATCCGGTGGCCGCGCGGTACGCCGTACGCTCGGTGCGCGCCCGTGGGCCCGCGTACGCTTGCGCGGGTGAACGCGACCGACCGCACCCCTGCCGACCTGCTGAGTTCCGCGCTCGCCGCGGACCCGGGACGCCCCCTGGTGACCTTCTACGACGACGCCACCGGCGAACGCGTCGAACTGTCCGTGGCCACCTTCGCCAATTGGGTGGCCAAGACCGCGAATCTGCTCCAGGACGAACTGTCCGTCGAACCCGGCGACCGGGTCGCTCTGCTGCTGCCCGCGCACTGGCAGACGGCGGTGTGGCTGCTGGCGTGCGCGTCGGTGGGTGTCGTCGCCGACGTGGCGGGTGATCCGGCGGCGGCCGACGTGGTGGTGAGCGGGCCGGAGCCGGAGACGCTGGAGGCGGCGCGGGCGTGCTCGGGCGCGCGGGTCGCGCTGGCGCTGCGGCCGCTCGGGGGGCGGTTCGTGCCGCGTCCGCCGGAGGGCTTCGCCGACTACGCGGTGGAGGCGCCGGGGCAGGGCGACCGGTTCGTGCCGTACGTGCCGGTGGACCCGGAGGCACCCGCGCTGATCGTGGCCGGGCGGGAGTTCAGCGGGGCGGAGGTCGTGGAGCGGGCCCGGGCCCAGGCGTCGGGGCTGGGCCTCACGGGGCCGGGTGCGCGGATCCTGTCGGGGTTGCCGTACGACACGTGGGAGGGGCTGAGCGCGGGGCTGTACGCGCCGTTGGCCAGTGGGGGGTCGGTGGTGTTGTGCCGGCATCTGGAGCAGGCGGAAGCGGGGGCCGTGGACCGGCGGATCGAGGCGGAGAGGGTGTCGGCCACGGCTCGTTGACCGCCCGCCCCGGAAGCCGACCGTTCCGTCCCGGAAGCCGACCGCTGCGTCCCGGAAGCCGACCCCTGCGTCCCTGAAGCCGGCCGTTCCGTCCCTGAAGCCGACCCCTGCGTCCCTGAAGCCGGCCGTTCCGTCCCTGAAGCCGACCCCTGCGTCCCTGAAGCCCGGAAACCGACCACTCCGCCCCCGAGTCGACCCTTCCGTCCCCCGAAGCCGACCGCTCGCCGCGGCCGGACCGGCGCACCCCCGTTCGGGTCAGTCCCGCTCCGCCCCCGGCGCCCGCTCGGGGCATGGTCGTAGGAGCGCACGTGTGCGGGACGGAGGGAGACGTGAGCGGTGACGACGCGGGCACGCCCCTCGGTGGGCCCGGAACCGGCGCGGGGGCTTCCGCGACCGGGGGCGGGCTGAGGCGGCGGCGTCGGAGGCGGCGGCTGGGGTGTTCGGGGATCGCCGTCACCGTGCTGGCCGTGGCTGCCCTGGGCGTCGGGTGGACGGTGTACACCAGGCTGGACGGCAACATCACGGCGGACGAGGCGGCGGCGGCCGAGCTCGCCCGGTACGAGGAGGAGCGGCCCACCGCACTGGTCCGCGGCGCGCGGAACGTACTGGTGATCGGGTCCGACTCGCGGTCCGGTGACGGCAACGCGCGCTACGGGCGGGACTCCGGGACCGCCCGGTCGGACACCATGATCCTGCTGCATCTGGCCGCGGACCGGGACAGTGCCACCGCCGTCTCCCTCCCCCGCGACCTGATGGTGGAGGTGCCCGGCTGCCGCCGGCCCGACGGGTCACGCACCGAGCCGGTGTTCGCGCAGTTCAACTACACCTTCGAGGCGGGTGGTTCGGCGTGCACGATCCGCACGCTGGAGAAGCTGACCGGCATCCGGATCGACCACCACGTCGTCGTCGACTTCCAGGGCTTCAAGGAGATGGTCGACGCGCTCGACGGCGTCGAGGTGTGCCTGCGCGAACCGGTCGACGACAAGGACGCCGAGCTGAAGCTGCCCGCGGGCCGGGTGACGCTCGACGGGGAGCAGGCGCTCGGCTACGTCCGCGCCCGCAAGTCGCTCGGAGACGGCAGCGACACCGACCGGATGGACCGGCAGCAGCGGTTCCTGGGGGCGCTCGTCAACAAGGTGCGGAGCGATGACGTACTGCTGAATCCGGTGAAGCTGTACCCCGTCCTGGATGCGGCCACGTCCTCCCTCACGACCGATCCGGACCTGGCGAGTCTGCGTGGTCTGTACGACCTCGTGCGCGGACTGGGCGGCATTCCCACCGAGCGCGTGCAATTCCTGACCGTCCCCAGGGAGTCGTACGCGGGCGACCCCAATCGCGACCAACTCGTGGAGCCCGACGCCGGGAAGCTCTTCACCCGCCTGCGGACGGACGAGCCCGTGGCGGTCGCCGCGACCGCCGGGCGGGATACGGCGACCGGTTCCGGAAACCCCCGTGATCCCGGCCCCGGAGATTCTCCGGCGCCGACGTTCAGCGGGAACACCGCCGCGAAGGACATCTGCGGGTAATACGCGTTCCGGACGGCGCTGGGTGTACAAGTCATGTGCGGGGCGGGCGCGTCGGAGGGGTCACTTCTCCAATGAATGCGCCGTATTGCCCAGTTGTAAGTTCGATTAAATGCATCACTTTTGTCGCCCTGTACCGAACAGGGCGGTTAGTGTGAGCGATCCGGTGTGCCCGGCCACGAGGCTCTGCCCGCGGCCGGGCGCCGAATGAGCTGGACCGGGCGCCGGGAGGGGAAGGCGCCGCGTGGCACCGACGGAGGACTCGGACAACCGTGGACGCGCAAGGCCGTGGGCGGGCGGACGGCATCGACCCCGCAGACCAATGGGTACTCAATCCGGAGACCGGCGAATACGAATTGCGACTGACCCCTTCCGCACCGCAATCGTCGGTCCCGCGGCCCCGGGGTGCCGCATCCGGCGGAACCCGCGATTCCCGTGGTTCCCGCGATTCCCGTGGCTCCCGTGATTCACCTGGTTCCCGTGATTCACGTGAGCCCGGCGGATCCGGCCCGCCCGGCGGATCGCGCGACCGCGGCGCACAGGCTTCGGCGACCCCCGGCCATGAGGTACCCCCTCCCCGCAGACGCCGTGCGGCACCCGAGGAGCCGCCACCCGGGCGGCGCGGGCGACGGCGGCCGGCGCAGAAGAAGTCGAAGGGCAAGAAGGTCCTGCTGTGGACCGGCGGCATCATGGCGTTCGTCGTCCTCGCCGCCGGCACGGCCGGCTACCTCTACCTGCAGCACCTCAACGGCAACATCAAGTCCGTCGCCGACGACGGCGCGAGCACCGGTGGCTTCCAGAAGGACAAGGCGATCAACATCCTGCTGATCGGCACCGACAAGCGCACCGGCGCCGGCAACGAGGGGTACGGCGACACGGGCAGCGCCGGCCACGCCGACACCACGATCCTCCTGCACGTGTCGAAGGACCGCTCCAACGCCACCGCCCTCAGCATCCCCCGCGACCTGATAGTCGACATCCCCGACTGCCCGACCACGCAGGAGGACGGGACGACGAAGGTCATCCAGGGCTCCACCGGCGTCCGTTTCAACAACAGCCTCGGCCAGGACGGCCGTACGCCCAGCTGCACCATGCGGACCGTCACCGAGCTGACCGGGATCACGGCCGACAACTTCATGGTGGCCGACTTCAACGCGGTCAAGACGCTCACGACGGCGGTCGAAGGCGTCGAGGTGTGCCTGGCGAAGGACATCAACGACCCCGACTCGCACCTGGATCTGCCCAAGGGCAAGCACACGATCGAGGGCGAGGACGCGCTGGCCTTCGTACGCACCCGGCACTCCGTGGGCTTCGGCGGCGACCTGAGCCGCATCGAAATCCAGCAGCAGTTCCTCAGCGCGCTGATGCGCAAGCTCAAGTCCAACGACACGCTCACCAGCCCGTCGAAGATGCTGAACCTGGCCGAGGCCGCGACCGAGGCACTCACCGTCGACTCCAAGCTGGACGACATCAGCAAGCTGAAGGACCTCGGGCTGGAGCTGGGCAAGCTCAACACCAAGAACCTGACCTTCGCCACGGTGCCGGTGAGGGACAACCCGGCCGAGAAGATCCCGGTGACCGTCGTCCTCCAGGACGGGCCCGCCCAGCAGGTCTTCGACATGATCAAGAACGACGTCTCCTTCACCGAGGTCAAGCAGAAGGAGAAGCAGCAGCAGCAGAAGGAGGCCGCCGCCGTCGCCGCCCGCCTCAAGGGCGAGAAGTCCGACCCCTCCGAGGTCCGCGTCCGCGTCCTCAACGGCGGCGCCGCCAGCGGCAGCGCCCAGCGGGAGCTTCAGTACCTCCAGACCGAGGCCGGCGTCACCAAGTCCGAGAACGGGGGCAACGCCCCCGCGGACATCGCCAGGACCACCCTCGAATACGCCCCCGACCAGGCCGACCAGGCCCGCGCCCTCGCCGAGATCCTCGGCCTGTCCGGCGCCGCCATGAAACCCGGCGAGAGCGTCACCAACGCCCAGGGCCTGCCCACCATGACCCTCACCCTCGGCAAGGACTTCAAGGGCGCCGGAGTCAAACTCAACGCCACCTCCGGGAAGGCGCCCAAGGAGGTTCAGAAGTCCACGGCCGACAAGGTCGAGTGCGCGAAGTGACCTGACGGGCCCCGCGCGCGTCTGACAGTACGACCGTCCGTCGGTGCGGCCGCCCATGAGTGCGGCCGCCCATCGGTACGCCCGTCCAGTGGTGCGGCCGTCCATCGGTACGCCCGTCCAGTGGTGCGGCCGTCCAGTGGTGCGGCCGGTCACTGCCGGGACGGGAGCAACCCGTGGGGACGGCCGTACAGCCAACGAGGGGCCCCGTACGTCCAACTGTGCGAACAGGTCGTGCGCAGGGGCACGTCGGCGGGCCCGAGGGTGGGAGAGGGACATGACGCAGAGCAGTGTGCACGGGGAGGGAACACGACCGGGCGCCGCCGTCCGGCACGCCCGGGGCGGCAGAGGCGGCAGGGAAGGCAGCAGGGGCGCTCCGGACGGCGGCGGCACGGGCACGGGCGGACAGGACGGCCCCGGGGGCGGGGGCGGGGACGGCGGGCGGTCCGGACGGCGGCGCGCCGGACGCCGGCACCGCGCACTCCGGTGGTCCGCGACGACCCTCGCGGTTCTGATACTCGGCACGGCCGGCGCCGGATACCTCTACTACGAGCACCTGAACGGCAACATCGAGAAGGGCGAGCGCAGCAGCGGCGACTCCAAGGCGCACCGGGCCGAGCCGAACGCGGCCGGACAGACCCCCTTGAACATCCTGCTGATCGGCTCCGACAGCCGCGCCTCCGACGCGAACGTGGCGCTGGGCGGCGGCAAGGACACGCGCGACAACCCGCCGCTGGGCGACGTGCAGATGCTCATCCACCTGGCCGCGGACCGCAAGAGCGCCGCGGTGGTCAGCATCCCGCGCGACACCCGGGTCGACATCCCCGAGTGCACCGACCCGGACAGCGGCGAGAAGTACCCGGCGGCCAACACGATCATCAACGAGTCGCTGGGCCGCGGCGGCGCCGGCTGCACCCTGGCCACCTGGGAGAACCTCACCGGGGTCTACATCGACCACTGGATGACGATCGACTTCGCGGGCGTGGTGTCGATGGCGGACGCCGTCGGCGGGGTCGAGGTCTGCGTGAACCAGAACGTGTGGGACCGTCCGCTGCCCCGCGTGCCCGGCGGCTCGGGCCTGAAGATGACGGCCGGCCCGCACAAGGTGCAGGGCGAACAGGCCCTCCAGTGGCTGCGCACCCGGCACGCCTGGGGCAGTGACGTGCTGCGGGCCCAGGCTCAGCACATGTACATGAACTCCATGATCCGCACCCTGAAGGGGCAGAACGTCTTCACCGACACGGGCAGGCTGATGGACCTGGCCGAGGCGGCCACGAAGTCCCTGACGGTCTCCGAGGAGATCGGCACGGTCAAGAAGCTCTACGACCTGGGCATGCAGCTCAAGACGGTGCCGACGGACCGCATCACCATGACGACGATACCCACCGTCCAGGACCCCCGGAACGCGAACCACCTGCTCCAGGCGGGCGCCGACGCGGAGAAGATGTGGGCGATGCTCCGCGACGACGTGTCCTTCGACGACAAGGGCGCCAAGGACTCCGCCTCCGGTGAGGACGCCGGAAAGGACGCAGGAAAGGACGCCGGGGAGAACGCCGGAAAGGGCACGGGCGAGGAGACCGGAAAGGACACCGGCCGAAAGCCTTCCGGGGACTCCCCCGCCGCCGACTCCGAGATCGGCGTCCTCGTCCAGAACGCCACCCGCTCCGCCACCCTCGGCCCGGTCGGTGGCCGTGCGGGCGCGCTCGCCCAGGCGCTGGTGGAGAAGGGTTTCGACAAGGCGACGAAGGACGCCTCGGCCGCGCTCTCCGAGGAAAGGACCGTGGTCCGCTACCCGAACGCGGAGCTGGCGGGCGACGCCCGGCGCGTCGCCGAGGTGCTGGGAATTCCGGCGAGTGCGGTGCGGAAGTCGACGGACGTGTCCGGGATCACGCTCGTCGTGGGAGCGGACTGGCGCTCGGGCACGTCCTACCCGAAGCAGAAGACGCCCGAGGCCGGAGACCTGCCGGACAACAGCGACGCCCTCAACGGGTCGGACACCGGTAAGTGCATGGATGTGTACAAGCCCTACCGATGGTAGGAACTCATGAAAATAGGAGGGATTGCCCTGTTGTAGGGGCGTCGAATTTGTCACCAGTGTCGTTCGACGCTGAACTGGGCCGATAGTGTGAGCGCTCCAGTGCCCCCGCCGCGAGGTCCGCCCTGGCGTCGTGCACTTGATGACCCTTTACCGTGCGCCTTCCGGGGAAGGTGCCGCGTGGCCCCCGCCGGAGGAATGGGAGACCGTGGACGCGCAAGGACGTGGGCGGGCAGACAACGTCGATCCCGCAGACCAGTGGGTACTGAATCCGCGCACCGGTGAATACGAACTGCGACTGTCCCCTTCCGCACCGCAGTCGGCTGTCCCGGGCCCCCGCCGGTCCGCCCCCCGCGCCGCCGGCGCCACGGACGCCTCCGCCGCCGACGGCGGCACCGCCGGCCGGGCACGTCGTACGGCCGCGCCCGGCCGCGAGGTCCCGCCCCAGCGACGGCGCCGTCCCACGCCCGAGGAGCCGGTGCCCGGCCGGCGCGGGCGGCGGCCGGAGAAGAAGAAGTCGAAGGGCAAGAAGGTCCTGCTGTGGGCCGGCGGCAGCACGGCGTTCATCGTCCTGGCGGCCGCTGCCGGCGGCTACGCCTACCTCAAGCACCTCGAGGGGAACGTCTCGACCACGGACGTCGGCAACGCCGGCAGCAGCAGCTTCAAGAAGGACGAGGCCTTCAACATCCTCGTCATCGGCACCGACAAGCGCACCGGCGCCGGCAACGAGGGCTACGGCGACGCGGGCAGCGTCGGGCACGCCGACACCACGATCCTCCTGCACGTGGCCAAGGACCGCTCCAACGCCACCGCGCTCAGCATTCCCCGGGACCTGATCGTCGACATCCCCGACTGCGAGACCACGCAGGAGGACGGAACGAAGACGGTCGTCCCCGGGGAACAGGACGTCCGCTTCAACAAGAGCCTCGGCGAGGGCGGCCGGAACGCGGGCTGCACCATGCGCACGGTGAAGGAAGCGACCGGTATCCAGCCGGACCACTTCATGATGGCCGACTTCAACGCGGTCAAGACGCTGACCACCGCGGTCGACGGGGTCGAGGTCTGCGTGGAGAAGGCCGTCGACGACAAGAAGTCCAAACTCAAGCTGCCCGCGGGCAAGTCCGTGGTCGAGGGCGAGGACGCACTCGCCTTCGTCCGCACCCGGCACGCCTTCGGCAACGAGGGCGACCTGGACCGCATCAAGGTGCAGCAGCAGTTCCTGGGCTCGCTCATGCGGAAGATGTCCTCCAGCGACACCCTGACCAGCCCCACCAAGCTGGTGAAGCTGGCCGAGGCCGCGACCAAGGCCCTGACCGTGGACAAGCCCATCGGCAACGTGGGCACGCTCAAGGACATCGCCCTGGAGCTGAAGAAGGTGCCGACGAAGAACATCACGTTCCTCACGGTGCCGGTGAAGGACAATCCCGCCGAGAAGATCAAGGCGACGGTCGTCCCCCTGGAGACGGAGGCGCCCCAGGTCTTCGACATGATCAAGAACGACATCTCCTTCACCGAGGTCAAGGAGCAGGAGAAGAAGGAGGCCGCGGCCGTCGCCGCCCGCCTCCAGGGCGAGAAGTCCGACCCCTCCGAGGTACGCGTCCGCGTCCTCAACGGCGGCGCCCCCAGCGGCAGCGCGGGCAAGGAGCTGACCTACCTCCAGACCGAGGCCGGCGTCACCAAGTCCGAGAACGCCGGGAACGCCCCCGCGGACATCGCCAGGACCACCCTCGAATACGCCCCCGACCAGGCCGACCAGGCCCGCGCCCTCGCCGAGATCCTCGGCCTGTCCGGCGCCGCCATGAAACCCGGCGAGAGCGTCACCAACGCCCAGGGCCTGCCCACCATGACCCTCACCCTCGGCAAGGACTTCAAGGGCGCCGGAGTCAAACTCAACGCCAAATCGATCAAGACGCCGGAGCTGGACAAGTCCACGGCGGACCAGGTGCAGTGCGCCAGTTGACCTGACGGGCCTGTCGTACGTCTCACAGGCAGGCGACGGGCCCGCGCCGTGGCGCGGGGGTGGGGAGGGACGCGGACGTGACGCGGAGCAGTGTGCAGGGGGAGGACACGCGGCAGGGCGCATCGGACGCCCCCGAGCGTGCGGAGACCGCCGTCGGCGGCGCGGAGGGCACCGGTGACGGCGACGGCGGTGCCGAAGCCGGCAGACGCCGGCCCCGCAGGGGACGCCGGGTGCTGCGCTGGACCGCGGTGACACTCGCCGTGCTCCTGGCGGGCACGGCCGGTGCCGGATACCTCTACTACGAGCGCCTCAACGACAACATCAGGAAGGACGCCCTGAACCTGGGCGACAACAAGGTCGCCGCGCCGACGCCGAACGCGGCCGGGCAGACCCCGCTGAACATCCTCGTCATCGGCTCGGACGCCCGGGACAGCGAGGAGAACCAGCAACTCGGCGGCGCCCGCGAGACGTTCGGCGCCACACCGCTGGCGGACGTGCAGATGCTGGTGCACCTGTCCGCCGACCGCAGCAACATGTCGGTCGTCAGCATGCCCCGCGACACCCTCGTGAAGATCCCCAAGTGCACCGACCCGGACGACGGGAAGGTCTACCCGGCGAGCGAGGGCCGGACGATGACCAACCAGAGCCTCGGGCACGGCGGCCCCGGCTGCACGGTCGCCACCTGGCAGGAGCTCACCGGCATCCACATCGACCACTTCGTGATGGTCGACTTCGCGGGCGTGGTGTCGATGGCGGACGCCGTCGGCGGCGTCCCGGTCTGTGTGGACGCCAACATCCACTCGCGCGACAGCCAGGGCCACGGCTCCGGCCTGAAGCTGGAGAAGGGGACGCACCCGGTCAAGGGCGAGCAGGCCCTGCAGTGGCTGCGCACCCGCTACGGCTTCGACGACGGCAGCGACCTGGCGCGGGCCGAGGCCCAGCACATGTACCTGAACTCGATGGTCCGGACGCTGCGCGAGAACGCGACCCTGAGCAGCCCGAACAAGCTGCGCAGGCTGGCCGAGGAGGCCACCGGGGCGCTCACGGTCGACCCGGGCCTCGACACCGTCAAGAAGCTGTACGACCTCAGCAACGAGCTGCGCAAGGTGAAGCCGGAGCGCATCACCATGACCACGATGCCCAACCGGTACGTGGGCGCCCGCGTGGAACCGACCGAGGACGCGGAGCGGTTGTTCCGGCTGGTGCGGGAGGACATCGCGCTGGACGGCAAGGACGAGAAGAAGAAGCCGGCCGACAAGAAGCCGGAGGTCCCGGACGACCCGGCCGCCGCCGACGGCGAGATAGCGGTCCAGGTCCGCAACGGCACCCGCACCGACCGGCTCGGCGCGGCCCGCGGACGCGCGGACACGGTCGCCGGACTGCTGGTGGAGCAGGGCTTCACGAAGGCGGTCACCGACCCCTCGGTGCTGCCCAGCGAGGACCTCACGGTCGTCCGCTACCCGAGCACCGACCTGGAGGGCGACGCGCGGCGTGTGGCCGAGTCGCTGGGGATCCCGGCGAGTTCGGTGCGGCGGTCGACCGACGTCTCGGGGGTCACGCTGATCGTCGGCGCCGACTGGCGCGAGGGCACGGCGTACCAGGCGCCCGCGGCGGACGACAAGGCCCCGGAGTCGGCCGAGGCCCTCAACGGCGCGGACGACGGCGCCTGCATGCACGTGAACCCGGCGTTCACCTGGTCCTGAGCGGCGTCACCGGGTTCCGGCGGCGTCCGTCACCGGGTTCCGGCGGCGGCGTCCGTGTCGGGCCGCACGGCCGGGCGCCGGGAGGCGATGACCCGCTTGGCCAGCGACCGCGGGCTGGTCAGGAAGCCCCAGCCCCACGACATGTGCATGGTCGCCAGCGCCACCGGGATCTGCGCCCGCGCCTTCAGCCCGAGCCCCTTCCCGGCCGGCAGGGACCCGGCGACGATGGCCGCCAGGTAACCACCGGGTACGACGAAGCCCCACGGGGTCAGCACCGCACCCACCACGACACCGGCGGCGATGGCGCACACGGCCGTCGGCGGGGCGAGGTAGCGCAGGTTGATGGAGCCGGAGTGGTACCGGGCGACGACGTGCCGCCAGCGGCCGTAGTCCTTGTACTGCTTGGCCAGCGCCCGCACGGACGGGCGGGGCCGGTAGGAGACCCGCAGCTCGGGCGAGAACCAGATCAGACCGCCGGCCTCGCGGATACGGAAGTTCAGCTCCCAGTCCTGGGCGCGGATGAACTCCTCGTTGTACCCGCCCTGCTGCTCCAGCGCCTCGCGGCGGAAGACACCCAGGTACACCGTCTCGGCCGGGGCGGCCTCGCCGCCCGTGTGGAAGGCTGCGTTGCCCACGCCGATCTTCGACGTCATCGCGGCGGCGACGGCGTCCTCCCACGCGTTCTCGCCCTCGGCGTGCATGATGCCGCCGACGTTCTGCGCGCCGGTCTCCTCGAGGAGCCGTACGGCCGTGGCGATGTAGTTCGGCGAGAGCATGCCGTGGCCGTCGACGCGGACGACGACCGGATGGCGGGAGGCCTTGATCGCGGCGTTCAGCGCGGCGGGCGTACGGCCGGTGGGGTTCGGCACGGTGTGCACGCGCGGATCCTCGGCGACGAGCTCGGCGGCGATCTCGTCCGTACGGTCCGCGGAGGGACCGAGGGCGATCACGACCTCCATCTCGCCGGCGTACTCCTGGGCGAGGATGGCGCGGACGGAGCCGCGCAGATGCCGTTCCTCGTTGAGGACGGGCATGATCACGGAAACGGCGGGCAGCCGCACGTCGGACTTGGCGTTCATCGGTGCTCACGTTACCGCGAACGGGGGACACGGGCGCGCGCCGCGGGGGTCACGGCCCCGGGCAGCAGATCGTATGGGCCTACGGTGCTCACGGATCGCACGTCCGGCCGCACGGCCCCGTCCTCGCGGAGGTGTCCTTTGCCCATGCCGCCCCGCTCCCCCCGGGTCCCGGCCTCGTCCCCCCGGGGCGGCCCGCCGCCGCAGCACGGCGGCTCCGGTTCGTCCCGGCGCCCTCCCGGTCCCCCCGTACGGCGGAGAAGGCCGCGCTGGGCCATGCGGGCGGTGACGGCACTGTCGGTGGTGGTGCTCGCCTCCGCGGGGATCGGGCACGCGGTGCTCGCCGGCCTGGACGCGGACATCTCGCGGGTCGACGCCTTCAAGGACATGAAGAACCGGCCCCGGGCCGGTGACGGCATGAACATCCTGCTGGTCGGCACCGACGGCCGCGACCGGATCAGCGAGCGGGAGCGGCAGGAGTACCGTCTCGGCGGCGCCCCCTGCCACTGCACCGACACGATCATGATCGTGCACATCTCGGAGGACCGGGAACGCGCCAGCGTGGTCAGCCTGCCGCGCGACTCGTACGCCGAGACGCCCGACCACACCGACCGCACCACCGGCGAGCATCACGAGGGGCACCCCCTCAAGCTGAACGCGGCCTACGCCGAGGGGGGTCCGCAGCTGACCGTCCGCACCGTCGAGAACATGACCCGCGTGAAGATCGACCACTATCTGGAGGTCGACTTCACCAGCTTCATGAAGACGGTGGACGTCCTGGGCGGTGTGCGGATCTGCACGGCCCAGCCGCTGAGGGACAGCTACACCGGGCTCGACCTGCCGGCCGGCACGCACCGGCTGATGGGCGGGCAGGCGCTTCAGTACGTCCGCGCACGCCACCTCGACGGGGCCTCGGACCTGAGCCGGATGAAGCGCCAGCAGCGCTTCCTGGCCGCCCTGATCGACCGGGCGACCTCCTCGGGGCTGCTGCTGAACCCGCTCAGGTTCCGCGACGTCATCCAGGCGGTGCTCGGCTCGGTACGGGCGGACAAGGGGTTCGGCACCGACGAGCTGCTGACGCTCGGGCGGGCGATGCGGAACTTCTCGCCGTCCTCGTCCGAGTTCACCACCGTGCCCGTCGCCGAGACGGGCCACGACGTCAAGGGCATCGGCTCGACCCTGAAGTGGGACCCCGTGGAGTCCGAGCGGATCTTCGACGCCCTGCGCGAGGACCGGCGCCTGGCCGCGCCGAAGCCGAGGCCCGAGGGTCCGGCGCCGGTGCGGGTCCCGGTGGACCCGGAGCAGGTCCGGGTCCAGGTGGAGAACGGCACGCGTACGCCGGGACTCGGCAAGCGGGTGGACGACGCGCTGGCCGCGGCCGGGTTCCGCACCACCCGGGCCCCCAGGAACGCCACCGGTCACGCGGCCGAGCGGACCGTCGTCGTCTTCGACCCCCGCTGGGACCTCTCGGCGAAGTCCCTGGCCGCCGCCCTGCCCGGCAGCGAGTTGCGGCCGGTCGAGGGTCAGGGCCCGACGCTGAAGGTGATCGCGGGCGCCGGCTTCGAGGGGGTCGTGGAGGTGAAGCCGGCCGACCCGCCGCAGGAGACGGGCACGGTGGTGCGCGGCGACGAGGTGGCCTGTGGGAAGCGGTGACCCGTCGCGGATCTCAGTTGCCGGAGACGGTGACCTTCTCGTCGTTCTTCAGCTGCTCCACCAGCTTCTTCACCTTGGCGTCGTCCCACTTGAGGTTGGACCCGACGCTGCCAGAGACCGGCATGTTCATCGACGTGCCGTCGCCGCCGCTGACGCTCTTCATCGCCCAGAACATGCCGGCCAGGTCGAACAGGCCCATGTCCTTGTCGACGATGAGGGAGTCCAGGCCCGCGCCCATGGTCGGGTACAGCGCGAACGGGTTGAGGACGGTCGACGGCGTGGCCACCTGGCTCGCCAGCGCCGACAGGAACTTCTGCTGGTTCTTCGTCCGGTCCAGGTCGGAGCCGGCCAGCGCGTACCGGGTGCGGACGAAGGCGAGGGCGTCCTCGCCGTTCAGGGTCTGCTTGCCCTTCTTGAGGTCGGCGCCGGACTTCGGGTCCTTGATGTCCTGCGGGATGTCCATCTCGACGCCGCCGACCGCGTCCACGATGTTCGCGAAGCCGGCGAAGCCGATCTCCACGTAGTGGTCCAGGCGCAGACCGGTGTTGTGCTCGATGGTGCGCACCAGCAGCTCGGGGCCGTCCTCCGCGTACGCGGCGTTCAGCTTCACGTGCCGGCCCGTGGCCTCGTACTTCTTGCCGGACTCGGAGCCGACGAAGCTCGGGATCTCCACGTCCGAGTCGCGGGGCAGCGAGATGAGCGTCGACCCGTTGTCCCCGGTGTGCAGGATCATCATCGAGTCGGTGCGCTTGCCCTCGGCGGAGCCGGTGTGCAGGTCCTTCTTCTGCTCGTCGGTCATGCCCTCGCGGCTGTCGGAGCCGACGATCAGGTAGTTCGTGCCCTCGCCGGCCTCCGGCCGCTCGATGACCTTGGACAGGTCGACCTCGCGGTTGAGCTTGGAGTCGGCCCAGAAGTAGGTGCCGACGGTGGTCACGACCAGCGCGGTCACCACCGTGATCGCGGTCCACTTGATCCGGCGGCGCCAGTCCGGCGCGGGCCGGCCCGCGCCGGGGCCACCGGGGCCGGAGCCGGGGCCCCGTCCGCCGGGGCTGCCGTAGACCTGGCCGGTGTTGTAGCCGCTGTCGTACGCGTTCTGCCCCGCGTGGCCCTGACCGTCGGCGTACGACGGCTGCTGCGGGACTCCGGCGCCGTACGGCGGTGCCGCCGGGCCCGGTCCGGGCGGCGGCGCCTGGCCGCGGCGGACCTGTCGCATCACGCGGGCGCTCTCGGGCCGCGCGCTCGCGCTGCCGCGTCCGTAGCCGCCGCCTCGGTTGTCGCCGGTCCGTCCCTCGGGCCAATCAGTCATGCGCACCAGTGTGCAGGTCCGCACCACGGCCCATAAGGGCCGTCGGAAAATAAGGTCAGCGCTGTTGCGAAGCTGACACAAATCACTGGGATGTCGCCCCGGCATAAGGTAGAGGCCATGACAGACCAGGCAGAACAGGCCTCGACCTCGCAGTCGGCGACTCCGGAGATCCCGGGCAAGCCGACCTCGGCCTCCCGCACCACCCTCAGCCACATCATGACCCACAGCGACACCAACCTCCTGGGCACGGTGCACGGCGGAGTGATCATGAAGCTCGTCGACGACGCGGCGGGCGCCGTGGCCGGGCGGCATTCCGGCGGCCCCGCCGTCACCGCGTCCATGGACGAGATGGCGTTCCTCGAGCCGGTCCGCGTGGGCGACCTCGTCCATGTGAAGGCCCAGGTCAACTGGACCGGCCGCAGTTCCATGGAGGTCGGCGTCCGGGTCCTGGCCGAACGCTGGAACGAGTCCGCCCCGGCCACCCAGGTCGGTTCGGCGTACCTGGTCTTCGCGGCGGTCGACGCGGACGGCAAGCCGCGCGCGGTCCCGCCGGTCCTCCCGGAGACCGGTAAGGACAAGCGCCGCTACCAGGAGGCCCAGATCCGCCGCACCCACCGCCTGGCCCGCCGCCGCGCGATCATGGAGCTGCGGGAACGCCGGGTGGCGGAGGGGTACGAGGACTGACCGTCCGGGGGCGGGCAGGCGGGGGTCAGGGCCCCCACCTCGAACCAGAGCAGCTTCCCGGCCCCGCGTCCGAGCGGGCCGCCGTCACCGAGCGACCACCCGCCCCACGAGTGCGCGTACTCCCGCATGAGGTGCAGCCCCCGTCCACCGCCCGCACCGGGCGGGGCGGGAGCGGTGTGCTCTGCCGTCCCGCCCGGCGGTTCGGCGAAGGCCGCGGGGATGTGCGGGTGGCTGTCCCACACGCCGACCCGCAACCGCCCGTCGGCCAGCGCGGTCAGCCGCAGCGAGCAGGGTCCGCGGGTGTGCCGGTAGGCGTTGGTGACCAGCTCGGACGTCAACAACTCGACGTCGTCCACCAGTTCATGCCTGCCGTGCCCGTCGAGGGCGGCCCGTACGGTCATACGTGAATTTCTCGATGCCGAGGCGCAGTTGAGCAAGTACCGCGCCGTACTGGACCGCATGGGGTCCTGCGCGCTGGACCCTGCCAGGACGCGCGACTTCATCCACCACCGCATCCAGGACCTGTGAAGGAACCCACCATGCAAAACCACAACTGGCGGAAGTCCACCTACAGCCCCGACGGCTCGAACTGTGTCGAGATAGCCACCACGCCGACCACGGTCCTGGTCCGCGACTCCAAGAACCCGGGCGGCCCCCGGCTCACTCTGCTGCCTGCCACGTGGGCGGGCTTCGCCTCGTACGCGGCGCACCCCTGGAGGCCCGCACCCTCCCGAAAAGCGTGAACGATCGCCGGACATCGTCCTCCAAGCGCTCATACGAGCGCCCCAAGGACACCGACGGCCAATTGTCCACACGACGGGACCCCGGTCATGCGCGAGGCCCCGGCGGAACACCCCGCCGCTTCGCGCCGCAGACTCCCCTGCGCCGACGCCCGGGCCGCGGCACGGGAGCGTCCGGCTGAGCCACCGCTGACCGCCGGGCACGGGACCGTAGGTCAGCGACGCGCTCCCGCAGAGATGCGGTCGGCGCCGGCGGTGTCCCCGGAGGGACAGGGCCGGCGCCCGTGTCACATGGGCCCTACGGCAGGTTGCGCGCCATCACGATGCGCTGGACCTGGTTCGTACCCTCGTAGATCTGCGTGATCTTCGCGTCGCGCATCATGCGCTCCACCGGGTAGTCGCGGGTGTAGCCGTAGCCGCCGAGGAGCTGGACCGCGTCCGTGGTGACCTCCATCGCGACGTCGGAGGCGAAACACTTCGCCGCCGCGCCCTGGAAGGTGAGGTCGCTGTCGCCGCGCTCGGACTTGGCCGCGGCGGCGTACGTCAGCTGGCGGGCGGCCTCGATCTTCATGGCCATGTCGGCGAGCATGAACTGGATGCCCTGGAAGTCGGCGATGGGCTTGCCGAACTGCTTGCGCTCCTGGACGTAGCCCTTGGCGTAGTCGAGGGCGCCCTGGGCGATGCCGAGGGCCTGGGCGGCGATGGTGATGCGGGTGTGGTCCAGCGTCTTCATCGCCGTGGCGAAGCCGGTGCCCTCCTCGCCGATCATGCGGTCGGCGGGGATGCGGACGTTGTCGAGGTAGACCTCGCGGGTCGGGGAGCCCTTGATGCCGAGCTTCTTCTCCGGGGCGCCGAAGGAGACGCCCTCGTCGGACTTCTCGACGACGAAGGCGGAGATGCCCTTGGAGCGCTTGGCGGGGTCGGTGACGGCCATCACCGTGTAGAACTCCGACTCGCCCGCGTTGGTGATCCAGCGCTTGACGCCGTTCAGGATCCAGTGGTCGCCGTCGCGGACCGCCCTGGTCTTCATGCCGGCCGCGTCGGAGCCCGCGTCGGGCTCGGAGAGGCAGTAGGAGAACATGCCGTCGCCCTTGGCGAGCGGGGTCATGTACTTCTTCTTCAGCGCCTCGGAGCCGGAGAGGATCACCGGCAGGGAGCCGAGCTTGTTCACGGCCGGGATGAGGGAGGAGCTGGCGCAGACGCGGGCGACCTCCTCGATGACGATCACCGTGGCGAGGGCGTCGGCGCCCGCGCCGCCGTACTCCTCGGGGACGTGCACCGCGTGCAGGTCGTTCGCGGTCAGCGCGTCGAGGGCCTCCCGCGGGAAGCGGGCCTCCTCGTCCACCGCGGCGGCGTGCGGCGCGATCTTCGCCTCGGCCAGGGAACGGACGGCGTCCCGGAGCATGTCGTGCTCCTCCAGCGGGCGGTACAGGTCGAAGTCAGCCGATCCGGCCAAGGTCTCTCACGCTCCCAAACACTGTGGTGCTGACGCTAACTACCGTTAAGTAACTCCGAATTTTATGCTCCATCCACGGTGGTGGATAGGTGAGCTTGACGACAGCGGGAAACCTGCCCGTCGAGGCGCTTTCCCATGCCCCGGATATGCTCGGGCGCGCACGCCTGCCGTACACCTCTGGAGCACCCATGGCCCTCAAGATCACCGTGATCGGTACCGGCTATCTCGGCGCGACCCATGCGGCGGCCATGGCCGAGCTCGGTTTCGAGGTACTGGGCCTGGACGTGGTGCCCGAGAAGATCGAGATGCTCCAGCGGGGGCAGGTCCCGATGTACGAGCCGGGGCTCGAGGAGCTGTTGCGGGGGCACGTCGCGGGGATCGAGGGGTCCAGCGGGCGGCTGCGCTTCACCACCGACTTCGCGGAGGCAGCGGCCTTCGGCGACGTGCACTTCCTGTGCGTGAACACGCCGCAGAAGCACGGCGAGTACGCCTGTGACATGTCGTACGTCGACTCCGCGCTGGCCTCACTGGCGCCGCACCTGACCGGCCCCGCGCTCGTGGTCGGCAAGTCGACCGTGCCCGTGGGCTCCGCCGACCGGCTGGCCCGCTACCTCGCCGAGCACGCCCCGGCCGGTGCCGACGCCGAGCTGGCCTGGAACCCGGAGTTCCTGCGCGAGGGCTTCGCCGTCAAGGACACGCTGCACCCCGACCGGATCGTGGTCGGCGTGCGCAGCGAGCGGGCCGAGAAGCTGCTGCGCGAGGTGTACGCGACGCCGGTGGAGGAGGGGACGCCGTTCGTCGTCACCGACTTCCCGACGGCGGAGCTGGTGAAGACCTCCGCGAACTCCTTCCTCGCCACCAAGATCTCCTTCATCAACGCGATGGCGGAGGTGTGCGAGGCCGCGGACGGCGACGTCGCCAAGCTGGCCGAGGCGATCGGGTACGACGACCGGATCGGGAAGAAGTTCCTGCGGGCCGGGATCGGGTTCGGCGGCGGCTGTCTGCCGAAGGACATCCGGGCGTTCATGGCGCGCGCCGGTGAGCTCGGCGCCGACCAGGCGCTGACCTTCCTGCGCGAGATCGACTCGATCAACATGCGCCAGCGCGGCCAGATGGTGGAGCTGACCCGGCAGGCGCTGGGCGGCGGCCCGTTCCTGGGCAAGCGGGTCGCGGTGCTCGGCGCCAGCTTCAAGCCCGACTCGGACGACGTACGGGACTCGCCCGCGCTGAACGTCGCCGGGCAGGTCCACCTCCAGGGCGCCCAGGTGACGGTGTACGACCCCAAGGGCATGGAGAACGCCCGGCGGCTGTTCCCGACGCTCGGGTACGCCGACTCCGCACTGGAGGCGGTGCGGGGTGCCGACGTCGTCCTGCACCTGACGGAGTGGCGGGAGTTCCGCGAGCTGGACCCGGAGGCGCTGGGCGAGGCCGTGACCGCCCGGGTGATCCTCGACGGGCGCAACGCCCTGGACCCCCAGGTCTGGCGGAAGGCCGGCTGGACGTACCGGGCGATGGGCCGGCCGACCGCGTAGCCCGTGTCCGACGGACGGTGACGCCGGTTCGGCCGAGGCTCAGTCGGCCGGACCGGCGTCCGTCGTATTCTGCACCGCGGTGCGGCGCGCCGGCCGGTGGACTCCGCGTGGTTCACGCTCCCTTGGCGCGGTACCGCCGCATCTTGGCGCGGGCGCCGCACACCTGCATGGAGCACCAGCGGCCGCGTCCGGCCGGGCTGCGGTCGTAGTAGGCCCAGTGGCAGTCGGCGGCCTCGCACGCCTTCATCCGGGTCCAGGTGCCCGCGACCAGTGCCTCGGCGACGGCGGCGGCGACGCGGGCGGGCAGGGAGCCGTCCCGGGCGGGGACGAGGGCGGCGGAGCCGTCGGCCGTGTCGACCGTCACCACCAGCGGGGCCCCGGCCAGCAGCTCGCCCAGCGGGGTCACCGCGCGGTGCGGTGGGTGGCCGGCGTGGGCGAGCAGGGTGGCGCGCAGGGACTCGCGCAGGTCGCGTGCCCCGGGTACGTCGTCCTCCGTCAGGCCGAAGGGCGCCCGCCCCTCCGGCGTGTCCAGCGTGTCGGCGCCCGTTTCGATGTCCAGCGTGTTCACCAGGGACCGGACCAGCTCCAGCCCTCCCGGCGCGGGCGATCTCTCACTCATGCTTGCGACGTTACCGCCAATGGGGCAGCATGCAGTAACCGTTACCGGTTACCCGTGCCTTGCGGGTAACCGCGACCGTGGACCCAAGGAGGAAGTCATGGCTGTCGCCGAACTGGGCGTCGTCGTCCTGGACTGTCCCGATCCCCGCGCACTGGCCCGCTTCTACGCCGACGTGCTCGGCGGCACCGTCGAGGACAAGAGCGACGACCAGTACGAGTGGGTCGACCTGAACCTGCCCGGCGGGCGGACGCTGGCCTTCCAGGGCTCCCCCGGGTACGTACCGCCGAAGTGGCCCGGGCCGGACGGAGCGCAGCAGTTCCACCTCGACCTCGACGTGAAGGACCTGGACGCGGCGGAGAAGGCCGTGCTGGAGCTGGGCGCGCGGCCGCTGGACGCGGAGGACCGGGCCCGGTCCTTCCGGGTTTACGCGGACCCGGCCGGGCACCCGTTCTGCCTCTGCGCCTGTTGAGCAAGGACCGGACCGCCAACACCGGAGGTTCCCCCATGGCACCCGTGGCACGTTTCCGTTCCGTCGTCGTCGACTGTCCGGAGCCCCGCGAGCTGGCCCGCTTCTACGCGCGGGTCGGCGGCGGCACCCCCGAGGAGCAGGACCCCGACTGGGTGGTGCTCCAGGTGCCCGGCGGGCCGCGGCTGGCCTTCCAGCGCGCACCCGGCCTGACCCCGCCGGAGTGGCCGCGCGCCGATCGCAACGCACAGCAGTTCCACCTGGACTTCGACGGCGGGGCGACGTGGGAGGAGATGGACGCGGCGCACGAGAAGGTGCTCGCGCTGGGTGCCCGGCCGCTGGACCTGGAGGACCGGGAGAAGAAGGACTTCATGGTGTACGCCGACCCGGCGGGGCATCCGTTCTGCCTGTGCCGGATCGAACACGCGTGACGGCCCGCTCGTGACGGCCCGCTCGTAACGGCCCGCTCGTAACGGCCCGCTCGTTACGGCTAGCCGTCGAGCTCGGCGATCGTCGCCGTCGACGGCTCCCGGCGCAGCGCCGCCGCCCGCGCGGTGAAGGCCGCCCCCCGCAGGACGCGCTGGACGTTTCCCCAGGTCAGCAGGGCCACGTCCGACTCGTCCCAGCCGCGTCGCAGCAGCTCGGCGATGAGTCTCGGATAGCAGGAGGCGTCGCCGAGTTCCAGCGGGTGGGCGATGCCGGTGTCGTAGGTGCCGGACAGGCCGACGCTCTGCGGGCCGGCCACCGTGCGGACGTGGTCGAGGTGGTCGGCGACGTCCCGGACGGTCGGGCCGGTCTGCTCGGCGGTCAGCGGCACCATGCACAGGCCTCCGGCCTCGCCCAGCTCGACGAGCAGGTCGTCGGGGAGGTTGGCGGGGTGCGGGCGCAGGGCGCGGGCGGCGGAGCGGGTGCACAGCACCGGCGCCTTGGAGACGGCGAAGGTACGGCGGATGGTCTCGGCACAGGCACCGGAGAGGTCGGCGACGACACCGAGCCGGTTCATCTCGCGGACGACCTCCTCGCCGAACCGGGTCAGGCCCGCCTCGCTCGCCCAGGTCGCCCCGGTCAGCGTCAGCACGCGCAGACCGAGGGCGTACAGCGAACGCAGGATGCCGAGGCAGTCGCCGATCGCGGCGGCGCCGGCCGGGCCGGGCAGCACGGCGACCCGGCCGCAGTTGCGGGCGTCTATGGCCTGCCCCGCGTCGTACGCCAGCCGAAGCCCGTCCGGGTGGGAGCGCACGACCGTCTCGACCAGGTCCAGCTGCTCCAGGGTCGCGCCCACCGCCCGGTCGCCGTCGATGGCCTCGGGCAGGTGCAGCGACCAGAACAGCGCGCCCACCCTGCCCTCGCGCAGCCGCGGCAGATCGGTGTCGACGACGCTCTCGCCGAGCTCCAGGTCGTACCAGGGCAGGTGCTTGAGCCTGCGGGACAGACCGCTGTAGCCGTCGGCGACGGGATGGGCGGCCAGTACGGCGTGGGCCCGGGCCAGCGGCTCGTCCTCGGGGTCGGAGACGGGCGCGTAGGGCTCCGGCGGGAACGCCACCGCGGCAGGCGGCACGGACAGGTCGTCGAGTCCGCCGGCGTCGGTGCGGGTGTGCAGGTCGTCCTGGAGGTCTGCCATGGCGGGCTCCGTACGGTCGTCGTGCGTTACGGTCACCGTCGCACGGAGCGGAAACGGCTTCCTGGTGGGTGGGGCGTTCGGAGTAGACGGTCAGCCCCGGGCCGCGTCGATCACCTCGTCCAGGGTGTCCCGGGAACGGAGCAGGTCGGCGATGGTCCGGTCGATGCGGGCGCGTTCGGCGGTGAGGTCGGCGACCAGCTTCGGCGTGGCGACGGCCGACGGGCCGCCGTCCCCGTCCCGCATGCAGGGCAGGAGCTGTGCGATCTTGCTGCTGCACAGCCCGGCCGCGTACAGCTCCTGGATCCGGACGACCCGGTCGACGGCTGCCTCGGCGTACTCGCGGTGGCCGCCGGGCGTACGCTCGGCGGGCGCGAGCAGCCCCTGCTTCTCGTAGTAGCGCAGCGAGCGTTCGCTGACGCCCGTGCGCCGGGCGAGTTCACCGATCCGCATACGGGTCGCCTCCGGGACCTGACGGGACATGACGGGACTTGACGGCCTGACGGGACTTGACGGCCTGCCTCGACCTGACGGCCCGCCGGGACTTGTTTCTGACACGGGTGTCAGGTTCTACCGTACGGGCACGTCGAACACAACGGATCTCCTCGCCTCCGCTCCCCTCGGCCCGCTCACCCTCCCCAACCGCCTCGTGATGGCCCCGCTCACCCGCAACCGCGCCGAGGCCGACGGCACCCCGACGCCGCTCATGGCCACGTACTACGCCCAGCGCGCCTCCGCGGGGCTGATCATCGCCGAGGCGGCGACGCCGAACGCGGTCGGGCAGACGTACCCGAACATCACCGCCGTCCACAGCCCGCGGCACGTGGCGGGCTGGCGGCAGGTCACCGAGGCCGTGCGGGAGGCGGGCGGGCGGATGTTCCTGCAGCTCCAGCACGGCGGCCGGGTCGGCCATCCCGCGACCAGCGGGCTGACGCCCGTCGCGCCGTCGCCGGTGCCGCTCCCCGAGACGGTCTTCACGCCTCAGGGGCACCGCCCCGCCGTCGTCCCGAGGGAGCTGACCGAGGAGGACATCCGCGCCACCGTCGCCGACTTCGCGAAGGCCGCCCGCAACGCCCTCGACGCCGGGTTCGAGGGCGTGGAGGTGCACTCCGCCAACGGCCACCTCCTGCACCAGTTCCTGGCCGCCAACACCAACCGCCGCACCGACGGCTACGGCGGATCCGTCGCCGCGCGGATCCGCTTCACGGTCGAGGTGGTCGAGGCGGTGGCCGCCGAGATCGGCGCCGAGCGGGTGGGGCTGCGGGTCTCCCCCGGCAACACCGTCAACGGCATCGCGGAGGGCGAGACCGAGGAGATCTACCCGGCGCTCACCGAGCGGCTCGGCGGTCTCGGGCTCGCGTATCTGCACCTGGTCCACGCCGACCCGGACGCCCCGGTGTTCGGGAGGATCCGCGCCGGCTGGCCGGGGGTGCTGATCGCCAACCCGGTGCTGGGGGACGAGCTGTCCACGGACGCCGTGCGCCGCGCCTCCGAGCGGGTGCTGGCCGCCGGGGCCGACCTGGTCGCCCTGGGCCGGCCGTTCCTCGCCAACCCCGACCTGGTGGCCCGGCTGCGGCTGGGCGCGCCGCTGAACCCGGTGCGGGACCGGTACCTGATGTACGTGGGCGGGGCGACCGGATACACCGACTACCCCGCCCTCGAAGCCTCCGGAACGGAGACGGCTTGAGACGGCTCAGCCGTCCAGGTCCTCCAGTGTGGCGTTGGACGGGGCCCGCGTCGCCCGGAGTCCCCGGGCCACGTCCTCGGCGGCGCCCAGCACCCGGACCGCGTTCTTCCAGGTGAGCTTGGCCAGGTCGGCCCGGGACCAGCCGCGGTCGAGCAGTTCGGCGATCAGGTTCGGGTAGCCGGCGACGTCGCCGAGACCGTCCGGGGTGAAGGGCGTGCCGTCGTAGTCGCCGCCGATGCCGAGGTGGTCGACGCCCGCGACCTCGCGCATGTGGTCGAGGTGGTCGGCGACCGTGGAGACGGTGGCGACCGGGCGCGGGACACGCTCCTCGAAGGCGGCGTGGACCTTCATCGCCTCGGGGCTGGAGTCGAGGTGGTGGAAGCCGTGCGCGCGCATGTTCTCGTCGGCCTCGGCCGTCCAGTCCACGGCCGCCTGGAGCACGAACTTCGGCACGAACGTCACCATCGCCACGCCGCCGTTGGCGGGCAGGCGTTCCAGCACGTCGTCGGGGATGTTGCGCGGGTGGTCGCACACGGCCCGCGCGGAGGAGTGCGAGAAGATCACCGGCGCGGTGGAGGTGTCCAGCGCGTCCCGCATCGTCGTCGCGGCGACGTGCGAGAGGTCGACCAGCATGCCCTCGCGGTTCATCTCCCGCACGACCTCGCGGCCAAAGGCCGACAGGCCGCCCACGCCGGGCTCGTCGGTCGCCGAGTCCGCCCACGCCACGTTGTCGTTGTGGGTGAGGGTCAGGTAGCGCACGCCGAGCGCGTACAGCGCGCGGAGCGTGGCGAGCGAGTTGTCGATGGAGTGGCCGCCCTCGGCGCCCATCAGCGAGGCGATGCGGCCCTCGGCACGCGCGGCCTCCATGTCGGCTGCGGTCAGCGCGGCCCGCAGCTCGCCCGGGTGGCGGTCGATGAGCTGCCGTACGCAGTCGATCTGCTCCAGCGTCGCCGTGACCGCGCCGGGCAGGTCCGAGCGGACGTACACCGACCAGTACTGCGCGCCGACGCCGCCGGCCCGCAGCCGGGCGAGGTCGGTGTGCAGGTGGGCGGACTGGTCGGCGGCGATGTCACGGGCGTCGAGGTCGTAGCGGACCTGCTCGCGCAGCGCCCAGGGCAGGTCGTTGTGGCCGTCGGCGACGGGGAACTCGCGCAGCAGCTCACGGGCGCGGTCCAGTGCGGCTGACGAATCCGGTGAAGCCGGTGAGTCGGTAGAGGTCATGGGCCTCTACTTCCCGAATCCGAAGGCCGCCGACCCCTCGACCTTGGTGCGCAGCCGCTTGCCCTTCTCGGTGGCCTGGTCGTTGAGGTCCTGCTGGAACTCGCGCATGCGGGCCAGCAGCTCCTCGTCGTGGGCGGCGAGCATCCGCGCGGCCAGCAGTCCGGCGTTGCGGGCGCCGCCGACGGAGACGGTGGCGACGGGCACACCGGCCGGCATCTGCACGATGGACAGGAGGCTGTCCATGCCGTCGAGGTACTTCAGCGGCACCGGTACGCCGATGACGGGCAGCGGGGTGACGGAGGCGAGCATGCCGGGCAGGTGGGCGGCGCCCCCGGCACCGGCGATGATCGCCTTCAGTCCGCGGCCGGCGGCCTGCTCGCCGTAAGCGATCATCTCGTGCGGCATGCGGTGCGCGGAGACGACGTCGACCTCGTAGGCGATCTCGAACTCGTCGAGCGCCTTGGCGGCGGCCTCCATGACGGGCCAGTCGGAGTCCGACCCCATGACGATGCCCACGACCGGACTGACCGGGCTGGCCTGGCTCATTCGGTGATCGTCCCTCTCAGGTAGCCGGCAGCGTGACGGGCGCGCTCCAGCACGTCGTCCAGGTCGTCGCCGTAGGTGTTGACGTGCCCGACCTTGCGGCCGGGCTTCACGTCCTTGCCGTACATGTGGATCTTGAGCTGGGGGTCGCGGGCCATGCAGTGCAGGTACGCGGAGTACATGTCCGGGTAGTCGCCGCCGAGGACGTTGACCATGACCGTCCACGGGGCGCGCGGGCGCGGGTCGCCGAGGGGGAGGTCGAGGACGGCGCGGACGTGGTTGGCGAACTGCGAGGTGATCGCGCCGTCCATCGTCCAGTGGCCGGAGTTGTGCGGTCGCATCGCCAGTTCGTTGACGAGGATGCGGCCGTCGCGGGTCTGGAACAGCTCGACGGCGAGGTGCCCGACGACGTCCAGTTCCTTGGCGATGCTGAGCGCCATCTCCTCGGCCCGCAGGGCGAGGTCCTCGTCGAGGTCGGGGGCGGGCGCGATCACCGTGTCGCAGACGCCCTTGACCTGCTGCGACTCGACGACGGGGTAGGCCACCGCCTGGCCGTGCGGGGAGCGGACCACGTTGGCGGCGAGTTCGCGGACGAAGTCCACCTTCTCCTCCGCCAGCACGGGGACACCGGCCCGGAAGGGCTCGGCGGCCTCCTCCGCGGAGTCCACGACCCACACGCCCTTGCCGTCGTACCCGCCGCGGACCGTCTTGAGGACGACCGGGAAGCCGTCGCCCTCGGCGGCGAAGGCGGCCACGTCGGCCGGATCGCGCACGATCCGGTGCCGCGGGCAGGGCACGCCGATCGCGTCGAGCTTCGCGCGCATCACGCCCTTGTCCTGGGCGTGCACGAGCGCGTCGGGTCCGGGGCGCACGGGGATGCCGTCCGCCTCCAGGGCCCTGAGGTGCTCGGTCGGCACGTGCTCGTGATCGAAAGTGATCACGTCACAGCCGCGCGCGAACTCGCGCAACGTGTCCAGGTCGCGATAGTCGCCGACGACGACTTCGTTCACGACCTGCGCCGCAGAGTCCTGAGGAGTGTCACTGAGAAGCTTGAACCTGATGCCCAGCGGGATGCCCGACTCGTGTGTCATACGAGCGAGCTGGCCACCGCCGACCATGCCGACTACCGGGAACGTCACACCCCTAGCGTATCGGCCGCGCGGGGCCCACCTGTTTACCGGCCGTTTCCCCGGGGCCGGGGCCCCCTTTCCCGTCGCCCCGGCATCCGTCCGCAGGAAGATCGCGCGTCCGGGTGGTTAGCATGAACGGATTGACGCCAACCGATGGACGGGGGCCTGCACAACCATGGGACATGGTTCCTCGGGTGCTCATACGGCTCCCCCGACGCCCCCGGCGACCCGCGGCGCGGTGCGGGAGCGGATCGAACGGCTGGTCCGTGAGGTCGTGAAGTTCGGCGCGGTGGGCGGCGCGGGGGTTCTCGTCAACCTCCTCGCCTTCAACCTGATACGGCACGTCACCGACCTCCACGTGGTGCGGGCCAGCATCCTCGCGACCGTCGTCGCGATCGTCTTCAACTACCTGGGTTTCCGCTACTTCACGTACCGGGACCGCGACAAGAGCCGCCGGACCCGCGAGATGTCGCTGTTCCTGCTGTTCAGCGCGGTCGGGCTGGTGATCGAGAACGGCGTGCTCTACACGGCGACGTACGGCTTCGGCTGGGACAGCCCGCTGCAGAGCAACATCTTCAAGTTCCTCGGCATCGGCATCGGCACGCTGTTCCGCTTCTGGTCGTACCGCAGCTGGGTCTTCCGCGCACTGCCGGACCATGAGCCGGTGACGCGGACGGAGACCTCCCTGGAGCACGAGCAGCCCACGGCGGTACGCACCTCGGACGGCACCCCCGCGGCACACCGCTGACCGCGGCAGCGGCCGGGACCGGGGCCTGGCCTGGCTGCCTGCCTGGCTGCCTGGCTGCCCTTCTAGCGCACCGTCTCCCCTGAGTCACCGGACGACTTCTTCGACGGCTGCGTGCGCGACAGGAACAGGCCGAACACCGGGGGGCGGCCCTGGAGGAGCTCCAGCCGGCCGCCGTCGGCCTCGGCGAGGTCTCGGGCGACGGCCAGGCCGATGCCCGTGGAGTTCCGCCCGCTGATCGCGCGCTCGAAGATCCGCGCCCCCAGGTCGCCCGGGACGCCGACCCCCTCGTCGGTGACCTCGACCACCGCCTGGTTGCCGGTCACCCGGGTCCGCAGGGCCACCGTGCCGCCGCCGTGCATCAGGGAGTTCTCGATCAGCGCGGCCAGCACCTGCGCCACGGCGCCCGGGGTGCCCACGGCCGTCAGATGCCGCTTGCCGGAGCTGACGATCGCCCGCCCCTCGCTGCGGTAGGCGGGGCGCCACTCGTCGATCTGCTGCTGGATGACGTCGTCCAGCTCGAAGGTGACGGCGGAGCCGCTGCGCGGGTCCCGGGAGTTCGTCAGCAGCCGGTCCACGACGTCCGTCAACCGCTCCACCTGCGACAACGCGATCGTCGCCTCCTCCTTCACCGTCTCCGGGTCGTCGGTGAGGGTGATCTCCTCCAGCCGCATCGACAGCGCGGTCAGCGGCGTGCGCAGCTGGTGGGAGGCGTCGGCGGCCAGCCGGCGCTCGGCGGTGAGCATCCGGGCGATGCGCTCGGCGGAGGAGTCCAGCACGTCCGCGACGCGGTCCAGCTCGGGGACGCCGTAGCGCTTGTGGCGGGGGCGCGGGTCGCCGGAGCCGAGGCGTTCGGCGGTCTCCGCGAGGTCGGTGAGCGGGGAGGCGAGGCGGTTGGCCTGCCGGATCGCCAGCAGCACCGCGGCGACCACCGCGAGCAGCGCCACCAGTCCGATGATCAGCAGGGTCCGGCCGACCTCACGGGTCACCGAGGAACTCGGCTCCTCGACGAGGACCGTCTCGCCCTCCTCGCCGGTGGCCTTGCCGCGGATGACCTCACCGGTCGGCCGGCTGCCGACCTCGATGACCGGCTTGCCGGGGATCCGGATCTCCGCGTACCGGGCGTCCCGGACCTGCTCCCGCAGGAACTTGGCGTCGACCGATCCGGTGCCGAGCAGCCGGCTGTCCACGATGCTGGCCAGCCGCACCGCCTCCAGGTCGACCCGCTCCTGGGCGGAGCTGCTGATCGTCCGGGTCTCGACGATCACGAGGGAGACGCCGAAAACGGCGATCACGACGAGCACCACGGCGAGCGTGGACTGGATCAGTCGGCGGCGCATGTCCTCTTACCCGGGCGGACCCTGAGATCTTCTCGGCGGTTCGGTTCTTCGCGGCGGCTCAGTCGTACGCGGCGGTTCTGTTCTTGGCGGCGGTCCAGTCCTTGGCGCGGTTCTGTTCTTGGCGGCGGTTCTGTTCTTGGCGGCGGTCCGGTCCTTGGCGGCGGTCCGGTTCCCGTGTGCGGGCGCCGGCTCAGTTCTTCTCGAAACGGAAGCCCACGCCGCGCACGGTGGCGATGTAGCGGGGGTTCGCCGCGTCGTCCCCCAGCTTCTTGCGGAGCCAGGAGATGTGCATGTCGAGGGTCTTGGTCGACGACCACCAGGTGGTGTCCCAGACCTCGCGCATCAGCTGGTCGCGGGTGACGACCCGGCCGGCGTCGCGCACCAGCACCCGCAGCAGGTCGAACTCCTTGGCGGTGAGCTGGAGCTCCTCCTCGCCCATCCAGGCCCGGTGGGACTCGACGTCGATGCGCACGCCGTGCGTCGCGGGCGGCTGCGGGGGCTCGACGGAGCCCCGCCGCAGCAGGGCGCGGACCCGGGCGAGCAGCTCGGCGAGACGGAAGGGCTTGGTGACGTAGTCGTCGGCGCCCGCGTCCAGACCGACCACGGTGTCCACCTCGTCGGCGCGCGCGGTCAGGATCAGGATCGGCACGGCGTGGCCCTCGGACCGCAGCCGGCGGGCGACCTCCAGCCCGTCCATGCCCGGCAGGCCCAGGTCCAGCACGACCAGGTCGATGCCGCCCTGCAGGCCGGCGTCGAGCGCGGTGGGGCCGTCCTCACGCACCTCGACCTCGTACCCTTCCCGGCGCAGTGCGCGGGCCAGCGGCTCCGAGATGGACGCGTCGTCCTCGGCGAGCAGTACACGGGTCATGAGCTGATGGTAGTCCGCTCGGAGCAGCGCCCGGGGGGTGATCGGCCCGAGGGCCTCCCGCCCACGGACAAGCCGGACACCCGGCGCGGGACCGGCCCGGCCGACCCCCGGTACGAACCTGCGGCCGTGGGGTGCCATCCTGTAACAGACCTTCGAAAGATCGTTCGCGGTTCCGTTATCACCTGTGATCCGCGTCTCAAGTCCTTCCATACCGGGCGGTGTCCTGCCGTATGGTGAATCAGCGCCTGTAGCACTCAGAGGACCTTTGGCGACAGTTCGACGCTGAAGGTCTCTTTTGTGTGCGGGCCGGCCCCCACGGCCGGCCTTGAAAGGAATGACCTGTGGCCGGGCCTCAACGCGCGCAACGACGTGCGCGCAGGCGTGGATCCCGGTGGCCGCCGTCCACTGCTCCGTGACCCGGAGCGGAATCCCTCAGGCGTGGGGTGGACGGGTGAAGGCCGCCGGTGCCGGCCGCCCCCCACCGGGCGCGCATCGCCTCATGAGCGCGTCCCGAAAAGCAAGGATCGACCATGGCGTCCAGCCTGACGAAGGACTCGGTCTCTCCGGGCACCCCCGGATCCGAGAAGACCTTCTTCGGCCACCCCCGCGGACTGGCCACTCTTTTCATGACCGAGATGTGGGAGCGTTTCTCCTACTACGGCATGAGGGCTCTGCTCCCGCTGTACCTGGTGGCCCCCGGCGGTCTCGGCATGAACGCCGGCACCGCGACCGCGATCTACTCGGTGTACCTCTCGCTGGTGTACCTGCTCACGATGCCGGGCGGCTGGTTCGGCGACCGTGTCTGGGGTCCCCGCAAGACCGTCGCCGTCGCCGGTGGCGTGATCATGCTCGGCCACCTCACGCTGGCGCTGCCGACCTCCGGCACCTTCTTCGCGGGTCTCGGCCTGGTCGCCATCGGCTCGGGTCTGCTGAAGGCCAACATCTCCACGATGGTCGGCCAGCTCTACAGCGGCCCCGACGATCCGCGCCGCGACGGTGGCTTCACCGTCTTCTACATGGGCATCAACCTCGGTGCCTTCGCCGCGCCGCTGATCATCGGCACCATCGGTGAGAACGTCAACTGGCACCTGGGCTTCGCGCTGGCCGCGGTCGGCATGGGCCTGGGCGTGATCCAGTTCCTGCTCGGCAGCCGCCACCTGGCGCCGCACTCCAGCGTGACCCCGAAGCCCCTGTCGGCCGCGGAGAAGACCTCCACCCTGCGCAAGGCCGCGTTCTGGGCCGCCCTCGCCGTCGTCTTCTACGCGATCGTCGGCTTCTCCGGCGTCTACACCCTGAACTGGATCCTGGTCCCGCTGACCCTGCTCGGCGTGATCATCCCGGTGCTCGTGCTGACCCGCATCAAGCGGGACAAGGACCTGGACCGCGCCGAGCAGTCGAAGATGTCCGCGTACATCTGGTTCTTCGTCGCCGCGGCCGTCTTCTGGATGATCTACGACCAGGGCGGTTCGACCCTGGCGATCTTCGCCGACTCCTCGACCGACACCAGCGTCCTCGGCTGGGAGTTCCCGGTCTCCTGGTTCCAGTCGGTCAACCCGGTCATCATCATGGCCCTGGCCCCGGTCTTCGCCACGGTGTGGCTGGCGCTCGCCCGCCGCGGCAAGGAGCCGAGCACGATCGTGAAGTTCTCGTTCGGCCTGGTCCTGGTCGGCGCGTCCTTCTTCCTCTTCCTGGCCCCGCTGGCCATCGCGGACGGCGGCCACAAGGCGGCCGCGCTGTGGCTGGTGGCGATCTACTTCGTCCAGACCTGCGGTGAGCTGATGCTCTCCCCGGTCGGCCTGTCGGTCACCACGAAAATGGCGCCCGTGAAGTACGCCTCGCAGATGATGGGCGTCTGGTTCCTGGCCGTCACCGCCGGTGACGCCACGACCGGCCTGCTCTCCATCGCCGGCGTCGACCTGAACAAGACCGGCATCGTGGCCGCGGAAGCCACGCTCGCCGTGGTCGCCGGTGTCGCGGTGTGGATGTACCGCAAGCGCGTCAAGGAACTCATGGGCGACGTCCGCTGAGACCGGCCCGGCCTGGCGGTTCCTGCCTACGGAGGGTCATCGCATCCCGGTGGATGCGGTGGCCCTCCGGGCGTTTTCGGGGGCGTCCGAGTGCCGTGGACCAAGAAGGCGGGCTCGCGAGGGAGCGGGGACGCAGTGCCCGCTGGGTGACGAGGCGGAGCCCCGTTCCCCGCTGAGTGAGCGGGCGGAGCCCGGGAGCAAGGGGTACGGGGGACCAGTGCCCGCCCAGGGCGTCTGGGGGCGGATCCCAGGAGCAAGAGGTACAGGGACGCAGTCCCCCGCGCCCAGGGTCTCTGGGCGCAGCCCAGGAGCAAGAGGTACAGGAGACGCGGTGCCCCACTAAGGGGATCCGGGCGGAGCCCAGGAGTCCGGGGTCCGGGGCGGAGCCCCAGGGGCGCCCACCCCTCGGCCGACCGAGACGGGTGGGTGGGTGGGAAAAAACCCGGAAGAGCGCCGCAGGCCACCGCGCCGCAGGCCACCGCCTACGCCGGCGCCCCCAGCTCGGCCCACACCCGCTTGCCCGCGACCCCCGGCGTACGCACCACACCCCAGTCCAGGCACAGCCGCTGCACGATGAACATGCCGTGCCCGCCGGGGCGTCCGGCGCGGTGTGGGGTGCGCGGCGACGGCTGCCCCGTACCCCGGTCGGAGACCTCCAGCCGGATCACCTTCTTCTCACAGGTGATCCACAGCTCGTCCGGCCCCTCGGCATGCAGACAGGCGTTGGTGACCAGCTCGGACACCACGAGCAGTACGTCCTCGGCGGCGGCCCGCTGGTCCGCGGTGGCCGAGGGCAGCCAGCGCCACGCGTACAGCGCCTGGCGGGTGAAGTCACGAGCGAGCGGTACCACCCCGCTCTGGCCGTCGAAGCTCAGCTTGCGGACCTGTCGCCCTCCGCCACCGGCGGGCGCGGACCCGGACGACGTCGCGTCCGCGGCCGCGGACGGCTCCGGGGGCACGGACTGCCCGATCACGGCAGCCTGCCCCGCGGGCACGCCACCCTCGGACTCCCCGGTCCCGGGCACGCCCCCCTCGGACGCCCCGGAAGCGCCGCTGGGCTCCGGACCACGGTCGCCCGGCGAGTAGGGCCGGGTGGTGCTCATCAGCGCTTCACCTCACCGATTCACCAGTTCACGTTTCAAAGTCGTACACAGTCGCTCCAGGGGGTCTCCTGCCCGACCGGGACGCCCGGACACCCCTGCATTCGGCATGAAACACAGGACGGGGCGAAAACGCCTGTCCCAGGGAGCGCAGGGGACCCGTCGCCGGCCGGACAAGAGCCGGCTCAGTCGGACGCGCCGGACAGGGCGGCCTCGAGCGTGTCGTGGAGGGTGAAGACCGCTTCGGCCCCCGTGATCTCGAACACGCGAGCCACCACGGGCCGCATGGCCACCAGATGCACACCGCCCCCCGCGGCCTCCGCCTTCAACCGCGCGCCGAGCAGGACGTTGAGTCCCGTGGAGTCGCAGAACTCCAGACGCGAACAGTCGACGACGAGCCGGTTGAATCCCTTGGCGAGACAGTCCTCCAGCGGCTCCCGCAACAGATCGGCGGTGTGGTGATCCAACTCACCCGCCGGTGTCACGACGGCACTGGGGCCCTCTTCCCGCACCTCCACCAGTAGCCGGCCCGACTGGGCACTGCCGACCGTCCCGCGGTCCATGCCGTTTCTCTCTCCCGAGGTCGTGACTGCTTGCTGACGCCCTCGAACACTACGCCTTCCCGCCGCACTCCGACACCCGACAACCGCACACAAACGGACATACCCGCACAGAACACACTTGCGGTGGGCTCGGTAAACCCGGTAGGGCTAGTAGGACACGTAAACCGACACGGCCGGCTTTGGAGGCGCCGCACACCGCAGTGCACGCAATTGGCTTCGGCAGCCGTATGCCGAGAACGATGGAGGACATCATGTCACCCCGGCTCGACGGATCGCGTACCCAAGAAGCGACGTCGACACTCCCTCCGGAACATCTGGATCCCATCGAGCACCATGACGCGGCCGTCGACCACGACGGCACACTCGCCGGGCTTCCGGACATCCCCGCTTACGACGAGGTCGCTCCGGCGGACGCCCGGGTCCTGTCCAAGACCCTCTTCGAGCGGCTGGAGTCGCTGGAGGAAGGCACCCACGAGTACGCGTACGTACGCAACACGCTCGTCGAGCTCAACCTCGCCCTGGTCAAGTTCGCCGCCTCCCGTTTCCGCTCCCGCAGCGAGCCGATGGAGGACATCATCCAGGTCGGCACGATCGGCCTGATCAAGGCGATCGACCGCTTCGAGACGTCCCGCGGCGTGGAGTTCCCCACGTTCGCGATGCCGACCATCATCGGCGAGATCAAGCGCTTCTTCCGCGACACCTCGTGGTCCGTGCGCGTCCCGCGCCGCCTCCAGGAGCTGCGGCTCGACCTGGCCAAGGCCGGCGACGAGCTCGCGCAGCGGCTGGACCGCGCCCCGACGGTGAGCGAACTGGCCGAGCACCTCGGCCTGTCCAAGGACGAGGTCGTCGAGGGCATGGCGGCGTCCAACGCCTACACCGCCTCCTCGCTGGACGCCCAGCCGGAGGAGGACGACGCGGAGGGCGCGCTGGCGGACCGCATCGGCTACGAGGACCACGGGCTCGAGGGCATCGAGTACGTCGAGTCGCTGAAGCCGCTGATCGCCGAACTCCCCTCCCGGGACCGGAAGATCCTCTCGCTCCGCTTCGTCGCGGGGATGACCCAGTCGGAGATCGGTGAGGAACTGGGCATCTCCCAGATGCACGTCTCGCGCCTGCTGTCGCGGACCCTCGTACGGCTGCGCAAGGGACTCACGGTCGAGGAGTAGTCCTCACGTACTCACCGTGTGACGTGCTCACCGCATGACGTGCTCACCGTGTGACGTGCTCACCGCGTGACGCTTGTCCTCCAGGGGGCGGTCCGGAGCCGGGCCGCCCCCCTTCGGGCTGCCGCGGCCCTTCACAGGGAGTTGGCGATCAGCGCCGCCATCGGCAGCAGCGGGGCCAGCCCGCACAGGAGCCAGAAGGTGCGCGGCGCGAGGGAGGTCCGGCGTCGCAACGGCGCGTTGACCAGCCACCAGATCATCGCGAAGAGCGCCACCACAGGGACGACGATCACCAGCCAGAGCGCCATGCCGTCGTTCTCCGTCGGCTCGCGCACGGTCCAGCCCAGTTCCGCCAGCGGCCAGTTGACCATCAGGTACCACACGAGCCAGAACGGCACGACGCCCGGAATCCCGAGCAGCACGTTCACCAGGAACGGCGTCCACCAGTACTTGGCCATCCGTCCCCCGCTCCCCGGTTCACACGCTGGTCACACCCTACGCACGCCCCGCCGCCACACGCCCGCGACCAGCGGCACACCGGGCCGGTAGGCCAGGTGGACGTGGCTCGGGGCGTCGAGGAGGGTCAGGTCGGCGTACGCGCCCGGGGTCAGGCGGCCGATGTCGTCGCGGCGCAGGGCCGCCGCGCCGCCCGCGGTGGCCGCCCGGACCGCCTCGTCGGGCGTCATCCCCATGTCCCGTACGGCGAGCGCGATGCAGAAGGGCACGGAGGACGTGAAGGACGAGCCGGGGTTGCAGTCGGTGGACAGGGCGACCGTGGCGCCGGCGTCGATCAGGCGCCGGGCGTCCGGCCACTGGGCGCGGGTGGAGAACTCGGCGCCGGGGAGCAGGGTGGCGACCGTGCGGCTGTTCGCGAGGGCGTCGACGTCGGCGTCGGTGAGGTGGGTGCAGTGGTCGGCGCTGGCGGCGTCGAGTTCGACCGCGAGCTGTACGCCGGGGCCGTAGGAGAGCTGGTTGGCGTGGATGCGGGGGTGCAGGCCCTTGGCCCGGCCGGCGGTGAGGATCGCGCGGGCCTGGTCGCCGTCGAAGGCGCCCTTCTCGCAGAACACGTCGATCCAGCGGGCGTGCGGGGCGCAGGCGTCGAGCATCTCGCCGGTGACGAGGGCGACGTAGGCGGCGGGGTCGTCGGCGAGTTCGGGGGCGACGATGTGGGCGCCGAGGAAGGTGACCTCGTCGGTGTGGCGGGCGGCGACGCGCAGGGCGCGGGACTCGTCGGCGGTGGTCAGGCCGTAGCCGGACTTCGTCTCGAAGGTCGTGGTGCCCTGGCGCAGGGCCTCCGCGAGGTAACGGGTGAGGCCCGCCTCCAGTTCTTCGTCGCTCGCGGCGCGGGTGGCGGCGACGGTGGTGCGGATGCCGCCGGCGCTGTAGGGGCGGCCGGACATGCGGGCGTTGAACTCCTCGGTGCGGTCGCCCGCGAAGAGGAGGTGGGAGTGGGAGTCGACGAAGCCGGGGAGGACCGCCCGGCCGCCGGCGTCGACCCGATTGTCAGTGGCGGGTGCTTTGCTTGATTCACCGGTCCACGCGACGCGGTCGCCGTCGATGACGACGGCCGCGTCCCGGACCAGTCCGAGGGGGGAGTTGTCGCCGAGGGAGGGGTCGTTGGTGACGAGTGCGGCGATGTTGGTGATGACGGTGCTGCTGCTCATGGGGTCCGTGACGTCCTCGTGGGGGCGGGGGCGGTTGGTCATGCGCGGAGGGCTTCGACGGCCCGTGCGAGGGCGTCGGGCACATCGGGTACGAGGGTGTGCGCCCCGTCGCGTACGACGTGCCGTCCGCCCACGATCGTGTGCCGTACGTCCGCTGCCGTCGCGGCGAATACGGCCGCCTCGGCGCCGAGTCCGGGCAGCGGCCCCGCCGTCCTGACCGAGTCGAGGGCGACCGTGGTGAGGTCGGCGCTGGCGCCGGTCTCGATGGTTCCGGCGTCGTCCCAGCCGAGGGCGGCGTGGCCGTCGGCGGTGGCGGCGCGCAGCAGGGCGGCGGCGGTCCAGTGGCCGCGGGTGCGGGTGCGCAGGCGCTCGTTCAGCTCCATGGCGCGCGCCTCTTCCAGCAGGTCGACGACGGCGTGGCTGTCGGAGCCGAGGGAGAGCGGGGAGCCCGCCCGCTGGAGGGCGGCCGCCGGGCCGATGCCGTCGGCGAGGTCCCGCTCCGTGGTGGGGCACATGCAGGTGCCGGTGCGGCTGCCGCCGAGCAGGGCGATGTCCTCGTCGGTGAGGTGGGTGTTGTGGACGCCGGTGGTGCGGGGGCCGAGCACGCCGTGGTCGGCGAGGAGCCGGGCGGGGGTGCGGCGGTGGGCGGCGTGGCAGGCGTCGTTCTCGGCGGTCTGCTCGGACAGGTGCACGTGCAGCGGGGCCCGCCGCTCCTCGGCCCAGCGCGCCACGGTCGCCAACTGGTCGGCGGGCACGGCCCGTACGGAGTGGATCGCGGCGCCGATCCGTGCGTGATCCCGTTCCTTGAGAAGTGAACAGCGCTGTGCCCAGGCGTCCGCCGTCCCGTCGGAGAAGCGGAGCTGGTGGGTGTCCGGGGGCGCGCCGAAGCCGGAGGACAGGTAGCAGGTGTCGAGGAGGGTGATGCGGATGCCGGCTTCGGCGGCGGCCTCGATCAGGGCCTCGCCCATGGCGTTCGGGTCGGCGTAGGGGGTGCCGCCGGGGGCGTGGTGGACGTAGTGGAACTCGCCGACGGTGGTGATGCCGGCGAGGGCCATCTCGGCGTACACCGCGCGGGCCAGGCCGAGGTACGTCTCGGGGGTCAGCCGGTCGGCGACGGAGTACATGACCTCGCGCCAGGTCCAGAAGGTGCCGGAGCCGACCTGGACGGTGCCGCGCAGGGCGCGGTGGAAGGCGTGGCTGTGCGCGTTGGCGAGGCCGGGGAGCGTCAGTCCGCGCAGGGGCTCGGCGCCGGCGGGCGGGGCGGGGGTGTCCTGGTGGACGGCGGTGATGCGGCCGTCCCGCACGTCGACGGCGACGCCCGGCTCGACGTGGGTGCCGAGCCAGGCGTGCTCCAGCCAGTACGTCCGGGTCCGCTCGGTGGGGGTCACGTGCAGGCCAGCCCTTCCAGTACGTCGGCGAGTGCGCTCACCCCGGCCACGCAGTCGTCCTCGGCGGCGTACTCGGCCGGGGAGTGCGAGACGCCGGTGGGGTTGCGCACGAACAGCATGGCGGTCGGGATGCGGTCGGAGAGGATCCCGGCGTCGTGTCCGGCACCGGTGCCGAGTACGGGCACCTTGAGATCCGTGTCGTTGCCGAGGATGCGGGCAAGCTCGTCGCGCAGGGCGTGGTCGAACTCGACGACGGGGGTGAAGGACTCGCGTACGACGTCGAGGTCGACGCCGTGGGTGGCGGCGTACTCGCGGGCGGCCTGCTCCACCCCGCCGACCACGGTGTCCAGGCTCGCCTGGTCGGCGGCGCGGGAGTCGAGCCAGCCGCGGACGACGGAGGGGATGGCGTTGACGCCGTTGGGCTCGACGGTGATCTTGCCGAAGGTGGCGACGGCGCCGGCGAGTTCGGCCTCGCGGCGGGCGGCGAGCACGGTCTCGGCGTAGGACAGCATGGGGTCGTGCCGGTCGGCGAGCCGGGTGGTGCCGGCGTGGTTGGCCTCGCCCCGGAAGTCGAACCGCCAGCGTCCGTGCGGCCAGATGGCGGAGGCGATACCGATGCGGTCGCCGGACAGGTCCAGGGCGCGGCCCTGTTCGACGTGGAGTTCGACGAAGGCGCCGATGCGGGCGAGCCGCTCGGGGTCGGGGCCGATGGCGTCCGGGTCGTATCCGGCGCTCTCCATGGCCTGCGGGAGCGTGATGCCGTCGCCGTCGGTGAGGCGGTGGGCCTGCTCGGCGGTGAGGGCGCCCGCGGTGAGCCGGGAGCCGACGCAGGCGAGGCCGAAGCGGGCGCCCTCCTCGTCGCCGAAGTTGACGATGCCGAGGGGTCTGGTGAGGTGCGCTCCCCTCCCGCGCAGTTCGTCGAGGGCGGCGAAGGCGGAGACGACGCCGAGGGGCCCGTCGAAGGCGCCGCCGTCGGGCACGGAGTCCAGGTGGGAGCCGGTGACGACGGCGTCACCGGCGGCGGGGTCGCCGAGCCAGGCCCACTGGTTGCCGTTGCGGTCGGTCTCATGGGCCAGCCCGCGTGCTTCGGCCTGCTCCCGGAACCAGGCCCGGCAGTCGGCGTCGGCGCCGGTCCAGGCGTGCCGGCGGTAGCCGCCGGTGGCGGAGCTGCGTCCGACCGGCAGCAGTTCCGCCCACATGCTGTGGAAGGTCACGCTTCGTCACCCTCGCGCGTCGTGTCCCCCTCGCGCATCGGCACCCGCACGTCCCGTTCGGCCGCCACGGACTCCGCGATGCCGTACCCGGCGTCGACGTGCCGGATGACGCCCATGCCGGGGTCGTTGGTGAGGACCCGGCGGATCTTCTCGCCGGCGAGCGCGGTGCCGTCGGCGACGGTGACCTGCCCGGCGTGGATGGAGCGGCCCATGCCGACGCCGCCGCCGTGGTGCAGGGAGACCCAGGAGGCGCCGGAGGCCACGTTGACCATGGCGTTGAGCAGCGGCCAGTCGGCGATGGCGTCGGAGCCGTCGAGCATGGCCTCGGTCTCGCGGTACGGGGAGGCGACGGAGCCGCAGTCGAGGTGGTCGCGGCCGATGACGACCGGCGCGGCCAGCTCGCCGCTCGCGACCATGTCGTTGAACCGCTCGCCGGCCTTGTCGCGCTCGCCGTAGCCGAGCCAGCAGATGCGGGCGGGCAGGCCCTGGAAGTGGACGCGCTCACCGGCCATCTTGATCCAGCGGGCGAGGGACTCGTTCTCGGGGAAGAGGTCGAGGATCGCCTTGTCGGTCTTGGCGATGTCGGCGGGGTCGCCGGAGAGAGCGGCCCAGCGGAAGGGGCCCTTGCCCTCGCAGAAGAGCGGACGGATGTACGCCGGTACGAAGCCGGGGAAGGCGAAGGCCCGGTCGTATCCGGCGAGCTGGGCCTCGCCGCGGATGGAGTTGCCGTAGTCGAAGACCTCGGCGCCGGCGTCCTGGAAGCCGACCATGGCCTCGACGTGCCGGGCCATGGACTCGCGGGCGCGGGTGGTGAAGCCGGCCGGGTCCTTGGCGGCGGCGTCGGCCATGTCCTCGAAGGCGATACCGGTGGGCAGGTAGGCCAAGGGGTCGTGGGCCGAGGTCTGGTCGGTGACGATGTCGATGGGGGCGCCCATGGCGAGCAGCCGCGGGACCAGCTCGGCGGCGTTGCCGAGGACGCCGATGGACAGCGGCTCGCGCCGGTCGCGGGCCTCGGTGGCGAGCTGGAGGGCGTGGTCGAGGGAGTCGGCCTTCACGTCGAGGTAGCGGTGCTCGATGCGGCGGTCGATGGCGCGCGGATCGCAGTCGATGCAGAGGGCGACGCCGTCGTTCATGGTGACGGCGAGGGGCTGGGCGCCGCCCATGCCGCCGAGGCCGGCGGTGAGGGTGATGGTCCCGGCCAGCGTGCCGCCGAACTTCTTCGCCGCGACGGCGGCGAAGGTCTCGTAGGTGCCCTGGAGGATGCCCTGGGTACCGATGTAAATCCAGGAGCCGGCCGTCATCTGCCCGTACATGGTCAGGCCGAGGGCCTCCAGGCGGCGGAACTCCTCCCAGTTGGCCCAGTCGCCGACCAGGTTGGAGTTGGCGATGAGGACGCGCGGGGCCCACTCGTGGGTCTGCATGACGCCGACCGGGCGGCCCGACTGGACGAGCATCGTCTCGTCCTGCTTGAGGGTCCGCAGCGTCCGCACCATCGCGTCGAAGGAGCGCCAGTCACGGGCCGCCTTGCCGGTGCCGCCGTAGACCACGAGCTTGTCGGGGTGTTCGGCGACCTCGGGGTCGAGGTTGTTCTGCAGCATCCGCAGGGCGGCCTCCTGCTGCCAGCCCAGGGCGCTCGGCTGCGTACCGCGTGGCGCTCGGACAGGACGGGGTCCGGACATGTCTGCCTCCTGGTGGCTTGCTCCCGGCGGTTTGTTGCTGCGGATATTCATATCCTCACCTCATGAATAGAACTAGTCAATACGTCCGTGTCGCGGCGCGGACGCGTCGCGGGTGTTTGGCTGGATGTGCGGGGCAGGCATCGAGGCGGGCCGGCAGGCGACGAGGACGAGGACACGGAGGATCGCGTGAGCGACGGCACAAGCACGCCGACGGGGACGGGCACGGGCACGAGCACGAGCACGGGGACGAACGGTGATCCGGGCGTCATCGACGCGGCGCGGGCCGCGCGGCGGGACCGGGCGGTACGGGCGGCCGTGGAGCAGGGGCTGCTCGGACCCGACGCTCCGATCGTCGGGCTGCTGGACGTCGCCGGGATACGGGAGTCGGCGGCGGCCCTGCGGGCGGCGTTCGAGGCGGTGACGGCGCCCGGGACGCCCGTGCTGCACGCCTTCGCGGTCAAGGCGACCCCGCTGGTCCCGGTCCTGCGGCTGCTGCACGAGGAGGGCATCGGCGCGGAGGTCGCGAGCCCGGGTGAGCTGGCGCTGGCACGGGCGGCGGGGGTGCCGCCGGAGCGGACGGTGCTGGACTCGCCCGCCAAGACGCCGGGCGAGCTGCGGGAGGCACTGGCGCTGGGCATCGCCGTCAACGCGGACAACCCGCAGGAGCTGGCCCGCCTCGACGGTCTGATGACCGAGGGGGCGAGCCGCTCTCCGCTCGGTATCCGGGTCAACCCCCAGGTCGGCGGGGGTTCCATCGAGGCGCTGTCGACGGCGACGGCGACGTCGAAGTTCGGGGTGGCGCTGCGCGACGAGGGGGCGCGCGAGTGGGTGGTGCGGGCGTATCTGGACCGGCCGTGGCTGACCCGGCTGCACGCGCACACCGGGTCACAGGGCATCCCGCTGCCCCTGATGGCCGAGGGCGTGGCCGCGACGTACGGGCTCGCCGAGGAGATCAACGAGCGGGCCGGGCGCCGGCAGGTGGACACCCTCGACATCGGCGGCGGGCTGCCGGTGAACTTCGCGTCGGACGAGACGACACCGACGTACGCCGAGTACGCGCGCGTGCTGCGCGAGGCGGTGCCGGGACTGTTCGACGGGCGGTACGGGCTGGTCACCGAGTTCGGGCGGTCGCTGCTGGCCAAGCACGGCACCGTGGTGGCGCGCGTGGAGTACGCCAAGAGCGCCGGTGGGCGGCCGGTCGCGGTGACGCACGCGGGCGTGCAGGTCGCTACGCGGACGGTGTACGCGCCGGGGGCGTGGCCGCTGCGGATCGCCGCGTACGACGGGAAGGGACTGCCGAAGGAGGGGCCGGACGTGGTGCAGGACGTGGCGGGGCCGGCGTGCTTCGCGGGGGACCTGCTGGCCGTGGGGCGCGCGCTGCCGCTGCTGGAGCAGGGGGACCATGCGGCGGCACTGGACACGGGGGCGTACTACTTCGCGCACCACTACGCGTACAACTCGCTCGCGCGGCCCGGGGTCTACGGGTTCGCGGTGGACGGCCCCGAGGGGGTCTTCTTCGCGACCGTGCGGGAGCCCCAGGCGATCGAGGAGATCGTGGCCGAGGCGGGAGGAGCGCACGCCGACGCGCTGACGTCGGCGCCGTGGGGGGCGCGGTAGCCCCAGATCCGTCGGGGGGCTCGGCAGTCCCAGTTCCGCCGGAAGGCTCGGCAGTCCCAGTTCCGCCGGAGGGCTCGGCAGTCCCAGATCCACCGGAAGGCTCGGCAGTCCCAGATCCACCGGAAGGCTCGGCAGTCCCAGATCCACCGGAAGGCTCGGCAGTCCCAGATCCACCGGGAGCCTCGGTGGCCTTCAGTCCCCTCACGGCCGGTCCCATGCGGCCGGTCCCTCACGGCCGGTCCCTCACGGCCGGTCCCATGCGGCCGGTCCCTCACGGCCGGTCGCGGCCACCGGGCGGGGCCGCACGATGTCGCGGCGCCGCGCCCTGACGGCGCGCCGCCCCGGCGGCCCCGGTCAACGGGTCAGGCCGGCACCGCCGTCTTGCGCCGTGCGCCGCCCGGGGCCGCGTCGCCCGCCGCGATGCCGGTGCTCCGGTAGGCGCGGACGGCCTTGCCCGCCGGACGGCCGGCGTTGCGGGCGAGCCAGTCGACGCGGACCCACAGGAGGGCGTCCTCGGCCTGTTCGCGCCGGCCGATCCAGGCGGACTTGAGCCACAGGCCGGCGCCGCATCCCGCCATGAGCAGTCCGGCGGCCGCGGGGACGGCGAAGGCGCTGCCCAGGGCGGCGAGGAAGGCGAGGAGCAGCCACCAGCGGTGGCCCCGGCGCCAGTTGCGCACGGTCACCGCGCGGTCCTGGAGCACGTCGTGCTTGCCCGCGCGGACGGCCGGGCCGGCCAGCGCGGTGTACCGCCTTCGGCGCACGGACGCGACGACGGCCGTCGCGACGATGAACAGCGCGGCACCGGCCAGAACGCCGATGCGGCGTCCGGTCAGTCCCGGCACCAGCGCCCCGATGCCCGCCGCGAGTACGCCCAGCCACCACAGTGGCGCCGCCCCCGCCCGTACGACGACGGCGACCCGAGCCAGCCCCTGTCCTCCGCGCGCCACGTCCGGCCTCCTGTTCCGTTCTGCTTCCCGCAGTGCGTCCGATGGGTGTGCGGCGAGGCAGGTTAACGGGAAAAGGTGAGACGAGTCTGAGAACGAGCCCGCCGGGGCCGGCGCGCCACGTCAGTCCACGAAGAGCCCCCGCGCCGCCGCCTTCGTGTCGAATTCCTCCAGCCGGGCCTGGGCGTCCGGCAGGTCGTCACACATGGCCTCCAGCAGCACCCGGCCGAGCAGCATCGGCGCGCAGGCGGTGTCGAAGGCGAGGCCGGTGCCGACGGCGGCGGGCAGCAGCAGGTCGGAGACCTTGGCGACCGGCGCGAAGGCGGAGTCGGCGACGGTCACCACGGTGAGTCCCGCCTCCTTGGCGTGGGTGAGGGTGTCGACGACCTCGCGCGGGTGCCGGGGCAGGGCGAAGCAGAGCAGGGCCGTCGCGCCGGCCCGGACGGCGGCGTCGATGCGGTCGTGGAGCATCGTGCCGCCCTCGCCCAGGAGCCGGACGTCCGGGTGGACCTTGGCGGCGAAGTAGGCGAAGCCGTGCGCCTGGGCCGCCGCCGCCCGCAGCCCGAGGACCGGCAGGGGCCGGCTGGCCGCGAGGGTCCGGCCCGCCTCCCGCACCGGCCCCGGGTCGGCCAGCGCCTCCGCCAGATGGCGCAGGTTCTCGATCTCGGCCTCCACGGCCTGCTGGTACTCGTTGCAGGACCCGGTGTCCGCCGCCGGTTCCGCGGGGGCGACCTCGCGCAGGTGCCGGCGCAGCGCCGGGTAGCCGTCGAAGCCGAGGGCGACGGCGAAGCGGGTCACGGACGGCTGGCTGACCCCGGCCAGCTCGGCCAGCTCCACGCTGGACAGGAAGGGCACGTCGGCGGCGCGCCGCACCATGCTGTGCGCGATGCGCCGCTGGGTCGGCGTCAGCCGGTGCCCCTCGAAGAGCGCCTGCAGCCGCGCGGCCGGACCGTCGGTCCCGGTGCTCCCGCTCATGATGTGTGCTCCCCCTCGCTCGCTATTCACCGTCCCCGGTTTATGCATACCGTTATACAGCGGGGCGGCGGCGGACACGACGCCCGCCGGTCGTGTGCGCCGCCGCCCGGAAACGGGGGCTAACCCCAGCGCCGCCGACGCCCCGGCTGCCTACCGTGGGAGGCATGACGGAGACGAACGGGCAGGACACCGACCTCAAGAAGGAACTCGACGCCACGCTGCAGACCCGCAGGGAGCTCGGCAAGGAGTACGAGTCCGCGCTGATCGACTCGTTCCTGGAGAAGGTCGACCAGCGCATCGACGGTACGGTCGAGCGACGGGTGCGCCGGCTGCTCGCCGAGCAGCAGATGGCCGCGGCGCGGGACAGCCGGTCGCCGAAGCCCACGGACTCCTTCGGCGAGCGCTTCGGCTTCGGCATCGTCTCGTTGGTCCTCGCGGTGCCGCTGTCCGGGATCGGCGGCGGCGTCGCCGGCCTCTCCGGGCTGCTGGTGGCCTGGGCCGGCATCGTCGGGGTGAACGTCGTCCAGGCCGCCCGGACCAGCCCCGCTCTCTTCGGGCGGCGCCGCCGCACCGGCGAGGACGCCTGGGAGGACTGAGGCCGGGGCGGCACGGGGAGGGCGGAGTACGTCGCGCCGACCGGGGGAAGACTGCGCGGGGACCGCCGCACCCCCATCACTGGGGGGCGGGACGACGGCGGTCCCCGCGGGGGGACGCGCGCGGTGCCGGGCCTCACGGCCGGGGCGGCGCGTCCGTGGCGTCCATGGAGGTCCGGGAGCCGCTCCGGAAGGTCCTTGGCGCCGTTCGGTGCCGGCCAGGACGGGGAGCCGCTCCCGCCCTGCCGACAACCGCTACTCTGCCGGGCCCGTGTTAAGCGTGTGCTGCGCGAACGTGTCGCGCGCGTACCACTTCCGCGAAGTCCGCGAAGATCACCGGGCGCCTCGGATCAGGCCGGACGACCGCGAGTCCACCCGGCGTTCACCGCGGCTTCCCTCGACCTGCCGCGCCCCCGTCGGCCTCCCTCCGCCCGCTCGGCTCCCCTCGGGCCCTCTCGACTCCCTCGGCTCCCCCGGCCCTCTCGACTCCCCGGCTCCCCCGGCCTCCCGTTACTTGGCGAGGAAGGACAGCAGGTCCTGACGGCTCACCACACCGGTCGGCTTGCCCTCGACGAGGACGATCGCCGCGTCCGCGGTGCCCAGCACCGACATCAGGTCGGCGACCGGTTCGCCGGAGCCGACCTGCGGCAGCGGGGCCGACATGTGCTTCTCCAGCGGGTCCTCCAGCAAGGCGCGCTTGGCGAACAGCGCGTCCAGCAGCTCGCGTTCCACGACCGAGCCGACGACCTCGGCGGCCATCACGTCCGGGTGGCCGGCGCCGGGCTTCACGATCGGCATCTGCGAGACGCCGTACTCGCGGAGCACCTCGATGGCCTGGCCGACCGTCTCGTCCGGGTGCATGTGGACGAGGGAGGGGATGGAGCCGCCCTCCTTGTGGTTCAGGACGTCGGCGACGCGCGCACTGGAACCGGCGTCCTCCAGGAAGCCGTAATCGGCCATCCACTCGTCGTTGAAGATCTTGCTGAGGTAGCCGCGCCCGCTGTCCGGGAGGAGCACGACGACCACGTCGTCCTCGCCGAGCCGCTCGGCGACGCGCAGCGCCGCGACGACGGCCATGCCGCAGGAGCCGCCCACCAGCAGCCCCTCCTCCTTGGCGAGGCGGCGGGTCATCTGGAAGGAGTCCTTGTCGGAGACGGCGACGATCTCGTCGGCGACGTCCCGGTCGTACGCCGTCGGCCAGAAGTCCTCACCGACGCCCTCGACGAGGTAGGGGCGCCCGGAGCCGCCGGAGTACACCGAGCCCTCGGGGTCGGCGCCGACCACCGCGACCGCGCCGTCGCTGACCTCCTTCAGGTACCGGCCGGTGCCGGAGATGGTGCCTCCGGTGCCCACGCCGGCGACGAAGTGGGTGATCTTCCCCTCCGTCTGCTCCCACAGCTCGGGGCCGGTCGAGTGGTAGTGGGAGAGCGGGTTGTGCGGGTTGGAGTACTGGTCCGGCTTCCAGGCGCCCGGCGTCTCGCGGACCAGCCGGTCGGAGACGTTGTAGTAGGAGTCCGGGTGCTCGGGGTCGACCGCCGTCGGGCACACGACCACCTCGGCGCCGTACGCGCGCAGTACGTTGATCTTGTCGGTGGAGACCTTGTCAGGGCAGACGAAGATGCACTTGTAGCCCTTCTGCTGGGCCACGATCGCCAGGCCCACGCCCGTGTTGCCGCTGGTGGGCTCGACGATGGTGCCGCCCGGCTGCAGGGCTCCGCTCTGCTCGGCGGCCTCGATCATGCGCAGGGCGATGCGGTCCTTCACCGAGCCGCCCGGGTTGAAGTACTCCACCTTGGCCAGGACGGTCGCCCTGACGCCCTTGGTCACGCTGTTGAGCCGCACCAGCGGGGTGTTGCCGACGAGGCTGATCATCGAGTCGTGGAAATGCACCGTGGTCTCCGGATGCTGCAAAAGGTGTGGTCGTTATCGGTCCGGCCAGCCTATGGCCTGCCGGCCCGCCCGTGCCCCGTGACGGTCGTTCACTCCCCGTTGAGATTGGGCGACCGTCCGTACGGGGCAAGCACTGGGTGTACGGGTTGGAGGAGGTGGCGGCGACGTATGACGAGTATGTCGAGGGCGAGGGTGGCCCGGCGGATCGCGGCCGGCGCGGCGTACGGCGGCGGCGGCATCGGGCTGGCCGGTGCGGCCGCGGTCGGGGTGCTGCTGGCGGAGGTGCAGCTGGCCAGGCGCCGGGTGGGCGTCGGCACACCCGACCGGGTGCCGAACGCGGAGGGGCTGTACGGCGACACCCTGCCGGCGGGCGGTGAGCCGCCGCTGCGGCTGATGATGCTGGGCGACTCCACGGCCGCCGGGCAGGGCGTGCACCGGGCCGGGCAGACGCCGGGTGCGCTGCTGGCGTCGGGACTCGCGGCGGTGGCGGAGCGGCCGGTGCGGCTGGGGTCGGTCGCGGCGCCGGGGGCGTGTTCGGACGACCTGGACCGGCAGGTGGCGCTGGTGCTCGCGGACCCCGGCCCGGCGCCCGACATCTGCGTGATCATGATCGGCGCGAACGACGTCACCCACCGGATGCCGCCGACCCGCTCGGTCCGGCACCTGTCGGGGGCGGTACGGCGGCTGCGTACGGCCGGCGCGGAGGTGGTCGTCGGCACCTGCCCGGACCTGGGGACCATCGAGCGGGTGCGGCAGCCGCTGCGCTGGGTGGCCCGGCGGGCCTCGCGGCAGCTGGCGGCGGCGCAGACGATCGGCGCCGTGGAGCAGGGCGGGCGCACCGTGTCGCTGGGGGACCTGCTGGGCCCGGAGTTCGCGCAGAACCCGCGGGAGCTGTTCGGCCCCGACAACTACCACCCCTCCGCCGAGGGGTACGCCACGGCCGCGATGGCGGTACTGCCGTCGGTGTGCGCCGCGCTCGGCCTGTGGCCGGCCGACGAGGAGCGTCCCGACGCGCTGCGCCGCGAGGGCTATCTGCCGGTGGCCCGGGCGGCGGCCGAGGCCGCGTCGGAGGCGGGCACGGAGGTCGCGGCGGCGATGCCGGCGGGGCCGCGGGGACCTTGGGCACTGCTCAAGCGCCGTCGGCGGCGGCGGGTGGCGGAGGCGGAACCCGCCAGTCCGTCCGGCGTGTGAGGACGGGGCCGTTCAGTCCGACGGGTGTCCCGGGGGCGCAGCCCCCGGGTACGCCCGCCATCGGCTCCCGCAGCCAAGCAAGCGCTTAGAAAGTTGCGGTCCATGTCACACCCCCGCACCCGTGACCCAGCCCATACGGCCGGGTAACTTCCCAACCAGCCCCGCCCGCCGACCCATCGCCCGACCGCCACCCCCGCACGAGGCGCTGCGCGCCGTCCCTCGTACCGACTCGCCACTGGAGCCGTGATGCCCGAAGCCGTGATCGTCTCAGCCACCCGCTCCCCCATCGGCCGCGCCTTCAAGGGCTCCCTGAAGGACCTGCGCCCCGACGACCTGGCCGCCACGATCATCCAGGCCGCCCTCGCCAAGGTCCCCGAGCTGGACCCCCGGGACATCGACGACCTGATGCTCGGCTGCGGTCTGCCCGGCGGCGAGCAGGGCAACAACCTCGGCCGGATCGTCGCCGTCGAGATGGGCATGGACCACCTGCCCGGCTGCACCGTCACCCGGTACTGCTCCTCGTCCCTGCAGACCTCCCGCATGGCCCTGCACGCGATCAAGGCCGGCGAGGGCGACGTCTTCGTCTCGGCCGGCGTCGAGATGGTCTCCCGGTTCGCCAAGGGCAACTCCGACAGCCTGCCGGACACGCACAACCCGATCTTCGCCGAGGCCGAGGCCCGTACCGCCGAGGTCGCCCAGCAGGAGGGCACCACCTGGCACGACCCGCGCGAGGACGGGCTGGTCCCGGACCCGTACATCGCGATGGGCCAGACCGCCGAGAACCTGGCCCGCGCCAAGGGCATCACCCGGCAGGACATGGACGAGTTCGGCGTCCGCTCGCAGAACCTCGCCGAGGAGGCCATCAAGAACGGCTTCTGGGAGCGCGAGATCACCCCGGTCACGCTGCCCGACGGCACGGTCGTCGCCAAGGACGACGGCCCGCGCGCCGGGGTCACCCTGGAGGGCGTGGCGGGCCTCAAGCCCGTCTTCCGCCCCGACGGCCTGGTCACCGCCGGCAACTGCTGCCCGCTCAACGACGGCGCCGCCGCCCTCGTGATCATGAGCGACACCAAGGCCCGCGAGCTGGGCCTGACCCCGCTCGCCCGCATCGTCTCCACCGGCGTCTCCGGCCTCTCCCCCGAGATCATGGGCCTGGGCCCGGTCGAGGCGAGCAAGCAGGCCCTGTCCCGCGCCGGGCTGACCATCGGCGACATCGACCTGGTCGAGATCAACGAGGCGTTCGCCGCGCAGGTCATCCCCTCCTACCGCGACCTCGGCATCCCGCTGGAGAAGCTGAACGTCAACGGCGGCGCCATCGCCGTCGGCCACCCCTTCGGCATGACCGGCGCCCGCATCACCGGCACGCTGATCAACTCCCTCCAGTGGCACGACAAGCAGTTCGGCCTGGAGACCATGTGCGTCGGCGGCGGCCAGGGCATGGCCATGGTCATCGAGCGCCTGAGCTGACCGTCCCACGGCTCCGGACGACCGCCCGAGGCACTGAGGGACTGTCGGTAGCGCCCGGAGGACCCACCGTGACACCACGACCCGGAACCCGGTACGCCCAAGGTTCCGGGTCGTCTTGTGACCCAATCTCCCCCAGGATGTGACCTACCTCTCCAGACCCTTGATTTACGCAGGTCAGACCAGCCACACCCGCACCCCTCGGACCCAAAGCCCTGTCCGCTTCGTGACGTTACGCACTGACAGACGGTTAGTCCTCCCTTCAAGCTGATGTAGGAAGTCGGGGGTCGACTTTGAACCGGGAGTACGTCAGTGAGCGCCATGCCGATCGCCCTGCTGCTCACCACGGCCGCCACCGGCGCCGTGGGCGTCGCCGTCCTGCGCGCCGTGCTCGTGCTGCGCCGCCAGGTCGCGGCGTTGCGCACCGAGCTGGCCGAGAGCCGCGCCGCCACCACGCGGGGCCGCGTGCCCGCCGCCCGCGCCACCGCCGACGCCGACGAGATACGCGCCGCCGTCGCGGAGGCGCTCGCCGAGGAGCGCGAGCGGGAGCTCGCCGAGGCGCGGGCGTTCTGGGCCGCCCAGGACTCCCGGGACGCCTCCGACGCACCTCTGCTGCTCGGCCTGGCCGACAGCGAGCTGTTCCTGCCCCGCCAGACCGACTTCGTGGGCATGGAGCCCCTGGCCGAGCCGGGTGCGGACGGCGAGGAGGCCGCCCCGCAGGACGCGGGCCCGCGGGAGTCCGCCGAGCTGGCCGCCGCCCGCCGCCGGCACCCCTCGCACCCGGACTTCGTGCCGAACCCGTCGCCGGCCGTGGGCGACCACGAGCGCACCGTCGCCACCCTCGAGGAGCTGGCCGAGTCGAGCGTGGCGCTGGCGGACGTACGTCCGGGCCCGCTGGGCACGCTCGACGTGTACGTCTTCGCCGACGGCACCACCCTGTGCATGACCCCGGGGCACCGCGAGACCGCGGAGCGCCTGGCCGCCGCGCTGGGCGCGGGCAGGACGCCGTACCTGCTCGGCGGCTCGGGGATCTCCGGCGCCTACACGCTGACCTTCGCCTGCGGCGAGGAGAACGTGTACATCCTGGCGGACCGCGTCATCGCGTCCCTCTAGCCGCTCCGGGGCGTCAGACCCCGGCCGTCAGACCCCGGCCCGCTTGCGGGCCTCCTCCACCAGTCCCACCGCCTCTTCCACCTGGCCCTCGTCCCGCAGGACGAGGGCCAGGTCGTGCGCGGCGACGGCGATCTGGTCGGCGGCGGCGAACATCCCCGCGTCCGGCATCAGACGGGGCTCCGTGTCCGGTTCCTCCGCGCGCTGGGCCCGCCGGGCCAGCTCCCTGGCCAGCTCCAGCGCCTCGGCGGCGGCCCCGCGTTGCAGTCTGCTCTGCGGGGCGGCCCGCAACCGGTCGGCGAAGTCGTCCACGGCACGGGTCAAAGGCGTCGTATCAACCACGGCGTGAGCGTACGCGCCCCCACGGGACTGTTGCCAACGGGCGAACGCTCAGGCACGGTGACCTGAAGGACCGGCTTACATCCCCTTTCGCCCGGAGGCGCCGATGTCCCAAGTCTTCTCCGAGGAGACCCATCGCAACATGCTCGCCCGCATCCCGCACTGCACCGGTCGTGAGATCTCCGACTGGCTGCGCACCGTCGAGGACGGCCCCTCCCTCTTCCGCTTCGAGGAGAAGGTCAGCTGGCTCCGTCACGAACACGACCTCGCGTACGGCCACGCGAAGGCGATCATCCACGAGTACGACCTGAGAAGGGCCGCGCGCAAGCTGCTCTGAGCGCTTCTGAGGGCGTGCGACGCCGCGACGAACGACGAAGGGCCCCGGGCTTCAAGCCCGGGGCCCTTCGTGACCAGCCTCTACCAGTCGTCGCTGGTCGGTGCTGGTCGTTGCTGGTCGTTGCTAGTCGTTGCTGTTCAGGATGGCGATCAGCCGCAGGAACTCCAGGTACAGCCACACCAGTGTCAGCGTGAGGCCGAAGGCGGCGAGCCAGGCCTCCTCGCGCGGGGCACCGTAGGCCAGGCCGTCCTCGACCTGCTTGAAGTCCATGGCCAGGAAGCAGGCGCCGAGGATGATGCCGACGACGCCGAAGACGACACCGAGCGCACCGCTGCGGAAGCCGAGGCCGTCACCGCCGCCGAAGACGGCGAACAGGAGGTTCACCATCATCAGGAAGACGAAGCCGAGCGCGGCCGCCATCACGAAGCCGTAGAAGCGCCGGTTGACGCGGATCCAGCCGGCCTTGTAGGCGATCAGCACACCGGCGAAGACCGCCATCGTGCCGATCACGGCCTGCATGGCCGCGCCGTCGGCGATGCGGTTGTCGACGACGCTGGAGACGACGCCGAGGAAGACACCCTCGAACGCCGCGTAGAGAAGGATCAGCGCCGGCGACGCTTTGCGCTTGAAGGACTGGACGAGCGCCAGGACCATGCCGATCAGCGCGGCACCGATACCGATGCCGTAGGAACGGCCGATGTTGGCGTCGTCCACGGGCAGCAGCGCCCACGCGAGCGCGGCGGTCACCACGAGCACACCGAGCGTGCTCGCCGTGCGGATGACGACGTCGTCCATCGTCATCCGGCCGGTGGTGGCCGGCGCCTGCGGCGGCGCGCCGTGCTGCAGGTCCTGCTGGGCGTACGGGTTCTGCGCGTAGGGGTTGCCGGCGGGCTGGGCGTACGGAGCGCCCTGCGCGTACGGGTTGCCCTGGGTGGCGACGGCGGGGCCCCCGGCCTGCGGCGCGGCGTTGAAGCCCGCGTAGCCGTTGTCGCGGCTGAACCCCCGTCGCGAGAAGACCGGGTTTCTGCTCCTCATTTCACTCCTCCATGGCCACACGACGCAGCCTTGGCTCAAGAGTAATAGAACGGCAAAGGAATGACCCTACTGCTTGGGGAGGATCTTTCCCTCACCCTGCCGCACAACACGCTATGCGTATCGGTGATTCCCCTCACGGGCGGGGTCGGGCACCCGGGTGTGTGCCGCTCACCCGATCGGGAACCCCGTGTAGGCCTCGGCGAGGTCGGTCTCCGCGGCGCGGGAGGAGGCGATCCGCTCCAGGCGGGCCAGCTGGAGCCGTTCCTCGAAGGGGGTGGCGTCCGGGGCGCGGTGCAGGAGGGTCGTCATGTCGTACGAGAAGCGCTCGGCCTGCCAGACGCGGCGCAGGCAGGTCTCGGAGTAGGCGTCGAGGAGTTCGTCGGAGCCGGTCCGCGTGCGGTGGGCCAGCGCCCGGGCGAGGGTGACGACGTCCCCGACGGCGAGGTTGAGGCCCTTGGCGCCGGTGGGCGGCACGATGTGCGCGGCGTCGCCGGCCAGGAAGAGGCGGCCGTACCGCATGGGCTCGTGGACGTAGGAGCGCATGGGCGTGACCGACTTCTGGGTGATCGGGCCCCGGTGCAGGACCCAGTCGTCGTCGGTCTCGAAACGGTGTTCCAGCTCGGTCCAGATCCTCTCGTCGCTCCAGCTCTCGGCATCCGTGTCCGCGGGCACCTGGAGGTAGAGGCGGGAGACGGAGGGGGAGCGCATGGAGAGCAGCGCGAAACCGCGGTCGTGGCGGGCGTAGACCAGCTCGTCGTGCGAGGGGGCGACGTCGGCGAGGATGCCGAGCCAGCCGAAGGGGTACCTCTGTTCGAAGGTGCGGACCGGTCCGGCCGGGACCGCGGCTCGGGCCACTCCCCAGAAGCCGTCGCAGCCGGCGACGTAGTCGCACTCCAGGACGTCCTCGACGCCCTCGTGCCGGAAGCGGACCCTCGGGTGGTCGGTCCCGGCCCCCTCCACGGCCAGCGCCTCGGCCTCGAACAGCAGCGGGCCGCCGTTCTCGAGCTGGAGGGCGATGAGGTCCTTGCAGACCTCGGTCTGGGCGTAGACCATGACCGACCTGCCGCCGGTGAGCGCGGGGAAGTCGACGCGGTGGCGCCGCTTGGCGAACCGGAGCTCGATCCCGTCGTGGCGCAGCCCCTCGCGGTCCATCCGCTCCCCGGCCCCGGCCGCGCGCAGGACGTCCACGGTGCCCTGCTCCAGGATTCCGGCGCGCTGCCGCCGCTCGACGTAGGCGCGGTCGCGGCTCTCCAGGACGACCGAGTCGATCCCGGCGTCGTGGAGCAGCCGGGCGAGGAGGAGTCCGGCGGGGCCGGCCCCGATGATGCCGACGGTGGTGCGCATCGGTCGTTCCCTTCGATTGGCGTCGTTGCCGTCACGGTGGGGGTGAGCACCTCCCACCGCGCCCACCGCACCACTCTGTTCGCGTGGTGAAATTTCTTTCACTCACGCTCGCCAGAGTTTCGGCCCCCCGCGCGCCGCTGTCAACGGGTGCGCGGGGTGTCCTCGGGATCGTGTGACGGCCCGACGGCTCCGCGGGCGGGCCCGCGGCGGGTCCCGGAGCCGGCAAGCGGGGCGTTCCCGAGGCGGCTCGTGAGGCTGGCATCGGGGCGGTCTCCGGAAGCGGTCTCCGGGGGTGGGCTCGCGGCGGATCCCGGGCAGGCCCGCGGCGGCAGCCGGGGAGGTCTTCGGGGGGGGCCGACGGCGGATCGTCCCGGCCCAGGTGACGGGGCAGGCCTCGGGATCGGCTCGCGGCGGCTCCCGGCCCGGGTGGACGGGGCAAGCCCCGGGGTGGGCCCGCGGCGGTCTGCGGGGCGGCCTCCGGGGTGGGCCCGCCGCAGGCGGCTCAGCCCTCCCGGTGGTCCCGCAGGAGTCGCTGGATCTCGGCCAGCCTCTCCCGGTCGGTGCCCCGGCCGCCGCTCGCGAGGGCGTCGAGACGTTCGGCGGTGCGGAAGTCGTACGCGCGTTCCTCTTCCTCCCCCGGTACGGCGTCGTACGTCCCCTTGTCGGCGAAGCCGACGACGACGTCCACGGCCTTGGCGAGGATCCAGGTCAGGACGAAGGAGAACGCGGCGACGGCGAGGATCGCGACGATCTGCTTCCAGAGCAGGGAGCCACCGCCCCCGTAGAAGAGGCCCTTCTTGCCGCTGACGTCGGCCGTGGCGAACAGGCCGACCATGATCAGGCCGACGAGGCCGCCCGCGCCGTGCACCCCGACCACGTCGAGGGTGTCGTCGACGTTCAGCCGGTACTTCAGGGTGATGGCGAACGCGCAGACGGCCCCGGCGACGAGTCCGGTCACCAGCGCGCCGGTGGGGTCGATCTCGCCGCACGCCGGGGTGATGGCCACCATGCCGGCCACCGCCGCCGAGCCCACGCCCATCATGGTGACCCGCCGGGTGCGCCAGTACTCCACCAGCGGCCAGGTGACCATCGCGCCGGCCGCGCCGAGCTGGGTGTTGATGAAGGCCGTGGCGGCGGTGCCGGTGTCGCGGACGGCCGACCCGGCGTTGAAGGCGAGCCAGCCGAACCAGAGCAGGGCCACGCCGATCATGACCAGGGGGATGTTGTTGGGCCGGGGCTCCTTGCGCCGGAAGTCCGCCGGGCCCCTGATGACCAGGGCGGCGGCCAGCCCGGCGATGCCCGAGTTGAGCTCCACCGGCAGGCCGCCGGCGAAGTCCAGTGCGCCCAGGTGGCTGGTGATCCAGCCGTTCTCCGTGTCGAAGACCCAGTGCGCGATCGGCACGTACACGATCAGCAGCCACAGCGCCGAGAAGACCAGCCACCCCCGCATCCTGACCCGGCCGGCGATGGAACCGCTGATCAGCGCCACCGTGACGATGGCGAAGCCCATCTGGAAGGTGGCGTACACGTAGGTCGGGATGGACCCGGTCAGGGTGTTCGGCTCGATGCCGCGCAGGAAGGCGTGGTCGAGGTTGCCGATGAGGCCGGCGCCGCCGGCGTCCGGGCCGAAGGCGAGCGAGTATCCGACGACGTACCAGAGGATGGTCACGAAGCACAGCGAGGCGAAGCTCATCTTGAGCATCACGAGGATGTGCTTGGTGCGGACCATGCCGCCGTAGAAGAAGGCGAGGGCGGGGGTCATCAGCAGCACCATGGCCGCCGCCGCCAGCATCCAGGCGGTGTCACCGGAGTCGTAGGCGGGCGGCATGGGGGCGGGCGCGGTGATCACGGGCGTGGCCTCCTGGACGCGGGGACGGGGGGCGGGGCGGGGGACGGGACGGGGGCGGGGACGGGGCGGGGACGGGGACGGGGCGGGGCGGTCGGACTACGTTTTACGCAGGTCAGGTGCGGGATGCCCGGTGAGCAGCCGGCGTACGGCGTCCCAGGCGGCCCGGACGGCGCCGGTGACCCGGGGCTCCTCGTGGCCGAGGACGCGCACCCAGGCCCCGCAGGCGTCCGGGAGGACGCTCGCCCCGTGCAGCACCTCATGGCCCGTCAGGGACTCGTGCAGGGCGTCGGCGATCTCCGCGGCGGGGCACCGGCCGCTCACCACGAACAGGGACGCGACGTGGTCGTGCCCGGCGAAGACACCCGGGCCGTCCACCCCGCCGCGGCGCCCGGGGACGAGCCGCAGCGTGTCCACCGCCAGCAGGGTGCCGTCGGGCCGGCGGATCTCCAGGTCGCCGGTGAGGACGGTGTAGGCGTGCCGCTCGCCGCGGGCGAGCCGGCCCGCGGTGACCGTCTCGCCGTAGACGGCCGTCGCGTCCTCGTCGACGGTGAGCCGGACGCTCTGGTGGAACCGCGCGCCCCGGAAGGGGATGAGCGGGTCGGGCAGGTACTCGACGTAGGCGCCCTCGGCGGCGGTCAGGCGGACCAGCTGCGTCGCGTAGTCCTGCTCCATCCGGTAGACCTTGGTGGCCGCCTGCGTGGTGAGGAGCACCTGGGTGCCCGGGCCGCAGCGCAGGTCCTGGCGGTAGCGGTCGGCCTGGGCGATGCCGCCGCCCGTGGCCATCACGTACACGCACGCCATGCCGGGCAGCGCCGGGTCGACGTGGAGCGGGCGCATGATCTCCAGGGGCGACTTCTGGTACCGCTCGACCAGCTCGGTGCGCTCCCCCCGGCGGGCGAACCCGAGGTCGAGGATGCCGACCTTGGCCGGCGAGCCCGGGCCGAGCGTCTCGGGCGCGCCCGAGAACGCCGACAGCTCCGGTGGGAGCCGGACGGGCTCGTAGTGCTCCGGCGCGAGCCGGTCGCGGACGGCCGGCATGTCAGGTCAGGACCTTGCGCCGGGACTCGAGGAAGGCGAGGACCTCGTCGACGCCCTTGCCGGTCAGGCAGTCGGTGAGCACCACGGGTCCGTCGCCGCGCACCCGGTGGGCGTCGGACTCCATGACGTCGATGTCGGTCCGCACGTACCGGGCGATGTCGATCTTGTTGATGACCAGCAGGTCGGAGTCGGTGATGCCCGGCCCCCGCTTGCGCGGCATCTTCTCCCCCTCGGCGGTGTCCAGGACGAAGACGAACACGTCGACCAGGGCCGGGCTGAAGGTGAGCGTCAGGTTGTCGCCGCCGCTCTCGTAGAGGAGGACGTCGACGTCGGGGCAGCGGTCCAGCATCTCCGCGCCCGCCGCCAGGTTCATCGTCGGGTCGTCGCGGACGGCGGTGTGCGGGCAGGCGCCCGTCTCGACGCCCACCACGCGGTCGCCGTCCAGCACTCCGTCGAGCGTGCGGCGGATGTGCTGGGCGTCCTCCTGGGTGTAGATGTCGTTGGTGATCACGGCGGGCCGGTGGCCCTGCTTGATCAGCATCGGGACGAGGGCCTCGATGAGAGCGGTCTTCCCCGATCCGACGGGTCCGCCGATCCCCACGCGCAGTACGTTGTCTCGCACCTGTCCTTCTCTCTTCCTCTTCGGCTGCCGGCCGTTCGCGGCCGGCGGGTGGTCAGCTGGCGAACAGCCGGGCCTCCGCCCGCTCGTGACGGCCCGACATGACGTCCACGGCGAAGGTGGTCGCCCCGAGGTCGTCGAGGCCGCGGGCCAGCGCCTCGCGGGTGGTCTCCTCGATCACCGGGGCGGTCCGCCGCAGCAGGCCCTGGGCCAGCCGGTGATCGGTCAGCCTCAGCCTCAGCGCCGCTCCGGCGAAACTGGCGCAGAACGCGAACAGGTCGGCGGCGACGGCCTGCCGCACGGGCACTCCGGTCGCCGCGTACACGACCCCCGCGGCGACGGCCTGGGTCCCCGGAGCCCGACGGTCCGCGACCGTGCGGTGGTACCGGGCGATGCCGGCCGCGCCGAAGACCTCGGCGGCGAGGTCCAGCAGCTGGCGCCCGGTACGGGTCGCCGCCTGCCGCATCTCGCGGCCCAGCTTCGTCGCGTGCAGCCGGCGGTCCGTCGCGGCCACCGTGTCCCAGTCGTCCGCCGCGGCGGCCCGGTGGGCCAGGGCGAGCGCGGTCGCGTCGGACGGGCCGACGCCGTGCCTGAGGACGTCGTGGAGCAGCGCGGCGAGGGAGTCGCGGCCGACCGCCCGTTGCTGTACGAAGCCCTCCAGGCCGTGGGACAAGGTGTAGAACCCGCTGGGGAACGCCGAGTCGGTCAGCTGGAGGCTGACGAGCAGGTGCCCCAGGTCGTGCGCCGGGCCCGGCCCCGGGGCACCGGAGGCCGGCGTTCCCGAGGCCGTCGCCCCGGGGGTGGCCGGCGCGGCCCCGTCCGGTTCCGTCGTCTCGTCGCGGTACATGGGCGGGTCAGGTCAGGAAGAACAGCTGGTTGAGGGGCAGCTTCTGGGCCGGTTCGATGGTGACGACCTCGCCGTCCACCGTGACCCGGTACGTCTCCGGGTCCACCTCGATCTCGGGCAGGACGTCGTTGCGGACCATGTTGTGCTTGCCGATCGTGCGGGTCTTGAGCACCGGGAGCACCCGCCGCTCCAGACCGAGCTTCTCCGGCACCCCGGCCGCGATGCCGGCCTGGGACATGAAGGTGACGTGCGTCGACTGCATGGCCCGTCCGTACTGGCCGAAGGACGGCCGGTAGTAGACGGGCTGCGGGGTGGGCAGCGAGGCGTTCGGATCGCCCATCTGCGCCCAGGAGACGATGCCGCCCTTGATGACCATCTTGGGCTTGGCCCCGAAGGAGTGCATGGGCCACAGGACGATGTCCGCCAGCTTGCCGGCCTCCAGCGATCCCACGTAGTCCGATACGCCGCTGGCGATGGCCGGGTTGATGGTGGCTTTGGCCAGGTAGCGCAGGACCCGCTGGTTGTCGTTGCGGTCGGAGTCCTCCGGCAGCGGGCCGAAGGCCTCCTTGCACACGTGCGCGATCTGGAAGGCGCGGGTGACGGACTCCCCGATCCGGCCCATGGCCTGGGAGTCGGACGAGATCATGCTGATGACGCCCCGGTCGTGCAGGACCGTCTCGGCGGCGATGGTCTCCGCCCGCACCCGGCTGTCGGCGAAGGACACGTCCTCGGGGATGTCGTGGCTGAGGTGGTGGCACACCATCACCATGTCCAGCAGCTCGTCCACCGAGTTCTTGGTGTACGGCAGCGTCGGGTTGGTGGAGGACGGCAGGACGTTCGGCTCGCCGGTGACCCGCAGGATGTCGGGGGCGTGGCCGCCGCCCGCGCCCTCGCTGTGGAAGGTGTGGATCGTGCGGCCGTCGATCGCGGACCGGGTGTCCTCGAAGAAGCCGCCCTCGTTGAGGGTGTCGGTGTGGATGGCGACCTGGACGTCGTGGCGGTCGGCGACGGCCAGCGCGTTGTCGATGACGGCGGGGGTGGCGCCCCAGTCCTCGTGGACCTTGAGCGCGGCGGCGCCCGCCTCGATCTGCTCGTCCAGCGCGGCGGGGAGGCTGCCGTTGCCCTTGGCCATGATGCCGATGTTGACCGGCAGGTCCTCGGCCGCCTCCAGCATGCGGGCCATGTTGTAGGGGCCGGGCGTGCAGGTCGTGCCGTTGGTGCCGTCCGTCGGCCCGGTGCCGCCGCCGAAGAGGGTGGTGATGCCGTTGCTGAGCGCCTGCTGGCACTGCTGGGGCGAGATGAAGTGCACGTGCGAGTCCAGCGCCCCGGCGGTGGCGATCAGGTGTTCGCCGGCGATGACCTCCGTGCCGGTGCCGACGACGAGCCGGGGGTCGACGGCGTCCTGCGTCTGCGGGTTGCCGGACTTGCCGATGCCCGCGATGAACCCGTCCTTGACGCCGATGTCGCACTTGACCACGCCGATCACCGGGTCCATGACCACGACGTTGGTGATGACGAGGTCGAGGGCGCCCTGCGCGGCGGTGGCCTGCGGGTCCGAGGCCATGCCGTCGCGCATGGTCTTGCCGCCGCCGTAGACCACCTCGTCCCCGTAGGAGCCCTCGCGGACGTCCTTCTCGACCTCCACGACGAGGTTGGTGTCGGCCAGCCGGAACCGGTCGCCCACCGTGGGACCGAACAGGTCGGCGTACTGCTTGCGGGAGAGGGTCGGCATGTCAGTGGGATCCCTTCTTCTTGGACTTCTCGGCGCCGCCCTTGCCCGGGCCGCCCTCCTGCTCCGCGTCGGCATCGCCGCCCGCCCCCCGGAACCCCCGTTGCAGCGCCCGGCTGACGGCCTCCACCCGGGCCGGGTGCGACTTGACGCTGCCGTTGAGGAGACCGCTGAAGCCGGTGAGGCGCCCGGTGCCCGCGTACGCGCACAGCTCGACCTCGCGGGTGCCGCCGGGCTCGAAGCGGACGGCCGTGCCGGCGGCGATGTTGAGATGCATGCCGAGCGTGGCGTTCCGGTCGAACTCGAGGGCGGAGTTCGCCTCGAAGAAGTGGTAGTCGGAACCGACCTGGATCGCCCGGTCGCCGGTGTTGCGGACCGTCACCTTGACGGTCCGCCGGCCGGCGTTGATCTCGATCGGGTCGTCGCCGTACTGGTAGCGAGGGGGAAGTGTCATCGAAGGCTCCTGCTGGATGGGAGGACATGCGGGTCCGCGCCGCGGCGCGGGACGGAGTCGGTGCGGCGGGATCCCCGGGGAGCGGCGTCGGCCGGCCCCGGGCTGACGGCCCGAAGGGTGCGGGGAGAGCCGTGGGCGCCCTGCCCGTCCTGGGCCCGGACGGGGGCGGGCCCACCCGGGCCGTGGCTGTGACCACCCGGACCGTGGCTGTGACCACCCGGGCCGTGGCTGTGACCACCCGGGCCGTGGCTGTGGGAGTGCCCGTGGGCGTCGGCCGCGGTGAGGCCCCGGGACAGGCCGTCGTCGCCGTGCCGGTCGCGCAGGTGCCAGGCCTCGGCGACACGCGCGCCCAGTACGCCCGCCACCGCGGACGCCGCGAGGAGGGGCCCGCCCGGCTCGCAGTGTTCGGGGTCCGGCACCGGCGGGGCCGCCCAGGCGGCCGGGAGCAGGACGACGCGCTCCGCGCCGAGGGCACGGCAGCGCCGTACGCCTTCGGCCGGGTCCGGGTCGCCCCCGGTGAGGGCCACCTCGACCGTGCGGTGCCGCCCGTACTGCCGCACCAGACGGGCGATCCGGAACAGGTCCGCGTCGACGAAGGGGTCCCCGGACGGAGCGGTGACCAGCAGTGCGCTGGTCTCCGGCACCCGCGTGGCCGCCGCCCGGAGCCAGCCGGTCAGGTGCTCCGCGGTGCCGAAGGGCTCGGCCAGCACGGTCCCGGAGCGTTCCTCCGCGGACAGGCCGAGCAGGGTGCGGGCGGCGTCGGCGACCAGTTCCGGATCGCGGCCCAGGGTCATCGGCACCACGCAGACCGGTTCGCCGCGGGCGCGCAGCGCGCGGACGCACCGGAACAGTTCACGGCCGCCGGTCACGCAGGACACCCCGGGGTCCAGCAGACCGCGTACGGCACGCCCGCCGTCGCTCTCGTGACCGCAGACGGCGACCACCTCGCCCCGGCGCACGGGTCAGCCGCCGACCGGGTCGTGGCAGGAGACGAGCTTGTTGCCGTCGTCGAAGGTCGCCTCCACCTGGAGCAGCGGCAGCATCTCCCGCACGCCCTCCATGGTCTGCTCCTCGCCGACGACCTGCCGGCCCAGTTCCATGCAGTCGGCGACGCTCTTGCCGTCCCTGGCGGCTTCGAGGATGGCCTCGGTGATGAGCGCCACCGACTCGCTGTAGTTGAGCTTCAGGCCGCGCTCCCGGCGTTTGCGGGCCAGGTCCGCCACCACGTACACGAGCAGCTTGTCGATCTCTCGGGGGGCCAGGTTCATGGGGACTGCCTTCCTCGGTCACGCGTACGCGTGACGCGGTCGCGGGCGGGCCGGGGGTCTCAGGAGTCGTCGGCGCGCACGGTGATGCGTGACAGGACGGGCACGGCCGCCAGCAGTGCCCAGGTGGTGATGTTGAACGGCCAGGTGAAGGTGTGGCTGCCGAAGTCGTCGAAGAGCACCGACAGCGAGGCCGTCAGACCGGTGCTGGCGGCGGCGGCCAGCACCGTGTAGGCGTAGTCTCACGGGGACGGACGCAGCAGGACGACGCCGAACGCGAGGCTGGTCAGGACCGCGTTGTAGCCGTAGATCCCCTCGCCGATCAGTACGGCCGGGGCGCCGAGCGCCCACGCGGTGAGGATCCCGACGACACTGCCCAGCACGGCGAACAGCCCCACCCGCCATCCGGCCAGGAAGAGGCCGGCCAGCATGATCAGGCCGACGTACCAGGTCTCGACGAAGAAGATCTGGGAGATGTTCGAGAAGAAGCCCTGCCACAGGTCGGTCCAACTGACGTCGGGGCTCCTGGGGGTGGCCGGGGTGACCGCGGACTCGGGGGTTCCGTGCCAGACGCGCTCGAAGGAGGGGGCGCCCAGGACCATCACCAGGGAGACCAGGCAGAACGGCCCGGTGAACGCCTTCAGTCCGAAGGGACGGAGCAGGGTGCCGAGGGCGGCGGTCACCAGCGTGCACATCACGGCCGCGCTCACGGCCATGACGTAGGTCGAGGGGTGGTGGCCGAGGTACACCAGCATGGCGATGCCGCCCAGCACGCCGCAGTAGGTCATCAGCCCCTGGACCACGGAGTCGCGCGGTACGGCGAGAAGCCGTGCGGTCAGTGTGGAGACCACCGCTCCGATGGTGGCGAAGAGGCCGATCTCCCAGCCCGCCACCCAGAGGGCGACGAGGATCACCAGCGACGTCCACACGCTCGCCTGGAAGTCCACCTGGCCCACACCGCGCAGCGCGCCGAGCGCCGTTCCCTTCCACGGGTGCGACGGCGCATCGGCGCGGCGCCCGGGTGGCTGAGTGGCCACGCTGCCTCGTACAAGGCGCGGCCTCTGACGGGCCGTCGGCTGGGGCGGGGCTGTCGTCGTTCGGCGTGGAGCTGCTTGATCGATCGCCAGCCAAGGTGACGATATGAACCTTATTGGCGATATGCACCTCCATCGTCACCCGGATCACACGGGCGGTTCTCAGGGGCCCGTGGTCGCCGCGGTGGCGGTCGGTGGAGCGGTGGGCGCCCTCCTGCGCTACGCGGCCTCCCGCGTGTGGCCCAACGGCAGCGACGCCGCGCTGCTGTGGCGGACCGGCGAGGCCGCCTTCCCCTGGACGACCCTGCTGGTCAACGTGGTCGGGTGCTTCCTGATGGGAGTGCTCACCGTCGCGCTCAAGGAACGGTTCACCCGTGCGCCCCGCCTGCTGAAGCCCCTGCTCGGCACCGGCGTCCTCGGCGGCTTCACCACGTTCTCCTCCTACACCGACGACACCCGGCGGCTGTTCGAGAACGACCAGCCGGGCGCCGCCGTCGGCAACCTCCTGCTGACGGCGGCGGGAGCCCTGACCGCGGTGGTCCTGGGAGTGCTCCTGGCACGCCTGCTGCTGACACGCCCCCGAGGCGCGCGGGCCCGGACGGGGCGGTGGGGCCTGATGGGTGAGTGGCTGCTGGTCCTGGCCGGCGGAGCGGTCGGCGCGCCGGTCCGCCATCTGATCGGCGCGGCGGCCCGGGAGCACCTGCGGTCCGCCTTCCACTGGGGCACGTTCCTCGCCAACATGGCCGCGGCGCTGCTCCTGGGCTTCCTCGTCGAGGCCGGCACCGAGGGAGCGCTCGGCGATTCCGGGCAGGCCCTGCTGTCCACGGGCTTCTGCGGTGCCCTGTCCACCTGGTCGACGTTCTCCAACGAGGTCCACTCCATGGCCACCGCCCGGCACGTCGCCGGCGCCGCCGGCTACGTGTTCGTGACGGTCGCCCTCGGTCTCGGGTTGTCGTTCGCGGGTATGGCGGTCGCCCAGGCCCTGTGGTGATCACGGCCGTCACTCGGACGGCGCACGGGTGGCGGACCGGACCGCCCCGCCTCGACCGAGGGCGCACGGCACGGTCGATGGCGGCCTTCGGGCTCTCCTTCGGCGCGGTCACGGCGGTCGCCGGGGTCCACAGCGGGATCTTCGCCGCGATGGGCTGCTACGTCGACGCCTACGGCACCCGCGACCCCTACCCCCGGCGGGGCCCGCTGCTCGCCAGTCTTTCGGCGGCCTTCGTCGTGGCCTTCGCCGCGGGGTCCGTGGCCGCGGGCGACGTGTGGGCGATGGCGGCGGTGCTCTCCGTCGTCGCCGTCGTCGCCACCCTGTTCGTCCGCACCCTGCATCTGAGCGGGCCGGGCAGCTACTTCGTCATCCTGGTCGCCGCCCTGGCGGCCTTCCTGCCGCCGGCGGACCTCGCGGACACGGCGGTCCGGGCCGGCTTCCTCGCCCTGGGGGCCGCCCTGTCCTGGGTCTTCGGCATGTCGGGCCGGCTGTCCCGGCCGTACGGACCCGAGGAGCGGGCGGTGTCGGCCGCCTTCCGGTCGGTCGCGGCGTTCGCGGACGCACAGGCCGGGGCCGAGGCCCGGTCCGGGGCCAAGGCCAAGGCCCGGTCCGGGGCGGGAAGCCCGCCGGACGACCTCGCCGCCGCCGGGCGGGGCGCCTATGTGGCCGTGCACGGAGCATGGGCGGCGCTCGACGACGCCCGAGGAGGCGGACGGGCAGCACCCGCACCACGGCGGTTGCTGCTCTACGCCCTCATGACCAGGCTGGAATCCCTGCTCGACACGGTGCAGAACACGGCGGAACGGGGCGGTACTCCGGTACCCGCCGACCGGGTCGCGTGGCTCCGCGCCACGGCCGCGGAGATCGCGGCGGGCCGGGTGCCGGGGCCCTGTCCCGACGGACCCGAAAGACCCGTCGGACCCGACGGACCCGACGGACCCGACGGACCCGAAAGACACGACAGGCACGACGGACCCGTCGGGGCGGGCGCCGGGGCGGCCCCGTCCGGCCCCCGCGGCCGGGAGACGCCCCCGGGGCTCATGGAGACCGCGCGGGAACGCTGGCCCGTACCGCTCCCGCCACGCAAGAGCGTGGGCGCGGAGCTGCGCCGTCTGCTGTCCCGCTCCTCCCCCGCCCTCACGGTCGCGCTCCGGGTCGGGCTCGCCGTCGCGGTGGGCACCGTACTGGGCTCCGTACTTCCGCTCCTGCACCCGGCGTGGGTGGCCGTGGGCGCGGCGGCCGCCCTCCAGGGCGGGCCGGGCCGGCAGCCCGCGCAGCGCGCGCAGGCGCGGCTCGTCGGGACCGTGGCCGGGGTGGCGGTCACGGCTCTCGTCTTCCACTCCTACCAGCCGGGTACGTGGGTGACCGTCGCCGTGGCCACCGTCGCGCACGCGGTCTCGCGCGGTGTGCCCCCGGGCGCCCTCTTCGTACGCACCCTGCTGAACACACCGGTCGCGTTGCTGCTGGTCGCTGCCGCTTCCCCGACCGGCCTGGGCACGCTCGCCGCCTTCCGGCTCCTCGACCTGACCCTCGGCCTCGCGCTCGGCGTGGCTGTCGCCCTGCTGGTGCGCGGTGTGCCACGGCGCAGGGTGTGCGCGGCGGTGGCGAACGCCGTGTCGGCGGCGGGGGCCGCCGTACAGGAACGCCTGCGCACGGGAACGGTCCGGGCCGCCGCCGCGGGGGCCTCCTGGCAGCGGATGGCGGAACTGTGGGACATGCATGCCGCGGTGCCCGCCGAGGAGATCCGCACGACCGGCACGGCGGACCGGCTGTGGCCGGCCGTCCTGGCGGTGCGCCGCCTGCTGTCCTGGACCGTGCTCGGCGGCCCCGTGCCACCCGCCCCCGACGACGGCGCCCGGGCCGGGAGTTACGCGGACGCCCTGGCCCGGGCGGCACGCACGGGCCTGCCCGGCTCGCCCGGCCTCCGGGCGGCCCTCCCCGGGCCGGCGCGGGCGCCGGCGCCGGCCCACGATCCGGAACTGCACCGGAGGCTGACCGCCCTGGGAGACGCGCTGCTACGTCCCGCTCCCACGACTCCGGCCGACAAAGGCACCGGCGGGGGATGAGCGAACCACGCCTCGCCGGCCGTCGGACACGTGGCCGGTCTTCTCGTACTCCGTGTCCCTCGCCGTGAAAAGGGCACGGTGGGGGGGGGGGGGGGGGGGGGGGGGGGGGAGCGGGGGGGGGGGGGGGGGGGGGGGGGGGGGGGGGGGGGGGGGGGGGGGGGGGGACGT
>NZ_JBVJVN010000008.1:90138-152482 GCF_055603605.1 Streptomyces sp. NPDC037271
GTCCTACGCAGCTCCCCGGTACGCCCCCCCCCCCCCCCACCCACACCCCCCCCCCCCCCCCCCCCCCCCTCCCCCCCCCCCCCTCCTCCCCCCCCCCCCCCCCCCCCCCCCCCGCCCCACCCCCCCCCCCCCCCCCCCCCCCCCCCCCCCCCCCCCCCCCCCACCGGCCGCGAGGAGAGTGCCCGGAGCCGGACTTGAACCGGCACGCCCGCGAAGGGGCAGCGAGGTTTAAGCTCGCCGTGTCTGCATTCCACCATCCGGGCAGGCCATGGGCTCCGCTTCGAGTGCCCCGAGCCTATCGGGACGGGCCCCTCGCACAGCGGGCGGGCGGAGCGATGTTGTCTTATTTTATTGGCGCCTGAGGGGTCATCAGTTCCGGGTCCGTGCCTTCCACACGTGCCAACACCCTTGCGTGCGGCGATCGGCCACGCATGCGGAATGACGGAATTTCACCGTCTCTACAAGGGCGTCCGCCCCGTTCTCGCGCCCGGGCCGTCACGGCGGCGCCGTCAGGAGCCTCGCGGGCGGGCATGTCAGGGACGCCAGGACGTCGCGGGCGGGCACCTCAGAGGCGTCGCGGGCGCACATGTCAGGGGCGTCACGGGCGGGCACGTCAGGGGCGTCCGTCATCCCCAGGTATGACGCCGGCTCCCCGGGTCCGACCGAAGTCCCCCATCGGAACCGGAACAGCGGCTGACTACACGGCGCCTCACGTCCGGAAGGATGGAGAACGTCCCCGCACACACGCCGTACCGACAGGAGCGCCCTTCCCGTGACCACCGCACCCTCCCCCAGCCTCCGGCCGGGGGACCCCTCAGCCGACCGGTCCACCACCGTGGCCGCACGTGCCACGGAGCTTTCCAAGATCTACGGCCAGGGCGAGACCCAGGTGGTCGCTCTGGACCGGGTCTCCGTCGACTTCCGGCAGGCCGAGTTCACCGCGATCATGGGCCCCTCCGGCTCCGGCAAGTCCACACTGATGCACTGCGTCGCCGGGCTGGACACCTTCTCCTCGGGCTCGGTGCGCATCGGCGACACCGAACTGGGCTCGCTGAAGGACAAGCAGCTGACCAAGCTGCGCCGGGACAAGATCGGTTTCATCTTCCAGGCGTTCAACCTGCTGCCGACGCTGAGCGCGCTGGAGAACATCACCCTTCCGATGGACATCGCGGGCCGCAAGCCGGACAAGCAGTGGCTGGACTCCGTGATCGGGATGATCGGGCTGTCCGACCGGCTCGGCCACCGTCCCTCCCAGCTCTCCGGCGGCCAGCAGCAGCGCGTGGCCGTGGCCCGGGCGCTGGCCTCCCGCCCGGAGATCATCTTCGGTGACGAGCCGACCGGGAACCTGGACTCCCGCTCGGGCGCCGAGGTGCTGGGCTTCCTGCGCAACTCGGTGCGGGAGCTGGGGCAGACCGTGGTGATGGTGACGCACGACCCGGTGGCCGCCGCCTACGCGGACCGGGTGGTCTTCCTCGCGGACGGACGCATCGTCGACGAGGTGTACGGGCCGACGGCCGACTCGGTGCTGGACCGCATGAAGCAGTTCGACGCCAAGGGCCGCACCAGCTGACCCGTCGTCGACCGACCCGTCGCCGGCCGGCCCGCCCCCACCCCTGACGCGTACGTACCTCCGTGCGTACGTACTTCCGTACGTCCGTGACGCCGTACGTCCGTGACTCCGTACCTCCGACAGAGAAGACCCATGTTCCGTACCGCCCTGCGCAACGTTCTCGCGCACAAGGCCAGGCTGTTGATGACCGTACTCGCCGTGATGCTCGGCGTGGCGTTCGTGTCGGGCACCCTGGTCTTCACCAACACCATCACCGACGCCCTGCAGAACAGCTCCGCCAAGGGCTTCGACCAGGTCGACGTCGCCGTGACGACCGAGTACCAGGACGCGGAGGGCGACAAGGTCGGCGAGGCCCCCGAGCTGACCGAGGCCCTCCTCGACGACAGTGCGAAGGTACCCGGGGCGGCCTCCGCCATCGGCGTGGTGACCGGCTTCACCGCCGTCGCCGACAAGGACGGCGACCTGATCGGCGACGGCTGGAGCACGCAGGGCGGCAACTACTGGGGGGAGAAGGACCCCCGGTACCCGCTGGTCGACGGGCGCGCCCCGAAGGGCGAGGGCGAGATCCTCATCGACTCCAGGACCGCCGAGCGCACCGGCTACGGCGTCGGCGACACCGTGCGGATGTCCATCGACGGACCGGTGCTGACCCCGAAGGTCACCGGCGTCTTCACCACCGACGACGGCAACGTCGCGGCCGGCGGCACCCTCACCCTGTTCGACACCGCGACCGCGCAGAAGGTCTTCGGCAAGACGGGCACGTACGACGAGATCGCCGTCAAGGCGAAGGCCGGTGTCACGCAGGCCGCGCTGAAGGCGCAGCTCGACGCGGCGCTGCCGAAGGACCTCGTCGAGACCACCACCGGTGAGAAGCTGGCCGACGACCAGGCGGAGATGATCGCCTCGTCGATGAGCGGCATGAAGCAGGGTCTGCTGGTCTTCGCCGGCATCGCGCTGTTCGTCGGCACGTTCATCATCGCCAACACCTTCACGATGCTGGTCGCCCAGCGCACCAAGGAGCTGGCGCTGATGCGGGCGGTCGGCGCCTCCCGCCGGCAGGTCACGCGGTCGGTGCTGATCGAGGCGTTCGTGGTCGGCGTCGTCGCCGCGGTGACCGGCCTGCTCGCGGGCATCGGCATCGGGGCCGGGATGCGCTCCCTGATGGGTTCGCTGGGCGCGGTCGTGCCCGACGGACCGCTGGTCGTCTCCCCGGGCACGGTCGTCGCGGCCCTCGCGGTCGGTGTCCTGGTCACCATGCTGGCGGCGTGGCTGCCCGGTCGCCGGGCGGCGAAGATCCCGCCGGTCGCGGCGATGAGCAGCGTGCACGCCACGGCCACGACGAAGTCGCTGGTGCTGCGCAACACGCTGGGCGCGCTGTTCTCGGCCGCCGGCGTCGCGGTCGTCCTCGCGGCGACGACGATGGAGGGCTCCGACGGGCAGGCCCCGATGGGCATGGGCGCGGTGCTGCTGATCATCGGCGTGTTCATCCTGACGCCGCTGCTGTCCCGTCCGCTGATCGCCGCCGCCGCGCCGGTGCTGCGCGTGTTCGGCGTCTCGGGCAAGCTCGCCCGGCAGAACTCGGTGCGCAACCCGCGCCGCACCGCCGCCACCGCCTCCGCGCTGATGATCGGCCTCACCCTGATCACCGGCATGACGGTGATGGCGGGCAGCCTGCAGAAGTCGATCGACAAGATGGCGGCGGCGGCGATCGAGGCCGACTACGTGGTCTCCATGGCCAACGGCAACTACCTCAGCCCCGACGTCGCCGAGAAGCTGGCCGAGGCCGACGGGGTCACCGCCATCAGCCCCCTGCGCAACGCGGAGTCCCGCATCGGCGGGCAGACCGAGTACCTCACCGGCGTCGACGGCTCCACGATCGGCGAGCTGGCCGACGTGAAGGTCGAGCAGGGCGCCTTCCGGATCGGCGGCACCGACGTCGTCGTGGACACCGACACCGCCGAGGACCACGGCTGGAAGGCCGGCTCCGCCCTCACCGTCGCCTACGAGGACGGCAAGAAGCAGCAGCTGAGGATCGCCGGGGTCTACGAGGGCAACGACATGATCCGCGGCATCATGGTCGACCTCGCCAACGTCGCCCCGCACCAGTCGGACCCGGTCGACATGCAGGTGATGGTGAAGATGTCCGACGGGGCCTCCGCGGCCTCGAAGGACAGCCTGGTGAAGGCGCTCGACACCAACCCGGCGATCCAGGTCCAGGACAAGCAGGACATCTCCAACGAGGTCGCGAAGATGTTCACGCTGATGCTGAACATGCTCTACGGCCTGCTGGCCATGGCGGTGATCGTGGCCGTCCTCGGTGTCATCAACACCCTGGCCATGTCGGTCTTCGAACGCTCCCAGGAGATCGGCATGCTGCGGGCGATCGGCCTGGACCGCAAGGGCATCAAGCGGATGGTCCGCCTGGAGTCCCTGGTGATCTCCCTCTTCGGCGGTGTGCTCGGCATCGGTCTCGGCGTGTTCTTCGGCTGGGCGGCCGGACAGCTGATGGGCACGACGATCCCGACGTACGAACTGGTCCTGCCCTGGGCCCGGATGGGTGTCTTCCTTCTGCTGGCCGCCGCCGTGGGCGTCCTGGCGGCGCTGTGGCCGGCCCGCAGGGCGGCGCGCCTGAACATGCTCCAGGCCATCAAGGCGGAGTAACCGGTACGCACGCGAGAGGGCCCCGTTCCCGGGTGGGAGCGGGGCCCTCTCGCGTGCGACGGGCGCGGGATCAGTTCCAGGTGCGGGCGCGCAGCGGCATCCCGGAGCCGCCCGGCTCGGGGGTCTTCACGGCGAGGACCTGGTTGACGCCGATGCGGTTGCGCTCGAAGGCGAGCGCGGAGGCGGCCATGTACAGCTGCCAGACGCGGGCCCGGCCGGGGCTGACGAGCCGGGTGGCCGCCGCCCAGCCGGACTCCAGGTTGGCCACCCAGCGGCGCAGGGTGAGCGCGTAGTGCTCACGGATCGACTCCACGTCGCGCACCTCGAACCCGGCGCGTTCCAGCTGGGTGATGGTGCTGCCGACCGGGGCCAGTTCACCGTCGGGGAAGACGTATGCGTCGATGAACTCGTCCACGGTGTAGGCGGACTCGTCGCGCTGGGGCCGCCGGGCGATCTGGTGGTTCAGCAGCCGCCCGCCGGGCGCCAGGAGCTTGAACAGGTCGACGGCGTACTCCAGATAGCGCTCGGCGCCGACGTGCTCGGCCATACCGATGGAGGAGATGGCGTCGTACGGCCCGTCGGCGACGTCCCGGTAGTCCTGGACGCGGATTTCCACCCGGTCGGTGAGCCCCTCGTCGGCGACCCGCTTGCGGGCGTAGGCGGCCTGCTCCTGGGAGAGGGTGACGCCGACGACGCTCACGCCGTGCTCGCGGGCCGCGTGGATCGCCATGGAGCCCCAGCCGCAGCCCACGTCGAGCAGGCGCCGGCCGGGGCTCAGGCCGAGCTTGCGGCTGACCAGTTCGAGCTTGTCGCGCTGGGCGTCCTCCAGGGTGCCGCCCTCGGCCTCGGGGGCCTGCCAGTAGGCGCAGGAGTAGACCATGGAGGGGCCGAGGACGAGCTCGTAGAAGTCGTTGCCGACGTCGTAGTGGTGGCTGACGGCCCGCCTGTCGCTGCGCTTGGTGTGCAGGTGGCGGCGGGCCCGGCGGACCTCCTCCGGTGGCGGGGCGGGCGGCAGCGGCGGCCCGGCGAGCCGGAGCAGACCGCGCACGGCGGCCCGGACCTCCGGGTCGCGGAGCGCCTCGACGACACCGCGGGCGTCGTCACCGCGCTCCCAGACGAGACCTGCGAGCAGCCCGAGAGCGGCGTAGAGGTCACCGTCGATGTCGAGGTCGCCCGCCACCCAGGCGCGGACCAGGCCCAGTTCACCCGGCTTGAACAGCAGGCGGCGCAGGGCCCTGCGGTTGCGGACGACGAGGGTCGGCGTGCCCGGCGGACCCGCCTGCGAACCGTCCCAGGCACGGATGCGCACCGGGAGTGGTGTTCCCAGCAACTGTTCGAAGAGGTTCTGCAGCCGCAGCGCGGCGTCAGCCATGGCATACCTCCGTGACGAGCGATCCCGGAATGTCCAACACCACGTAAACACCTGGGAGCCCGCCGTACAGTCCCCGGCGCGCGTGACGACCGGGCAAAACACCTGTGCACACCACGAGATTTTCGCCCGGTCGGCACAGCGCGAAGGGGCCGCCCGCACCACGGATGGCGGGCGACCCCTTCGAGGGCACTACGGGTACTACGGGTACTGCCGGTACTACGGGAACTGCGGGTGCTGCAAGGTCTTGCCGGTACTGCACGCCCCGCTGGTACGCGGGTACGGACGGCCGGAGGTCAGGAGGCCTTGGCCTTCTCCTCGGTCTTCTCCGACTTCGCGGCCTGCTCGCCCTTGTCGGCGGCCTTCGGCGCGGCGGCCGGCGCCGGCTTGGCGGCCTCGTAGAACTCCTCGCGCGGGGTCTCCATCGCGCCGAGGGAGACGACCTCGCGCTTGAGGAACATGCCGAGCGTCCAGTCCGCGAAGACGCGGATCTTGCGGTTCCAGGTCGGCATCGCGAGACCGTGGTAGCCGCGGTGCATGTACCAGGCGAGACGTCCCTTGAGCTTGATCTTCATCTTGCCCATGACGATCATCGCCACGCCCTTGTGCAGGCCGAGGCCCGCCACCGCGCCCTTGTTGGCGTGGCTGTACTCCTTCTGCGGGAAGCCCCGCATGCCGGAGACGACGTTGTCGCCGAGGACCTTGGCCTGGCGCAGCGCGTGCTGGGCGTTCGGCGGGCACCAGGCGTTCTCGTTGCCCGCCTTGCGGCCGACGAGGTCGGGCACCTGGGCGTTGTCGCCCGCGGCCCAGATGTAGTCGGTGCCGGTGACCTGGAGGGTCGGCTGGCAGTCGACGTGACCGCGGGGGCCGAGCGGGAGACCGAAGCGGGAGAGCGCCGGGTTCGGCTTGACGCCGGCCGTCCACACGATGGTGTTGGAGTCGACCTCCAGGCCGTTCTTCAGCACCACGTGACCGTCGACGCAGGAGTCCATGGAGGTGGACAGGTAGACCTCGACGCCGCGGCCCTCGAGGTGCTCCTTGCCGTACTGGCCGAGCTTGGGTCCGACCTCGGGAAGGATCTTGTCGGCGGCGTCCACGAGGACGAAACGCATGTCCTCGCGGGAGACGTTCCGGTAGTACTTGGCCGCGTCGCGGGCCATGTCCTCGACCTCACCGATGGTCTCCGCACCGGCGAAACCGCCGCCGATGAAGACGAAGGTGAGCGCCTTGCGGCGGATCTCCTCGTCGGTGGTGGAGTCGGCCTTGTCGAGCTGCTCCAGAACGTGGTTGCGCAGGCCGATGGACTCCTCGATGCCCTTCATGCCGATGCCCTGTTCGGCGAGGCCGGGGATCGGGAAGGTGCGGGAGACCGCGCCCATGGCGATGACCAGGTAGTCGAACGGCAGCTCGTACGCCTCGCCCACCAGAGGGGCGATGCGCGCGACCTTGCGGTCCTGGTCGATGGTGGTGACCCGGCCGGTGAGAACCTCCGCCTTCGGAAGCACGCGCCGCAGGGGGACGACGACGTGCCGCGGGGAGATGTTGCCGGCGGCGGCTTCGGGGAGGAAGGGCTGGTAGGTCATGTACGACCGCGGGTCGACGACGGTGACGGTCGCCTCGCCGTAACGCATCTTCTTCTGGATGCGTCGAGCTGCGTACAGGCCTACGTACCCACCGCCTACTACGAGGATCCTGGGACGCTCCGTGGTGCTCATGCCATCGAGTATCCACCCGCCCGAGGGGGGTGGTTCGTGCGCCCCTTCACAAGCTTCGGTGAAGGCTGTGCTACTATCCGCCGCCCACGTGACGGAGATCATGGCGGGGGAAGGAACCAGCGTGTAGTGCGCTCCGTTGTCAATGCCGCGTGAGCTGCTTCTCCGTACCTCCGAGGGCAGTGGACCACCATCCCGCGGCATCCTTCTGGAGCCCTTGCGGAACACCGCCCTGAACGCGTTCAAAGGGCTGTTGAACCCCCAAAAGGGTCAACCGGCGCGCTTATGTCGTCCGGCAGGACCAAATTCCTTGTGAAGAACTTCACGAAGTTTCCCGACAGGATGTCACCGAGGGGCCCCGGAGGGCCCCTCGGAACGCGCTCAGCCGTCGCCCGTCCCGCCCGGACCACGACCGCGGACACCTACGCCACCGACCACGCGATCCCGTCGAGAATGTCGTGCTCGCTCACGACGACCTCCTCCGCACCCGTCCGCTCCATGATCGACAGCAGTACGAGAGCGCCCGCTCCGATCACGTCCACGCGGCCGGGGTGCATGGAGGGGACGGCCGCGCGCTCGGCGTGCGTGGAGCGCAGCAGCCAGTCGGTGATCTCCCGGACGCGCGCGCGGGAGACCCGGGAGTGGTGGATGGCGGCCGAGTCGTACTCGGGCAGCTCCTGGGCAATCGCGGAGACGGTCGTCACCGAACCGGCCAGCCCCACCAGCGTGCGCGCCTCGCGCAGCGGCACCGTCTCCCCGGCGAGGTCCAGGGCGGCTTCGATGTCGGACCGCATCGCCGCGACCTGCTCGGCGGTGGGCGGGTCGGTCACGGCCCCGTCGCGCACCAGGTGCCGCTCGGTCATCCGCACGCAGCCGACGTCCACGGAGCGGGCCGCGCGCACGTGGTCGTCGCCGACGACGAACTCGGTCGAGCCGCCGCCGATGTCGACGACCAGGTAGGGCTTTTCGAGGTGGTCGCGGCCCGCCAGCTCCTTGGTCGCGCCGGTGAAGGAGAACTCGGCCTCCTGGTCGCCCGAGATGACCTCCGGCTCCACGCCGAGGATGTCCAGCACCCCGTGCACGAAGTCGTCCCGGTTCTCCGCGTCCCGGGAGGCCGAGGTCGCCACGAAGCGCAGCCGCTCCGCGCCGTGCGCCTTGATGATCCCGGCGTACTCGCGGCAGGCGGCGAAGGTCCGCTCCAGCGCCTCGGGGGCCAGCCGCCCGGTGCGGTCGACGCCCTGGCCGAGCCGCACGATGGTCATGCGGCGGTCCAGGTCGGTCAGCTCACCGGTCCCGGGGTCGGCGTCGGCGACCAGCAGCCGGATGGAGTTCGTACCGCAGTCGACGGCGGCTACACGGGTCACTTGCCGTCCTCCTCGTCCGTGAGAGCCGGAAGGGACACGCACGGCCCCTTGCGCCACCACTCGGGCAGCATCGCGATCGCCTCGTCGCCCAGCGGGTTGACGCCGGGACCGGCCGCCAGCGAGTGGGCGACCAGCACGTGCAGGCACTTGACCCGGTCCGGCATGCCGCCCGCGCTCGGGAAGCCGGTCAGCTCCTCGATCTCGTCGCGGCGCCGGATGTAGTCCTCGTGCGCGGCCCGGTAGGCGTCGGCCAGCTCCGGGTCGGTGGCGAGCCGCTCGGTCATCTCCTTCATCACGCCGTTCGCCTCCAGCGTGCCGATGGCGGAGGCCGCCTTCGGGCACGTCAGGTAGTACAGCGTGGGGAAGGGAGTGCCGTCGGGCAGCCGCGGCGCCGTCTCCACGACGTCCGGCTGGCCGCAGGGGCAGCGGTGCGCGATGGCGCGCAGGCCGCGCGGGGGTCGTCCGAGCTGCTGCTTGAAGGCCTCGACGTCCGCGTCGGTGGGCTCGGTGCGCGGGGTGGTCGGCGGGGGAGTCTGCATGGCTGTCTTCTGCTGGTCTTCCTGTTGAGTCACTGCCGGCGCTGTCGGTTCACTGCCGGCGGGCGGCGGTGTCGGCCTTGTCGACCCCGTCCCATACGTTCCGGTACCAGGGGCGGTCGGCGGCACCGGCCTCGGCGCGTGCCTTCCTGGCCGCGTCCGGGTCGACGACGACGAACCCGGTCTCCCCCGGCATCACGTAGTGCAGCCGCAGCCGGATCTGCTGCTCGGCGTAGGCGTCGTCCTGCCAGCGTGCCTTGAGGTCGCGCAGTTCCTCGACCCGGTCCCGGGTCTCCTGCTGCTCCCGCCGCAGATCGGCGATCTCGGCACGCTGGGCGACGTACTGCCGTATCGGATAGGCGAGCGCCACGACGAGCGAGCAGAGCACCATCGCGAGCAGCGCGGCCCGGCCGGTCAGCCGGGAGCGGCGGGCCTGGCGCTTGGTCTGCGAGCGGTAGACCCGGGCCGCGGTCTGTTCCCCGATGATCCGGATCCTGGTCGCGGTGGAGAAACGGTCCCGGTCCTTCACGGCCATCCTGGTCTCCGCCTCCCGTGCACACGCGTACGTCCCCGCACACGGTACGGGACCGGGTACGGGGACGTACGTACGACGCTGCCTCTCGGGGCCGCGGTCAGCCCTTGAAGCGCGGGAACGCGCTGCGGCCGGCGTACACCGCGGCGTCGTCGAGGATCTCCTCGATGCGCAGCAGCTGGTTGTACTTGGCGACGCGCTCGGAGCGGGCCGGGGCGCCGGTCTTGATCTGGCCGCAGTTGGTGGCGACGGCCAGGTCGGCGATGGTGACGTCCTCGGTCTCGCCGGAACGGTGGGACATCATGCACTTGAAGCCGTTGCGCTGGGCCAGCTCGACGGCGTCCAGGGTCTCGGTCAGCGAACCGATCTGGTTGACCTTGACCAGCAGGGCGTTGGCGGCGCTCTCCTCGATGCCGCGGGCCAGGCGCTCCGGGTTGGTGACGAACAGGTCGTCGCCGACGATCTGGACCTTGTCGCCGAGCTTGCCGGTGAGCACCTTCCAGCCGTCCCAGTCGTCCTCGAACAGCGGGTCCTCGATGGAGACCAGCGGGTACGCCTCGACCAGCTCGGCGTAGTACTCGGTCATCTCGGCGGCCGTGCGCTCCTTGCCCTCGAAGGTGTAGGAGCCGTCCTTGTAGAACTCGGACGCGGCGACGTCGAGCGCGAGGGCGATCTGCTCGCCGGGGGTGTAGCCGGCTTCCTTGATGGCCTCGAGGATGAGGTCGAGGGCCTCGCGGTTGGAGCCGAGGTTCGGGGCGAAGCCGCCCTCGTCGCCGAGGCCGGTGGCCAGGCCCTTGCTCTTCAGGACCTTCTTCAGGGTGTGGTAGACCTCGGCGCCCCAGCGCAGGGCCTCGGAGAAGGACTCCGCGCCGATCGGGGCGATCATGAACTCCTGGATGTCCACGTTCGAGTCGGCGTGCGACCCGCCGTTCAGGATGTTCATCATCGGCACCGGCAGCAGGTGCGCGTTGGGGCCGCCCAGGTAGCGGAAGAGCGGCAGGTCGCTGGCCTCGGAGGCGGCGTGGGCGACGGCGAGCGAGACGCCGAGGATGGCGTTGGCGCCGAGCGAGCCCTTGTTGTCGGTGGCGTCCAGGTCGAACATCGCCTGGTCGATCAGGCGCTGCTCGGTGGCGTCGTAGCCGACGAGCTCCGGGCCGATCTGCTCGATGACGGCCAGGACGGCCTTCTCGACGCCCTTGCCCAGGTAACGGTTGGAGTCGCCGTCACGGAGTTCGATGGCCTCGAAGGCGCCGGTGGAGGCGCCGGACGGAACGGCGGCACGACCCGTGCTGCCGTCGTCGAGGCCGACCTCGACCTCGACCGTGGGGTTGCCTCGGGAGTCCAGGATTTCCCGGGCTACGACGACGTCGATGGACGGCACGAGCATCTCCTTCTTCAATGTGACGCTTCGGTGTGACGCGCGGGTCCACAGGACCGCAGCGGCTCTGCGGGACCGAGCCTAACCGGCTCCGGGCGATCGGCCAGCCGATGGCCCACCCGCTGGACAGAACCGAGAGTAAATTGTTTCCGAACGGAACAAAGACGTTTCCGCAAACCCGGCCGGATTCGGGGGCGGGAACGGAGCCGGGATCAGGGCGGGAACGGAGTGCGGGGTCAGGGCGGGAACGGAGTGCGGGGTCAGGGTGGAACGGAGTGCGGGGTCAGGGCATGAAAATCCCGCTCCGGCGCGTACGGGGGAACACGCGCCGGAGCGGGAGCAAGGGGAGCTGCTGCCTACTTCAGGTGCAGCTGCTGGCCCGGGTAGATCAGGTCGGCGTCGTCGACGATGTCGTCGTTCAGCTTGAACAGCTCGGCCCAGCCGCCCTCGACGTCGTGCTCCTGGGCGATCGAGCTGAGGGTGTCGCCCGTGACCACCTTGTACTCGCCGTCGCCCTTCTCGACCTTCTTGCCGGTCGGGGTGGTGACGGTCTTCTCGGCGGCCGGACGCTCGGCGGAGCGGGAGGCCTTCTGCTCGGCGGAGCGGTCGGCGCCGGAGCCGCCGCCCTGGCTCTGCGCGCTCTCGGAGCTGCCGGAGTTCTGGGAGGAGCCGGAGCCCTGGGAGGAGCCGCTGTCCTGGCTCTCACCGGAGCCGCCGCCGGTGTACGCGGCGTTCGACAGGCCGGTGCCGCAGACCGGCCAGGCGCCCTTGCCCTGGCCCGCGAGCACCTTCTCGGCGATCTCGATCTGCTGCGCCTTGCTGGCCTGGTCCGCGGTCGCGGCGTACTGCGTGCCGCCGTAGCCGGCCCAGGTGGAGGCGGAGAACTGCAGGCCGCCGTAGTAGCCGTTGCCGGTGTTGATGGACCAGTTGCCGCCGGACTCGCACTGGGCGACGGCGTCCCACTCGGACGCGGTGGCGGCGGAGGCGTTGCCGGCCGCCATCAGCGGGGCGGCGACGGCGGCACCGGTGACACCGGCGACGGCGATGACACGGGTGGCCTTGGACGGACGGCGGTGCTTGCCCTTGCCGGAAAACAGCATGGTTGATCCCCTCACCGACGCCTGCGAGGTGAGCTGTCGGGTTCGGGCCGGTTGAGTTGCCCGGCCGGGTTCCTCGCGGAACTCGGCTCCACCCCTAGCCGCTCCGGTTCAACTGCCCCGGTGCGGCACTTACCTTGGGTCCCCCGCTCCTGCCTTCGGCGCTTGACGCGACGACTGTTCCCGGACGGCCGCTGGCAGGATTAGGCGTTGCGGCAGCCGGGGCCCGCGATGACGGGCGGTCATGACCGTAGTCACGCGCTCCGCGGATTTACAAAGACGATCACGGCTTCTGAGACCTATCTCTCACGAGATCCAAAACGGACATACGATCTCTAACCGTGACGCGAACTCCCCCTACTTTTCGCCCGATTCGCCCGCGACCGTGAGCGTCTGACCGGGCAGGATGTGGTCGGGGTCGGCACCGACGACCTCCTTGTTGCCGGCGTAGAGCGAACGCCAGCCGCCGTCCAGCTCAAGAGAGTCGGCGATGCCCCACAGGCTGTCGCCGGAACGCACGGTGTACGAGCCGTCCACGGCCTGGCGCGCGTCACCCTCACCGCGCGAGGCGTGCCGCCCCGACGACTCGCCCGTACGGCCGTCCACCGCCCCCTCGTCGGCACTGCCGCCCCGGTGCCGGCCCGCGCCGGACTCCTCCGTGTCGGTGAGGGCCGAAGAGCCGTCACTCCGCCCCGGCTTGTCCGATTCGCCGGCTTCCTGGGAGGTCGTGGGTGAAGCGCCGGTGTTCTGCGGTTCACCGCTCTCCGTGGACCCGGAGCCGGGGGACGTGTCGGACTTGGTCGAATCGTCCCCGCTGTCCGACGAAGGGTCAGCGGAGGGCGAGGAGGACGAGGAAGGGGACGAGGGAGAGGAAGGAACCGAAGGGGACGCCTCGGACGTGGGATCCGCCGGCTCCGTCGAACCGGACGAGCCGGACGCACCGGACGAGCCGGTCGAGCCGGACGCACCCGAGAGTCCGGGAAGGCCCGACGGCTCTTCCGAGGTGTCCGATCCCTCCGACGAGCCGTCACCCGCCGCACCCGAGCCACCGCCGGCGGACGCCGAGTCGTCACCCAGGCCCGCGAGCAGACCGCACGTCGGCCAGGCGGCGATGCCCTGGTCCGCGTGTATCTTCTCGGCGACTCTCACCTGCTGGGAGCGGCTGGCCTGGTCGGCGCTGGGCGCGTACTCCATGCCGCCGTACTGCTCCCAGGCGTCCTGGGACAGCTGGAGGCCGCCGTAGTACCCGTTGCCACTGTTCTGGCTCCAGGCGCCGCCGGTCTCGCACTCGGCGACCCGGTCCCAGCTCGCCCCGTCGGCCGCGTGGGCGCCGGTGGCGCCGAGGAGCGGGATCGCGATGGCGGAGCCGGTCACTCCGGCGGCGACGACCAGGGCGGGAGCCTGGCGGGGGCGGCGGTGACGACCGTTCCCGGAGAGCATGCGACGACCTTTCACGAGACAACGGGGACCGCGCGACGGGTGGTGCTCGGGGCGCCACGCTGAATCGTGAACGTATAGGCAGATGATCGCTTGTCACAAGTTCATGCCGCGTAGATCACGTGAAGATCACAGAGTTGAGCGCGTGTCACCTTTGCGTCGACGGCGGGCCGTCGTCGGCCGACGACGACGCGACCGGCGTGAACGAGACGGGCAAGGTGCGCAAACCGCGCATGATGAGTCCGCCGCGCCAGCGCAGTTCGGCCGGATCGGCGGCGAGGCGCAGGTCCGGGAGGCGGGTGAGGAGCGTGCCGATCGCGGTCTGCCCCTCCAGCCGGGCGAGCGGGGCGCCGAGGCAGTAGTGGATGCCGTGGCCGTACCCGAGGTGCTGGCTGTCCCGGCGGGAGAGGTCCAGGGTGTCCGGGTCCGCGAACCGCTCCGGGTCCCGGTCGGCGGCGGCGAGGACGACGAGGACGGGGTCGCCGGCCGCGATCTCCTGCCCGCCGATGGTGAGCGGCCGGGTGGCGAAGCGCCAGGTGGCCAGCTCCACCGGGCCGTCGTACCGCAGGAGTTCCTCGACGCCCGTCTCCAGCAGGCCGCGCTCGCCCGCGGCGAGGGACGTCTGCAGGCGGGCCCGCTGTTCGGGGTGGGTGAGCAGGGCGTGCACTCCGTTGCCCACCAGGTTGACGGTGGTCTCGAAACCGGCGAAGAGCAGGATGAAGGCCATCGCCGCGGCCTCGTTCTCGGTGAGGTGCTCGCCGTGGTCGGAGGCGCGGATGAGCCCGGAGATGAGGTCCTCGCCGGGGCCGGGCTCGGCCGGCAGGGCCGCGCGCTTGCGGTGGATGAGGTCGGCGAGATAGCCCCGCATCTTCTTCACCGACCGGGCGACCCCGCCCCGTGGCCCGCCGCCGTGACGGATCATCATGCCCGCCCACTCCCGGAAGTCGTCCTGGTCCTCGCGGGGTACGCCGAGCAGGTCGCAGATGGCGTAGATGGGCAGCGGGAAGGCGAACTCGTGGATCAGGTCGGCGGAACCCGTGCCGGCGAACCGGTCGATGAGGCCGTCGGCGAGCTCCTGCACCCGGGGCGCGAACTCGGCGACCCTGCGGGGCGTGAACGCCTTGCTGACCAGCCGCCGCAGCCGGGTGTGGTCCGGCGGGTCGATGTTCAGCAGATGGGTCATGAGCTCGGCTTTCCGCTCCCCCGGAATGCCGGTCTTGCCCTTGGCGTGCGCGGGCTCGTCGTGGTGCGCCGGGTTCTTGGACAGCCGCGGGTCGGCGAGGGCCTGCTTGGCGTCGGCGTACCGGGTGACCAGCCAGGCCTCCACTCCGCTGGGCAGCCGGGTGCGGTGCACGGGGGCGTGCTCGCGCAGCCATGCGTAGGCGGGGTAGGGGTCGCTGGCGAACTCCCAGGTGAAGAGCTCGGGGGTGGGGCCGTCGGACGCGGGGTGGCCCGGCGTGGGGCGGTCGGGTGTGGGGTGGTCGGTCACCCCTTGACCGTATCCGGGGGGCCGGAGGTGTTCCGGGCGCCGGTGTGCCTTCGGCCGCGGGCCCTGGATACTCGCCCTCGGTCTCAGTCCCCGGCGGCCTCCGCCGCCCGGATCGCGTCCCGGTACGCCCGTGCCGCCGCTCTCAGGGCCGCCTCGGGGTCCGTGCCGCCGGCCTCGGCGCGTGCGGCCAGGGCGAGGAGTTCGTAGCCGATGCCCTCGCCGGTGGGGAGGGGGACCGGGAGGCCCGCGGTGCGGACGCGGGAGGCGAGCTTGGCCGCGAGGGCGAGGCCGGGCTGACCGAGCGGGACGCCCTCGGTGACCGAGGTGCGCTGCTTCTCGGCCGCCTTGGTGCGCAGCCAGTGCTCCCTGACCTCCTCGGGGGTGGAGGCCGTCTCGTCGCCGAAGACGTGCGGGTGGCGGTGGATCAGTTTGGCGACGATGGTGCCGGCCACGTCGTCGATGGAGAACGGGGCGTCGGGGTCGTCCTCGGCGATGCGGGCGTGGAAGACGACCTGGAGGAGTACGTCGCCCAGTTCCTCGCGGAGTTCCTCGCGGTCGCCGTCCTCGATCGCCTCGACGAGTTCGTACGCCTCCTCGATGGCGTACTTGGCCAGGCCCTTGTGGGTGCGTTCGGACGACCAGGGGCATTCGAGGCGGATGCGGTCCATGACCTGGACGAGGTCGAGCAGGCGCGCACCCGGGAGGTCGTAGGAGGCGGGGAGCAGCTCGAGGTCCGGCATGCGGACGCGGCCCGATCCGGCGAGGCGGGCCAGTCCGTCGGTGAGGGCGGGGTCGCCCTCACCGGTCGCCACGACCACCACCGTGCGACCGCCGGCGCAGGCGGCGACCAGTTCCTCGGCGGTCGGGGCTGCCTCGTCGACCCGTATGCCCGCCTCGCGCAGGTACGGCAGCTGCGGGTGCGTCGCGTCGGCGCACAGCACGCGGTCGGCGGTGCGCAGGGCCTGCCAGGCGGGCCAGGAGAGCAGGCCGGGGGCGACGCGATGGCTGGTGGTGAGGAGGACGACGCGGCCCGGGTCGGGGGAGGTGCCGGGGGTGGTGTCGGCGGCGGTTGCGTTCACCCTCAGAACGTAACGCACGCGGCCGACAGCCCCATGAGTTGTCCACAGGGCCGTTGTCCACAGGACCGTTGTCCACAGGGCCGTCGTCCACAGGGCCGTCGTCCACAGGGCCGTCGTCCGCAGTTTCCACAGCCTGGCCGGTGGCCCGCAGGACCCGTGCCGTCCCGGCAGGGCCCGCAGGGCCGTTACGCCGTCTGCCGCGTCTGCGCCGCCGTGATCTCCCGCACCCACGGCACCTCGGTGTCGACGCGGCTGCTCTTCTGGACGTCCCAGGCGCCGTAGCGCGGGTTGAGGTCGACGTCGAGCTTCTTGGACGCCTCGGACAGGGCCTGCCAGAACTCGGGCCGGCTGGTGTCGGTCCCGAGGCTCTCGGCGAGCTTCTGCGCCTCCAGCTGGATGCGCAGGTTGTCGTCGAGACGGCCGGGGGCGACGCCGTACTGCTGCAGCCAGGCGGTCTCCAGCTGCTTGGCACCGCCGGCCTGCTCCTCGAGGCCGCCGCGCATCTGCTGGACGTCCTTGCGTGTGACGGTCACGCCCGCGTCCTGGGCGGCGCGGTGCAGGACCTGGTCGAGGACCATGCTGTGCAGGGTGTCGCGGGCGAGGCCGCCGGTGCGGGCGAGGACCTGCTCGTACTGGGCGTCGTCCGGGACGGCGGCCCGCTGGGCCTCGCGCACCTCGTCGACGCGGTTCTCCAGCTGGGCGACGGTGATCCGCTGGTCGCCGACGACGGCCGCCGCGCCCTGGTGCGCGTCGTTGCCGCAGGCGGTGAGCAGGGGCGCTGCGGCGGCGATCGCCGTGGTGAGGAGGAGCGCGGTGCGACGACGGCGGTGCAAGGAAACCTCCCGTTGGAGATTGCGACGACAGGTACGGCGCACGGCGCTTCCCACCAGGGGTGGTGGTCGGGCGACGGGCGGGCGCACAAAGTCTTGCGGTGATCGATGGTAGGCAGTGGCCGGGCTCCGGCCAACCCATTCGACCAACGATTCACGAGGACTTCGGGCACCGCCGCGCCGTCCCCGGGGGTGGCGGTCGTCAGCCGCGTACCTGGCCGAGCCACTGGAGGGTGCGCCGGATCTCGGCCGCGAGCGGGTGGCCGGGTCCGTGGACGCGCTCCACGTCGTGCAGCAGCCGGGCCAGCGTCTCGTGGGCGGCGGCGCGGTCGCCGAGGGCGAGGAGCAGGTGGCCGATGCGGCGGCGGACGTCGTGGGCGAGGTCGGGGTCACCGGCGACGTACTGGTTCTCGTAGTACGGCAGCAGCGCCCGGTACTCGGCGAGGGCCGCCGCCGGTTCGCCGAGCTGCTCCAGGCACTGGGCGGCGTCGTGGCGGTGGCGCAGGGACTGCGGGTCGGACTGGCCGGCCTCGGCGGCGCGTTCGTCGGCGAGGCGGCGCAGTTCGGGCAGGGCGCGCCGGTACTGGCCGTCGTCCATGAGGGTGGCCGCGTACTGCTTGCGCAGGGTGCGCACGACCGGGGAGCGTTCGCCGTGCTGTTCGGCGGCGGCGGGCAGGATCGCGCCGAGGATGTCGACGGCCTGGGTGATGCGGCCCTCGCCGAGGAGGCGTTTGACGTCGTCGACGGCGCGGGCGACGTCCGGTTTCCCGGCTTCGGCGGCGGGCGGCACGGGGGCCGGCCGGGGCGCGGGGGTGCGCGCACGGTCCGGCCAGGGGGCGTGCGGGCGTACGAAGGGGCGGGTGGGGTCGAGGGGACCGCCGGTGGGCATGCCGCGCGCGGGCAGCAGCAGCGCCAGGTGTTCGTAGACCTCCTGGGCGGAGGCGGGCCGGTGCTGCGGGTCCTTGGCGAGCAGGCGCAGGACCAGGGCTTCGAGCGCCTCGGGGACCTCGGGGCGGATGCGGCGCACGGGCAGCGGCGGTTCGTACAGGTGCCGGTGGAGGACACCGAGGGCGGTGGAGCCGGCGAACGGGACGTCGCCGCTGAGCAGTTCGTGCATGAGTACGCCGAGGGCGTACAGGTCGGTGTACGGGCCGACCGCGCCGCCCATGGCCTGCTCGGGCGCCATGTAGGCGGGCGAGCCGATGGGGGTGCCGGTGTGGGTGAGGCGGGTGGTGTCGGCGTCCATGACGGAGGCGACGCCGAGGTCGAGGACGGTGACGGTGCCGTCCTGCTTCACCATCACGTTGCGCGGCTTGAGGTCGCGGTGGACGATCGGCACGGCGTGCACCGCGCTGAGGACGGCGCACAGCTGGGCCGCGACGGCGACCGCCCACTGCCAGGGGTACGGGTCGTGCTCGGCGAGGTGGTCGGAGAGGTCCGCGCCGTCGACGAACTGCATGACGAGGAACAGCTCCTCGCCCTCGCTGCCCGCGTCGTGCACCGTGACCAGGCCGGGGTGGTCGACCTGTGCGGTCACCCGGCACTCGCGCACGAACCGGCGGCGCAGTTCGTCGGCCTCCTGGCCGGCCACCTTGTCGGGGCGCAGCAGCTTCACCGCGACGCGCCGGTCGAGCCGCCGGTCGTACGCCGTCCAGACCTGGCCCATGCCGCCCTGCCCGATGAGCGTGGACAGCTCGTACCGGTCGGCGACGACTCGCCCTGTCGCCACGGTCACCGTCCGCCCTGGCTGTCGCCGTTGCCGTCGTGCTTGCGCAGGTAGTCGCTGAGCTCGTCGAGCTCGGCGCGGACCTGGTCGATGCGGGCCGGGGTGGGGGCGGGGTGCTGGGGCGGCGGGGTGGGGGCGGGGTGCTGGGGCGGCGGGGTGGGAGCGGGGTGCTGGGGCACGGACGTCTGGGCCACCTGAGCCTCGGGCATCGGCGCGTGAGGCATCGGCGTATGGGTCATCGGCGTATGGGGTGCTGGGAACCCGGGGTGCGCGGGGCGGTTGGCCGGGGGCTGCGGTACGAGCGTGGGCGCGTACGGTCCCGCGGGGTGCGTCTGGCCGTAGGGCGCGGCGAACGGGTGACGCGGCGGCGCGTAGCCGCTGAACTGCCGTGGTGCGGCGTGCAGGCGTATGTCGACGACGAGGAAGTACGCGCTGGCCGCCGCTCCGATCAGCAGGAGGGCGACCATGGCGACGTCCGTGCGGGGGTCGCTCTCCGGCAGCTCACCGACCGCGGCGAGGCAGCCGATGGACACCGGCAGGCTCAGCCAGGCCACGGCCCAGTCGAGCCCGCGGCCGCGCAGCACGGCGATCCGGAACAGCGGGACGCAGGCGAGCAGACCGCACGTCAGAAAACCGGCGGCGGCGAACAGCACGCGCAGGGTGATGACGGTGGCCGCGCCGCGTGACGGCGGCGGCCCGGCGGCGCTGTTGCCGTACATGACTGCTCCTGGACGATGGTGCCGACGTGCCGAACGGACGAACGGGCCGTTCAGTGTGAAAGTCCGAGCGTATAGGCCGGGACCGACAGTGGTCCCCGGTTGTACCGAACCGTTGCCGTACCGATCACCGCGAGGTCACCGACCGGGTGCCACCGTGCCGTCCGTGAGCCCGTCGTACATCCCGCGTACGAGCTGCTCGCCGAGGCGGCCCGCGAGCCTGAGCGCCCGTTCGAACTCGTCGAGGGCGCGGAAGCGGGCGCCGTACCGGTGCTGGGCGTCCAGCGGGAGCCGGGGAAGCTGGAGGCGGCGGACGTCGAGGCGGGTGGCGGTGGAGGCGTAGCTGCTGGCCTGCCGGTTGTTGGCGGTGCCGCGCAGGAACCCGGCGAGGAACCAGGGATCGAGCGCGGCGGGGTCGGGACGCAGGAGGACGAGGTTGCGGCCCAGGACGGCACCGGCGGTGTCGTCGTCGACCACACGCGTGACGGAGCCGCCGCCGAGGACCGGGACGACGACGTCGCCGGGTTCGGTCAGTACGGCCTCCTCCTCGCTCTCGGGGAGGGTGCCGGAGGGGCCGGTGCCGGCGAGCACGTCGTGGTCGGTGAGTACCGGCACGCGCGCGTGGCCGCCGTTTCCGCCGGTGCGCAGGAGCAGAGCGCCGCCGCGGGCGAGTTCACCGACGGTGGTGAGCGGCCAGCGGGGCACGGGCTGCGCGGTGTCGGCGGCCTCGGGTCGGAGGCCGGCGGCCGCGGGGGTGAGGTCGGGGGCCGCGGGGGTGAGGTCGGTGGTCAGGCGCAGGGTCTCGCCGAGGCGCTCCCGTACGTCCGCGAGCCGTCCGGCACCGTCGGTGGCCGTGGGGGGCGGCAGGTGGCGGGCGGGGGCGAGGTCGACATCGTCGTCGAGGAGCTCGATGACGGGCAGGGAGCGGGCCAGGCCGGGCCGGTCGCCGAGGCTGCCGTCCCGGTCGAAGTCCCGCCAGGCGTCGAGCACGGCACTCCGCACGGCCTGCCAGTCCGGTCCGCCGCGCCCCTCTCCGGTGAACCGTCCCACGTCGGCGAGGAGCACCTCGGGCTGCGCGGACGCCTTCTCCGGCCTGCGCAGCACCCACAGGTGGAGCGGGATGTTGTACGGCGGGGCCGCGCCGACGGGCAACGCGACCACGGCTCGCAGCGCGCCCCGGCGCAGCAGATCGGCGCGGATGCGGCGGCCGGAGCGGCGGGAGGCGGCGGCGGGCGGCATGAGGAGGACGGCCGTGCCGCCGTCCCTCAGGCGGGCGACCGCGTGCTGCACCCAGGCCAGCTCGGACTCGGTGCGGGCCGGGAAGCCGTACTCCCAGCGGGCGTCGTAGGCGAGTTCGTCGTGGCCCCAGTTGCGTTCGTTGAACGGCGGGTGGCAGAGGACCGCGTCGGCGCGCAGCTCGGGGAAGCCGTCCGCGCGCAGGGTGTCGCCGACGGCGCCGCGCACGGTGGCCCGCGTGTTCAGGGCGAGCCGGAGTCCGGTGAGCGCGGCGAGGTCGGGGGCGCTGTCCTGGGCGTACAGCCGCTGATCGGTCTGCTCGGGGCGGGGGGCGGGGCCGTGGGGCGCGGCGGCGCGCAGGAGGGCGCCGGTTCCGCAGGCGGGGTCGAGGACGGTGCGGGCGGGGCCGGCGAGGTCCGCCATGAGGCGGGCGAGGTCGGCGGGGGTGAGCGTGTACTGGCGGGGGTTGGCGTCGAGGTGCCGGCCGAGCAGGAACTCGAAGGCCTGCCGGGCCCCGAGCTCGGCGGCCAGTTCGGCGGTGCCGCGGAGGAGGGGCGCGGAGACGAGGACGGCGGGGCCTGTGGGGGTCTGGAGGACGGGTGCGGGGGCCGGGGCCGCGGTCGGGGCCGAGGCGTGGGCCTGTGCGGGAGCGGCGGCTGGGGCGGGAGCGGGAGCCAGGGCGGGAGTGGCGGCCGGGGCGTGAGCGGAGGCCGGGCCGAGAGCGGAGGCCGGGGCGGGAGCGGAGGTCGGGCCGAAAGCGGAGGCCGGGGCGGGAGCGGGGGTGTGAATCGTCGGTGAGGTGTTCACAGAGTCCGGCGCCTTCACGGAGTGTTCCGTGTGAACCGGGGTGACCGCATGGTCCCCGGTGGACGTATTCACGGCGCCCGACGCCGACGCCAACACCGACATCGACGCCCCCGCCCTCGCGGGGGAACCGGCGGCAGCGCTCGGCGCGCTCCCACCGCGACCGCCACGCCCCCGGCGTGCCACGCCGAAGCGCGGCGCCAGTACCCCGTCCAGCGCCTCGGGGAGCATCGCGGCGAGCCGTTCGTCGGAACCGGCGCTCAGCTCCAGCCAGAGCGTGGGGCGGTCGTGGATCAGCAGCAGGACGCACCCGGCGTGCGTGAGCGCGGTGCCCGGGCCTTCGGGATGGCCGACGAGTTGCTGCCAGACCCGCTCCCGCAGGGGGACCTCGGCGAGTTTGCCGTGCTCGCGCAGCCAGCCCTCCACCTCGGCGAGGGCGAAGGAGGGACTGGTCTCGGTGCCCCCGACCGGCTTGGGGAAGTCGGCGTGCCGACGGCGCCAGTTGCTGACGGCCGCGCGGCCGACGCCGGCGAGCCGCGCGATTCCGGCGGCGGTCACTTCTGTCGCGTTGTCCTGCACCCGCACGGCCCCCTCGTCGATGGTGTGACGCCGAGCATACCGACGCAAGCGAGTTCACATCGATTCACGCACGTGTACTCCCAGGACGCTGTGAACTTGGTTGACTCGGTTCACAAGCTCTGGTCTTATTGACACCGCGAACGAGCAATCGCCGGGAGGTGGCGGTTGCCGCATGGGGAGGGAACAGAGTCATGGGCATGAAGACCAAGGTCGCGCTGGGTGCTGTCGTGGGTCTCGTCGTCATCGGCGCGGTGTCGGCGAACTCCGGTGACGGGAGCGGCGACGGCAAGAGTGACAGCCGGACCTCCGCGAGCTCGGGTGAGAAGTCCGGAGGTGCCGCCGCGTCGGGCGGCACGGGCGGCACGAGCGGCAAGTCCGACGCGAAGCCCGCCGAGGACAAGGCCGTCGAGAAGGCCTCCCAGGCCGAGCAGTTCAAGGCGTTCGTGCAGAAGAACGGGACGGCGGCGGAGAAGGACGCCGTCTCCCACGTCACCAAGGTGCAGGGCGCCGACGAGCAGAACGACATCCTCGATGCCGCCGACGTCTACACCGACTTCACCGGCGGCATCATGGGCGAGGCCACCGGTCCCGCCAAACTCATCGCCTCCGCGTTCGCCGACTGGAAGCAGAGCGAGAACGGCCTCGTCACGATCTACGATGCCGAAGGCGAGCTGCTCGGCAACGGCAACTTCTGACGCCGGCGCCCCGTCCGCGAGCGTTCACGGCACTCGCACGTCACGGCTCACGCCTCATGGCGGCGTGCACACGCCGCCGCTCGCGGTTCACGGTTCCCGACTCACCGCTCACAGCTCAGCTCACTTCAGCTCACAGCTCACTTCAGCTCACAGCTCAGCTCAGCTCAGCTCACGGCTCACCGAACCACCACTGGAAATCCTGGGGCGCCACGCACATCGACACGCTGCCGTGCTCGGCTCAGAGTGCGTGCCGCATCCACACGTTGGGCTCGACGTACACCGCGTACCCGCGCTCCGGTTCGCAGCGCACCGGCACCAGGGCGCCGGGCACCTCGACGTCCCCGGCGGTGTCGAAGGGCAGCCCCGTCCAGTCCCGCCACTGGTCCAGCGAGCCGGAGACGGTCATGGAGGCCGGGGCCACGGAGTCGACGGTGGCGCCGGCCCGCGCGTGGACGCGCAGCCAGGGATCGTGCGGCAGACCGTCCGGGCGCAGGCGGCGGGCGTACTCCTCGATGGGCGCGTGGGGTTCGAGGTGCTTGGCGCTGGGGCGGACCGGGGCGACGACCTCACGGAAGCCGCGGGCGCGGGCGTTGTCGCGCATCGCGGCGAGCATCCGGCCGGACAGGCCGAGCCCCTGGGCGTGCGGGGCGACGGTGACGGAGATGGCGCTGACGGTGTCGGGGCGGACATCGCGGCGCAGGTCGCTGAAGGCCCAGACGAGCACCTCTCCCCAGCCACGCGCGGGCAGCGTGCCGCGTCCCTCCCTGTGCAGGGCGAACGGCACACTGTGGCCGTGCGCGACGACCTCGCCGTGCTCGTCCTCGGCGAACTGCACGTACTCCGGCAGTTCGACGGCGATGCGCGGGTAGTGGGCGTTGCCCGAGAGGTCCTCGACGGCGAACGCGGGCCAGCTGTCGGCCATTTCCCGGACCCGGTCCGTCATCTCCGGGCGTTCGGCGAGGCTCGATACCTTCAACTCCATGGCGCCACCGTAGGCAGGGATGCCGAGGCCGGGAAAGCGGTTTTGCCCAGCGCCTCACCCACGGGTCATGGTCGGCGGCGCCGCCTCTCGTCCCGGAGTCTTGCCGTCGGTGCGGCGCAGGCCGACGCCCCGCCTTCGGCGTCCGCCACGGGCAGCGCCGGTGCGAGGACGGGACATGGACGCTGTGGGTTTCCGTCTCGCCGAGCACGCCGACCTTGCCGCTGTCGTGCGCCTGCGCGACGACGCTGCCCGCTGGATGCCCGCCCAGGGTGTCGCTGGTCAGTGGAGTCCTGGCGAACTGACCGGGGACCACTTCCGCCGGATCACGCGGCACGGCGAGGTATGGATCGCGGAGGCCGCCGATCGCGTGGTCGGGGCCTGGGAACTGTGGTGGGAGGACGAGGAGGCATGGGGGCCGCAACCGCCGACGGCCGGCCATGTGCACCGTCTGATGGTGGACCACGGCAGTGTCCCGCCCGGGACGGGACGGCAGCTTCCGCGCCGCGCGGAGCGCCGCGTGGCCGAGGCGGGGCGGGGCGGGGCGGGGCGGACGTGGGTACGTCTGGACCGCCTGGCCGGCAACACACGCCTGACCGCGCACTACCTCGACGCCGGCTACCGGGTTGCCGGACGCAAGGACGGCAACCCGCAGCCGGGCGGGGTGCCCAAGTCGTTCACGCTCCCCGAGAAGCGGATCCGGGGCGAAGAGGCGCAGGGAGCCGGCGGGCGGCCGGTCTCCGTCAGCCGCCGCACTGCCGCAGCATCGCCTGCCGGTCCGGTGCGGTGACCGCCAGTTCGTACTTGGCGGCGACCTGGGCGAAGCGGACGGCGTACGCGCACCGGATCGGCTTGGCGGGCGGCAGCCAGGAGGCCGGTCCGGAGTCGCTTTTGGCGGAGTTGGCGCGGCCCTGGACGGGGAGCAGGTTGAGCGGGTCGTTCGCCAGTTGTTCGCGCTTGCTCTGCGGCCACCGCGAGGAGCCCATCTGCCAGCTGTACGACAGCGGCACGACGTGGTCGATCTGGACCTCGCTCGCCTCCTGCTTGCGCCACTCGATGGTCGTGCCGGTGTACGGATCGTCCAGCGTCATGGCGACGACCACGCAGTCGGAGCCGGAGCGGAAGCGCAGCTTCTGGCCGTCGCGTCTCAGCAGGTCGTTCCGCGTGTCGCAGCCGTTGCGGGCGAGCGGCACGCCGTCGGCCGAGTCCATCCAGGCGTAGCCGAACTCGTCACGGTCGTATCCGGTCCTGGGGCCGCGCCCCTTGGTCTTCAGGCCGTCGATGAGCTTCCGGGCCGTTGCCTCGTCGGTGTCGCCCGTGACCGGGCCGAGGCCGGGTTCGGTTCCGTCCGGGTTGCCCAGCGGGCTGACGGCCTGTCCTGCCGCCCGCCCCTCGGCCGGTGCCTCGGCACCGCTGCCCGCGGACGGGTCCCCGTCGTCCTGAGCTCCCTCGCATCCGGTGACCAGGGCCAGGGCGAGGGCCGCACCCGCGGCCCATCCGGTACGGATCCTGCTGTGCCGCCTCATGCGCGTCCTCCCCTTGCCGTTGTGCCGTACCACCGTAGCGACGGAGAGGTCCAGACCATAGTGGGCTTTATTGGGCATGCCGGGCATATCTGCCGTACCGTCGAAAGTGAGTCACGCCTCGGAAGGAGCTCTGCATGGGCATCCTCGACAAGATGAAGAACATGGCCGGCAAGGACAAGGACAGGTCAAGAAAGGTGTCCGACGCCGCCGAACGCCAGGTCAACCAGAGGACCGGCGGCAAGTACGGGAAGCAGGTCGACGCCGCACAGCAGCGGGCCGAGGGCAAGCTCGGCTTCGGGCGCGGGCGGGGCGGCCACCGGCCGGAACGGTAGTAGGGCGCGACAGCGCGCCCACACCTCGAACACATCGGAAGCCGTCCACGGGCCTGGCCCCGTGGACGGCTTCCGGGCTTTCCCGGCGGGCTGCTACGACCCCAGGATCGAGGTCAGGAACTCCCCCACCCAGCCGAGCAGTTCCCGCCCGACCAGCGGCTTTCCGCCCACCTTCGCGGTCTTCGGGCGCGGCACGAGGACCTGGTGGGCGCCCGCCTTGATGACGCTTCCGGGATAGAGCCGCTTGAGCCTCAGTTCCTGGGACTCGCGCAACTCCACGGGCGCGAAGCGGATGTTGTTGCCTTGGAGCACGATCTCACCGACGGCGCACGCCCGCGCGAGCATCCGCAGGCCCGCAACCAGCAGCAGGTTTTCCACCGGTTCCGGCAACTTGCCGTAGCGGTCGACGAGTTCCTCGCGTACGGCCTTGACGTCCTCCTCGCTGTTGGCGGAGGCGATGGACCGGTACGCCTGGAGCCGCAGCCGCTCGCCGGGGGCGTAGTCGTGCGGGACGTGCGCGTCGACGGGCAACTCGATCTTGACCTCGAGCGGCGGCTCCTCCTCCACGCCGCCCTCCAGGGAGGCCCGGTAGTCCGCGACCGCCTCGCCGACCATCCGCACGTACAGGTCGAAGCCGACACCCGCGATGTGTCCGGACTGCTCGCCGCCCAGCAGGTTGCCCGCGCCGCGGATCTCCAGGTCCTTCATCGCCACGTACATGCCCGCGCCCATCTCGGTGTGCTGGGCGATGGTGGCGAGCCGCTCGTGCGCGGTCTCCGTCAGTGGCTTCTCCGGCGGGTAGAGGAAGTACGCGTACCCGCGCTCCCGTCCTCGGCCGACCCGGCCGCGCAGCTGGTGGAGCTGGCTGAGGCCGAAGTTGTCGCCGCGCTCGACGATGAGGGTGTTGGCGTTGGAGATGTCGATGCCGGACTCGACGATGGTCGTGGAGACCAGCACGTCGAACTTCTTCTCCCAGAAGTCGACGACGACCTGTTCGAGGGCCTGCTCCGACATCTGGCCGTGCGCGGTGGCGATCCGCGCCTCGGGGACGATCTCCCGGAGCTTGGCCGCCGCGCGGTCGATGGACTCGACGCGGTTGTGGATGTAGAAGACCTGGCCCTCGCGCAGCAGCTCGCGGCGGATGGCGGCGCCGATCTGCTTGTGCTCGTAGGGGCCGACGAAGGTCAGCACCGGGTGGCGCTCCTCCGGCGGGGTGGTGATCGTGGACATCTCGCGGATGCCGGTGACCGCCATCTCCAGGGTGCGCGGGATGGGGGTGGCGGACATGGTCAGGACGTCGACGTTGGCGCGGAGCTTCTTCAGCTGCTCCTTGTGCTCGACGCCGAAGCGCTGCTCCTCGTCGACGATGACCAGGCCCAGGTCCTTGAACTTCGTCTCGGAGGAGAACAGGCGGTGGGTGCCGATGACGATGTCCACCGAGCCCTCGCGCAGACCCTCCAGCGTCGCCTTCGACTCGGTGTCGGACTGGAAGCGGGACAGCGCCCGCACGTTCACCGGGAACTGGGCGTACCGCTCGCCGAACGTCCCGAAGTGCTGCTGCACCAGCAGGGTCGTCGGCACGAGAACGGCCACCTGCTTGCCGTCCTGGACGGCCTTGAAAGCGGCGCGGACCGCGATCTCGGTCTTGCCGTAGCCGACGTCGCCGCAGATCAGGCGGTCCATGGGGACGGTCTTCTCCATGTCCTCCTTGACCTCGGCGATGGTGGTGAGCTGGTCCGGGGTCTCCGCGTACGGGAAGGCGTCCTCCAGCTCGCGCTGCCAGGGGGTGTCCGCGCCGAACGCGTGACCGGGCGCCGCCATCCGCGCGCTGTACAGCTTGATCAGGTCGGCGGCGATCTCCTTGACCGCCTTCTTCGCGCGGGCCTTGGTCTTGGTCCAGTCGGCGCCGCCCAGGCGGTGCAGGGTGGGGGCCTCCCCGCCGACGTACTTGGTGATCTGCTCCAGCTGGTCGGTGGGGATGTAGAGCCGGTCGCCGGGCTGGCCGCGCTTGGCGGGGGCGTACTCCACGACCAGGTACTCGCGGGTGGCGCCCTGCACGGTGCGCTGGACCATCTCGATGTAGCGGCCGACGCCGTGCTGCTCGTGGACGATGTAGTCGCCCGCCTCCAGGGTGAGCGGGTCGATGGTCTTGCGGCGCCGGGCCGGCATCCGGGCGCCCTCGCGGCCGGCGGCCTTCTGCCCGGTCAGGTCGGTCTCGGTGAGCACGGCCAGCTTGAGGGCCTGGTCGACGAAGCCGTGGTCGACCGAGCCGCAGGACACGTGCACGACGGAGGGGCTGAGGGTGCCGAGGTCGTTGTCCAGGCGGGCGGCGATGCCCTCGCCGCCGAGGACCTCGACGGTGCGGGCGGCCGGTCCGTGGCCCTCGGTGACGTAGACCGTGCGCCAGCCGTCGGCGAGCCAGCCCTTGGTGTCGGCCAGCGCCTTGGCGGTGTCGCCGCGGTAGCTCTCCGGGGCGTGCATGCCGAGCTTGAGCGTGTCGGCGTCGTCCAGCGCGTCGTCGGCGGCGAACGGCGACACCGACCACCACATCATGTCCAGCTCACGGGCCCGCTCCCGGACGTCCGCGATGGACCACAGGGAGGCCGCGTCCACGTCGATCGGCGCCTCGCCGCCGCCCGCGGTGGCGGCCCAGGACGCCTGGAGGAACTCCTGGCTCGTGGCCACGAGGTCGGCGGCCCGCGTGCGCACCCGCTCGGGGTCGCAGACCAGGGCCATGGCGCCCTTGGGCAGTACGTCCAACAGGAGTTCCATGTCGTCGACGAGGACGGGTGCCAGGGACTCCATGCCCTCCACCGCGATGCCCTCGGCGATCTTGCCGAGCAGTTCGCCCAGCTCGGGGTGGTCCTCGGCGAGGACCCGTGCCCGCTCCCGAACGTCCTCGGTGAGGAGCAGCTCGCGGCAGGGCGGGGCCCACACGCCGTGCTCGGCGACCTCCAGGGAGCGCTGGTCGGCGACCTTGAAGTAGCGGATCTCCTCGACGTCGTCGCCCCAGAACTCGACGCGGAGGGGGTGCTCCTCGGTGGGCGGGAAGACGTCCAGGATGCCGCCGCGCACCGCGAACTCGCCGCGCTTCTCCACCAGCTCGACACGCGCGTACGCGGCGGCTGCCAGGGCTTCGACGACCTCGTTCAGGTCGGCGCTCTGCCCGGTGCGCAGCGCCACCGGCTCCAGGTCGCCGAGGCCCTTGACCTGGGGCTGGAGCACGGAGCGTACGGGTGCCACGACGACGGAGACCGGGCCGGTCTCGGGGTCGTCGGGGCGGGGGTGGGCCAGGCGCCGCAGGACGGCGAGGCGGCGGCCGACGGTGTCGCTGCGGGGGCTGAGCCGTTCGTGCGGAAGGGTCTCCCAGGAGGGGTACTCCACGACGCCCTCCGGGGGCAGCAGGGAGCGCAGAGCGGCGGCCAGGTCCTCCGCCTCGCGTCCCGTCGCGGTCACCGCCAGCACGGGGCGGCCGGTCTCGCGGGCCAGCGCGGCGACCGAGAAGACCCGGGCGGCGGGCGGGCCGACCAGGTCGACGTGCATGCGGTTGCCGTCTGCGGCCGCCGTGATCGCTTCCGCGAGGGCGGTGTCCTTGACGACGGCGTCGAGCAGACCGTGCAGACTCATTGAGGGGGCGCTTCCGTCCTGGGGTGCCGGGGTGGACAACACGAGTAGCCCGACGCGGTGAGGGCCGGGGGTGTCCAGCGTACGACGCTGCGCTCGTCGGCGTCGGGGCTGTGGATGACGTCCGTTGCCAGGTTGACCGGCATGGCGGGGCCCCACCAAGGGCTCCGCCCTCCCTGGCCCCTGGCCGTTGTCCCCTGACCCCTGGTTCCCTGCCTCCCTCTGTCTCCTCGGCCCCTGGCCCCTGTCTCCCCCTGTCCCCGTGGCCTGCGCACGGCCCCTGCCCGGAGAGGTCACCGCCCGACACGGCCGGCCGGAGGGACAGCCCGTCGAAGGCGGCCGGAGGGGCAGCCCGTCGAAGGGCCGGAGGCAGCGACGAGCCCGGTGCCGGACGCCCTCCAGGACGTTCCGGCACCGGGCACTCCCCCACGACCCCCGTGCGTGGTGGCCGTCGGTCGCTACTCCGTCGCGATCGCGTTCAGGACGTTCATGCGGCCCGCACGGAACGCCGGCACCAGGGCGGCGAACAGGCCCACGAAGGCCGAGCCGATGAAGACGCCGATGATCGTCGGCCAGGGGATGTCGAGGACGTTCAGTCCCTCCAGCGCGAGCAGCTTCTGCGCCGTGGCGCCCCAGCCCATGCCCAGCCCCAGGCCCAGCAGGGCACCGAAGAGGGCGATGACGACGGACTCCATCCGGATCATCCGGCGCAGCTGGCGGCGGGAGAGGCCGATCGCCCGCATCAGGCCGATCTCGCGGGTCCGCTCGACCACCGACAGGGCCAGGGTGTTCACCACACCGAGGACCGCGACGATGATCGCCAGGGCGAGCAGACCGTAGACCATGTTCAGCAGCTGGCCGACCTGGTCCTTCAGCTCCTCCTTGTAGTCGGTCTGGTCGGCCACCCGGTACTGCGGGTAGGCGTCCAGGGACTTCTTCAGCGCCGCGTAGGCCTGGTCCGCCTGGCCCTCCTCGGCCTTGGCCAACATCATCGTGTTCGGCGGGATGTTCTCGGCCGGCAGGTACTTCCGCATCGTCTCGATGCTGACGTACCGCGCGCCCTGGTCGATGGCGACGTCGTCGCTGGTGATCGCGGCGACCTTGAGCTTCGCGGTCTCGCCGCCCTTGAAGGCCACGGAGATCGTGTCGCCGACGTGCACACCGTGCTTCTCGGCGTAGTCCGAGCCGACCGACATGGCGTCGGTGCCGTAGGCGGCGGAGAGCTCGCCCTCCGTCGTCGTGCGGCGCACGTCCTCGGCGTAGGTCGGGTCGGCGGCCGTGACCCCGTCGTCGTCGGTCTTGCCGTCGGGCGAGGTCAGCGTGGCGTCGAGCACCTTGTAGCGGGTGACGTGCTCCAGGCCGGGCGTGTCCTGCATCGCCTTCTCGGCCTGCGGCACGATCCGCTGGTTGCCCTGGACGATGAAGTCCGCGCCGACCGTCTTGTCCAGCTCACCCGTGGCCGAGGCGACCATGGAGGAGCCGACGACGGAGAGGCAGGCCACCAGCGCGAGGCCGATCATCAGGGCGGCACCCGTGGCGCCGGTGCGGCGCGGGTTACGCAGGGCGTTGCGCTCGGCCAGCCGTCCCACCGGACCGAAGGCCCGCAGCAGGACCGCGCTGATCACCCGCACCACGAAGCCGGCCAGCAGCGGGCCGACGACGACGAAACCGATGAGGGTCAGCACGATGCCCGCGCCGAGCATCAGCGCACCGTCGCTCGCCTTGTCGGCGGCGGCGGCCGTGAGCAGGGCGGCGGCACCGGCGCCGGTGAGCACCAGGCCGATCAGACCGCGTATCCGGCCGGCCTTGCCGTCGGCCGGCGTACCGGCGTCGCGCAGGGCGGCCATCGGGGAGATCTTGCCGGCGCGACGGGCCGGGAGGTAGGCGGCCAGGACGGTGACCACGACACCGAGGACCAGGCCCACCACGGGGGTCGCCGTCTTGATGGTCAGGTCGTCGGTGGACAGGTTCATGCCCGCCGCCGACATCAGCTTCATCAGGCCGACGGCTATTCCGACACCGGCCGCGACGCCGAGGACGGAACCGACGATGCCGAGGAGCAGCGCCTCGACCAGCACCGAGCGGTTGACCTGCCGGCGGGAGGAGCCGATGGCCCGCATCAGGCCGATCTCGCGGGTGCGCTGGGCGACCAGCATCGAGAAGGTGTTGATGATCAGGAAGATGCCGACCAGGAACGCGATCCCGGCGAAGCCGAGCATGGCGTACTTGATGACGTCCATGAACTCGCCGACGTCCGCACGGCCTTCGTCGGACGCCTCCTTGGCCGTCTGGACCTTGTAGGCGCCGCCGTCCAGGGCCTCGGAGACGTTCTGCTTGAGCTGAGCGTCGGTGACGCCGGACGCCGCGGTGACGTTGAACTGGCTGAAGCGGCCCTCGCCGCCGAGCAGTTGGCGCTGGGCGGTGGGGGTGTCGAAGTAGACGACCGCGGCACCGGGGTTGGTGACGGTGAAGGAGGCGATGCCGACGATCTTCGCCTTGAAGTCGCCGGTCTGCGCGATGGTGCGCAGCTCGTCGCCGATCTTCAGGTCGTGCTTGTCGGCGGTGTCGGAGTCGACCATCGTCTCGGTCGGGCCGCGCGGCGCGTGCCCCGAGGTGATCTCCATGGACCGCAGGTCGTTCTTGGTCCAGTTCCCGGCGAACGTCGGGGCGCCGCTGGTGGCGCCCACGTTGTCGTTGTCGGCGTCGACGACGGTCACGTTCATCGAGACGACCGCGCCCTCGACCGATGCCACACCGTCGGCCGAGCGGATCTGCTCCAGCGTGGACGCCGGCAGCGACTCGGGCACCCCGTTCTGCGGCGTGTCCTCGGCCTCGGCGTCCTTCGGGGCGACCGTCACGTCCGACGAGGTGACCGCGAAGAGCTTGTCGAAGGTGGTGTTCATGGTGTCCGTGAACACCAGGGTGCCGCACACGAACGCGACCGACAGCAGCACCGCCACCGCCGAGAGCGCCATACGGCCCTTGTGCGCGAGGAAGTTGCGCATCGAGGTCTTGACGACGGTCATGACGTGCGCCCCCGGGCGTCGAAGTCCTTCATGCGGTCGAGGACGGCGTCCGCGGTCGGCTTGTACATCTCGTCGACGATCCGGCCGTCGGCGAGGTACAGCACCCGGTCCGCGTAGCTGGCGGCCACCGGGTCGTGGGTGACCATCACGATGGTCTGGCCCAGCTCGTCCACCGACCGGCGCAGGAAGCCCAGGACCTCGGCGCCGGCGCGCGAGTCGAGGTTTCCGGTCGGCTCGTCACCGAAGATGATCTCGGGCCGGGCGGCCAGCGCCCGCGCCACCGCGACACGCTGCTGCTGACCACCGGAGAGCTGCGTCGGCCGGTGCTTGAGCCGCCCGGCGAGCCCCACGGTCTCCACCACGCGGTCCAGCCACGCCCGGTCGTACTTGCGCCCGGCGATGTCCATGGGCAGCGTGATGTTCTCGATCGCGTTCAGCGTCGGGAGGAGGTTGAACGCCTGGAAGATGAACCCGATCCGGTCCCGGCGCAGTTGCGTGAGCTTCTTGTCCTTCAGACCGGTGATCTCGGTGTCGTCGAGGTAGATCTGCCCGCCGGTGACGGTGTCCAGACCGGCCAGGCAGTGCATCAGCGTGGACTTGCCGGACCCCGACGGCCCCATGATCGCGGTGAACTGACCACGGGCTATGTCCACGTCCACGTGGTCGAGGGCGACCACCCGGGTCTCACCCGATCCGTACGCCTTCACGACCTGCCGCGCCCGCGCGGCAACGGCCGTACGCCCTCCGGTGCTCCCGTGCGTGGGAATACTCACGGCCGATGTCATGTCAAGTCTCCTATGTCGGTCATCAGATGAGCCGCCGGTGCCGGCGGCGGGCGCTGGTCGTACTGGTGAACGCGGTGCTGCGACCCGTCCCGGTGTACGCGCCGCCGTGCGTGTGCCGTGCTGCTACATCGAAGAGTCTGGCCGGACCGGAGAGCGACCGCCCTGGTGTTCAGCGCACTCTTTCCCTGGGGAAAACCCCACCCCCACGGGTCCGGTTCGCCGCCCCCCGGCGACGTAGGACCAGGTTAAGGACGCCACCGGGTCCCTCTCGTCCTCCGACGGTACGAGCCGTCCCCAGGCCGTAGTACGGAGGTACCCCTAGGGGCAGTACACCCTTCGGCGGAACCCACCTCAGGGTCGTCCTCCTCCCCGAGGCGCATCGAGCATCCACCCTCCCCCGACGTCAGGGGCAAGCCCAAGATGCACCCCTGGGCTTCACCTGAGGCCGCCCGGCACGCCGCCGAGGCCGGCCGGCGGAAGGCGCAGGCCGGCCTCGGCACCACGAGACCCTGACGGGCTGGACCCTGACGGGGCGGTACACCGGGACGAATGACGGCGCGGCACACCGGGACGAGCGACGGCGCGGCACACCGGGACGAGCGACGGCGCGACACACCGGGGCGGGCGACGGCGCGGCACACCGGGGCGGGTGAAGTCGCCGGGCAAGCGGGCCCGAGGCGTCACTCCACCGCCCGGCCCGTCAGCGAACGGAGATTGCTGCGTACGGAGGCCACATGGGCCTGGAGTTCGTCCCACCGCGCCCCGTGTTCACGCAGCACCCGCTCCGTCTCGCGGGCGATCCGTTCCTGACACAGCCGGGCCTCGGCGACCACCTCGGCCGCCCGGGCCCGGGCCTCCTCCTGCCGCCTCCCGGCCGCCTCCCCGGCATCGGCCAGGGCCTGCCGAGCCTCGTACAGATCCTGCTCGGCGCGCGCCAACAGCTCCGCGTGGTACGCGTCCAGGGCGCGCGCCCGCTCGTCCTCCGCCCGCTCCTCCCCGGCCCACCTCTGCGCGTGCTCCCTGCTCTGCTCGGCCAGCATCCCGGTGGTGCGCCTCCGCATCTCGCGCAGCACGCACAGCGCCTCTCCGCGCCCCGCCCGCACCTCGCGCCGCGCCGCGATCCGCGTCTCGTCGGCCTCCGCACGCGCCGCGAGCAGTAGCCGCCGGGCCCGTTCGTCGGCCTCGGCGCGTACGGCTTCGGCGTGCGCCTGAGCTGCCGCACGCACACCGGACGCGTGCGCCCGCGCATCCTCCACCAGGCGTTCCGCCGCGCTCCGCGCCCCTTCCCGTACCGCCTCTGCCTCCTCCTGACCGAGCCGGAAGAGACGCCCCGCGCGTTCCCCGAGCGTCTCGTAGCTCTGCGACTCCAGCCGTGCGACGACATCCAGGAGGTCCTCCAGCTCCTCCTCCATCTCCCGGGCGAGCACGGTGAGCCGGGCGGCCCGCTCCCAGGCCGCGTCCCGCTCCTCGAAGAGCGCCGCGGCACACTCCTCCACCTGCTCGGGCCGGTAGCCGCGCTCACGCCCGCGTACGGTCACGAAGCCGTGGGGAGACGCCGATGCGCCGCTCATGCTCAACACCCCTGTGATGCGCTGCCGCACTAAATGGACTTAACCGACTTTATGGATCGGAAGTAAAGCCTCATAATGCGACACACCGCACAGAAACGGGCGGGGCCCGGTCGCCTCACAGGTCGACCGGGCCCCGCCCGCCGGGTACGTCAGCGGCGCCGCCGCGTCACAGCAGCCCGTCCCACATCTGCTCGAGCAGCACCGACCACCAGCTCTCCGGCGACCCGAGCGCCGCCGGGTCCAGCGCGGCCAGCTGAGCCTGGAAGTCCACCGTCCAGCGGCCCGCCTGCTCCTGGTTCAGACCGAACCTGAGCCGCCACATCCGGCCCAGCAGCGCCAGGGAACGCGCGAACTCCGGCAGCCCCGTGTTCACGAACTGCGGCGGCACCGGCGCACCACCCGGCCCCGCCTCCACCGGCACCGCCACGATGGCCGCCGTGCCGTACTGCACACAGATCGCCCGGCCGAAGTCACTGCCCACGACCAGGTACGAACCCGCGTCCGACGCCGGCTGCACCCCGCGCTCCGCCGCCAGCTCCGCCAGCGTCGGCACCGGACGCCCCGGCTGGGCCTGCGCCCAGAAGAACGGGCCCATGTCCATCGGCAGACCCGCCGCCACCAGCGTGTGCGCCACGATCGGCGGCACCCCCTGCCGGGACACCGCGGCCTGCTCGAACCGGAAGACACCCGGACCGAACGCGCCGCCCAGTTCCTGCCCGATGGCCTCGGGCGGGATCGGCGGCGCCGGCTGCACCTGCGGCAGCGGCGCGCGCACCGGCGCCGGACGGGCCGGCCCGTCGGCCACCTGATGCAACTCGCCCTGGTGCGCCAGCAACTGCCGCATACCCTGCTGCCGGCTCGCGTGATCCGCGCCGTACGGCGCGATGGAGGTGATCCGCGCCTGCGGCCACTGCTCCCGGATCATCCGCGCACAGTAGGCACCCGGCAGCTCGCACGACTCCAGCTCCGTGTGCAGCTCCAGCACCTGGTCCGGCGGCACGTTCATGCCCCGCAGCTCGTGGAAGATCTGCCACTCGGGGTGCGGCGTACCCGGCGCCGAACGCCGGATCAGCTGCTGCTCGGAACCGTCCTGGGCGCGGTAGCGCAGCACGGCCTGGTAGCCGGGGCCGACGGTCGGCAGACCGGCCGGCTGCTGCTGCTGATGCTGCGGATAGCCGTACGCCGGCGGCGCACCGGGCACCGGCCCGCCGGGCGGCGGCACGGCACCGGGCGGCATGGGCTGTCCGGCGCCCGGGGCACCGGGGACACCCGGTCCACCGGGGACACCAGGAGCACCGGGAACACCAGGAGCACCCGGCGGAGGCGGAGGCGCACCGGGGCCGCCCACCGCAGGCCCGGCCAGCACGGTCTGCGCATGGTGCACGGCACCGCCCGCACCGCCCGAGGAACCCCGCGGGCCGGGCCCGCCGGAAACGCCGGGGGCGCCGGGAGGGGCAGGCGGAGGCGGCGTACCCGGACCACCGGACGCGCCAGGGACACCGGGCGCGCCAGGAGGAGCGGGCGGAGCGGGCGGCTGAGGCCCACCGCCACCCGTCCGGCCCGGGTCGGCCAGCATCGTGGCGGCATGGTGCATCCCACCGGGAGGCGTACCACCGGGAGGCATCCCACCGGCGGGCGTCCCACCAGGTGCGCCCGGCGGGGGCGGCGTGGCCGGACCACCGGGAGCGCCCTGACCGGCCGGAGGCTGCGGTGCGCCCGGCGGGGGCGGCGTGGTCGGACCACCGCCCGGGCCCTCGGGGCCGAGCGACGACACCAGCTGCGTCGGCACGTAACCACCCGCCGGTGCGGCCGGCGCCGACGGGGGAGGCGTACTCCCCGGCCCTACACCCGGCACACCCGGGGCCCCCGGCGGAGGCGGCGTGGTCGAACCACCGCCGCGGCGCGGCGGAGGCGTCGCCTTGCGGGTCGCGGCGTCGGCGATGTCCCCGGCCGGCGGCGCGAGCGGCTGGGCCGGCGTGGCCGACGCACCCGGGCCGGCCGACGCACCCGGGCCGGCGGGCTGCTGCGGAGCGTGTGGCGCCGACGGCGCGGACGCGGCCGGCGCGTTCGGGTCGTCGATCGCCGGCGCGAGCGCCGTCGGCGGAAGCCCACTGCCGCCCGACATCAGCGCCGTCTTCGCGTCCGGCGCCGCCGCGGGCGGCGGCGCGTCGTCGTCGGCACCGCTCAGCGGCGGCGCGAACACGGTCTGGGGCAGCGGTACGGAACGGTCCTCACCGGCGTCCGCGTTGGTGTCCGTCCCCGCCCAGGGCGTCGCCCCGGCAGGCGCACCCGGCGCACCGGACGCACCCGTCCCGGAGCCACCGGCACCACTCGCCCCGGCAGCCGGCCACGCGGCACCGCTCCCCTGCGCGTCCACCGAAGCCGCAGGGGCCGGAGGGACCGCAGGAGCCACAGGAGCCACAGGAGTTGACGGCACCCCACCCCGCGTCTCAGCAAGCGCACCACCCTCAGCCCCGGCCCCGGCACCGGACCCAGCCCCGGCACCACCACCACCGGTGTCACCACCACCACCGGCGTCACCACCACCACCGGTGTCACCGACACCACCCCCGCCGGCGTGCTCCCCCCGCCGACGGTCCGGAATACCCAGCTTGTCCGCCGCCTCCTGCAACCACTCCGGCGGAGTCAGCAAGAACGACGTCTGATTCAGATCCACCCGCGCCGCAGGCGCCGCCACCGGCTCCGCGGCCTCCTCCGGACGGCCGTACTCCTCCTCGTACCGGCGGATCACCTCACCCACCGGCAACCCCGGCCACAGCGTCGCCTCACCGCTGTCCCGTGCGATCACCAGCCGGTGCACGCCCCCGTCCGAACGCGGCCCGTCCGCACGGTCCTCGGCCCACACCACGAACCCGAGCTCGAACTCCCGCACCCGCACCTCACGGTGCTGGTACGCCGGCAGCTCGCCGTTGACCCACTCCTCCGCGCGCTCCTGCGCCTGCGCGAACGTCACCATCGCCAGCTCACTCCCCTACCGACGCCGACGCCACGGGCACCGCACGCGCGAACCCACCGTCCACCATCAGGTTCGCCACCGTCTCCAACTCCGGCGGGGACCCCGCCAGCCGCGACAGAAACGCGTCGAAATCCTCACCGCACGGCAGCAGCAACCGCTCCACCCGATCCGCCGGCGGCACCGAGGGGTCCACGTCCCGCACATCGTCGTAGGCGCAGAACCACACCGAACCGATCCGCTCCCCCTTCACCTTCACCGCGAGCAGACCGCCCTGCACGAACGCGACGCCCAGATAGTCCTTGGTCAGGTGATCCCGCAGACACTTGTTGACATAGACCAGGTCATTGACCGCCGCCTCCTCACGCACCGTGAAGAACGGCTGGTCCACCAACAGCCCCAGCTCCGCGTCCAGCGCTGTACCCACCGGCGCACAGCCACCCGCCGCCTTCAGGAACGACCGGTACGCACCCGGCAGCCGGTACCCGAGGTCCTCCTCGACCCCCTGCACCATCTGCTCCGACACCGCCACACCCGACTTCGGCAGACCGAAATGCGCCGGACGCGTCTCCTGCAACGGCCGCGTCCCCCGCTTGCCCTGGTCCACCGCCGCCGTCGCCAGCCCACCGTGATGCCGCAGCAGCGCCTTCACCTCGACCGGCACCAACTCCATCCGCCGCGACCCGGCCACGTGATGCCACGTCCAGCCGTGCGGCGTCGCCACCGCCGGCACCGTGTCCCACAGCTCGTGCCCCGACGCCGACAACGCCGCGTTCGCCGACACGTAGTCCGTCAGCCGCAACTCGTCGACCCCGAACCCCTCCGGCGGATCCGCGATCTCCGCGACCGCACGGGCGTACGGCGAGAAGACGGGATAACCACCCTCGTCCACCCGTACCCCTCGCGGGTGACGCGCCGCCCGCACCGGATCCGGAAAATGCACGACCTGCCCGGCGTAGGCCGCGTTCGGCGGCGCGGCGTGTCCCCCGGCCTGGCGGCCGGGAGGTGCCCCCAGCCCGAGCCGACCTGTCGTCATGGCGGTTGCCCCCTGCGGCGTCTGTCTGATCAGTCTGCACTGATTGTCTGCACTGTCCGGACTGATTGCCTGCACTGTCCGGTCACCGCACGCGATCGCGGTGCCGACAGCCTATGCGGTACGGCAAGACCGGTCACCGGCACCGGACCCCGCACCCGACCACCACCCCTCCGCTTCCGTGACCAGCCGTCACCCTGCCGTGACGCAACGCCCACACCCGGGCGTGTCACCCCGCCCCAGCTTCCACAGCCGCCCCGGGATTTGGCACTCTGTGACCTTCGGGGGGATGCTCAGGAGGGGAAGATGATCATGAGTGCGACACAGGCAGGGCCCCACACCGGGCGGTCCGACGACCCCCGCGGAGCCGACCCCCGCGGCGGCGACCCCCGCATCGGCTGGAGCGCCACCGAAACCCTCCACGCCCCCACCCTCCAGCACCGCCGCGACGGCATCCTCCCCACCGTCGCCGCCGCACTCTCCGTCCGCGGCACCACCCTCACCGGCACCGCCACCCGCGCCGACACACCCCCCGCCCTGCACCACCTCGTACAGGACTTCCTCGACACCCTCACCAGCGGCCAACGAGACCGCTACACCGGCCGCTGCGCCGAAACCATCCTCATCTCACGCCACCTCGCCACCGCCGACGCCGCCCGCAGCAAACGCGCGTCACGCAAACCCATGACCAACGGCGAAGCCCGCAAAGCGCTCAAACACGCCAAACTCACCACCCGCCGCATCCGCGAGGACGGCGACCCCCTCCACGGCGGCTTCGCCACACCCTGCCGCGCCTGCACCGCCCTCACCGCCCACTTCGGCGTCCGCATCGTCGACCCCACGACGAACGACGACTGACACCGGCCACCGGACACCGGCCACCACCTCCGAAGCCGAACCCGAAGCCGAACCCGACACCAACGCCGACACCCACCCCACCCCCACACCGCACGGCACCACCAAGCGACCGAGCCGACCGAGCCGACCAGAACGAACCAAGGGCAGATGCACGCCGACCGCACCTCCACCACCCGCTTCCCCGTCCCCGTCGACGCCGCCCTCCGCGACGCCGGCTGGCAACCCGGACGCTGGGACATCAAACAGGCCGAAATCTGGGCCGACACCCTGCGCGGACACACCTCACCCGCAGGACACCGACACACCGTCTTCCCCGCCGCAGTAGAAGCCTGGGCCGAATTCGGCAGCCTCCACATCACCCCCACCGGCCCCGGCCGCCAAATCGCCCCCGCCACCCTCCACCTCGACCCCCTCCACGGCCTCCACATGGCCCGCACCCTCGGCGACCTCGGCCGCGCCCTCGGCACCCAGACCTGCCCCCTCGGCACCGAAACCGACAGCCACGCCCTCATCGCCATCGACACCGAAGGCCGCGTCTACGCCCTCGACCACACCGGCGACTGGTACCTCGGCCCCACCATCGACCAAGCCCTCGCCACCCTCGTCGCAGGCACCCAGCCCACCCGCCTCACCACCGGCTGACCGACCCCGCCGACACGACTACGAGGCCGGAATCACCGCCGACACCCGAAAACCCCCCGCATCCGTCGGCCCCGACACGAACACACCCCCCAGAGCAACCACCCGCTCCTTCATCCCCACCAACCCATTACCCCCCGACGGCAACCGCGCCGACGACGCCTGCGACACCTCCGGCGGCGGCTCGTTCTCCACCTGCATCGCGATCTCCGACACCCGGTGCGCCAACCGCACATACGTCTTCGCACCCGCCGCATGCTTGTGCACGTTCGTCAACGCCTCCTGCACCACCCGGAACGCCGTCGACTCCACCTCCACCGCATACGACCGCCCCTCCCCCTCCACCGACAGATCCACGACCATCCCGGCCGCCTCCGACTGCCCGATCAACTCGTCCAGCTCGGACAGCCACGGCCCGTCCACCGACGACTCCCCACCCTCCGCGGCCCGCGAAGCCGCCACCGCCGCGGCCACCCCCACCGCCGCCAACGGCGGCGACACCGACGCCCGCTCGGCACCCCCACCACCCCCACCACTGCGCAACACCCCGAGCATCTCCCGCAACTCCGTCAACGCCTGCCGCCCCATGTCCCCCACCAGCGCCGCGTTCTTCACCGCCTTCTCCGGATCCTTCCGCGCCACCGCCTGCAACGCCGCCGCGTGCACCACCATCAGACTCACCCGATGCGCCACCACGTCGTGCATCTCCCGCGCGATCCGCGTCCGCTCCTCACCCCGCGCCCACTCCGCACGCTCCTCCGCACGCTCCGCCAGCAACTGCAGCTCCCGCTCCAGACTGTCCGCCCGCTCCCGCAGACTCTCCATCAACCGCCGCCGCTGCCCCACGTACAGCCCCAGCAGCAACGGCGGCGCGGTCGCCCCCAGCGACATCGTGATCGACGCGAACGGCAGGAACCAGTCCCCGAACTGCAAGTCCTCGCGCGCCGCGTCCTGCCCCAGCCGGACGAACGTCACGATCAACGTCCCCAGCAACGACATCCCGGCCAGCGCACCGATGATCCGCCGCGGCAACTCCGACGCCGCCAGCGTGTACAGGCCGACGATGCCCATCAGAAGGCCCATCTGCGCCGGCGTGATGGCGATCGCCACCAACACCACCGCGATCGGCCACTTCCGCCGCACCACCAGCACCGAACCGGCCAGCAACCCGAAGACGACCCCCGCCGCCCACGGAATCCCGGCATCCCGCGCGAACGGAAACCCCTCCGCCGCGCACTCCAACGCGGACACGACACCGAGGCTCACATCGAGCACCGCACCGCGCCGCCTGTCCCACCACCAAGACCCTCCCCGGGCCGGTACGTGGTCTTCCCCCGTCGTGGTCATGCCCTCCAGCCTACGGGCGGCGGGCGGCACATTTCCGGCGACTTTCGACAAGCGATACGACGCGATACCCCTCGAACCGGTGAGGCATCCGGCGTTCACCTCCGGAAGCAGGAATTCCGGCCGGACGGCCGCCCGGCCCGCCTCGCCGGCCACGGCGCCCGCGACAAGACGGCGACCGGTACCGTCGCATCGCGGGCGCCTGGTACGGCATAGTGTTGGGTGCCGACTCGACGGCCCAGCTAAATGTCCGGTTCAGTCGAGTTTGATCCCCCATGGTGTAATCAGGCAGCACTGAGGGTTTTGGTCCCTTAAGTTCAGGTTCAAATCCTGATGGGGGAGCTGCTGTCCGGGCCCTGACCTTTCCGTCAGGGCCCGCACTCATGTCCCCCACGAACCACCCCGGTATCCTGCGGATGTCCACCCCCACCCCTCAGCCGAAGGGCATCCCGTGAGCGCCATTCGCCCGGCAGCCGTCGTCGTTCTCGCAGCGGGTGAGGGCACCCGTATGAAGTCGGCCACACCCAAGGTCCTGCACGAGCTGTGCGGCCGGTCCCTCGTGGGGCACGTGCTCGCCGCCGCCGGTGAACTGGACCCGGAGAACTCGGTCGTCGTCGTCGGGCATGCCCGCGAGAAGGTCACCGCGCACCTCGCCGAGGTCGCCCCCGGCGTACGTACCGCCGTGCAGGAGCAGCAGAACGGCACCGGGCACGCGGTGCGGATGGGGCTGGAGGCGCTGGGCGGTGCCGTGGACGGCACGGTGGTGGTCGTCTGCGGTGACACTCCGCTGCTCACCGGTGGGACGCTGCAGGCGCTCGCCGCCACGCACTCGGCCGACGGGAACGCGGTGACGGTGCTGACGGCGGAGGTGCCGGACGCGACGGGGTACGGCCGGATCGTGCGGGACGGGGCTTCCGGTGCGGTGACCGCGATCGTGGAGCACAAGGACGCGTCGGAGTCGCAGCGGGCGATCCGTGAGATCAACTCGGGTGTGTTCGCCTTCGACGGGCGGTTGCTCGCGGACGCGCTGGGGAAGGTGCGGACGGACAACAGCCAGGGTGAGGAGTACCTGACGGACGTCCTCGGCATTCTGCGTGGGGCGGGGCACCGGGTGGGTGCGTCGGTGGCCGGTGACCACCGGGAGATCGCGGGGATCAACAACCGGGTGCAGCTCGCCGAGGCCCGTCGGATTCTCAACGACCGGTTGCTGACCGGCGCGATGCTGGCCGGCGTGACGGTGGTGGACCCGGCGACGACGTGGGTCGACGTGACGGTGACCTTCGAGCAGGACGTGATCGTCCACCCGGGTACGCAGCTGCTGGGCTCGACGCACCTGTCCGAGGGGTCCCAGGTCGGCCCGAACTCCCGTCTCACCGACACGCGCGTGGGTGCCGGCGCACGCGTCGACAACACGGTCTCGCTCGGTGCCGAGGTCGGCCCCGAGACGACCGTGGGTCCGTACGCGTATCTGCGTCCCGGTACCCGTCTGGGGCTGAAGGCGAAGATCGGTGCGTACGTCGAGACGAAGAACGCGTCGATCGGTGAGGGGACCAAGGTCCCGCACCTCTCCTATGTGGGTGACGCGACGATCGGTGAGTACACGAACATCGGTGCCGCGAGCGTGTTCGTGAACTACGACGGGCAGGACAAGCACCACACCACGATCGGTTCGCACTGCCGCACGGGTTCGGACAACATGTTTGTGGCTCCTGTCACGGTGGGGAACGGTGCTTACACGGCCGCGGGGTCGGTGATCACGAAGGATGTGCCGCCCGGTTCGCTGGCCGTGGCCCGGGGCCAGCAGCGGAATATCGAGGGTTGGGTGGCTCGGAAGCGTCCGGGGAGCGCGGCGGCGAAGGCGGCCGAGGCGGTGTCCCGGGAGGCCGGCGGCGAAGGCTGACCGGAAACCGGCGCGCCGAACACGGCGTACCGTGATAAGTGCACATCCGCACCCCACCAGCTGAGACGCCTCCCGCACCCAGCCGGAAGAGCCTGTGACGCTCAGCTGCGAAACCTCTGAGGAGAAAGTGCTGTGACCGGGATCAAGACGACCGGCGAGAAGAAGATGATGTTCTTCTCCGGCCGCGCCCACCCCGAGCTTGCCGAGGAGGTCGCCCAGCAGTTGGGTGTCGGGGTCGTCCCGACGAAGGCCTTCGATTTCGCGAACGGCGAGATCTATGTGCGGTATCAGGAGTCGGCACGTGGTGCGGACTGCTTTCTGATCCAGAGCCACACGGCTCCGATCAACAAGTGGATCATGGAGCAGTTGATCATGATCGACGCTCTGAAGCGTGCGTCGGCCCGCTCCATCACGGTCATCGTGCCGTTCTACGGTTACGCGCGGCAGGACAAGAAGCACCGGGGGCGTGAACCGATTTCGGCGCGTCTGATCGCCGATCTGATGAAGACGGCGGGTGCTGACCGGATTCTGACCGTGGATCTGCACACGGACCAGATCCAGGGCTTCTTCGACGGTCCCGTCGATCACCTGTTCGCGCTGCCGCTGCTCGCGGACTACGTGGGTGCGAAGGTGGACCGGTCGAAGCTGACGGTGGTGTCTCCGGACGCGGGCCGGGTGCGGGTGGCGGACCGGTGGTGCGACCGGCTGGGCGCGCCGCTGGCGATCGTGCACAAGCGGCGCGACAAGGACGTGGCGAACCAGGTGACGGTGCACGAGGTCGTCGGTTCGGTGGAGGGCCGGATCTGCGTCCTGGTGGACGACATGATCGACACCGGTGGCACGATCTGCGCGGCGGCGGACGCGCTGTTCGCGCACGGTGCGGAGGACGTCATCGTGACGGCGACGCACGGCGTGCTGTCGGGTCCGGCGGCGGACCGGCTGAAGAACTCGAAGGTGAGTGAGTTCGTGTTCACGAACACGCTGCCGACGCCGAACGAACTGGAGCTGGACAAGATCACGGTGCTGTCGATCGCGCCGACGATCGCGCGTGCGGTGCGCGAGGTGTTCGAGGACGGTTCGGTGACGAGCCTGTTCGACGAGCAGTGAGCGTCGCGCAGTAACCGTTCTGCAAGATCGTCCCGCAGAGATCGTTTTGGGTACGGCCTTCCTCTCCGAGTAGACTGCTGAAGTTGCTCGGCGAGGGAGGCCGTACCCGTTTTCGCGGGTGTGGCGGTCCGTAATCGACGCGCTCTTCGTAGCAGGCCGTTCGTGGCCGGGTGACCACGTCCGTTCTGCTTTCCACGAGGAGTGATCATGGCTGAGGTAAAGCTCACCGCCGAGACCCGTACCGAGTTCGGCAAGGGTGCCGCGCGTCGTATCCGTCGTGACAACAAGGTTCCGGGTGTTCTGTACGGCCACGGTTCGGACCCGATCCACCTGACCCTGCCGGGCCACGAGCTGCTGCTCGCGCTGCGTACCTCCAACGTGCTGATCGCGCTGGACATCGACGGCAAGACCAACGAGCTGGCGATCCCGAAGTCGGTCCAGCGTGACCCGATCAAGGGCTTCCTGGAGCACGTGGACCTGCAGCTGGTGACGCGCGGCGAGACCGTGTCGGTCGAGATCCCGGTGCAGGCCGAGGGCGAGCTGGCCCCGGGTGGCTTCCTGCTGGAGTACGTCCTGGACGCGCTGCCGGTCGAGGCCGAGGCCACGCACATCCCGCAGCAGGTCACCGTGTCGGTGGCGGGTCTGGAGGCCGGTGCCTCGATCCTCGCCAAGGACATCGCGCTGCCGTCCGGTGTGAAGCTGGACGTCGACGGTGACACCGTGGTCCTGCAGGTGCTGTCGGCGCAGGCCGAGGAGGCCCCCGCCGAGGGTGGCGACGAGGCCGCCGAGGCCTGATCCTCCACGGTCAACGATTGGTCGGCCGCTGCTCCCGTGCGGGGCAGCGGCCGACGCGTATGCAGGTGACGGGTCCGATGGATACGAAGGAGACACGGACGTGACGACGGACGCGGGTGCGCCCTGGCTGGTGGCCGGTCTCGGCAACCCGGGCCCCGAGTACGCCGCGAACCGGCACAACGTCGGTTTCATGGTGGCGGATCTGCTGGCGGAGCGGATCGGGGCGCGGTTCAAGCGGCACGGCAAGGCGCAGGCGCAGGTGGTCGAGGGGCGGATCGGGCCGCCCGGGCCGGCCGGCCGGCGGGTGGTCCTGGCGAAGCCGATGTCGTTCATGAACGTGTCGGGCGGGCCGGTGACGGCGCTGCGGGACTTCTACAAGGTGCCGGTTTCGAACATCGTGGCGGTGCACGACGAGCTGGACATCGACTACGGCGTGCTGCGGCTGAAGCTGGGCGGCGGGGACAACGGGCACAACGGGCTGAAGTCGATCACGAAGGCTCTGGGTGCGGACTACCACCGGGTGCGGTTCGGGATTGGCCGGCCGCCGGGGCGGATGCAGGTGGCGGACTTCGTGCTGCGGGACTTCTCGTCGACGGAGCGCAAGGAGCTGGACTACTTCGTGGACCGCGCGGCGGACGCGGTGGAGGCGCTGGTCATCGAGGGGCTGGAGCGGGCGCAGAGCGCGTACAACTCCTGAGCTCGTTGCCCGCCGCCGCACAACTCCCGACTTGTCCGTCGATGGCGCGCGGGTGAGTTGACCGGGCGCGCAGGTATGGCCAATGATCCCGGCCATGCCTGCCTCAGCCGCTGCCCCTGCCGCTGTTCCTGCCGCTGCCGCCGTCGCCGCCCGTCCCCGTCGGGCCTCGCGTGCCGTGCTGCGGTTCGGCCGGGTCGCGGCGATGGGGACGGTCACCGCGCTGATCCTGATCGCGGGGGTGTGGGCGTCCTGGGGTACGGCGCAGCACGTGCTGCTGACCAAGGGCCGGGAGCGGGGCACGGTCGAGGTGACGCGGTGCGGCGGGGGTTCGTGCAGTGGGCCGTACGCGCCGGTGTCGGCGGGGTCGCAGGCGCGGGAGCGGGTCGTCATCGAGGATTCGGTCGCCGTGGCGGAGGGTCGGACGTACTCGGTGGTGATGAAGCCCGGCGGTGACGACGTGGTGCGTTCGGGCCCGGCCGGCGTGCTGTACGCGTGGGTGCCGTTGGGTGGTTCTCCCCCAGTGCCTTGACGGCCTGGGAGGTGCCCCCAGCTGCTGGCGTCGGTGATGGTGGCGGGCGGTCTGCATCGTACGCGGGCGGCGTGGGTGATGGCCGGGTCGGGTGTGGGGCTGCTGACGGCGGCGTTCTTCGCGGTGTGAGTCTCCGGCGCGCACGGATGTGGCGGTGCCCCCGTGCTCGAGTGGTGAGCGCGGGGGCACCGTCGTGTGTGTGTGGGGGGGGATGCGGGTCAGCCGGTGTTGCGCAGGCCCGCGGCGACGCCGTTGACGGTGAGGAGCAGGGCGCGGGCGAGGAGCGGGTCGGCTTCCTCGCCTGCTGCGGCGGCTTCGCGCTGGCGGCCGAGGAGGGCGACCTGGAGGTAGGAGATGGGGTCGAGGTAGGCGTCGCGGATGGTGAAGGTCTGCTTGAGGACGGGGTCGGCGTCGAGGAGTTCGTCCTCGCCGGTGACGCGCAGGACCTCGGCGACGGTGAGCTCGTGTTCGGCCTTGATCCGGTCGAAGACGTGCTTGAGCTCGTCGGGGACGAGGGTGTCGACGTAGTGCTGGGCGATGCGCAGGTCGGTCTTGGCGAGGGTCATCTCGACGTTGGAGATGAAGTTGCGGAAGAAGTGCCACTGCTGGTGCATCTCGTCGAGGACGGTGTCCAGGCCGGCCTCGCGCAGGGCCTTGAGGCCGGAGCCGACGCCGTACCAGCCGGGGACGATCTGCCGGGACTGGGTCCAGCCGAACACCCAGGGGATGGCGCGCAGTCCGTCGAGGGAGACGCCCGAGCCGGGGCGGCGGGAGGGCCGCGAGCCCAGGTGCAGGTCGGCGAGCTGGTCGACCGGTGTGGAGGCCAGGAAGTACGTCGGCAGGTCGGGGTCCTCGACCAGCTCGCGGTAGGCGGTGTGGGCGGCGTCGGAGACGGCGTCCATGGCGGCGTCCCAGCGGGCGAGGGCCTCGTCGGACTGGCGGGGTGCGGTGTGCAGGGCGGAGGCCTGGAGGGTGGCGGCGACCGTCAGTTCCAGGTTTTCCCTGGCCAGGGCGGGGATGAGGTACTTGTCGGAGATGACCTCGCCCTGTTCGGTGACCTTGATCTCGCCCTCCAGGGTGCCCCAGGGCTGGGCGAGGATCGCGTCGTGCGTGGGGCCGCCGCCGCGGCCGACGGTGCCGCCGCGGCCGTGGAAGAGGCGCAGGCGTACGCCGTAGCGGTGGGCGACGTCGCGCAGGCGGCGCTGGGCGCGGTGGATCTCCCACTGGCTGGTGGTGATGCCGCCGAACTTGGAGGAGTCGGAGTAGCCGAGCATGACCTCCTGGACGTCGCCGCGCAGGGCGACGAGGCGCCGGTAGGAGGGGTCGGCGAGGAGGTCCTCGAGGATGGTGTCGGCGGCCTTGAGCTCGTCGGTGGTCTCCAGGAGCGGCACGATGCCGATCTTGGCCCAGCCGGCGTGCAGGTCGATGAGTCCGGCCTCGCGGGCGAGGACCGCCGCGGCGAAGACGTCGTCGGCGCCCTGGCACATGGAGATGATGTAGGACTCGATGACCTCGGGGCCGAAGACCTCCAGGGCGCGCTTGACGGTCTGGAAGACGCCGAGGGTCTTCTCGCCGGCGGCGTCGACGGGGGCGGGGGTGGGTGCCAGGGGCCTGCGTGACCTCAGTTCCTTGGCGAGGAGCTTGGTGCGGTACTCGCGGGGCATGTCGGCGTAGCGCCAGGATTCCTCGCCGAGCCGGTCGAAGAGCTGGCCGAGGGCGTGGTGGTGGGCGTCGGCGTGTTCGCGGACGTCCATGGTGGCGAGCTGGAGGCCGAAGGCGGCGAGGGTGCGGATGGTGCGGGCGAGGCGGCCGTCGGCGAAGAGGCTGCCGCGGTGTTCGCGCAGGGAGGTCTGGACGAGTCGCAGGTCGTCCAGGAGCTGTGCGGTGCCGAGGTAGTCGCGGCCGGGCTGGTGGGGGGTGCCCTTGGCGAGGCGCTCCTTGGTGTTCTCCAGCTTCTGCCGGATGCAGGTGGCCTTGAGCCGGTAGGGCTCTTCGGCGTTGAGGCGCTTGTAGCGGGGGCTGATCTCGGGGAGCAGTTCCAGGTCGGTCTGGAGGGAGGCCAGGAGTTCCTCGGTGGCGCCGGCGTAGCGGATGGAGTTGGAGAGGAAGCCGCGCAGCTCGTCGATCATCTCCAGGGCGTCGTTGATGCCGTGTTCGTGCTGGAGGATGAGGACGTCCCAGGTGACCTGGGGGGTGACGTTGGGGTTGCCGTCGCGGTCGCCGCCGATCCAGGTGCCGAAGGTGAGGGGGCGGGTGTCGTCGGGGAGCTTGACGCCGGCGCGTTCCAGCTCGGCGGTCAGGTCCTCGAGGACGTCGCCGACGGCGCCGGCGTGGAGTTCGTCCAGGTAGTAGATGGCGTTGCGGGCCTCGTCGGCGGGTTCGGGGCGGACGACGCGGAGTTCGTCGGTCTGCCACACGAGGTCGATGTTCTCGGCGAGGCGGGTGTCGAGGCGGCGCCGGTCGGACTCGTTGACCGGGGTGTCCAGGAGGGCGGCGATGCGGCGCAGCTTGTTGAGGACGGAGCGGCGGGCGGCCTCGGTGGGGTGTGCGGTGAAGACGGGCCGGACGTTGAGGTTGCGGACGGTGTCGCGCAGGTGCTCGGGGTCGGCGTCCTTCAGGCGGTCGGCCGTTCGGGCGAGCAGTCCGCCTTCGGCGGCGCGCTTGGCGCCGAGTTCGCGGCCGCGGTGGACCTGTTCGGTGACGTTGGCGAGGTGGAAGTAGGTGGAGAAGGCGCGGACCAGCTTGGCCGCGGTCTGCAGTTCGGTGCCGCGCAGCAGTTCGGCGGCGGCCTCGCCGTCCTCTCGGGTGAGTCGGCGTACCTTCTCGACGAGTTCCAGCAGTTCGGGGCCTTCCTGCCGGACGAGGGTCTCTCCGAGGAGGTCACCCAGCCGGCGGATGTCGGCGCGCAGCTCGCTGCCGGTCGTCGTGGTGGTCTGGTCGTCGGCACTGCTCACAGGTGCGGCTCCTTGCAGTGTTGAAGCTCGTCTGGGAGGGAACCCGGACGGCCGTCTCGCGCGGCGGGTGCCGCTTACCGGGCCGGACGTCCGGGAAGAAATCAGAGCGGACCGCGCTGTCCGACCGAGTCCAGGATAGGTGTCGGCCGGGACGCGCAGGGTTTCGGGCTCTTGCCGCGGCGTGACGCGCTGCCATACTTACGTCGCCGTAGGTTACGGAACCGTAGGAATACGGTGCGTGGTTTCCGGAAACCCGGCACCGGACACAGCCCACGACCCCGACCTCACCCTCGATCCCACAGGGGACGCGCATGACCACGAGTTCCGATGTGATCCCAGACGCTCCGCAGCCGCCTTCCGACGGCACGTCCGCGCCCTCCGCCACGCTGGGTGGTGAGCGGAAGCGGTCCCTGGAGCAGATCACGCTGCTGCTGTTCATCATCGTTCCGTTCCTCGCGCTGGTGGCGGCGGTGCCGCTGGCGTGGGGGTGGGGCGTGAGCTGGCTGGACGTGGGCCTGTTGGTCTTCTTCTACTTCCTGGGCTGCCACGGCATCACCATCGGCTTCCACCGCCACTTCACCCATGGTTCCTTCAAGGCGAAGCGGCCGCTGAAGATCGCGCTTGCGATCGCGGGTTCGATGGCGGTGGAGGGGCCGCTGGTCCGCTGGGTGGCCGATCACCGCAAGCATCACAAGTTCTCCGACGACGAGGGTGATCCGCATTCGCCGTGGCGGTACGGCGAGACGGTGCCGGCGCTGATGAAGGGCCTGTGGTGGGCCCACATCGCATGGATGTTCGACGAGGAGCAGACCCCGCAGGACAAGTACGCGCCGGATCTGATCAAGGATCCGGTGCTCCGTGCGATCTCCCGCCAGTTCATCTGGTGGACGGCGCTGTCCCTGGCTCTGCCGGCGCTGATCGGCGGGCTGGTGACGATGTCCTGGTGGGGGGCGCTCACCGGCTTCTTCTGGGGTTCACTCGTCCGGGTGGCGTTGCTGCACCATGTCACGTGGTCGATCAACTCGATCTGTCATGCGGTCGGCAAGCGGCCGTTCAAGTCGCGGGACCGTTCGGGCAACGTGTGGTGGCTGGCGGTGCTGTCCTGCGGCGAGTCCTGGCACAACCTGCACCACGCCGACCCGACGTCGGCGCGGCACGGTGTGATGCGCGGGCAGCTGGACTCGTCCGCCCGGCTGATCCGCTGGTTCGAGCGGTTCGGGTGGGCGTACGACGTGCGGTGGCCGTCACGCTCGCGTATCGATTCCCGCCGCAACACGGACCAAGGTTCCTCCCGCCGCCGGAAGGAAACCGTCGAGGCGGCATGATGGTCGGCGTGGCGACCGACTCCAGCAGCACCCCGAGCAATGAGAAGCCCCGGCGCGCGCGTCGCACCCGGATGACCGGTGCCGAGCGGCGCCAGCAGCTGCTGGAGATCGGTCGCACGCTGTTCGCGGCGAAGGGTTTCGAGGGCACGTCGGTGGAGGAGATCGCGGCGAAGGCCGGGGTGTCCAAGCCGGTGGTGTACGAGCATTTCGGTGGCAAGGAGGGGCTGTACGCGGTGGTGGTGGACCGTGAGATGCGGCGGCTGCTGGACATGGTGACCAGTTCCCTGACCGCCGGGCATCCGCGTGAGCTGTGCGAGCAGGCGGCTTTCGCCCTGCTGGACTACATCGAGGAGTACACGGACGGTTTCCGCATCCTGGTCCGTGATTCGCCCATCCCGCAGTCGACGGGTTCCTTCGCCTCGCTCATCTCGGACATCGCCACCCAGGTGGAGGACATCCTGGGCCGCGAGTTCAAGAACCGCGGTTTCGACGCCAAGCTGGCCCCGCTGTACGCGCAGGCGCTGGTCGGCATGGTGGCGCTGACGGGGCAGTGGTGGCTGGACGTGCGCAAGCCGAAGAAGGCGGAGGTGGCGGCGCACCTGGTGAACCTGGCGTGGCACGGGCTGGACGGCCTGGAGCCGAAGCCTCGGCTGATAGGGCACCGCAAGAGCTAGAGCGTGTCGGCCCGCGGCGTGCCGCCGGGGGGTGGAGAGGACGGAACCCAGCACATGCAGCCGTTGCGCGGAATCACCGTCGTCTCCCTCGAACAGGCGATCGCCGCTCCCTATGCGAGCCGGCAGCTCGCCGACCTCGGCGCGCGGGTGATCAAGGTGGAGCGTCCCGGGACGGGGGACTTCGCCCGGTCCTACGACACCCGGGTGCGGGGTCTGAGTTCGCACTTCGTGTGGGCCAACCGCAACAAGGAGTCCCTCACCCTGGACTTCAAGGACCCGCGCGGCATGGAGGTGCTGCGCCGTCTGATCGCGGACGCCGACGTCTTCCTCCAGAACCTGGCGCCGGGGGCGGCGGCCCGGGCCGGGCTGGGGGCTGAGGAGCTGCGGGCCCGGCACCCGGAGCTGATCGTGTGCGACATCTCCGGTTACGGCGCCCCGGGCCCGTACGAGGGCCGCAAGGCGTACGACCTGATGGTGCAGTCCGAGTCGGGGCTGCTGTCCGTCACGGGCACGCCGGACGACATGGCCAAGGTGGGGACCTCGGTGTCGGACATCGCCGCCGGGATGTACGCGTACAGTTCGGTCCTCGGTGCGCTGCTGGAGCGCGGGCGGACGGGGCGGGGCACGCATCTGGACGTGTCGATGCTGGAGGCCACCGTGGAGTGGATGGGCTTCCCCCTGTACTACGCCTTCGACGGTGCGGGGCCGCCGCCCCGGGCGGGCGCCGCGCACGCGACGATCCACCCGTACGGGCCGTTCACGGCGGGGGACGGTGACGTGGTCATGATGGCGGTGCAGAACGAGCGCGAGTGGCGTGGTTTCTGCGCGGGGTTCCTGGGCCGCCCGGAGCTGGCCGGTCATCCGCACTACGCCACCAACGCGGACCGCCACACGCACCGGGAGGCGCTGGGCGGGCTGGTCGCGGCGCGGTTCGCGGAGCTGACCGGTGCGGAGGCGATCGCGCTGCTCAGCGCGGTGCCGGTCGCCAACGCCCGGGTGAACACGCTCGCCGAGGTGTGGGACCACCCTCAGCTGGCCGCGCGCGGACGCGTGCACCGGGTGCCGACGCCGGCCGGTCCGGTCCCGGCGATGGCACCGCCCGGCCCGACCGGGGACGCGCCCCGTATGGAGGCGGTGCCGGCGCTGGGCGAGCACACCCGCGCCGTACTCGGCGAGCTGGGCCTGTCCGAGGACGCCATCGACGCGCTCGTCGCGGAGGGCGTGGCGTGAGCGGCGGCGTGCGGGCCCGGGGCGTGCCGCTCCTCACGTGACCGGCTGTGGCGGTCAGGGGTTGTCCGGCTTCCGGGCGACGGCGAAGACGCGGCGGAAGGGGAACGGTGTGCCGTGCGCGCCGGCCGGGTAGGCGGCGCGCAGCGCGGTCCGGTACTCCTCGACGAACGCGTCGCGGGCCTCCGGGTCGTCGTCGAGTGCGGTGAGCACGGGACGCAGCCCCGTCCCCTTCACCCAGTCGAGCACGGCGTCCTCGCCGGGCAGCAGGTGGACGTACGTCGTCTCCCACACGTCGGCGGTGCAGCCGGCGGCGGTGAGGCGGGCGAGGTAGGCCTCGGGGGTGAGGACGGCGTCGTCGTGGCCCAGGACGCCGGCGAGGCGGTCCCGCCAGCGCGGGGAGTGGGTGAGGTCGCGCATCAGGCGGTGGCTGGGGGCGTCGAAGTTGCCGGGTACCTGGAAGGCGAGGGTGCCGCCGGGGGCGAGGCGGTCGATCCAGTCGGGGAAGCGCTCGACGTGGCCGGGGACCCACTGGAGGGTGGCGTTGCTGATGACGAGGTCGCAGGGCTCGTCGGGGGTCCAGGTGCGGGCGTCGGCGGGGGCGAAGTCGAGGTGGCCGCCGCCGGACGTGGGGCCGGCGTGCTCCCGGGCCCGTTCGAGCATCTGGGGTGAGCTGTCGTAGCCGGTGATGCGGGCGGTGGGCCAGCGGCCGGCGAGCAGGACGGTGACGTTGCCGGGGCCGCAGCCGAGGTCGGCGATGCGGGGCGGGTCACCGGGCAGTTCCGGGACGCGGGCGAGGAGGTCGGTGAAGGGGCGGGCGCGGTGGCCGGCGTGGCGCAGGTACTGGGCGGGGTCCCAGAGGGGGGCGGTGGCGGGCATGGGGCCTCCAGGGGCTGGCCGTGCGGGGCGGGTACCCAGCGTCACCCGCACGATAAATCGACGTCAAGAGTGTTGACGTCAAGAGACTTCACATCGACACAACCACTACACTGATCGTCATGGAGGACGAGGTCGATCGGCTGGTCGCAGCGTGGCGCCGGGAGCGCCCGGACCTCGACGTGGAACCGCTCGAGGTGCTGAGCCGGGTCAGCCGGCTCGCCCGGCACCTGGACCGCGCACGCCGCCTGGCCTTCTCCGAACACCACCTGGAGCCCTGGGAGTTCGACGTCCTGACGGCACTGCGCCGCGCGGGTACGCCGTACCAGCTCTCGCCGGGGCAGCTCCTCACCCAGACCCTGGTCACCTCGGGCACGATGACCAACCGTATCGACCGCCTGGCCAAGAAGGGCCTGGTGGAACGCCTGCCCGATCCCAGTGACCGGCGCGGCGTCCTGGTCCGGCTCACGGACGAGGGCCGGGACCGAGCCGACCAGTCGCTGGCGGGCCTGCTCGCCCAGGAGCGCGCGATCCTGGGCGAACTCTCCCGCGCCCAGCGCGGCGAACTGGCGGCACTGCTGCGCCGGCTGACCGCCCCGTTCGACAACATCCCCGGTTGAGGGCCTCCCGGGCAGACCGTGCCGCGGACGCGGCGACGCGGCGACCGGCACGCACATCTGCCGCCTTGTCGTCGGTTGCCGGTGCTCCGCGCCGACGCCCCTCCTCCGCCTGGTGTCCGCACGCACCAGGCCCCGCTTGCCTGCGTTGATCAGGCGCTGTTGCTCTCCTGGGACCCGATCTGCCCGGGAGGCCCCAGCTCGGCGGGCCCCACCCCGGCCCGCCGGGCCAGCGCCACGGCGGCGAGGGTGGAGTGGACGCCCAGCTTGCCCAGCACGTTCTGCATGTGTGTGCGCACGGTGTGCGGGGACAGGTACAGCCGCTCCGCGACGGCCTTGCGCCCGAGCCCGGCGACCATGCAGCGCAGCACCTCCCGCTCCCGCGGGGTCAGCGACTCCACCAGCCGCTCGCTCTCGGTGCGGTGCTTGCGGGCGGCGGTCAGTTCGCGCAGGACGCCGGTGAGCAGGGCGGGCGGCAGGTGCGTCTCGTCGCGCAGGACGCCCCGTATGACGTTGAGCAGCCGCGACAGGGAGCAGTCCTTGGCCACCCATCCGGAGGCGCCGGCCCCCAGCGCGAGGGCCGCCCGCCGGGGGTCGTCCTTCTCGGCGAGGACCACGATCCGTACGCTCGGCTGCCCCGATCGCACCCCGGCGACCAGGGAGATGCCGTCCACCAGCCCGTCCTCGTTGCCGTCCCGCACGGGTACGGCCGGGCGCACGCCGGGTACCTGGCCCCCCAGGTCGGCGTCGACGAGCAGCACGTCGAACCGCCGCCCGTCGGACGCGGCCCGCTCCAGGCAGCGCAGCGCGGCCGGGCCGCTGCCGGCCGCGGAGACGTCGACGTCCGGCTCGGCGGCCAGGGCGGCGGCGAGCGACTCGGCGAAGATGCGGTGATCATCGACGACCAGGACTCGGATACGAACCACGAAACCCCCTCCCCCACGCTCCTCGAGGAGCAGGGGATACCCATCGTCTGTCCGTCCTCGGAAAACGACACCGGCACGGGTACGACGCCCGAAGCCCCGTATCCGGCTGTGCACTCGGTACTCCGGGACGGGTCGCCGCAGCCGCACGGCCGCCGCCGTGCAGTGACCGCCACCCCGCCCCGGGCGCCGTACCCGGCTGTCTCGCCCCCTGAACGGCACCGGCCCCCACCGGTGCTGCTCATCAGAGTACGGGCGGGGGCCGGGAGCGGAAGGCTATTTGCAGAACTGACAGCCCGGCGCGTTTATGGTGAGCCGCATGTTTCGTCTTGTGACAGAAGTAGACAAGGCACGGCGCAATCTGCTGCGCACCCGCCTGCGGGAGACGAACACGGCGGCCTCGGCCATCCTGCGCTCCCTGCGCGGAACCCCTCACGAACGCGAATTCCCGCTGCACGTCTGGGTGCTGGACGAGGCCGGCGGCCTGGCGGGCGGCCTGGTCGGCCACACCTGGGCGAGCTGGCTCCACGTGACGTACCTGTGGGTGGACGACCGGTGCCGGGGGGCGGGTCTGGGCTCGGCCCTGCTGACGGAGGCGGAGCGAGGTGCCCGCGAGGAGCGGGGCTGCACGGCGGCCCGCGTGGAGACCTGGGACTTCCAGGCTCCGGACTTCTACCGCGGGCACGGCTACGAGGTGGTGTGCGTGATCCCGGACTATCCGCCGGGGATCACGGAGTACACGCTGACCAAGCGGCTGGGGTGAGGCGGCCGGAGGCAACGGGGCCGGTCGTCACTCGGGCTCCGGCCCCGTGTCCTTCGCGCTGGAGCGGGCGGTCCGGTGGTGCCGGTCGTCCAGGTGCCGAGGTCGGTGGCGAAGGCAGCCCGTTCCCCGTACGGACGGTACGGCCGGTTCTCGTACCCGGGGCGGCCGCCGGACCGGCCAGGCCCCGTGGGCGCCGCCGCCTCTCGTCGCCGGCGAAGGCGGTCGTGGGGGGCGCCGTCGCTGCTGGCATGGTGTGGTCATGAATACGACACCGGACGGGCGGCCGATACCGCCTCCGCATGCCGGCGAGCGCGTCATGCTGGAAGCGTGGCTCGACTTCCACCGTGCGACTCTCGCCTCGAAGTGTTCCGGCCTGAAGGACGAGCAGGTGAGGCTCGCCGCGGCGTCACCGTCGTCGATGACGCTGCTCGGCCTCGTGCAGCACATGGCCGAGGTGGAGCGCAACTGGTTCCAACGTGTTTTCGCGGGTCAGGACGTGCCGCCGGTCTTCGGGGAGGGCGGCCTCGACGGTTTCGCCCTTCGGCCGGACCGAGGGCTCGACGAGGCGACGGCCGCCTGGCGGGCGGAGGTCGCCCGAGGCCGTGAGCTGATCGCCGGCGCGTCGCTCGACGCGTCCGGCCACCTGCCCGAACAGGAAGCGGGACACGTCGGTGACCAGGGGGTCTCGCTGCGCTGGATCATGGTGCACATGATCGAGGAGTACGCGCGTCACAACGGTCACGCCGACCTCATCCGCGAGGGGATCGACGGCGTCACCGGCGCCTGAGACAGGCTCGCCGCACGGCCGGCACGGCCACGCCGGCGACGGACTGCCCTCGGCCGGGAGCGGTGAGGGCAGTCCGGGTCTCCGGGCGTCAGACGATCCGCCGCGCCCCCGCCGAAGGCACCGCCTCGAACACGCGAGGAGCCTTGTGGCCCGCCGTCGCGAAGGCCTCCTCCACCGCCTTCGTGATGGCGTCCACGTCGGCCGTCTCCGCCAGGACGATCGCCGAGCCGCCGAAGCCTCCGCCGGTCATGCGGGCGCCCAGGGCGCCGGCGGCGAGGGCGGTGTCGACGACCAGGTCGAGCTCCGGGCAGGAGATGCGGAAGTCGTCGCGCAGGGAGGTGTGGCCCTCGACCAGGACGGGCCCGATGGCACGGGTGTCGCCGGACTCCAGCAGCGACACCACCCGCTCGACGCGTTCGTCCTCCGTGACGACGTGCCTCACCAGGCGGCTCACCTCCTCGTCGTCGGCCAGCCGCTCCAGTGCCGCGTCGAGCTCCTCGTAGGCCACGTCGCGCAGCGCGTTCACGCCGAGCAGCGCGGCGCCCTTCTCGCAGCCGGCGCGGCGCTTGCCGTACTCGCCCTCGCTGTGGGAGTGCTTGACCTGCGTGTCGACGACGAGGAGGCGCATGCCCTCGGCGTCGAGGTCGAAGGGGATCTGGCGCTGGGAGAGGTCGCGGGTGTCGAGGAACAGGGCGTGGCCCGCTTCGCAGCAGGCGGAGGCGGTCTGGTCCATGATGCCGACGGGGGCGCCGACGTAGACGTTCTCGGCGCGCTGGCACAGGCGGGCCAGCTGCCAGCCGCGCAGGCCGAGGGAGTGCAGGTCGTTCAGGGCGAGGGCGACGACGATCTCCAGGGCCGCCGAGGAGGAGAGGCCCGCGCCGGACGGGACCGTCGAGGCGAGGTGGATGTCGGCACCGGTCAACTCGTGGCCGGCCTCGCGCAGCGCCCAGACGACGCCCGAGGGGTACGCGGTCCAGGACCTGTCCGACTCGGGGGTCAGGTCGGCGACGCGCAGCTCGACGGGGGCGGCGCCGATGTCCGCCGAGTGCAGGCGCAGGATGCCGTCGTCGCGCCGGGAGACCGCCGCGAGGGCGGTGTGCGGCAGGGCGAACGGCATGACGAAGCCGTCGTTGTAGTCGGTGTGCTCGCCGATGAGGTTGACCCGGCCCGGCGCCGCCCACACCCCCTCGGGGTCCGCCCCGTACAGCTCCCGGAACCGCTCGCCGACAGCTCCTGCGACGTCCCCTGCGACAGCCTCGCCCATGCCCTGACCCCTCGCTCTTTCCGTCCGTACGGTCTACTTCGCGCGCTGCTGCGCGAACTCCCACGCGTCCGCCACGATCCCCGCGAGGTCCGCGCGGGACGGGTTCCAGCCCAGTTTCTCGCGGGCGGTGTCCGCCGACGCCACCAGGACCGCCGGGTCGCCGCCCCGGCGGGGGGCCACGACCTCGGGGATCGGGTGGCCCGTCACCCGGCGGACGGTCTCGACGACCTCGCGGACGGAGAAGCCGTTGCCGTTGCCCAGGTTGCAGATGAGGTGCTCGCCGGGGGCGGCCGCGTCCAGGGCCAGCAGGTGGGCGTCGGCCAGGTCGGCGACGTGGATGTAGTCGCGGACGCAGGTGCCGTCCGGCGTCGGGTAGTCGTCGCCGAAGACGGAGATCGCCTCGCGCCTGCCCTGTGCCACCTGGAGGACCAGCGGGATGAGGTGGGACTCGGGGTCGTGGCGCTCGCCGTACTGGCCGTAGGCGCCCGCGACGTTGAAGTAGCGCAGCGAGACCGCGCCCAGGCCGTGGGCCGCCGCCTCGCCGGTGATCATGTGGTCGACGGCGAGTTTGGAGGCGCCGTAGGGGTTGGTGGGCTTGGTCGGCGCGGTCTCGACGATCGGGACCTCGTCGGGCTCGCCGTACGTGGCGGCCGTGGAGGAGAAGACGAGGCGGCCGACGCCCGCCGTACGCATCGCCTCCAGCAGGGCCATGGTGCCGCCCACGTTGTTGTCCCAGTACTTCTCGGGCTTCACGACCGACTCGCCGACCTGGGAGAAGGCGGCGAAGTGCAGGACGCCGTCGTACGACGGGTCCAGCCACTTGGCGGCGTCGCGGATGTCGCCCTCGACGAAGGAGGCGCCCGCCGGGACGCCCTCCCTGAAGCCGGTCGAGAGGTTGTCGAGGACGACGACCTCGTGGCCGGCCTCCAGCAGATGCTGGGCGACCACGCTGCCGACGTATCCGGCCCCGCCCGTCACCAGGTACTTCCCGCTCATGAACTCGCTACCTCTCGCAGTCGCTCGGCCGCGCGCTCCGGGGGCACGTCGTTGATGAACACGTTCATGCCGGACTCGGAGCCCGCGAGGAACTTCAGCTTGCCCGATGTCCGGCGGATGGTGAAAAGCTCGAGGTGCAGCGCGAAGTCGTCCCGCGTCACGCCCTCGAAGTCCTCCAGCTGCCCGAACGGGGCCTGGTGCCAGGCCGCGATGTACGGCGTCGGAGGCTCACCGGTGCCGAAGATCCGGTCGAAGCGCCTCAAGAGTTCCAGATAGACCTGGGGGAACTCCGTGCGGGTCGCCTCGTCGAGCCCGAGCAGGTCGGGCACCCGGCGCTTGGGGTAGAGGTGCACCTCGTACGGCCAGTGCGCGGCGTACGGCACGAAGGCGGCCCAGTGCTCGCTCTCCAGGACGACCCGCTCACCGGCCAGCTCCTCCGCCAGGACGGCGTCGAACAGGTTCTCCCCGCCCGTCGCCTCCTTGTGCGCGGCGAGTGAGCGGAGCATCAGGGCGGTGCGGGGGGTGGTGAAGGGGTAGGCGTAGATCTGCCCGTGCGGGTGGCCCAGCGTCACGCCGATCTCGGCGCCCCGGTTCTCGAAGCAGAACACCTGCTCGACGGAGGGCAGGTGCGAGAGCTCCGCCGTGCGGTCCGTCCAGGCGTCCAGCACCAGGCGGGCCTGCTCGTCGCTCAGGTCGGCGAAGGAGGCGTTGTGGTCGGAGGTGAAGCAGACGACCTCGCAGCGGCCGGAGTCGCCGGCCAGCGAGGGGAAGCGGTTCTCGAAGACCACCACGTCGTACGACGAGTCCGGGATCTCGCTCAGCCGCTCGCCCTGCGAGGGGCACAGGGGGCATTCGTCGGCCGGCGGGTGGTAGGTGCGGCCCTGGCGGTGCGAGGCGACGGCGACCGAGTCGCCGAGCAGCGGGTCGCGGCGGACCTCGGAGGTGGTGACGGTCCGCTCCAGCGGGCGGCGGTCCACGGCGTCCCGCACGGTGTCGTCGCGCAGGTCGTAGTGGACGAGCTCGCGACCGTCGGCCAGCCGGGTCGAGGTCTTCTTCACTGCCGGACTCCTCTACACCTGCATCCGCACACAATCATCCAACACAATCAAACATAACACATCACAACTCACCAGCCACGCCGATCATCACAATCAAACAAAGAACATCACCAGAAGTGTTCAATTACTGAACGCGGAGGCGTAGGTTCCGCTGGGATCAGTTCGCGCAACGAAGCGAGTTCGCATGCATACCCCCACATACCTAGCCGCGGAGCTTCGACTCCCCACCAACTGGCTCGACTACTCGATCCTCGGGATCTACTTCGTCGTCGTGCTCGGCATCGGCTTCGCCGCCCGGCGTTCGGTCAAGACCAGCCTGGACTTCTTCCTGTCCGGCCGCTCGCTGCCCGCCTGGGTCACCGGCCTCGCGTTCGTCGCGGCCAACCTGGGCGCCACCGAGATCCTCGGCATGGCCGCCAACAGCGCCCAGTACGGCGTCTACACGACCCACTGGTACTGGATCGGCGCCATCCCCGCGATGGTCTTCCTCGGCCTGGTGATGATGCCGTTCTACTACGGCTCGAAGGTCCGCTCGGTCCCGGAGTTCCTCCTCCTCCGCTTCGACAAGGCGTCACACCTCCTGAGCTCGGCCCTGTTCGCGGTCGCCGCCATCCTGATCGCCGGGGTGAACCTCTACGCCCTCGCGATCGTCGTCGAGGCGCTGCTGGGCTGGCCCCAGTGGGTGGCCATCGTGGTCGCCGGCTTCTTCGTCCTGGCATACATCACCCTGGGCGGCCTGTCCTCGGCGATCTACAACGAGGTCCTCCAGTTCTTCGTGATCCTGGCCGGCCTCATCCCGATCACCGTCCTGGGCCTGAAGAAGGTCGGCGGCTGGGACGGCCTGTCCGACTCCCTCACCCAGACCCGCGGGGCCGACTTCATGACCTCGTGGGGCGGCACGGGCATCGGCAGCGACAACCCGCTGGGCGCCAACTGGCTGACCATCGTGCTCGGTCTCGGCTTCGTCCTCTCCTTCGGCTACTGGACGACGAACTTCGCCGAGGTGCAGCGCGCCCTGTCGGCGAAGAACCTGTCGGCGGCCAAGCGCACGCCGCTGATCGCCGCCTTCCCGAAGATCTTCATCGTCTTCGTGGTGATGATCCCGGGCCTGGTCGCCGCCGTCCTCGTCCCGAAGATCGGCACGCCCGGCTCGGACCTCCAGTACAACGACGCGATCCCGTACCTGATGCAGCAGCTGCTGCCCAACGGCGTCCTCGGCATCGCGGTGACCGGCCTGCTGGCCGCCTTCATGGCGGGCATGGCGGCGAACATCTCCTCCTTCAACACGGTCTTCACCACCGACATCTGGGCGAAGTACGTCGTGAAGGACCGCGAGGACGACTACTACGTCCGCTTCGGCCGCCTGATCACGGTCATCGGCGTGCTGGCCTCGATCGGCACGGCCTTCCTGGCGTCGTCGTTCTCGAACATCATGAGCTACCTCCAGACGCTGTTCTCCTTCTTCAACGTGCCGATGTTCGTGGTCTTCATCATCGGCATGTTCTGGAAGCGGGCGTCCATGAAGTCCGGCTTCTGGGGCCTGATCGCGGGCACCACCGCCGCGATGGTGAACTACTTCGTCATCTACAAGCAGGGCATCATCGACATCCCCTCCGACCAGGGCGCCAACTTCGTCTCCGCGATCGCGGGCTTCGTCGCCGGCGCGGTGGTCATGGTCGCCGTGTCCCTGTTCACCGCGCCGAAGCCGGTCGCCGAGCTGCAGGGCCTGGTCTACGGCACCACCTCCCCCGGCATGTCCGAGGCGCCCGCCGAGGGCGACGACGCGTGGTACCGCAAGCCGGCGCTGCTGGGCTGGGGGGCGGTCGTCCTGGCCGCCGCCTGCTACGTCCCGTTCTCGTTCTGATCGCGGAAGGATTGAGAGAGCATGTCTGATTCCTATTCCGAGAAGAACGTCCACGACGAGGTCTCCGAGCTGGAGACCAAGTCCGTCACGGCCGCGCGGCTGTTCGACATCCGGCGGATCATCGGCGGACTGTTCGTCGTCTACGGCGTCATCGTGACGATCGCGGGCCTCGTGGCGTCCGACGACGACATCGACAAGGCGCAGGGGGTGAACATCAACCTCTGGACCGGGCTGGGGATGCTGGTGCTGGGACTGTTCTTCCTGGCATGGCTGAAGCTGCGTCCCACGGCCCCGCCGCCGCCCTCCGCCGAGGAGGGGCCGGCGGAGTGACGCGGGTCCCGTGACCGGCGCCGGGGACGTCGGGTGGGGGGGGGGGGGGGGGGGGGGGGCCACCCCCCCCCCCCCCCCCCCCAACGAACCCCCCCCCCGTAGGCAAGACGCGCATGGGGTGGGAGGGGGGGGTTGAGGGTGTTTTCCCCCTCCAATT
>NZ_JBVJVN010000008.1:152492-275060 GCF_055603605.1 Streptomyces sp. NPDC037271
GGGGAGGCCGACGGAGGGACGCGGGCCCCGGGACCGGCGCCGGGGACGTGGGGTGGGGCCGCCGGGATACCGCCGGCCCCACCCCACACCCTTGGCGGAACGGCGCACCCCGCGCGGCCGGACAGCCGCGTACGGCGGGAAGGGGCCGTGTCGGAGGTGTCCGCCCGCAGCGGTTGGCGCGTCAACGCCCCACCCCTCTTCAAGTGACCGATTCCGCGCCGTTCGGAGGACGGACACCCCCCGGCGCGGCCCCGCCGCCCACACAACCGACCGCGCTACGCGCACCCCACCGGACCCGCACAGGCCGCCGCAGGCATCCCGCCCCCTCAACCGCCGCAGGCACCCCACCCGCTCAACCCGCCGCACGCCCCCACCCGCTCGACCGCCGGAGGCGCCCCCCACCCGCTCAACCGCCGGAGGCACCCGCCCGGTCCAGCAGCCCCGTCCGCGCCGCCAGTGCCGCCGCCTCCAGGCGGGAGCCCACGCCGAGCTTCATCAGCACGCGCTGGACGTGCGTACGCGCCGTGGACGGGGCGATCCCCATACCCGCCGCGATCAGGCGCGTGTCGTCCCCCTCGGCGACCCTGACCAGGACCTCCACCTCCCGGGGCGTCAGCATCTGCAGCAGCCGCTGCCCCTCGTCGTCGGGCTGGGCCGCCGGATTCAGCAGCTCACCGAAGGCGCCCTGCAACAGCGACGGCGCCACCGCCACCTCCCCGGCCCGCGCCTTCATGATCGACCGCTCGACGCCCTCGATCCGCTCGTCGTGCCGGACGTACCCCGAGGCGCCCGCCGCGAACGCCGCCGCGATCCCGCGAGGGTTCGGCACCGGTCCCAGGACCAGCACCGCCACCTGCGGACGCTCCCGCTTGATCCGCACCACCGGATCGAACATCCCCGGCTCGGCCGGTGTCGCCGTTCCCAGCAGGCACACCTCCGGCGCCCGGCTGATCACCAGCTCCGCCGCACCCGCGGCCGGCGCCGCCGCGGCGAGCACCCGGTGCCCCCGCAGCTTCAGCGCCGAGGCCAGCGCCTCGGCGAGCAATCGGTGATCGTCGACCACCATGAGCCGTACTCCCATAGAGCAACCCCCCAGTCACCCAGACCCCCGGCACGGCCTGCGAAGGCCCGCTGCTCCCCGCCCGCGGTCCCGCCCCGACCCCGCCCTCCATGCCCCCGGAAGCTACACGCTAGTCCGACGTCGCGCTGCCCCTACCGGTGATAACTGCCCCGGATCGCCGAAATCCCCCGCAATACGGCCCCGTCCCTGAACAGGAACGGGGCCGCGGGGGTCCGTCGGAGCGCCGAGCGGACTCGGCGGACTCGGCGATTTCAGCCGCTGGTACCGAACGCGATCACCAGGTACTCCTTCTCGTCGGGGCTGGTGGGCTCACTGGCGTACACCTCCGCCATGTACAGGTGCCCCTGCGAGTAGAGGATCTCGGAGTACTCCGGCGACATGCCGGCCTCCACGTCCCGCACCGCCTCGGTCGCCGGGTTCTCCAGCAGCTTGGTCTGCTTGAAGGTCCCCCCGTCGATGCTCACGATCTGGCCGCCCTTGTCGTACGGCGGGCGCTTGTACGCGATCACGTTGGCACCGTCCATGCGGAGCGGGGTGATCGTGTAGTCGACGCCGGCGTCGGCGCGCTGCCCGGTCTGCTTCCCGGTGGCCAGGTCGAAGGCAACGATCTCGTTGGTACGGCTGTACGACTCGCCGCCGCTCTCGTGCTCCTCCGTCGGGATGTAGAGCCGGTCGTTGCCGACCGCGAGGCCCGAGCAGTGCTCGACCTCCGTGATGCCGTCGCACTCGGCCGCGAACTGATCGCCCGGCGCCAGGATGCGGGCGCGCAGCTTGCCGGTCTTGTTGTCGATGGAGAAGAAGTCCGAGATGCCGCTGCCGTCGCCGGCGGACTTGCCGACGTCGGCGGCGACGACCAGCGGGTTCGTCGACACGATGCTCGCGTACTCGATGCCCTTGGCCATCGGGTACTCGGAGATCACCTTCCCGCTCTTCGGGTCGATGGTCTGGATCTTCAGCTCCTGGGCGTCGTACGTGCCGCACCTGCGCACCGCGACCAGCTTCTCGCCGCCGCCGTAGCCCGCGTCCTGGCAGGTGTCGGTCGTCTTCGGGGACCACAGGACGGTGCCCTTGGCGATGTCCCAGGCGACGCCGCCGTCATTGCTGCCGGCGGCGACGGTGCCTCCGCTGATGGTGACGTTGTTGAAGGAGATCGGCTGGTCACCGGCGGTCTTCGTCCACAGCGTCCTGCCCGCGTCCAGGTCGATCAGCGCGACCTGGGAGCAGCCGTGCGAGCGCTCCGCCTTGGTCGGCATGGCGGGCTGGTGGACGATGACCGTCTTGTTGTCGTCGGTGACGTGCCGGCCGGCCGTGCAGACGGGGCCGGCGAGCTTGATCGTCCACTTCTTGCTGCCCTTGTCGGGGTCGTAGCCGACGATCTCGGCGATGCCGCTCTTGGCGTACACCTTCTCGGTGAGCCACGAGCCGGAGACGTCGACGCTGTCGTCCTCCTTGCTCACCGCGGGCGCGGGGACCTGGAAGAGCACCTTGGAGGCGGGGTCGGCGGGCACCTTCTCCTCGCCCCCGGAGGACGTGCCGCCCCCGCCGCCCTTCTCGTCGGTGCCGCCCTCACCGCCGTTGCCGCCGGAGGAGCTCGCGGTGTCGTTCTTGTCGTCGTCCTTGCCGGCGGAGCCCGCGTACCAGACACCGCCGCCGATGATCAGCGCGATCGCCACGACGGCCGACACGATGATCGCCATCTGCGCGTTGATCTTCCGGCCGCCGCCCGGCGCGCCGGCCTGAGCCTGCATCGGCACGGTCGCCTGCGGGTAGCCGTAGCCGGGCTGCCCCGGGTGACCGGGCTGCCCCGGCTGGCCGTACGGCGGCGTCGGCTGCCCGTAGGGCCCGGGCTGCTGCGGCTGCGGCTGCCCGTACGGGCCGGGCTGCTGGCCGGGATAGCCGTACCCGGGCTGGGGCTGCGGCGGGGCCTGCGGATATCCGTACCCCGGCTGCGGCGACCCCGTCGGCGGGGTCGGTGGCACCGCGGGCGCCTGCGGCGGCGTCTGCGGGTACCCGTAGCCCGGCGCGGGGGACCCGCCGGGGCTCGGCGCCCCGCCCGCGGGCGGGGCCGGCGGCTGCGGCGGTTCGTTCTGCGGCGGGCCGAACCCTCCCCCCTGCGGGGGCTGGTGGGACGGCGGGGGCGGCGGCTGGGTCATGACGTGAGTACCTCGGGGAACGGGGACGACGGGGACGGCCGGGCGGACCCGCCGGAGCGGACGGAGCGCACCGGACGGGCGGAGCCGGCGAAGCTGAAGGAGCGGGCGAAGAAGGTCACTTGCCGAAGGCGAGCATCAACTTCTCCTTCGATTCGTCGTTTCCGGTCAGGCGGGTGGTGGAGATGTAGAACCGCCCGTCGACCCAGTCGATGTCCTTGGAGTAGAAGTCGCCCTCGATGTCCGCCACGCCCTGCGGGTTCTGCATCAGCTTGGCCGGCGTGTGGCTGCTGCCGCCGGTCGCGATCGACACGATCTGGCCGCCCGCGTCGTAGGAGGGCTGCACGTAGGCGATGAGCTGGTCGCCCTCGGTCTTCATCGGAATCATCGTCTCGTCCGCGGGGGACTTCGCGCGCCACTTCTCCTTGCCGGAGGCGAGGTCGATCGCGACGATCTCGTTGGCGCCTCCGGTCGCCTCGGTCGGCAGGTAGAGCGTGCCCGCGGCGACGACGACGCCCGCACAGCCCTGGAGGTCGCGGTCGAGGATGGCCCAGCCGCACTCGGGGGCGAAGTCCTCGTCGACGCCGACCTGTTGGAGGACCGTGCCCTTGGCGGTGAAGGTGGAGATGTTCCAGACCTTCTTGTCCTCGTTGGTGGCGTAGACGACGAGCGGGTCGACGGAGTAGGTGCGCTCGACCCGCCAGCCCTTCCCGTACTTGTAGGTCCACAGGACCTTGCCGGTCTTCGGGTCGAGGCCCTGTACCTCGTCGTGCTCGTTGTTGCCGCCGGCGCCGCAGGAGGCGACCTGGACGATCGTCTTCGGTCCGGTCGCGAAGCCGGCGGGGAAGCAGGCGTCGCCGTACCGCTTCTTGTCGTAGAGCTTCTTGCCGCTGGTGACGTCGTAGGCGGAGCCGGACTGGGAGCGGCCGACCATCAGGATGTTGCCGCTGACGTTCAGCTCGACGGAGAGGGTGGTGTCGAAGAGTTCGCCGTCCTCGACCTCCCCCTTCCAGCCCTTCGCTCCGGTGGCGAGGTCGATCTCCTGCATCTGGTTGCACTTGGCGCGGTCGCTGGAGCCGCTCATGTGGACGACGACGATCTTGTCGGCGGCCGTCTTCTCCGGGGTGACGGCGCAGATCCTCTCCGGGAAGGTGATCGGCTCCCAAGAGGGCTTGCCGTCACCGACGTTGTACGCGACGAGCTGCTTGTACGCCGCCTTCACCACGGTCTTGTCGGTGATCCACATGCCGGGGGCGTCGGCGCCTGATCCGGGGGCGTCGGGCGCCTCCTTGTACCAGAGCACCTTGGACTCGCCGGCCTGGCGGCCCTCGTTGAGGTCCTCGGGGTCCTCGCCGCCGTCACCGCGGCCGTCACCGGGGTCGACCGGGGCGTCGCCGGAGCCGGAGGGCTTGGGGTCGTCGCTCTTGCCGGCGACGGGCTTCTTGTCCTTGTCGCCGCCGCTGTTCGCGGTGACCGCCCACACGCCGCCGCCGATGACGAGCAGGGCCGCGACGGCGGCGCCCACGGCGAGGGCGGGCTTGCCCTTGAAGGGGTTGCGGGACCCTGAGCCGCCGGGCGGCGGGGTGCCGGGGGCGCCCGGGAACTGCGGCTGCGGATAGCCGTAACCGGGCTGCCCGCCGTACGGGCCCGGCTGCTGCGGCTGGGCGTACGGCCCTGAGCCGTACGGACCGGGCTGCGCGTACGGTCCCGGCTGACCGGGCTGTCCCGGCTGCGGCTGCTGCGGGTAGCCGTACCCCGGCTGCGACGGCGCCTGCTGCGGGTAGCCGTACCCCGGCTGCGGCGGCGGACCGGACGGCGGGCCCTGCGGGGGCGGCGGGGTCGGTGCCCCGAAGCCTCCCGGCGGTGGATCCTGCGGTGCTCCGAAGCCACCCGGCTGCGGCGGCTGGTTGGGCGGCTGGCTCATCAGCGCGTTCCCCCTTATAGCTACTGATTTCTAGCCACGATCCGAGGTACGCGCCGGCCCCCGGAGTCGTCGAAACGGCAATCACTCAGACAGTTCTCGGACGGCCTTTCTATCACCCGGGCCGGACGGCACACCGGGCCGCGCCCTCCCCTGTACCCAAGGGAGGACCGGCCCGTGATGCCTCTGTTACGCGTTGGCGGGCCCGGGGGGATCCCCCCGGAAAGCACAGCACGCCCCCTTCACGCGTCGCGCGCCCCGCCTGCGAAGGGTCAGGCGTCCTCCGCCAGTTCCAGCCAACGCATCTCCAGCTCCTCGCGCTGACCGGCCAGTTCGCGCAGCTCGGTGTCCAGTTCGGCCACCTTCGCGAAGTCGGTGGCGTTCTCGGCGATCCGCGCGTGCAGCTTGGCCTCCTTCTCGGAGACCTTGTCCAGCTGCCGTTCGATCTTCTGCAGTTCCTTCTTGGCGGCACGCACGTCGGCGGCGCTCTTCTCGGGCACCTCCGCGGCCGGCTTCGCCGCCGGGGCCGGGGCGTTGGCCGCGGCGGCCTCCTCCATCCGCTTCCGCCGCTCCAGGTACTCGTCGATGCCGCGCGGCAGCATCCGCAGGGCGCCGTCGCCGAGGAGGGCGAAGACCCGGTCGGTGGTGCGCTCGACGAAGAACCGGTCGTGGGAGATGACGATCATCGACCCGGGCCAGCCGTCGAGCACGTCCTCCAGCTGGGTCAGGGTCTCGATGTCGAGGTCGTTGGTGGGCTCGTCGAGGAAGAGGACGTTGGGCTCGTCCATGAGGAGGCGGAGCAGTTGGAGCCGCCGCCGCTCACCGCCGGACAGGTCACCGACCGGCGTCCACTGCTTCTCCTTGCCGAAGCCGAACGTCTCGCACAGCTGCCCGGCGGTCATCTCGCGGCCCTTGCCGAGGTCGACGCGCTCACGGACGCGCTGCACGGCCTCCAGCACCCGCCAGGTGGGGTCGAGCTCGGCGACCTCCTGGGAGAGGTAGGCCAGCTTGACGGTCCTGCCGACCTTGACGTGCCCGCCCGCGGGCTGCTGCTCCCCGTCGCTGAACGCGGCGTTCGCGAGGTCCCGCAGCAGGGAGGTCTTGCCGGCGCCGTTGACGCCGACGAGGCCGATGCGGTCGCCGGGGCCGAGCTGCCAGGTGACGTGCTTGAGCAGCACCTTGGGACCGGCCTGGACGGTCACGTCCTCCAGGTCGAACACGGTCTTGCCGAGCCGGGACGACGCGAACTTCATCAGCTCGCTGCTGTCCCGGGGCGGCGGCACGTCCGCGATCAGCTCGTTGGCGGCCTCGACCCGGAAGCGCGGCTTGGAGGTGCGGGCGGGGGCGCCGCGCCGCAGCCAGGCCAGTTCCTTGCGGACGAGGTTCTGCCGCTTGGTCTCCTCGGTGGCGGCGATGCGCTCGCGCTCCGCACGGGCGAAGACGTAGTCGGAGTAGCCGCCCTCGTACTCGAAGACGTCGCCGCGCTGCACGTCCCACATGCGGGTGCAGACCTGGTCGAGGAACCACCGGTCGTGGGTCACGCACACGAGGGCGGAGCGCCGCTCGCGCAGGTGCTGGGCGAGCCAGGCGATGCCCTCGACGTCGAGGTGGTTGGTGGGCTCGTCGAGGACGATCAGGTCCTGCTCGTCGATGAGCAGCTTGGCGAGCGCGATCCGGCGCCGCTCACCACCGGAGAGCGGCCCGATGACGGTGTCCAGGCCCTGCGGGAAGCCCGGCATGTCGAGCCCGCCGAACAGCCCCGTCAGTACGTCCCTGATCTTGGCGTTGCCCGCCCACTCGTGGTCGGCGAGGTCGCCGATGACCTCGTGGCGGACGGTGGCGGCGGGGTCGAGGGAGTCGTGCTGGGTGAGGACGCCGAGGCGCAGCCCGCCGGAGTGGGTGACCCGGCCGGTGTCCGGCTCCTCCAGCCTGGCGAGCATCCGGATCATGGTGGTCTTGCCGTCGCCGTTCCGCCCGACGACACCGATGCGGTCCCCTTCGGAGACGCCGAGGGACACGCCGTCGAGGAGTGCACGGGTGCCGTACACCTTGCTGACGTTCTCGACATTGACCAGGTTGACGGCCATTTCTCTCCTGACTGGGGGACGATCAGCCTTCAAGCGTAGGCCCTTCGGGGGGTGGGGTGACGCGGACGAGGGTCGTCACTCTTCGTGGTGACGCATGTCGGACCGTCCGGCTACGGTGGGGAGCAGGCAGCAGGATCCCGTCCATGGGAGGAACCATGACCGCCGAGCCCGTAGAGCACCGTCGCCGCCAGCAGTGGCCGATGCCGCCCGTGGACGGTTACACCGTGGACGACCTGTTCACACTGCCTGATCTCCCGCCGCACACCGAGTTGATCGACGGGAGCCTGGTTTTCGTGAGTCCGCAGCGCGCTTTTCACGCCGACGCGATCGACCTTCTGGTCAGTGGCCTTCGGCAGTTCGTGCCGCCGGGTTTCAGGGTCAAACGAGAGATGACCATCATCCTCGATCAGCGCAACGGCCCCGAGCCCGATGTGAGCGTCATCCGAACCGACGCCATCACCGGACCGGGCCAGACGAGCTATGCGGCGAAGGACGTCCTCCTCGCCATTGAGGTCGTCTCCCCGGATTCGGAATCGCGTGACCGCACGACGAAGCCGCAGAAGTACGCGGCTGCGGGAATCGCGAGCTTCTGGCGCGTCGAGCAGGGCGGATCAGGCGGCAGGCCCATCATCCACGTATACGAACTCGATCCGATGACCGGCGCCTATGTACACATGGGCATGCACCGTGAACGGATCAAGGTCGACAAGCCCTACTCCATCGACATCGATCTGACCGCCATCGACGAGCTCTGACCCCGGCCAAGCCCCTCAGACCACCGTCGCCCCCGCCGCCGCCCCCACCGCCGTACGCACGTCGCGGCACGTCCCCGACGCCCGCAGCACCCCGGCGATGTCGGACGCCGACCTGGCGTCGGCCGCGAGGAAGGCCGTCGTCGGCCCCGAGCCCGAGACCAGGGCCGCCAGCGCGCCCGCCGCCCGCCCCGCCGCGAGGGTGTCGGACAGTTCGGGGAAGAGGGACAGCGCGGCCGGCTGGAGGTCGTTGGTGACGGCGACGGCGAGCGCGGCCGGGTCGCCCTTGGCGAGGGCGTCGAGCACGGACTGCGCGGCGACCGGCTCCGGAATGTCCAGGCCCTCCCCCAGCCGGTCGAACTCGCGGAAGACGGCCGGCGTGGACAGTCCGCGCGACGCCATCGCGAACACCCAGTGGAAGTCGCCGCCGACCTCCAGCTCCGTCAGCTTCTCGCCCCGCCCGGTGCCGAGCGCGGCCCCGCCGACCAGGCTGAACGGCACGTCACTGCCCAGCTCGGCGCAGATCGCGAGCAGCTCGGCGCGCGAGGCGCCGGTGCCCCACAGGGCGTCGCAAGCGACCAGCGCGCCCGCGCAGTCCGCGCTGCCGCCCGCCATGCCGCCGGCGACGGGGATGTCCTTGGCGATGTGCAGGTGCACGTCGGGCTCGCGGCCGTAGCGCTCGGCGAGGGCGAGTGCGGCGCGGGCGGCGAGGTTGGTCCGGTCGAGGGGGACCTGGTCGGCGTCCGGGCCCTCGCAGGTGACGCGGAGTCCGCCGTCGGCCGGGGTCGCGGTGATCTCGTCGTACAGGGAGACGGCGAGGAAGACGTTGGCCAGGTCGTGGAAGCCGTCGGGGCGGGCGGCGCCGACCGCGAGCTGGACGTTGACCTTGGCGGGGACGCGGACCGTCACGCTCACGTGCTCGTCACTCCTCGTGTTCGGCGTCATGACGCTCGGCGTCACGACGCTCGGCGATATGCGCGAACTCTTCCACGGTCAGCGCCTCTCCGCGCGCCTGGGGCGACACGCCCGCGGCGACGAGGGCGGCCTCGGCGGCCGCCGCGGAGCCGGCCCATCCGGCGAGGGCGGCCCGCAGGGTCTTGCGGCGCTGGGCGAACGCGGCGTCGACGACGGCGAAGACCTCGCGCCTGGACGCGGTGGTCTTCAGCGGCTCGGCCCGCCGGACGAGTGACACGAGGCCGCTGTCGACGTTGGGCGCGGGCCAGAAGACGTTGCGGCCGATGGAGCCGGCCCGCTTGACCTCGGCGTACCAGTTGGCCTTCACGGACGGCACGCCGTACACCTTGTTGCCGGGTCCGGCGGCGAGCCGGTCGGCGACCTCGGCCTGCACCATGACGAGGGTGCGCTCGATGGTCGGGAAGGTGTCGAGCATGTGCAGGAGGACGGGCACGGCCACGTTGTACGGCAGGTTGGCGACCAGCGCGGTCGGGGCGGGGCCCGGCAGCTCGGTCACGTGCATCGCGTCGGAGTGGACCAGCGCGAAACGGCCGGCGCGCTCCGGCATCCGGGCGGCGACGGTGGCGGGGAGGGCGCCGGCGAGCACGTCGTCGATCTCGACGGCGGTGACCCGGTCGGCGGCCTCCAGCAGGGCCAGGGTGAGCGAGCCGAGACCCGGTCCCACCTCGACCACCACGTCGTCGGGGCGTACGTCGGCGGTGCGGACGATACGGCGGACCGTGTTCGCGTCGATGACGAAGTTCTGGCCGCGCTGCTTGGTGGGGCGTACGCCGAGGGCTGCCGCGAGTTCGCGGACGTCGGCGGGACCCAGGAGGGCGTCGGGGGTGGGGCTGCTCACCCCGCAAGGGTAGCCGGGGGCGCGGAGGCGCCGAGGAGCGCGGAGGCGTCGGGGCCGACGGGGGGTGCCGGGGCGTCACGGCGGGGGCCGGGGTGACGCCCCAGGGGGTGCCGGGGCGTCGCCGCCGGGGGGGGTGCCGCGGTGCCGCCGCGGAGGGGCGCGGTGTCGCCGCGGAGGGGCGCGGTGCCGCCGTGGGGGGCGCGGTGCCGCCGTGGGGGGCGCGGTGCCGCCGTGGGGGCACCGCCGGTCACTCCCGCAGCCGTGCCCCGCAGTGCGGCCAGGAGTCGGCGCCCCCGCGTACGTACAGCTTCTTCGCGCGGTACGTCTGCTCCTCGGCCGGCGCGTCCTCCGGCCGCCCCTCGCCGCCGAGGCTGTGCCAGGTGTGGGTGTCGAACTGGTAGAGGCCCCCGTACGTCCCCGAGGGGTCGACGGCGTCCGGGCGCCCGCCCGACTCGCACGCGGCCAGGCCTTCCCAGTTCAGGTGGTCGGCGCCCCGCACGGACTTCGGCCGGGCGCGCGTGCCGACCAGCACGATCTGCGTCCTCGGTTCACGCACCACCTCGGTGCGCAGCCGGCGCGGCTTGCCCCGGACGCCGTTGACGGTGCGCAGCGCGTACGTGGTCCGCCGCAGCCCGGGCAGGCCCGCCTGCTGGACGACCTCGGTGCCCCGGTAGAGGGAGGAGTCCTCGACCCTGCGCACGGCGAACGGGATCGGGTCCTCGCGGACCTCCTCGGAGCCGGTGATCCGCAGCACCGTGACGGTCTGCCCGTCGCGGGGGAAGCCGGTCGCCGGGACGGACGTGGTGTCCTGGCCGCGCAGGGTGACCCCGGCCTCCTCGACGGCCTCGCGCACGGTCGCCGCGTTGGTGCGGATGGTGCGGGCCCGGCCGTCCGCCATGACGGTCACCACCCGCTCGGTCCGCACGTTCAGGGTGAGGCCCTCCCGTCCGATGCGCCGGGAGCCCTCGGTGGACAGGTACGCGCCCTCCGTGCGCACGCCGAGCCGCCTCAGCGCCCCCTCCACCGTCTCCGCGGTCGTCCACACCTGGCGCCGGCGGCCGTCGAGGGTGAGCAGGACGGGCCGCCCGTAGTGCACGGCGACCTCCTCACCGCTGGTCAGCGGGGTGGCGGGCGCGGGCACGATCACGTCGTGGGTGCCCACCTCGACACCCTCCTCCGCGAGCAGCTCGGTCACGTCGTCGGCGAAGGTGTGCAGCGTGCGGGGTGTGCCGTCGACGGTCAGCTCGACGGCCTTGTCCTTGGCGACGAAGGCGGTGGTGCCGCCCGCGAGGAACGCCAGGACCAGCGCGCGCGGCAGCAGTCGGCGCAGGGAGCCGTCCCCGCGCCCGGCGTACCGCTCCCGGCGCCGGCGCGCGGCCCGCCCCTCGCCGGGTGCGGGAGCCGCGCCCGGCGAGGGAGCCGGGGCGGGGGTCGGCGCGGGAGCCGGGGCCCGCGCGGCGCCCTGCCGGGGCGGCGGGGACCCGGTCACCTCGCGGGCGGACCGGTAGCCGCCGTCGCCGTACGCCGGGGTCGGCGCGCTGTGCACGTCGTACGGTGCGTGCGACGCGCCGATCTGGTGGGCCTCGAAGGCCGAGAACTGCGTTCTGCTCACACCGACACGCTCCAGGGTCCGGCTCGGGCCCCAGAACCTAGCGGAGCGGTCGTCACTATCCAAAGCGGAGCGACTACGCTGCGTGGCGAGTCGCCGCTCAGTAATCGAAGGCGCGGGCGGTGTTCGCCGCCAGGGCGGTCGCCAGCGTGTCCTCGTCGACGCCCCGCACGCCGGCCATGGCGCGCACCGTGACCGGGATCAGGTAGGGCGCGTTGGGCCGCCCCCGGTAGGGCACCGGTGTCAGGAACGGCGCGTCGGTCTCCACGAGGACCAGTTCCAGCGGGGCCACGGCGAGGGCGTCGCGCAGGTTCTGGGCGTTCTTGAAGGTGACGTTGCCGGCGAAGGACATGTAGTACCCGGCGCGGGCGCAGATCTCGGCCATCTCCGCGTCGCCGGAGTAGCAGTGGAAGACGGTGCGCTCGGGGGCGCCCTCCTCCTTGAGGACGCGCAGGACGTCGGCGTGGGCGTCGCGGTCGTGGATGACCAGGGCCTTGCCGTGCCGCTTGGCGATCTCGATGTGGGCGCGGAAGGACCTCTCCTGGGCCTCCTTGCCCTCCGGGCCGGTGCGGAAGTAGTCGAGGCCCGTCTCGCCGACGCCCTTGACCTGGGGCAGCGCGGCCAGCCGGTCGATCTCGGCCAGCGCCTCGTCGAGCGCCGCGTCCCCGCCGGGCCCGCGCGCCCCCTGCCGGGACCATCCTCCCCCAGCCCCAGGGGGCTGGGAGGTGCCCCCAGGGTCTCCGTGCACGATGCGCGGCGCCTCGTTGGGGTGCAGGGCGACGGTGGCGTGCACGGCGTCGTGCGCCGCCGCCGTCTCGGCCGCCCAGCGGGAGCCCGCGAGGTCGCAGCCGACCTGGACGACCGTGGTTACACCCGCCGACGCGGCCTTGGCGAGGCCTTCCTCCACGGTGCCCGACTGCATGTCGAGGTGGGTGTGGGAGTCGGCGACCGGCACCCGCAGGGGTTCGGGGAGCGGGGGCGCGTCGTTCTTGTCGGACCGGCCCGAGGAGGCGTTCGAAGGCATACCCCGATCCTACGAAAGGCCCCGCGGGCCCCGGCGGGGTCAGCCCGCCCGGCGGTGGAGGTGGAGGGCGTGCAGGACGTCGCCGAAGTGCCAGTGCCGGTGCCGACGCTCCGCCGAGGGCCCGGTGGACCCCGTGAACCCCGTGGACCCCGTGGACCCCGGAACCACCGGTACCTCCAGCGGCCCGGCCGGCGGCACCCGGTGCTGCTGTCCGGGCCCGGTGCCGCGCGCCGAGGCGACCCGCCCCGGCCGCATGATCCGCACGACGTGGTTGTCGCAGCCGGCGCAGGTCGGCCGGGTCAGCGGGGAGGGCACGACACGGCCGTCCACGACGTAGAGCACGAACTCCTGACCGGCGCCGTCCTTGTGGTGCTCGATCTCGAAGGCCTGCTCCCAGCCGTTGCCGCAGCGCATGCAGGCGAAGGAGTACGACTCGTGGACGACGGCGGTGGCGCCGGCGCGCAGTCCGGTCCGTGCCGCGCTCTCACTCATGCTCATCCCGGCTCCTTCGGTTCGCTGGCCGTTCCGCCCGCTCCTTGCTCCAGTGGACTCCTCCGCCGACGGGAACGCACCGGATCTGCCGAGTGTTTGAGCCGATTTGGGGTGCCCTTGACACAAAGGCGGGGAGGTCAGGAACGAGTCAAACGTGGCCGGATCAGGCTCCTGATCCGGCCCCGACCAGACCCCGGCCAGGCCTCGACCGGATCCCGGTCGGTTCCGATGAGCCCCGGCCGTCAGGCCCCCGCGTTCTTCGCCGCCACCACCGCGTCGAACACCTCCCGCTTGGGCACGCCCACCTGCGCGGCCACCGCGGCGATCGCCTCCTTGCGCCGCTCCCCGGCCTCCTCGCGCACCCGCACCCTGCGCACCAGTTCCTCGGCGCCGACCTCCTCGGGCCCGGTGTCCGGCGCGCCCTCGACGACGACGGTGATCTCGCCGCGTACGCCCTCGGCGGCCCACTCGGCGAGTTCCCCGAGGGGGCCGCGCCTGACCTCCTCGTACGTCTTGGTCAGTTCCCTGCAGACGGCGGCCCGCCGGTCGGTGCCGAAGACCTCGGCCATGGCGGCGAGGGTGTCGTCGAGGCGGTGCGGGGCCTCGAAGTAGACGAGGGTCCGGCGCTCGCCGGCGACCTCGCGCAGCCGGAAGAGCCGCTCGCCGGCCTTGCGCGGCAGGAAGCCCTCGAAGCAGAACCGGTCGACCGGCAGCCCGGACAGGGCGAGCGCGGTGAGCACGGCGGACGGGCCGGGCACGGCGGTGACCCGGACGTCCCGCTCGACGGCCGCGGCGACCAGCCGGTAGCCGGGGTCGGACACCGACGGCATCCCGGCGTCGGTCACCAGCAGCACCCGCGCGCCGCCCGCCAGCTCCTCGACGAGCTCGGGCGTGCGGGCGGACTCGTTGCCCTCGAAGTACGACACGACACGCCCCTTGGGGGTGACGCCGAGCGCCTGGGTGAGCCGGCGCAGCCGCCGGGTGTCCTCGGCCGCGACGACGTCGGCGCCGGCCAGTTCCTCGGCGAGCCGCGGCGGGGCGTCCCGGACGTCGCCGATGGGGGTGCCAGCCAGTACAAGGGTTCCAGTCACACCCCCATCCTCCCAGGAGCGGACGGGCATCCTCCAAGGCGAGGAGGGAGGCCCTTCCGGCGGCGGACGGACTCCCTCCCGGTGGCGGACGAACGGGGACGCGTCCGACCGGTCCGGGGCATGCGCGGGACGTGCACAGCACGGTTCCCTACGATGGCGCGGTGACCAGTACCGCGTCCTCCACGGACACCCGGCAGGACCAGGCCCCGCCCGACCGGCGGCCCGCCTGGCAGCAGCGGCTGCGCCGCTTCGGCTACACGGCACCGTCCGCGGCCGACGACGTCCGCGACCGGCTGGTGCCGCCGTACACCCGGCCCGGTCCGCGCATGTGGGTCTTCCTCGGCCTGTCGAAGCCGCTCGCCGACCGGATCGTGCGCTGGTCGGCCTGGGGCGGACCGCTGCTGGTGGCACTGCTCGCGGGTGTGCTGCGGTTCTGGAACCTGGGCAGCCCGAAGGCGGTGATATTCGACGAGACGTACTACGCCAAGGACGCCTGGGCGCTGATCCACCGCGGTTTCGAGGTCAACTGGGACAAGAACGCCAACGACCTGATCCTGAACTCGGGCGGCGACGTTCCGATCCCGACGGACGCGGCGTACGTCGTGCATCCGCCGGTCGGCAAGTACGTCATCGGGCTGGGCGAGCTGCTGTTCGGGTTCGACCCGTTCGGCTGGCGGTTCATGACGGCGCTGCTCGGCACGCTGTCGGTGCTGCTGCTGTGCCGGATCGGGCGCCGGCTGTTCCGCTCCACGTTCCTGGGGTGCCTGGCGGGCGCGCTGATGGCGGTGGACGGGCTGCACTTCGTGATGAGCCGCACCGCGCTGCTGGACAGCGTGCTGATGTTCTTCGTGCTGGCGGCCTTCGGCTGCCTGGTCGCCGACCGCGACTGGGCCCGCCGCAGACTCGCCGCCGCGCTGCCGGTGGACGCCGACGGCCGGGTCCGGCCGGACGCGCACCTCGCCGAGACGTTCCGGTTCGGGTGGCGTCCGTGGCGGCTGGCGGCGGGGCTGATGCTGGGCCTGGCCGCGGCCACCAAGTGGAACGGCCTGTACATCATGGCGGCCTTCTGCGTGATGGCCGTGCTGTGGGACGTCGGCACCCGCCGGGTCGCGGGCGCCCACCGGCCGCGGCTGGCGGTGCTGCGGTACGACCTGGGCTGGGCGTTCCTGTCGACGGTGCCGGTCGCGCTCGTCACGTACGTCCTGTCCTGGCTGGGCTGGATCCTCTCCCCCGCCGACGGAACCGGCGGCTACTACCGCGACTGGGCCGCGAACGACGGCAAGGACAGCGCCTGGTCCTGGCTCTTCCCGGACTGGTGGCGCAGCCTGTGGCACTACGAGTCGCAGGTCCTCGAGTTCCACACCCACCTCACCTCGCCGCACACCTACCAGTCGAACCCGTGGAGCTGGATCGTCCTGGGCCGTCCGGTCTCCTACTTCTACGAGTCGCCGGCGGCCGGTTCGGACGGCTGCCCGGCCGACGCGGGCGGGAAGTGCGCCCGCGAGGTGCTGGCGCTCGGCACGCCGCTGCTGTGGTGGGTGGGCGTCTTCGCCCTGCTGTACGTGCTGTGGCGCTGGGCCTTCCGCCGCGACTGGCGCGCGGGCGCCGTCGCCTGCGGCATCGTGGCCGGCTATCTGCCCTGGTTCTTCTACCAGGAGCGCACGATCTTCCTCTTCTACGCCGTCGTCTTCCTGCCGTTCCTGTGCCTGGCGGTGGCGATGCTGCTGGGGGCGATCGTGGGCCGGCCGGGCTGCGGCGACGCCCGGCGGGTCGCGGGGGCGACGGGCGCGGGCGTGCTGGTGCTGCTGATCGCCTGGAACTTCATCTACTTCTGGCCGCTGTACACGGGGACGGCGATCCCGATGGAGGACTGGCGGTCGCGGATGTGGCTCGATACGTGGGTCTAGCCGGTCAGATGCCCCCGACAGCGCGGCGAACGGCGCTGCGCGGTCGGCGTCGGACCCGGTACCCGGTAGCCGGTAGCCGGTAGCCGGTACCGTCCACCGCTACCGCGACCGGCATCCCCTGCCGGGCCGACACGACCCGCCAAGGGGTGGCCGGCTGTCACAGGACCTTGTACGTCAGCTCGTACAGAGACAGGGACAGTGCGCCGATCGCCTGCTTCCGTTCTCCGAGGCCCACCTCGGAGGGGATGATCTTCGCCCCTCCGACGAAGGCGGCCTGGCCGGTCGCCTCGTTCACTTCGTGCAGAAGAATGTCGATCGGCGCCTGGTTGACGAACGGAACGAACCGCTCGTCGAACTCGAACACATCCCCTTTGCGCAGCCTTATTTTCTCGAATACACCGCCGTCACCTCTACTGATGACGATCTCGTCCGCACCGTCCGGGTCCTGGACTCTTTGCGCTTCCAGGAACAAAAGCTTGGCGAAAGCCGCGTCTGCCATTTCGTCCTCCGCACCCTTGTGCCGTGCAGTCTTACAACCCAGACATAGCACGCGCATTCGGGCAGCGCATGCCGTGAGGTTCACCCGGCCGGGGAGGTGGGCGACCCGGCGGGACGGAGGCCGGCACGGACGCCGGTACGGCTCGGGGGCCCCGCCCCTGCCGTGCGCCGTTGCCGTACGCCGTTCGCCACGCTAACGATTGCGTCACCCCCGCACCTCCCGCCCCGTGCCCCGCATACAGTTTCGGAGGCGACCACGTTTTCTGAACGCGTTCAGAAAACGTCACAAAAGGCACCCACGGGAGGGAAAGGCGCGATGCGCAAGGGGGTGAAGGCCGCCGTCATAGGCGGCGTGTTCGCCGTGATGGTGGGCGGGGCCGGGTACGGCACCTACAACGTGGTGTCGGCACTGGACGGCGGCTCCGGAACGTCGGCCAAGAGCGGGCCGCCGAGCGGCGACGAGGTCGAGGAGACGGCGGAGAAGTTCTTCACGGCCTGGGAGAAGGGCGACGCGACGGAGGCGGCGTCCCACACGAACAACTCCGCGGTCGCCGGGACGATGCTGACGTCCTACGGCGAGGAAGCGCACATCACGGACGTCGAGATCACGCCCGGCACGGCGACCGGCACCGCCGTGCCGTTCACCGTGACGGCGAAGGTGTCGTACGAGGGCGTGTCCAAGCCGCTGACGTACAAGAGCGAGCTGACGGTGGTGCGCGGCGAGACCAGCGGACGCGCGCTGGTCGACTGGCGGCCGTCCGTCGTCCACCCGGACCTGAAGGACAGCGACACCCTGGTCACCGGGGAGTCGACGACCCCGCAGATCCAGGCGGTCGGCCGCGACGGCGCCGTGCTGACCAAGGAGAAGTACCCCTCCCTCGGCCCGGTCCTCGCCACGCTCCGGGAGAAGTACGGCGACAAGGCGGGCGGCACCCCCGGCGTGGAGCTGGTGGTCCGGCACGGGAACGGCGGCGGGCCGGACACCCCGCTGCTGACCCTGACCGAGGGAAAGCCCGGCAAGCTGGAGACGACGCTCAGCGCGAGCGTGCAGGCGGCGGCCGAGAAGGCGGTGAAGCGCTACGGCGAGTCGTCCGTGGTGGCCGTCGAGCCGAGCACCGGCGAGGTGCTGGCCGTGGCGAACAACCGCGCGGACGGCTTCAACGCGGCCTTCCAGGGGAAGGTCGCCCCCGGCTCCACCATGAAGATCATCACCGCGGCGATGCTCATCGACAACGGCGTGACCTCGATGAACGACCCGGCACCCTGCCCGGACACGGCGATCTGGCAGGGCCAGACCTTCAAGAACCTCACCGGTATGGAGCCCAACGAGGGCGCCACCCTCGCCAACACCTTCATGCGGTCCTGCAACACGGGCTTCATCAAGCTCATCGACGAGAAGCCGCTCACCGACGCCTCGCTGACGACGGAGGCCGAGGAGCGCTTCGGGCTGGGGCGCGACGACTGGCAGACCGGCATCGTCTCCTTCGACGGCGAGGTCCCCGCCGTGAGCGGCCCGGACCGCGCGGCGAACGCCATCGGCCAGGGCCAGGTCCAGATGAACCCGCTGAACATGGCGTCCGTGACGGCGACCGCCATCACCGGCGAGTTCCGCCAGCCCTACCTGGTCTCGCCCGACCTGGACGGCCGGAAGCTCGCCACCGCCAAGGGCCTGCCGCAGAGCACCGCCGCCCAGCTCAAGCAGATGATGCGGCTCACCGCGACCCAGGGCACCGGCGCCGAGGCCATGTCCGGGCTCGGCGGCGGCGACATCGGCGCCAAGACCGGATCGGCCGAGGTCGACGGGCAGACCACGTCCAACAGCTGGTTCACCGGCTTCCGGGGCGACATCGCGGCGGCGGCCATGACCGAGGAGGGCGGCCACGGCGGCGACGCGGCCGGCCCGATCGTGGCGGACGTGTTGCGCGCGGGAGGCTGAATCCGGTCGGCCGGGCCGGTCGGAAGACCCTAGGGTGGTCGCCGTCGTTGGAAAGCGTGAAGCAACGAGGGCACCGCCGGCCCCGTCGACAACGGGCAGCGCGCGGAGGAACAGGACGCAGTGGGCAGCAGAAGGGCCGCCGGCGAGCGGCGGAAGACGAAACCCGCCGTGATCGGCAGTGTGGCCGCCGTGGTCGTGGCCGGCGCCGGATTCGGCGCCTACGCGGTGTACGGCGGCGCCGGTGCCGAGGACACCGCGCGGACGACGTCCGCGGCGGCCGGGAAGAAGGTGAAGTCGGGCCCCCTCACGGCGGCCGAGGTCACCTCGACGGCCCAGCGGTTCCTCACCGCCTGGCAGCAGGGCGACGTCGCCGGGGCGGCCGCCGCGACCGACGACGCCGAGGCCGCGAAGGCGCTGCTCACCGGCTACACCAAGGACGCCCGCGCCAAGGACGTCACGCTCACCCCGGGCACCCCGGCCGGGCAGAAGGTCCCGTTCTCCGTGAAGGCCACCGTCGCCCACGGGCAGACGGCCGAGCCGCTGGCGTACGACAGCGCGCTGACCGTCGTCCGCCGGGCCGGAGACGGCGAACCGCGCGTCGACTGGCACGCCTCCGTCGTCCATCCGGACCTGAGGGACGGCGACAAGCTGGTCACCGGGGAGGCCGGCACCCCGCCGGTCAAGGCACTGGACCGGGACGGCGCGGAGATCACCGCCGCGAAGTACCCGTCGCTCGGCACCGTGCTGGACGGCCTGCGCGAGAAGTACGGCAAGAAGGCCGGCGGCACCCCCGGCATCGAACTGCGCGCGGTCCGGGGGAAGGAGTCGAAGGCGGCCAAGGCCTCGGACAAGACGCTGCTGGAGCTGAGCGAGGGAACTCCCGGCACCGTGAAGACGACCCTGGACCCCGCCCTGCAGGCCGCCGCCGAGAAGCAGGTCGCCGGCAAGGCACGGGCGTCGGTGGTCCTGCTGCGCGCCTCCACCGGTGAGATCCTCGCGGTCGCCAACGGCGGCCACGGCTTCAACACCGCCTTCCAGGGGTCGCTGGCCCCCGGCTCCACGATGAAGGTCATCACCGCCTCGATGCTGATCGAGAAGAACCTGGCGTCGATGGACAAGCAGCACCCCTGCCCGAAGTACTTCGCCTACGGCGGCTGGAAGTTCCAGAACGACGACGAGTTCGAGATCAGGAACGGCACGTTCAAGGCGAGCTTCGCCCGCTCCTGCAACACGGCCTTCATCAGCCAGGCCCCGAAGCTGGAGAACGACGACCTGACCAGGCAGGCGAAGGAGGTGTTCGGCCTGTCGATGAACAACTGGTCCGTCGGCGTGCCCACCTTCGACGGCTCGGTGCCGGTGCAGAGCGCGGCCCCGATGGCCGCCTCCCTCATCGGCCAGGGCGGGGTGCGGATGAACCCGCTGAACATGGCGTCCGTGTCGGCGACCGTGAAGTCGGGCCGCTTCCACCAGCCCTACCTGGTCGCCCGGTCGGTCGACGGCCGCGAGTTCGCCACCGCCTCCCGCACGATGTCCGCGTCCACTCTGGCGCAGCTGCGCGAGCTGATGTCCTACACGGCGGCGTACGGCACCGCGGCGGAGGCGATGGCCGGCGTGAGCGGTGACGCGGGGGCGAAGACCGGCTCGGCGGAGGTCGACGGCCAGGAGCAGCCCAACGGCTGGTTCACCGCGTACCGGGGCGACCTGGCGGCGGCGGGCGTCGTCCAGCAGGGCGGCCACGGCAGCGAGTCCGCGGGACCGATCGTCGCGGCGCTGCTGAAGAACGCCGGCTGACGCGCGGCGCCCGCAGGTACGGCCGGTGGCTCAGTGGGCCACCGGCTGTGCCACCGCCGTGTAGGTCCGGCGCAGGAACCGGATGAGCGCCTTCATCTCGAACTGGACCACCGAGCAGCCCTGCGGGGTGTGGAACTCGACGACGACCTGCACCCGCCCGCACGGCCACACCCGCACCGCGCCGGTCCCGGCGGGCGCGCGCAGGCCCTGTTCCAGCAGTGCCCGGGAGAAGGCCCACTCGCGGAAGCCGGGACCGCGGCCCGGCGCGGGCAGCCCGACGCGGACGGTCCGCGGGTCGCGGTCCGGGTCGTAGCGCAGCACGACGGGTATGGCCCCTGCGCCGTCCTCGTCCGGGAGGTCCGCGTCCGTCAGGATGTGGGCTCGTGCGTACTGTTCGACTACGGACATCGGATCGCCCCTTACGCTCACCACGTCTGCGAAGGCTGTGCGCCCACCCCGTACGCCACCTACTCCAATGTCCCATATTTCCCGGGTCACGCCCTTCGGGCCGCACACCACATGTGAGATCAGTCCCGCACTCCCCCCTTGGAATCGCGGGCGGCCGGTGACGGTTGCACCGACTGTCGCAGGCGGTCGGAAGGGACGTGGCAAGTGGACGTGAACGCGGACGTGAACGCGGTCGTGGACGTGGACGCGATCGTGGATGTGCACGGCGCGGTGGCCGAGGGTTTCGAGCCGGTCAGGGACGCGTTCGCACGGAACTTCGCAGCGCTCGGGGACCGGGGCGCGGCGGTCGCCGTCTACCGGGACGGGCGCAAGGTCGTCGACCTGTGGGGTGGAACCAGGAACGTCGATGACACAGCCGGGACCGAGCCGTGGCGCCGGGGCACCGCCCAGGTCGTGCGCTCGGCGACCAAGGGCGTCGCCGCCGCCGTACCGCTGCTGCTGCACCAGCGCGGGGAACTGGACCTGGACGCGCCGGTGGGCGAGTACTGGCCGCAGTTCAAGGCGCACGGCAAGGAGCGGGTGCTGGTCAGGCACGTGCTGAACCACCGGGCCGGGCTGCCGGTCCTCGACCGTCCGCTCACCCCGGAACAGGCCCTCGACCCGCTGCGGGGCCCGGAGGCCGTCGCCGCGCAGGCACCCGTCTGGGAACCGGGCACGGACCACGGCTATCACGCGCTGACGTACGGCTGGCTGCTCGACGAACTGGTCCGCAGGGCGACGGGCGGGCGGAGCGCCGGTGAGTGGATCGCGGACGAGATCGCCCGGCCGCTGGGGCTGGACCTGTGGCTGGGGCTGCCGGCCGCGGAGGAGGCGGCGGGCCGGGCCGGGCGGGTCGGGCGCGTCGAGGACCCCGAGCCGTCGGGGAACGGCCCCCGCCTGCGCCCCAAGCGCGCGGTCACCGACGCCTACGCCGACCCCGGCTCCCTCACCCGCCGGGCCTTCGCCGCGATCACGCCGTTCCCCGACCAGAACGACCCGGCGTACCGGGCAGCGGCCCTCCCGGCGACCAACGGCATCGCGACGGCCGACGGGCTGGCCCGCTTCTACGCGGCGCTGATCGGCGAGGCCGACGACGGCGTGACACGGCACCCTCGTCTTTTCGACCCGGTGACGACGGAACGGGCCCGCGCCGAGGAGTCGGCCGGCCCGGACCGGGTCCTCGTCGTGGGCACCCGCTTCGGCCTCGGCTACATGCTGCACGGCAGCGCGTCCCCGTTCCTGTCCCCCGGCTCCTTCGGCCACCCGGGCCGCGGCGGCGCCCTCGGCTTCGCCGACCCGGAGTCGGGCGTCGCCTTCGGCTACGTCACCAACGGCTTCCGCAGGACCGTGACGGCGGACCCGCGGGCGCAGGCACTGGTACGGGCGGTACGGGCGTCACTCGACGCGGGCTAGGGCTGGGCCGGACCTGCCCGACCACGTGCGCGTCGCCGCCCGGTGGGCGGCTGTGCGGCGCCCCGTGCGTGCAGCCGGCGGGCCGGCCCTGCACCTCGTACGGGGAACCGCTCGGGTCAGGGGCCGGTGCGGGCCGGAGTGCGTGCACGGCGTCGCGGGGCAGGCGGGACCGGTCGACCAGGCCCTGGGCCGCGCGGCGGCTCACACGTGGATCGGGTGGGAGACCCTCCCCGACGCCGCGTCGATGTCGTCGTGCGCCTTGGTGAGCAGCTGCATCGCGAGCTCGTTCAAGGCCCGCGCCCCCGCCACTTCCTCGCCGACCCTCGGCTGGTTGGCGTCGACGCGGTGACGGGTGGCGTGGCCGTGCGCGCGGACCTCGCCGCCGTCGGGGAGCCGCACCATCGCGACCGCCCGGGTGTGCTGGTCGTCCTCCATGAACTCCAGCTCGACGTGCCATCCCACTGCGGTGTGCATCATGACGATCACCTCCGGAAGACCTCTTTCCAGGGTGCGCCTCAGAGCCGCCGTACGCACTATCCCGGCCATCCCGGCCGCCCGGTCATCCCGTGCGGAGCATCAGGGCGATCCCGACGACGAGGCCCGCCGCCGCGCTCCGGGTACATCACGTGCACAGGTGGTCCCCGGTCAACCGCGGGCCTGACCTGTGGGTCTCGCCTCGGTCTGCGATTTTCCCGGCGCCCCCCTTGACACGGATCCTATGACGAGGAAACTGGTCAATACACCAGAAAACCGGAGAATCGCACCGCCGGTGGAGACGTTCATCGGCAAGAGATTCCCGTCGGCTCTGGCCAGGCCCCCGAAGCCCCTCGCTACCGGAGCCTCAGCGACGACTGAGGTAGATGGCAACGGTGAGACTCCGGGGACTGTTTTTTGCCGTGAGGCGTGTTCTTCCAGCCCCGGGGCTGGATCTCTTACGGCTGCGTAGCCTCGCGGACAGCAGGAAGTACGCCGGGAGGACCGTCCCCTGCACCGCATGCCGCCGCCGGATACCGGGGCGAAGCCGGTGAGCTGGTCCGTGATCCGGTGGGCGATGGCGTTCCAGCCGGCGTGCGTCACCGCGGCGAGGAGGACGGCGGCGGTGACCAGTGTGGTCACTCGGAGCGCTCGCGCACGTCCACGAGGGTGGCGCCGGCGGTGGCGACGAGTTCCTTGGGCTCCATCGGGAAGACGGCGTACGGGGTGCCGGCGGCGGCCCAGACGACCTCGTGGGCGAGGAGGGACCGGTCGGCGAGCACCCGGGTCCTGCTCCGGTGCCCGAAGGGCGGCACGCCGCCGATGGCGTACCCGGTGGTCTCCCGCACGACGTCGGCCCTGGCCCGCGTGACCTGCTGAGCGCCGAGTTCCTCCCGGACCCGCTCCAGGTCGACCCGGGAGGCGCCGTCCATGAGGACCAGGACCGGCACGCCGTCCGCTGCGAAGATGAGCGACTTGCAGATCTGGCTCAGCTCGCAGCCGATCGCGGCGGCGGCCTCGGCCGCGGTGCGCGTGGCCTCCGGGAAGCGCCGGGCCCGTCCGGCCAGTTCACCGAGGCCGAGTCCGCGCAGGGCCTCGGCGAAACGGGGGTGGGCGGCGGGGGTCGCGGAGGCGTCGTCGGTCGTCGTCATGGACGGCACCGTAACGGTACGTGTACCCGGCGGGCGACCGGGTTGCGGTGTCCCCGCACGACAGGAAGCCGGTGAGGGCGGCCCCGTCCCCACGGAGCCCTCACCGGCTGGTCTGTCGTCCTGTCAGAGGCGGCGCGTCAGGTGCGTACCAGCTCCCTGTCCTCGTCGGGGCCGCCCTTGCCGTCCCCGGCCGTGCGCAGGCCCTCGCCCTCGACGTCCACGTTGGGCAGCGCGCGGTCCAGCCACTTCGGCAGCCACCAGGCCTTCTTGCCGAGCAGGGCGAGGACCGCCGGGACGATGGCCATGCGGACGACGAACGCGTCGAAGAAGACGGCGATCGCCAGGCCGAAGCCGATCATCTTGACCATCGACTCGCTGGAGCCGATGAAGCCCGCGAAGACCGCCATCATGATGACCGCCGCGGCCGTGACGACCCGCGCGCCGTGCTTGAAGCCGGTGACGACCGCCTGGCCGGGCGTCTCGCCGTGGACGTAGGCCTCCCTCATACGGGTGACCAGGAAGACCTCGTAGTCCATCGCCAGGCCGAAGACCACGCCGACCATGAAGATCGGCATCATCGACATGACCGGGCCGGTCTCCTCGACGCCCATCAGGCCGGACAGCCAGCCCCACTGGAAGACCGCGACGACCGCGCCGAGGGCCGCCATGACGGAGAGCAGGAAGCCGAGGGCCGCCTTCAGCGGGACCAGGATCGAGCGGAAGACCACGATCAGGAGGAGGAAGGCCAGGCCGACGACCAGGACCAGGTACGGCAGCAGCGCGTCGTTCAGCTTCTCGCTGACGTCGATGTTCATCGCCGTCGAGCCGGTCACCAGGGTCTCCGCGCCGGTGTCCGCCTTGATGCCGGCGCCCGCGTCGCGGATGGCGTGCACCAGGTCCTCGGTCTCGACGGAGGACGGCTTGGAGTCCGGGACCACGGTGATCGTCGCGGTGTCGCCGCTCTTGTTGGGAGCGGGCGGGGTGACCGCCATGACGTCGTCGAGGCCCTTGATCTCGTCGGAGACGTCGGTGAACACCTGCTCGGGAGCGTCGCTGCCCTTCGCGTCGACGACGACCATCAGCGGACCGTTGAAGCCCGGCCCGAAGCCCTCCGACAGGAGGTCGTACGCCCGGCGCTGGGTCGTCGACGTCGGCTGGGAGCCGTCGTCGGGCAGGCCCAGTTCCAGGGAGGCCGCGGGGAGCGCGGCGGCTCCGAGGCCGATGACGCCCAGGAGGAGGACGGCCAGCGGACGGCGGACGACGAAGCGCGCCCAGCGGGTGCCCAGGTTGTCCTTGGCCGGCTTCGCCTCGGTCTGCCCGCCCTTCTTCGCCTTCTTGGCGCCGGCCGGCTTGACCCTGCGGCCGGCGTAACCGAGCAGCGCGGGGACCATCGTCAGGGCGATCACCACCGCGATGGCGACGGTACCGGCCGCCGCGATGCCCATCTTGGTCAGCATCGGGATGTTGACGACGGCGAGGCCGACCAGGGCGATGACGACGGTGAGGCCGGCGAAGACGACCGCCGAGCCCGCCGTGCCGACCGCGCGGCCCGCGGCTTCCTCGCGCTCACGTCCCTCGGCGAGTTCGGCACGGTAGCGGGAGACGATGAACAGGGCGTAGTCGATGCCGACCGCGAGGCCGATCATCATCGCCAGGATGGAGGTGGTGGAGCCCAGCTCGAGTGCGCTGGCGAGGGCCGTGATCGAGGCGACGCCGATGCCGACGCCGATCAGGGCCGTGAGGAGGGGCAGGCCGGCCGCGACCAGCGAGCCGAAGGTGATGACGAGGACGACGGCGGCGACCGCGATTCCGATGATCTCCGTGGTACCGGTGTGCGGGACGGCCTGCAGCGCGTCACCGCCGATCTCGACGGTCAGCCCGGCGTCGCGCGCCTGCTGGGCGGCGTCCTCCAGGGCGTCCTTGGTGGTGTCCTCCAGCTCCATGCCGGAGACGTCGTACTTCACGGACGCGTAGGCGATCGTGCCGTCCTTGCTGACGGCGTTGCCCGTGTACGGGTCGGCGACCGAGGCGACCTCGGAGCCGTCGGCCAGGCCGGAGACGGTCTTCTCGACGGTCGCCTTGTTGTCGGCGTCCGTCATCTTCTCGCCGGACGGCGCCTTGAAGACGACGCGCGCGGTCGCCCCGTCGGCGCTGGTGCCGGGGAAGCGCTCCTCCAGCAGGTCGAAGGCCTTCTGGGCCTCGGTGCCGGGGATGGAGAAGGAGGTGGTGCCGGCGGTCGGGGCACTGGCGGCGCCGACGCCCGCGAGCGTCAGCAGCGCCACCCATATCAGGGCGACGAAGTGCCGTCGGCGGAACGCGAGCCGGCCGAGTTTGTAGAGGAACGTGGCCACGAGGGCGTACTCCCGGTCAGGTCGTGGATCTTCAGGGCAGGTGTGATCAGCCCGACGACGTGAGCGGTGACGTCAGGTGGGGCTCAGGTGGGGCTCAGGTGGGGCTCAGATGGGGGTTCTGCTGAGGGGGACGTGTCAGGGGGTGGGGGTGGGGGTGGGGGTGGGGGTGGGGACGCCGAGTGCGGGGAGGATCACGGCGTCGATGTAGGAGGTGAGGAAGGCCCGGGTCGGCGGCTGGTCGTCGAGCAGCGTGCGGGTGGCGAAACCGCCGACCAGCATGTGCACGAGGAAGTCCAGCGCCGGACAGTCCGCTCTGATCTCACCCCGGTCGACGGCGCGTTGCAGCAGGCGCTGGAACTCCGCCATCTCCGGTCCGACGAGTTGGTCCCGGAACGCCTGACGCAGGTCGGGGTTCTGGTGGAGCGCCATGGCCACGCCCCGCATCAGCGCGGAGTTCTGTGCCATGGTGCAGTCGTCCTCGTGGGCCATCAGGGCGTGCAGGTCGCCACGGAGGGAGCCGGTGTCGATCTCGCCGATCTTCCCGGGCTTGTTGTGCCGGATGGCCTGGACGACCAGGTCCGGCTTGCCGCCCCACTGGCGGTAGAGCGTCGCCTTGCTGGACCGGGTGCGGGCCGCCACGGCGTCCATGGTGAGGGCGTCGTAGCCGACTTCCCGGAGGAGGTCGAGCACGGCCTCGTACAGCTCGGCCTCGCGCTCGGGAGTGATCCGACTGCGGCGCGCGGTGGTGACCTCGGTCATCTCGCTCGCTCCTCTCGTCCGCTCCGTCTGAACGACACCGTTTCGTACACCATGAAGGTACCGGAAGCCCTAACGAAACGAAACGGTTTCGTTCGTGGTCTGGGTCACGGTTGTCGGTTACTCATAAGTGTGGGCCGAGTTGCCGGGGCCCCGCCCCCGGCAAAGCATGGGGCAGGTGAGTTATCTGCGCCTTCCGCACCTCAGCGGCGACCACCTGTGCTTCGTGGCCGAGGACGACCTCTGGCTCGCCGACCTCGACGGCCCGGGCCGTGCCTGGCGGCTCACCGTCGACCGCACCAAGACCGGCCACCCGCGCTTCTCGCCCGACGGCCGCCACATCGCGTACACCAGCTGGCGCAGCCTGGTGCCGGAGGTCCACCTCGTGCCGGTGGACGGCGGCCCCGGACGGCAGCTCACCCACTGGGGCGGCACGGACACCCGGGTCTGCGGCTGGTCACCCCCCGATCCCGACGGCACCACCGCCGTCCTCGCCGTCGCCTCGCACGGCGAGCCCTTCTCCCACCTCACCTGGGCCTACAAGATCACCCCCGACGGCGACCCCGGCCGCAAACTGCCCTGGGGCCCGGTCACCGACATCCAGGCCGCCGACCTCGACGGGGAACGCCGGACCCTGCTCCTCACGGGCACCCCGCCGCACGAACCGGCCGCCTGGAAGCGCTACCGGGGCGGCGCCACGGGCCGGCTCTGGCTGCACGGGCAGCGTCTCCTGCCCGGCCTCGGGGGCCATCTGCACTCCCCCATGTTCGTGGGCGGCCGGATCGCCTTCCTCTCCGACCACGAGGGCGTCGGCAACCTCTACTCGTGCGCCCACGACGGCTCCGACCTGCGCCGCCACACCGACCACGACGCCTGCTACGCCCGGCACGCCGCGAGCGACGGCGACCGCGTGGTGTACCAGTGCGCGGGCGACCTGTGGATCGTCGAGGACCTGTCACCCGGTTCGGTGCCGCGCCGGCTCGACGTACGGCTGAGCGGGCCGCGCGCCGGACGGCGTACGTACCAGGTGCCCGCCGCCCAGCACGTGGGAGGCATCTCCGTGGACGAGACGGGCCGGGCGAGCGCCGTCGTCGTACGCGGCAGCCTGTACTGGCTCACCCACCGCGACGGACCGGCCCGCACCCTCGCCGACACGCCAGGGGTACGGGTGCGGCTGCCGGAGATGCTCGGGGCCGGCGGGCGGATCGCGTACGTGACGGACGCGGAGGGCGAGGACACGATCGAGATCGCCCACCTGCCACGGGCGACCGGGGGCCGCGCGCCCTGGCGGCCGGACTCCGGGGACCTGGGCCGGGTCCTGGAGCTGGTCTCGGACCCGGCGGGCGAGCGCCTCGCCATCGCCTCGCACGACGGCCGGCTGCTGCTGCTCGACGTCCCCCACCAGACGGATGTGGCGGGGGTGACGGACGTGGCCGAGGCGACGGAGGTGGCCGAAGCGGCGGACGTGGCCGAAGCGGCGGACGTGACCACTGAGGGAGAGGGAGCCGGCGCCGAGCCCCCCGCCGGCGGCGCCGGTGGCCGCGCCACCGAGCTGATCCGGTCCGTCAACGGTCCCGTCAGCGACCTCGCCTTCTCCCCGGACGGGGCCTGGCTCACCTGGTCCCACCCCGGCATCGGGCGCTCGCTGCGGCAGATCAAGATGGCCCGCATCGACGGGAGGAACGGGCAGGAGGGCCAGGGTCCACTCGTCGTCGACGTCACCGACGGACGCTTCGAGGACGAGAACCCGGTCTTCACCCGGGACGGCCGCTACCTCGCCTTCCTGTCCTGGCGCGGCTTCGACCCGGTGTACGACGTGCACACCGGCGACCTGTCCTTCCCGCTCGGCTGCCGCCCCTACCTGGTGCCGCTGTCCTCCGCGACCCCCTCGCCCTTCGCCCTGAACCCGGAGGGCCGCCCCGCCGCCGGGGGCCTGGACCCGCTGGAGGACGAGACCGGCGAGGGCGGTGCGGTGACCGTCGAGGTCGAGGGGCTGGCGGCCCGGGTGACCCCGTTCCCGGTCACCGCGTCGAAGTACTCGGCGCTGTGCCCGGTCGCGGGCGGCGGCCTGGTCTGGCTGCGCTGGCCGATCTCGGGCGCGCTCGGCGAGACCTTCGCCAATCCGGCGGACCCGAGCGAGCGGCCCACCCTGGAGCACTTCGACCTGGCCAAGGCGAAGAAGTCCGAACTCGTCGACCACCTGGACCGGTTCCGGGTCAGCGGCGACGGCACCCGCCTGGTCCTGCTCGACGAGGGCGACCTGCGCGCGGTGCCCGCCACCGAGGTCGGCGACGGCGACTCGACCACCTGGATCGACCTGCGCCGCATCCTGCACGAGGTCGACCCGGCCGCCGAGTGGCGCCAGGCGTACGACGAGGCCGGCCGCCTGGTCCGCGCCCACTTCTGGGACCCCGGCATGTGCGGCGTCGACTGGGACGCGGTGCTGGACCAGTACCGACCGCTGCTCGAACGGGTCGCCTCCCCGGACGAGTTCGCCGACCTGCTCCGCGAGGTGCTCGGCGAACTGGGCACCTCGCACGCCTACGTCGTCGCCGCCCGGCGCAACGAGGGCCCGGCGCACTACCAGCGCTGGCAGGGCCTGCTCGGCGCCAACTTCGTGTGCCGGGACGGCCACTGGGTGGTCAGGCGCATCCTGCCCGGCGACTCCTCCGACTCCAGGGCCCGCTCGCCGCTGGCCGGCACGGGCATCCGCGAGGGGGCCGTACTGACCCATGTCGACGGCCGCCCGGTGGATCCGGTCACGGGCCCGTACCCGCTGCTGGCGGGCGCGGGCGGTACGACGGTGGAACTGACCTTCGCACCGGGCGAGGGCGGCACGGGACCGGCCCGCCGGGTCGCCGTCGTACCGCTCGTCGACGAACGGCCGCTGCGCTACCAGGACTGGGTGACCAAACGCCGCGAAGTGGTACGGGAGTTGAGCGGCGGGCGGTGCGGCTACCTGCACATCCCCGACATGGGCGGCTCCGGCTGGGCGCAGTTCAACCGCGACCTGCGCATGGAGGTGTCCCGGCCCGCGCTGATCGTGGACGTGCGCGGCAACGCGGGCGGACACATCAGCGAACTCGTCATCGAGAAACTGACCCGCACCATCCTGGGCTGGGACCTGACACGCGACGCGCAGCCGGTGTCGTACACCTCCAACGCCCCGCGCGGGCCTGTCGTGGCGGTCGCGGACGAGGCGACGTCCTCCGACGGCGACATGATCACGGCCGCGTTCAAGCTGCTGCGGCTCGGCCCGGTGGTCGGGCAGCGCACCTGGGGCGGCGTGGTCGGCATGACCGGCCGGCACCGCCTCGGCGACGGCACGGTGATCACGGTGCCGATGAACGCGGCCTGGTTCGACGCGTACGGCTGGTCCGTGGAGAACTACGGCGTCGACCCCGACGTCGAGGCGCTGCGCACCCCGTTGGACTGGGCCGAGGGCCGGTACCCGGTGCTGGACGAGGCGGTCCGGCTGGCGCTGGAGCTGCTGGAGACCAACCCGCCCGCCACGCCGCCCGGTTACGACGACGTACCGGACCGGTCCCGCCCACCGCTGCCGCCCCGGGCATGAGGAAGGGCGCCCCCCGTGCGACGGGGGGCGCCCCTTCAACTCACCGGCGCGTCAGGCGTCGTAGCTCTCCTCGAAGCGCTCGTCCGCGTCGCGGCGGCGCGAGGACGGGTCGCGCTCCTCCCCGCCCCGGCGACGCGAGGGGTCCATCTCGTCCTCGCCCTGACGGCGGTCGCGGTTCTGGAACTGCTCCCTGGCCTGGTCGGCCCGCTGCTTGCCCTGCTGCTGCATGCGCTCGGCCTTGTCCTGGAACTGGTCCTTCATACCCATGTGGGTTCACTCCTGTGATGTTCGGGCCCGGCCGGATCGGCCTGGCCCGATCAGATTCACATGGGCCGTGACCGTGCGCATGTCGATCACTTACGGACGGTAACCGCACGGGTGGAGCGCTGTTCGTCGGCCGCTCCGCCCGCACCGACCAGGCCCGTGCGTACGCCGTTCAGCCGGTCCCCGAGGCGCCGCATCTCGCGCTGTCCGACGGTGCCGATGACGGCCGGCAGGTAGCCGCGCACGCCCTGCATGCCGCGCAGCCACCGCTGCCCGTAGACGTGGGCGGAGCGGCGCTCGACGCCCTCCACGAGCCGGTCGACCGCCGGGCCCAGCGGGTAGGTCTTGTTGGCCGGCCAGGGCAGCCGCTGCCGCAGTTCACGCATCACGTCGTCCTGGTCGGCGCCGCGCACCATGTCGGTGTCGGTCCACGACAGATAGCCGACGCCGACCTTCACGCCCCGGTGGCCGACCTCGGCGCGCAGGCTGTGCGCGTACGCCTCGACACCGGACTTGGAGGCGCAGTAGGCGCTCATCATCGGCGCGGGCGTGATGGCGGCGAGGGACGCTACCTGGAGCAGGTAGCCGCGGCTCTCCAGCAGCGCCGGCAGGAAGGCGCGGGCGGTGACCGCCGACCCGATCAGGTTGACCTCGATCACGCGCCGCCAGGCGTCCGGGTCGGAGTCGGTGAAGGGCCCGCCGGTGGCGACGCCCGCGTTGGCGACGACGATGTCGATCCTGCCGAACCGTTCCTTGACCTCGCGGGCGACTTGGGCCATCGCCTCGTGGTCGGTGACGTCGGCGTGCCAGTGCCCGCTCTCGCTGTGCAGCCGTGCGGAGACCTGCTTGAGCGCGTCCGGCTCCAGGCCGACCAGGGCGACCTTCACCCCGCGCGCGGACAGCTTGCGGGCCAGCAGTTCCCCGACGCCGCGCGCGGCTCCGGTGACGACGGCGACCCGCCCCTCCAGGCTCACCCTGCCGCTTCCCCTGCCGCTTTCCCTCCTGTTTTCCCTGCCGCTTCCCTGGCTGCTTCCTCTGCTCATGCGCTCTCCTCGGCGGGTACGGCACGCTCGGCGCGTGCGGCGTTCAGGTAGGTGGCGGCGAGGGCCCGTATCTTCCCGGTGACCAGGTCCGGCGCCTCCACCGGCGTCATGTGGCCGAGGGCCGGCAGTTCCGTCAGACCCACGCAGTCGGGCAGTGCGGCGGCCAGCGAGCGGGCGTGCACGGGCGGGGTCAGCCGGTCGGCGGTGCCGACGACGACCTCGACCGGCATCCTCAACTCCCGTACGCCGTGGTCGAGGTCGAGCAGGTCGAGCACCTGGGACCAGGCACGGCGCACCTCGCGCGGGCAGGCGTGCACGATGCGCGCGCAGGCGTCGACCATGTGCGGGGCCGGACCGGGGCCCATGGTCCCGTACTTGAGGATCCGCCGGGCGACGGGCGTGACCGGCCCGAGCGGCGCCCGGGAGCCGAGGATCCGCCGGGTCAGCCAGGTCCGCACCCGGCCCTCCCCGAGCGGCACCACGGTCGCGGACGCCACCAGCCGCGAACTGCCCGTGCTGCACAGCAGGACGGCCGCCGCGTGCGCGCGCACCGCGGGCCGGGTCGCGGCGGCCATCACCGTCATCCCGCCCATGGAGTGCCCGGCGATCACCGCCCGTTCGCCCGGCGCCAGCGTGGCGGTGAGGACGGCTTCGAGGTCGTCGGCGAGGGCCTCGGTGCCGCATGCCGGGTCGGCCGGGCTGCGGCCGTGGCCGCGCTGGTCGTAGGCGATGACCCGGTGGTCGGCCGCGAGGGCGCGGATCTGCGCCGCCCAGAAGGCGGTCGAGCAGGCCCAGCCGTGTGCGAGGACGACCGCGGGCGCGTTCTCGGGGCCGTGCACTTCGACGTGTATCCGGGCGCCGTCGGCGGCGGTGACGGTCAGCTCGTGGGCGGGCACGGGCGGGGCGTACGGTCCGGCGGCGATGTGCGGGAGGCGGCTCACGCGCTCACCTCCGCGTCCGCACCCGCGTCGGCGCCCGGGGCCGCACCCTGGGTCGCTCCCGGGGCCGCACCCTCGGCCGTACCCCCGTCCGCCTCGGCGACGGCCGGGCGCAGCACCTCGTACTCCGCGAGGTCCACGCGCCGGGTCGCGCGCCGGAAGTCGGCGGTCGTGCCGGGCCAGACGGTGGTGTTGCGGCCGCTCGCGTCCAGGTACCAGCTGGTGCAGCCGCCGGTGTTCCACACCGTGCGCTTCATGCGCTCCTGCACCCGCTGGTTCCAGGTGCGCACGGCGGCGGGGCGGGCGTCGAGGGCGACCCGGCCGCCGAGGACGTCGATCTGGCGCAGGTAGTCGGCCAGGTAGTTCAGCTGGGACTCGATCATCAGGATCATCGACGAGTTCCCGAGGCCGGTGTTGGGCCCGATGACCGTCATGAAGTTGGGGAAGCCGGCCGCCGAGGCACCGCGCAGGGCCTCCATGCCGCCCTTCCAGGTCTCGGCGAGGGTGCGCCCGTCCGCGCCCACGACGCGCTCGGCGATGGGCATGTCGGTGACGTGGAAGCCGGTGCCGAAGACGATCGCGTCGGCCTCGGCCTCGGTGCCGTCGGCGGCGACGAGGGTCGAGCCGCGCACCTCGCTCAGCCCGCTCGCGACCACGTCCACATTCGGCCGGGCGAGCGCCGGGTAGTACTCGCTCGACAGCAGGATCCGCTTGCAGCCGATGCGGTAGTCGGGGGTGAGCCTGGCGCGCAGGGCCGGGTCCTTGATGGCGGCGGCCATGTTGCGCTTGGCGATCCGCTCGACGAAGCCCAGCTCGTTCGGGTGCTTGGTGAAGGCCTGCACCTGGAGCTCCCGGATGCCCCACAGCAGTCCGCGGCGCAGTCTGGTCGTGACGGGCAGCGCCCGGTGCAGGGCGCGCTCGGCGCCGCTGATCGCCCGGTCCATGCGGGGCATCACCCAGGCCGGGGTGCGCTGGAAGAGTGTGAGGCGGCCGACCCGGGGCTGGACGGCCGGCACGATCTGGATGGCGGAGGCGCCGGTGCCGATCACGGCGACGCGCTTGCCGGTGAGGTCGTAGCCGTGGTCCCAGCGGGCCGAGTGGAAGACCTTGCCGGGGAAGGTGTCCAGCCCCGGGATGTCCGGGACCTTCGGATCGGACAGCGGCCCGGTCGCGGAGACGACGACGTCGGCGGTCAGCCGGCCGCTCGCGGTCTCGATCTCCCACCGCACCCGCTCGCCGTCCCACACCATTCGCCTCACCTCCGAGCCGAAGCGGATGTGGGGGCGCAGCCGGAAGGTGTCGGTCACGTGCTCCAGGTAGGCGCGGATGTGCTCCTGCCCGGAGAAGGTGCGGGGCCACTCGGGGTTGGGCGCGAAGGAGAAGGAGTACAGGTGGGACGGGACGTCGCAGGCGCACCCGGGGTAGCTGTTGTCCCGCCAGGTCCCGCCGACGCTGTCGGACCTCTCCAGGACGACGAAGTCGGTGATCCCCTCGCGGCGCAGCCGCACCGCGGCCCCCAGCCCGCCGAAGCCGGACCCGACCACCGCCACCCGTACGTGTTCTCGAACCTGCTCGTGCTCGGCCATCCCGAAGCCTCCACGCATCGCCTGGAACTCCGCCAGTGAACACTGGCGCAATGGGGAGAGTAGAGCAGCTCCGTACTCATGGGTAGGGGTCGGACGGAGGAAAGTTACCGCCGGTACGACTTATGGTCGGGGCGTGACCGAGAAGCGTGAATACCGCATGGAGGACCTGGCCCGGCTGGCCGGCATCACGGTGCGCACCCTGCGCTTCTACCGCGAACGCAAACTGATCCCGCCGCCCCGCCGCGAGGGCCGCATCGCCTGGTACGACGACCACCACCTGGCCCGCCTGCGCACCATCACGGCACTGCTGGAGCGCGGCCACACCCTGAACGGCATCGCGGAACTCGCCGACGCCTTCGACCACGGCCGCGACGTCGGCGACCTGCTCGGCCTCGGCGAACCCACCGAGGAGACCCCGGTCCGCCTCACCCCCGAGGAGCTCGCCGCCCGCTTCGAGGGCGAGGTCACCCCGGAGAACCTCGCCGCCGCGATGGACCTCGGCTACGTCGGCACCGACGGCGACGAACTCGTCCACATCAGCCACCGCCTGCTGGAGGTCTCCTCCGCCCTGGTCCGCGAGGGCATCCCGCTCGGCGAGGTCCTCCAGGCCGGCGCCCGCGTCCGCGAACACGCCGACGCCCTCGCCGACCTCTTCACCGACCTGATCCTGCGTCACGCCCCCGAGCGGGAACTCCACCGCCTGCGCCCGCTGGCCCGCAGCGTGGTGGAGGCGGAGCTGTCCCTGGCGATGGACCGGCGGATCCGGAAGCGGGACGGACCAGCGGACGGACCAGAGCCTCAGCGGTCGTAGACCACCGTGACCGGCGCGTGGTCGGACCAGCGCTCGGCATGCGAGGCGGCGCGCTCCACGTGCCCCTTGACGGCCTTGGCCGCCAGGCCCGGGGTGGCGGCGTGCAGGTCGATCCGCCATCCACTGTCATTGTCGAAGGCCCGCCCCCGGTACGACCACCACGAGTACGGCCCCTCGACGTCCGGGTGCAGGGCGCGCACGACGTCGACGTAGCCGCCCTCGGCGGGGTCGAGGACCCGGCTCAGCCACTCCCGTTCCTCCGGGAGGAAGCCGGAGCTCTTCTTGTTCGCGCGCCAGTTCTTCAGATCGGCTTCGCGGTGCGCGATGTTCCAGTCGCCGCAGACGACGACCTCGCGCCCGTCGGCGGCGGCGCGCTCGCGCAGCTCCTTGAGGTAGCCGAGGAACTCGCCCATGAAGCGGACCTTCTCGTCCTGGCGCTCGGTGCCGACCTCGCCGGAGGGCAGGTAGAGGGAGGCGACCGTCACACCGGGCAGGTCGGCCTCGACGTACCGGCCACTGGTGTCGAACTCCGCCGAGCCGAAACCGACCTGGACGCGGTCGGGCTCGCGACGGGTGTAGAGGGAGACCCCGGCGCGGCCCTTGGCGGCGGCGGGGGCGTGCGTGACGTGCCAGCCGTCGGGCGTGCGGACCTGTTCGGGCAGCTGCTGGGGCTCGGCCCGTACCTCCTGGAGGCACAGCACGTCGGCGGAGGTGTCGGCGAGCCACTCCACGAAGCCCTTCTTCGCGGCGGCACGCAGACCGTTTACGTTGACACTGGTCACGGTGAGCACCAAGGCACGATACCTGCCACCGGACCGGGTCCCGCCCTGGCGGAGGCGGGGTCAGGGGGTGGGAGGCGTGTCGCCCTCGTCAGCTGTCGTCAGCCCTGCGGGCAGCTCGGGTACGACGTAGGACCCCTTGCCCGACACCGTGTAGATCAGGCCACGCTCGCGGAGTTCCCTCATGGCTCGGCGCACGGTCATGTGCGCGATGCCGTATTCCTCAGCGAGCCGCAGGGACGCCGGGATCATGCGATCAGGCGCGTACTCACCACTGCGAATCCTGGACTCGATCAGGTCGGCGAGCTGCGCATAGAGCGGGCGGCCGGACTTGGGGTCAAGGGGCATACCTCGAACGTATGTAGACGCACCAAGCTCCGCATCACTAGCTCTAGCTACAGCTAGATGCATCAAGCTATGTCACGCTACTCTTGTGGCGACGAAAACCCCCGCGACGCGGCGAACGTCCGGGGGCACGGCCGCCAGCTACACAGGAGCTGACAACAGTGAGCATTATCCACGCGTTCCTTCTTCGGGCGCTGAACCTGCTGCTGCCCGGTACCGGGCGACGACGGGCGAACGCCCGAACCGTCACCCCGTACACCGACGACGCCCGTACCGCCGCAGCCCGACTCCCGCTCCCCCGTTCCCCGTACGGCATGGACACCCCTCTCGACGGCGCGGCGGCAGCCCTCGTACGCCCCTACGTCGCCGCCTGCGAGCACGCGCGCGAACGGGCACGCGGGCGCCGCCGCCGGCTCACTCTCGTCATCGCCGCCGACTTCGGCCTCGACCTGGACCGGCACGTGATCGGCGCGAAGAGGGCCGCCTGATGCGCACGTCGTCCGAGCGCACGGGACTCGGCACCGCACGGTCCGCCGAGTGCGCCCTCGCCCAGCGCCCCGCGTACGCGGTTCTGCACGCGCAGTGCCGTCAGACGAAGGACGTACCGCTGCCGCACGCCATGGGGCTGCTGCTGCTGATGCCCCGCTGCTGCTGCCCCTGCCACCAGCCCGAGGGAGGCGAGGCGTGAACGCCGGAACCCCGCCCGAACCGGGCAAGTCCCGCCTGACGATCAGCACCTACCGCGTCACCCGCGAGGGGCGCGAGAGCGGCCGGACCAAGGAACGCGCCTACGCCGGCGGCGGCGACCCCGACTGGATCCCGGACTCACTGACGTGGCCGCCCTGCCGCTGCCCTCTCTGCCGGAGACGGTGAGCGGCGGGCACGGTACCGGCACACTGGACGATGCCCCACTCCCGATAGCGCATCTATATACGGTAGGAAGCATGAACATACGCCGGGTCCCCTTCGACCACCCCGACGCCGTGAAGCTCAACGACGAGGTCCAGGCCGAGTACGACGCCCGCTACGGCGACGGCGGCGACGCCACGCACCTGGACCCCTCGGACTTCGCGCCGCCGAACGGCCTGTACCTGATCGCGTACGACGAGAACGACGTCCCGGTCGCCTCCGGCGGCTGGCGCAGCCAGGACACCAACGACGAGGGCAATCTCGACGGGGACGCCGAGCTCAAGCGGATGTTCGTGATCGAGCAGGTGCGCGGCCGCGGGCTGGCCCGCCGCATCCTGGCCGCCCTGGAGGAGGACGCCCGCCTGGCCGGCCGGACCCGGATGGTCCTGGAGACCGGCACCAAGCAGCCGGAGGCCGTGGCCCTGTACACCTCCAGCGGCTACGAGCCGTGCGAGAAGTTCGGCTACTACCGCTTCCACGAGGAGAGCCTCTGCTACGCGAAGCCCCTTCAGCTGCCGTAGACAGACAGAGGCCACTGACAGCAGCCGCGCCGGTCCAAGGCATGCCCGCGAGCCCCTCCGGTGTCAGTGACACCGGCCAGGATGGGCGGCATGACGAAGACCGGAGCGGACTACGCGTGGTTCGAAGACGACTTTCCCGACCTTGCCGAGGCGTACTGCTTCACCCTGGTGCGGGGCTTCTCACCTGCTGAGGTGGTGTCCCGGCTCGAGGGGCGGCCGGAAGCACCCGTCCAGGGCATAGCCGCAGTCGTCGACGCCGCCTTCGCCCAGTACGACCTGGAGGCGGGCGACCGTCAGCTGATCGCCATGACGACGGTGGGCGCCTGGACGCTGCTGATCGAGCCCAACGGGTACGTCGGAGTCACCGAGGACCGGGCCCTGCCGGCCTCGGCGGGGGCGAGCTGGGTCTCCCACTTCGTCAACGTCAACGCCGTCGGCACGTTCCTCTGGGCGGAGGATCAGGTCCTGCGACTCTGTTTCGACCCCGTGTTCCCGGAGGACCGATGGGGCACCGCACCCGACGAGCTGCTGGACGTCATGGTGCGGATCGGCTTCCACCTCGAGGACGAGTCTCCGGAAACGGATCTGTCCTCACCCGCGGCGTTCGCTCTGGCCGAGCACCTGACCGGCGTGGCCATCACTCAGGCGCTGCTCCGGGACACGACCTTCGTCTGCGCCACTGTCCAGGTCCGATGACCTCGCGCACACGGTGCGGCGGAAGACCGGTGGCACGTCTTACGGACAAGGCGATGCCGTCGCAGCGCCGGCAGCCACAGGGCCGTTGCTCGGACGCCGGTCACGGTGCCGAACGCCTCCGCTGCAGCAACCACGTACCCCCTGTCACCGTCGCCGTCACCAATAAGCCCACTATCAGCGACTTCCTGAACTCCTCCGCCTTGCTGCCGTCGTCCGCGACAACCACCGACAGCGCCGTGATGACGACCGTGATCACCAGCCCGATGGCCAGGTTCTTCCTCACCCGCGATTTCAGCAACTGCTCCTCCTTCTCGATGGGTGTGGCGCGCCGCGTCGTCTGCGCCGCCACACCGGGTCGTCGGGCCCGCGGACCGTCTAGCGCGTGGTGGTCCGTGCTCCGCCTACGGCGGCCAGGGAAGGCGGCTCGTAGTCGTACAGGTATCCCTGCGCCCGTTCGAAGAACGGGAGGAGTACGCGCATCTTCGCCGCGTTGACCTGTCGCTTCACGGCTCCGGGCCGCTTGCTCTCACGGGCGTTGTGCCCGTGCTTGAGCAGCCTGTCAATGCGCGGGCGGCGCACCTCGTCGTAGGCCTTGAGTGCCGCTGGGACGGTCGGGGCGCCGCTCAGCGCCACCGCGAGCTCCAGTGCGTCCTCGATGCACATCGAGGCGCCGTGCCCGACGCCGACAGGGTGGGCGGCGTCGCCGACCAGGACCATGCGCCCGCTGTGCCACTTCTGGACCGGGTCGCAGACGTTCAGGCAGCCGGAGGCGGCTACCGATGTCGTGGCCGCGAGGAGGGCCCTCGGCGTCGCCTCCGGAAACAGCTCGGTGACGCGCCGGAGCCATTGCGCGTCGTCGACGCCTCGCAGGTCGGGCTTGACCGGATCCCCGATCTGCGCCGTCCACCACTGGGTTTGTTCGTCGATGCTGGTGTACACGAACGCACCGTTGCGCGTGTAGGTGAGGCTCCAGACGCCGGGCTCGACACCCGTCATGGCGGAGATTCCGGCGACCCCGTAGAGCCCCGCGTACTCCGCGCGCGGCGCGGACGAGTCGATCAGCCCGCGCACGGTCGACCAGATGCCGTCGGCCCCCACGAGCAGCTCCGCGGTCTCGCGCCGGCCGGAGGCGAATTCGGCCACCACGCTGTCCGCCGACTCCGTCGCACCCACCATGCGTTCGCCGGTGACGATCTGCGCGCCCGCGTCGAGCGCCGCGCGCCGCAGGACTGCCACGAGCCGCCCGCGCTGGAGCGAGATGCTGCGCATCGGGTCGGCATCGCGCCGAAGGCGCGGCACGTCGCCCAAGAGGTGGCCGCCCCCCGTGTAGAACCGCATCCGGTCGATGGGGAATCCGACCTCCTGTACGTCGCGCAGGCAGCCCAGCTTCTCCAGTGCGCGCAGGCCGTTGACCGCCAGGCTGAAGTGGGCGCCGACGTCCTCGACCGGAACGTCGTACGCCTCGTAGACGGTCACGTCGTGACCGATCTGCCGCAGTGCGAGGGCGATGGCGGGTCCGGCTATGCCGCCACCGATGACGATCGTCCGCACGATGCCTCCCTGAATCGAGTTTCACTGAATAGTGATTCGGTGAAAGTGTGTTCCGATACGCTGGCGTCTGTCAACAGTCGATGGAGGACGACATGCCTCAGGCGAGTACCGCCAGTCGAAAAGTCCGGGCGGCTCAGACCCGCGCCGCGCTGCTGGACGCGGCGCGGAGGCTGTTCAGCGATCGCGGCTACCTCAATACGAAGATCACCGACATCACCGCCGCGGCCGGACGCTCGACCGGCTCGTTCTACGAGCACTTCGCCGGCAAGGACGAGCTGCTCCAGGCGCTCCTCGCCGAGATGGAGGGTGCGATCGACGAGCGCATGGTCGGCCTGGAGCACCCCCGCGATCACGACCTGACCGACCGCGACCAGCTGCGCGACCACATCGGTGTCGCGTGGACGGTGATGCGGCAGAACCGCCCGGTCACGCTCGCGCTGTTCCAGGCGATGGTGGCCGACGACCCCGGCACGGGCCGGGTCTGGCGCGACCTGCGCGAGCAGACGGAAACCATTCGGGAGCATCTGGATTACCTGGTCGAGCGCGGACACCGGCTGCCCGGCGACCCCGAGTTCATCGCGGTGGCGATGGGAGCGATGCTCGTCACCCTCAACTACGCCGTGCTCACGCCCCCCGGCGGCGGAGACGACCAGCGCGTCGTCGACACCCTCACGGACCTGCTGCTGCACGGGCTGGCCGGACCGGCGCCACGATCAGCGGACGAACCCTGAAGGACCAGGTGCGCGTCGATCCCGCGCCGGCCGAGGACGAGGCTTCGCCGGCGCGGTCAGGCTCGACACTGCGGCCTCGCGCGTTCCGCGTCGCGTAGTTGTGCTTCGCCGGTGGGTGAGTGAAGTCACTCTTCCGTGAGGCCCCGGCGGGACGACCGCCGGCCCAGGAGGTGGAGGAGCCCTTCGCAGCCCTCCCGCGCACCGAACTGGGCGTACCCACTGGTGACTTCGAAGACCAGGACGCGGTCAACGCCCTGTACGACCGCTTCCACCGGGCGTGGAGCCGCCCGGCGAGGATCCTCGACCCGGTCGCATGAGCGGCGCAGGCATCCGCCCCGGACCGAGGGCCGACCCGCCGCGCGAAAGGTGTCGCCCCGGCGGGCAGATGGGCGGACTCGCGTACCAACCACGCCTGAAACGGCGAGATCCCGACCCGACGGTGACCGTCTGATCGGGATCTCGCGAACTGCTCCCGGGCTGACCCGCGAACAACTCTGTGCGTGGACCTGTGGGGATTTGAACCCCAGACCCCCTCGATGCGAACGAGGTGCGCTACCAGACTGCGCCACAGGCCCTTGCAACGAGTGAAACTTTAGCACCCCGACCGGCCTGCTCAAAAATCGCTTCCGTGGACCGGCGAGGAGGCGGCCCCGGTGAGGGCCGCCGGGGGCTATTCGTTGGCCGCGCGGGGGCGGTCCCCGTCCTCGTACTGGTCGAAGAGCGGTGTCCGGCCCCGTTCCCGGGCCCGGCGGGCGGACGCGGCGCGGCGGGCGTCGCTGCGGACGGGCGTCTCCGGCCGGTCCTCGGCGTGGGCGGCCGGGCGTTCCGGTCCCGGCGTCCCGGGGCCGGCCTCCGCTTCCTCCTCGTCGGCGACGGCGCTGGAGCGTGCCGAGCTCCACGCGTCCGGTGCCGCGAGGTCCACGTCGGACGTGGCGCGGGGGGCGACCGGCGCGGTCACGTAGGTGGGCAGGGGCACCGGCACCGGGTCCCAGCTGTCGCCCTGCGGCCGCCGCTGCCGTTCACGCTGCTGGTCGACCCACTCGGCGTGGTCGGTCTGCTCCACCAGCGCACGCCGGTCCGCGGCGAGCGCCGACAGGCCGGCGTCGGGTTCCGCCTCGGGTCCGTCGTCCGGCTCCTCGGCGTCCGGCTCGCCCACGGTGTCGGCGGGGTCGGCGGGCGTGCGCCGGCGCGGCCTGCGGTCGCCGTCGCGCAGTCGCTGCGCGGCGGCCTCGGCCTGGCGGCGGTCCATCTGGAAGGCGAACCGGTGGCGTTCCTGCGAGCGCAGATAGGCGATGTAGGCGCTGAGCAGCACGGCGGGCACTCCTGGCGCCCACAGGAAGGCGAGTCCTCCGACCGCCGCGACGACCGAGCCGAGCGTGAAGGCCAGGAACAGCACCACGGTCGTGCGCCGGCGGCGCGCGAGCACCTTGGTCCGCCGGGCGCGGGCCGCCGCCGCCGGTGAGACGGGTGCGCGCCGGGCCCGCGGCACGCGGTTGCGCGCCGCCGCACCGGAGTCGGGGGACCGTCCGGAGTCGGGGGACCGCCCGGAGTCGGCGGCCTGTCCGGAGTCGGGAAGCTGTCCGGGTCTGGGGCCGTTCGGGCGTCCGCCCGTCTCCTGGGGTGCCGGTTCGGGCCGCTCCGCGGGCTGCTGCGGCGCGTCGGGCCGGGTGTGCCGTCGGGTTCTGGCCACGGCGAAGGCCCGGACGTCCACCGAGTCGGTGACGGCGTCCGGGGCGTCGGCGTCGGGCTCCGCCTCCTCGGCGGAGCGCGACCGCAGGTCCTTGGCGTACCGGCGCTCCATGCCCGCCCGTCCGGACAGCAGCCGGATGGCGGTACTGAAGCGTTCCGTCGGACGGGCCTCGTTCAGCTCGTCCTGCCTACGGAGCCACATCGGCACCAAGTAGGCGGCCCAGGCCCCGACGATGACTGCGTAGATGAGGCCGCTGCTGCTCACGCCTCACACGGTAGAGGGGTTTGCGTGGGGCCATCCGCCAATTGAGCCGGTGTGTCGCACGATCTGGCTGATATTTCTGACTTTTTTTGCGACCGATGCGATCAGCCGACTGTCAGGGTGCGAAATTATCCGTTCCGGATGGTCACGGCCCGACCATTTCGAACGTTTATTCAATTCCCGGAGTTGGGGGTACTCCGGTCCCGTGACCGGCGCCAGCGCCGCAGCAGCCCCTCCGGGACCTCTTCCGCGGTGAGCGCGAAGACGAGATGGTCGCGCCAGGCTCCGTCGATGTGGAGATAACGCGGCCGGAGCCCCTCCTCGCGGAATCCGAGTTTTTCCACGACCCGGCGGCTGGGCGCGTTCTCGGGGCGAATGCAGACCTCGACGCGATGCAGACCGACGGTGCGGAAACAGTGGTCCACCACCATCGCCACGGCCGTCGGCATCACCCCGCGGCCCGCCACCGCCTCGTCCACCCAGTAGCCGACGTGCCCGGAGCACATCGAGCCCCAGGTGATGCCGGCCACCGTCAACTGCCCGACCAGCCGCCCCTGGTGCTCGATGACGAACGGCAGCATCCGGCCCGCGTTCGCCTCCGACCTGAGGTGCCGCACCATCTGGCGGTAGGTCGGCCGGTGCGCGAGCGGGCCGCCGGGCGCGGGCGGCGGGATGGTCGCCTCCCACGGTCGCAGCCAGTCGCGGTTGCGCCGGTTGACCTCGCGCCAGGCTCGCTGGTCGCGCAGCTTTATCGGCCTGAGGACGATGTCGCCGTCCACCAGCTCCACGGGCCAGGCCGGGCTGTTCAGCTCGCACCCCCACCACTGGCGGGTCGGGGATGGTCACCGCCGCGGAGCTGGTCCACGGCGTGCGTCAGCAGCGGCTCCAGCACGGCGAGGCCGTCCTTCACGCCGCCGGAGGATCCCGGCAGGTTGACGATCAGCGTGCCGCCCGCCACGCCGGCCAGACCCCGGGAGAGCACCGCGGTCGGCACCTTGTCCCGGCCGTGGGCCCGGACGGCCTCCGCGATGCCCGGGACCTCGTAGTCGATCACCGCCCGTGTCGCCTCGGGGGTGCGGTCGGTGGGCGAGACGCCGGTGCCGCCGGTGGTGACGATCACGTCGTAGCCCGCTTCGGCGCCTGCCCGCAGGGCGGCCTCGACGGGATCGCCGTCGGGCACGACCAGGGGGCCGTCGACGGCGAAGCCGAAGCGGCGCAGGCCCTCGGCGACCAGGGGGCCGCCCTTGTCCTCGTAGACCCCGGCGGCGGCCCGGTTGGAGGCGGTGACCACCAGGGCGCCGTACGGCGCGCGAAGGGCCTCCCCGGCCTGTGCGCCCGGCGCGCCCGGTGCGTCCGGCGCGCCCGGTGCGTCCGGCGCGCCCGGTGCGTCCGGCGCGCCCGGTGCGTCCGGCGCGCCCGGTGCCCCCGGTGCGCCCGGTGCGCCCGGTGCCCCCGGTGCCCCCGGTGCGCCCGGTGCCCCCGGTGCGCCCGGTGCGTCCGGTGCGTCCGGTGTCACGACCGGCTCCAGTCGCCCGACTTGCCGCCCGTCTTCTCCTCCACACGCACGTCCGTGATGACCGCTCCCTTGTCGACCGCCTTGACCATGTCGACCACGGTGAGCGCGGCGACGGAGACCGCGGTGAGCGCCTCCATCTCGACGCCCGTGCGATCCGTCGTGCGCACCGTGGCGGTGATCTCCACGGCGTCGTCCGCGACCGACAGGTCCAGTTTCACACCGGAGACCGACAACGGATGACACAACGGAATCAGATCCGGGGTGCGTTTGGCGCCCATGATGCCCGCGATGCGCGCGGTGGCGAGGGCGTCGCCCTTGGGGACTCCCTCGCCCCGCAGCAGCTCGACCACACGGGGCGCGACGAGGACGCGTCCGCTCGCGCGCGCGGTACGCGCGGTCACGTCCTTGCCGGACACGTCGACCATGCGGGCGGCGCCCGCCTCGTCGATGTGCGTCAGCCGGTCCTGCGGGTCGTGCCTGTCCCGGCCGCTGGGCGGGGACGTCTCCTGCGTACTCATGCTCGTGTGGGCTCCCGGTCCGGGCCCGGCGCGGTGCGGCGCGTGGGCCTGCTGTGCGCGACACGGTACCGCCAACCAGGAGGGGTCAGCCGAGCAGGACCACCTCGACCTGGGCGCCGGGCTCGACGGACTCGGTGTCCTCGGGGACGACGATCAGCGCGTCGGCCTGCGCGAGGGCGGCCACGAGGTGGGAGCCGGAGCCGCCGACCGGGGTGACCGTGCCGTCGGAGTACGCACCGCGCAGGAACTGCCGGCGCCCCTTCGGCGAGGTCAGCGCCTTGTCCGCGGCCAGGGACGCGGTGGTCGTCGGGCGGTGGACGTCGGTGAGGCCCATGAGGGTGCGGATCGCGGGGCGGACGAACAGCTCGAAGGAGACGTACGACGACACCGGGTTGCCGGGCAGGGCGAGGAGCGGGGTGTGGTCGGGGCCGATGGAGCCGAAGCCCTGGGGCTTGCCGGGCTGCATGGCGAGCTTGCGGAAGTCCACGCCGCCGCCGGGCTCGTCCTCGTCGGCCACGTGCGCCAGCGCCTCCTTGACCACGTCGTACGCTCCGACGCTCACCCCGCCGGTGGTGACCATCAGGTCGGCGCGGACCAGCTGGTCCTCGATCGTGGACCGCAGGGTCTCGGCGTCGTCGGCGACGGCGCCCACGCGGTAGGCGATGGCGCCGGCGTCGCGGGCGGCGGCGGTGAGGGCGAAGCTGTTGGAGTCGTAGATCTGACCGTGCGCCAGTTCCTCGTCGGGCTGGACGAGTTCGCTGCCGGTGGAGAGCACCACCACGCGCGGGCGCGGGCGTACGCGGACCCTGCCCCGGCCGATCGCGGCGAGCAGGGCGATCTGCGGCGGGCCGAGGACCGTGCCGGCCGCCAGGGCGCGGTCGCCCGACCGGACGTCGCTGCCCTCCGCGCGGACGTGCGCGCGTGCCCCGGCCGGGCGGTACACGTACACCTGGCCCTCCGCCCCCTCGGGCGCCAGGCTGCGGGCCCGCATTCCGGACACCGGGCCCTCGCCGAGCCCGCCGTCGGTCCACTCGACGGGGACGACGGTCTCCGCGCCGGGCGGGAGCGGGGCGCCCGTCATGATGCGGGCGGCCTGCCCCGGGCCGACGGACGGCGGGTCGGCCCGGCCCGCGGCGACGTCTCCGACGACCTCGAGGACGGCGGGGAACTCCTCGCTCGCGCCCGCGACATCGGCGACCCGCACCGCGTACCCGTCCATGGAGCTGTTGTCGAACGGCGGCAGGGACAACGGCACCGTGATGTCGTCGACCAGGACGCAGCCCTGGGCGTCGAGCAGGTTCAGCTCGATGGGTTCCAGGGGCCGGACGGTGGTGAGGATGTCGTCCAGGTGGTCCTGCACCGACCACAGCCGGTCGGGACCGAGGTCCGCGGCGGCGTGGTCGTGGCCGGTGTCACGGTGCGCGGCGCTGCTCAACGTCCTTACATCTCCTCGGCTACGTAACTGCGAAGCCAGGTCCGGAAGTCCGGGCCCAGGTCCTCACGTTCGCACGCGAGCCGGACGATGGCACGCAAATAGTCGCCGCGGTCACCGGTGTCATAGCGGCGGCCCTTGAAGACGACGCCGTGCACCGGACCGCCGACCGTCTCGTCCTCGGCGAGCTGCTGGAGGGCGTCGGTCAGCTGGATCTCGCCGCCGCGGCCCGGCTCGGTCTTGCGGAGTATGTCGAAGATGTGCGGGTCGAGGACATAGCGGCCGATGATGGCGTAGTTGGAGGGGGCGTCGGCCGGGTCGGGCTTCTCGACGAGCCCGCCGACCTTGACGACGTCGCCGTCCTCGGTCGCCTCCACGGCCGCGCAGCCGTAGAGGTGGATCTGCTCGGGCGCCACCTCCATGAGGGCGATGACGCTGCCGCCGTACTGCTCCTGGACCTCGACCATGCGCTGCAGCAGCGGGTCGCGCGGGTCGATCAGGTCGTCGCCGAGCAGGACCGCGAAGGGCTCGTCGCCGACGTGCGGCGCGGCGCACAGCACGGCGTGTCCGAGGCCCTTGGGGTCGCCCTGGCGGACGTAGTGGATCATGGCCAGGTCGCTGGACTCCTGGACCTTGGCCAGCCGGCTCGCGTCCCCCTTCTTCTGGAGGGCGGACTCCAGTTCGTAGTTGCGGTCGAAGTGGTCCTCCAGGGGGCGCTTGTTGCGCCCGGTGACCATGAGGACGTCGCCGAGGCCCGCGGTCACGGCCTCTTCGACCACGTACTGGATCGCCGGCTTGTCGACGACCGGCAGCATCTCCTTGGGAGTGGCTTTGGTGGCCGGCAGGAACCGGGTACCAAGCCCGGCCGCGGGGATGACAGCCTTGCTGATCCTGGGGTGGGACTGAGTCATGCGCGCCACCATATCCGGTGCCAATGGGGAGAATCTGTGATCCCGGATCATCGGCGCTCATATGAGCACACTAGAGCGGTACGGGAGCGACCCTTGAGTCACATCGGACCTGCGGCCGGACCTGACAAGCGGACGTTGCGCCGGGAGGTCCTCGCGGCGAGGAAGCAGTTGACGGCGGACGACGTGCGGGAAGCGGCGGATGCGCTGGCCGGACGGGCGCTCGCGATGCCGGAGGTCGCGCGGGCGCACGCCGTGGCGGCATACGTCTCCGTGGGCGCCGAGCCGGGCACCCTCGCGCTGCTGGACGCGCTGCGCGCGCGGGGCGTGCGCGTCCTGCTGCCGGCTCTGCTGCCGGACAACGACCTGGACTGGGGCGAGTACGCCGGAGAGGGCTCCCTGGTGCGCGTGCGGCACGGCGGGCGGATGGCCCTGTCCGAGCCCGCCGGTGAGCGCCTGGGGCCGGACGCGGTGACGGACGCCGACGTGGTGCTGTTGCCGGGCCTGGCCGTCGACGGGCGCGGCATGCGGCTGGGGCGCGGCGGCGGATCGTACGACCGGGTGCTCGCCCGTCTGGAGCGGGCGGGCGCGCGTCCCGCGCTGCTGGTGCTGCTGTACGGCTCCGAGGTCGTCGCGCACGTCCCCGAAGAGCCGCACGACCGGCCGGTGGACGCGGTGGTCACGCCGTCGGGAGTGCGCAGGTTCACGTGAAACGGCTCTTCACACGCGCGTGGGAAGCGGCCCTCCACACGCGTGTGAAGAAGTGAGAGCGGCCCCCTACGCGCTACGCGCGCGTGGAGGGCCGCTCTCAGTTCGGATCAGCCGCGGCTACGGCTTCAGCACCAGCGTGTCGCTCGTGCTCTCGTCGACCGCCTTCTTCGAGAAGGCCCAGGGCAGCAGCTCTCCGTCGGCCCACTTGTCCGTCTGGTCGGTGTAGTGGGCGCTGTAGGCGTGTCCGGAGGCGCCGGTGAGGTTGATCCACCGCGACTTGTCGAGGTCGCCGAGGTTGACCACCATCCGCATGGACGGCACCCACACCACCCCGTAGCCGCCGGCCGCGTTCCAGCCGGCCGCGTTGACCGCCGCCTCGCCGCCGCTGAGCTTCCACGGGCCGCGGTTGAGGGCGTACTTCAGGAAGCCGGGGCCCTCGGTGCCCAGGGTCTGGTTCTTCAGGAACAGGCGGTGCAGCCGGCCCCAGTTCCAGGTGTCGATGTCCTTGCCGAGCTTGGCGGTCAGCTCCCAGCGGGCGTCGACCATGGCGCGCTTGAACAGGTCGTCACGGTTGTCGGCGGCCTTGCGGGTGCCGGAGGCGGGCGTCTTCCACCAGTCGCTCTTGGGGTCGTCCATCAGGGTGCGGACGACCTCGAACCAGCGGTCGCCGCCGTCCGGCTGCGCCTGGCCGGCGTCGCGCTGGCCGCACTCGCGGACCTTGTTCGTCTCGTCCGCGGGGCCGGTGGTGTTGACCGGGTCGACCCACAGGCACTGTCCCTCGACCCGCAGCTCCTTGGGCAGCTTGTTGCCGAAGGCGAGCTTGAGGACGTTGCGCCAGACGGCGTTGAAGTAGGCGGCGGCCGCCGAGTCGGCGTCCTGGGTGTAGTCCCAGCCCTCCAGCAGCTTCTGCGCCTCGCGGACGTCCTTGTCCTCGACGTCGATCTTCAGCAGCTGGGGCACGAGCAGCTTGGCCATCTCGCTGCTGTTGTCCAGCTGCATCTGGCGCATGTCGTCCGTGGAGATCTTGCCGCCGTCCTTGATCTTCTGCTCGATCAGGGAGGTGATCCGCTGGCTGCGGGTGCCGTAGCCCCAGTCCGTGGTCAGCGTGTACGGGTAGTCGTCCTCGTCGACGACGGCCTGGTTGGCGGTCACGATGTACCCGCGCTCCGGGTCGTACTCGTACGGCAGCTCGTCCGGGTCGATGTACTCGCCGCTCCAGCGGTAGTCGGAGTCCCAGCCCGGCGCCGGCACCGAGCCGTCGTGGCCCTCGGCGCGTACCGGGATCCTGCCGGGCAGCGTGTAGCCGATGTGCTCGCTGTCGGCGTAGACCAGGTTCTGCGAGGGCACGTCGAAGAGGGCGGCGGCCTCGCGGAACTCGTCCCAGTTCTTCGCCCGGTCCATCGCGAAGACGGCGTCCATGGTGGTGCCCGCCTCCAGCGCGGTCCAGCGCAGCGCGACGCCGTAGCCGTCGCCGCGGTCGGGGGCGGCGGTGTCGACGGTTGCCTTCTTGCCGGTCTTCACCAGCTCGTCGTCGCGGTCGGAGAGCAGGGGGCCGTTGTTGGTCTCCCGGACGACGATCTTCTTCGAGTCGCCGCCGGCGACCTTGATGGTCTCCTCGCGCGTCTTGAAGGGGACCACCTTGCCGTCGTACTGGTAGCCCGCGCCGGTGATCTTCTCCAGGTAGAGGTCGGTGACGTCGGCGCCGGAGTTGGTCAGGCCCCAGGCGATCTCCTGGTTGTGGCCGATTATCACGCCGGGCATGCCCGCGAAGGTGTAACCGGCGACGTCGTACTGGCACTTCGCGGAGACGGTGCGGCAGTGCAGGCCCATCTGGTACCAGACGGACGGCAGGGACGGCGACAGGTGCGGGTCGTTGGCCAGCAGCGGCTTGCCGGTGATGGTGTGCTCGCCGGAGACGACCCAGGAGTTGGAGCCGATGCCGTTGCCGTTCACGCCGACGGCGGTGGGCAGGTCGTCCAGGGCGTCCTGGAGGCTCGCCATCTGGCTCTGCAGGGCGTTGCCGGAACCGGAACCGGACCCCGTGCCGGAACCGGTGCCGGTCCCCGTGCCGGTGTCACTGCCCGTGCCGGATCCGGACGAGGAGTCGTCGCCGGACGTGCCGCCGCCGTCGAACGTCTCGGTGACCTCGTCGTACTGGCCCTCCTGGACGATCGCCTTGTTCCGGTCGTACGGGTACGCCGGGTACAGGTCGGCGATCTGCTTGGGGCCGAGGCGGCTGGTCATCAGGGCGCGGTCGACCTCGTCCTGCATGTTGCCGCGCAGGTCCCAGGCCATCGCCTTCAGCCAGGCGACCGAGTCGACCGGGGTCCACTCCTGCGGCTTGTAGTCGTTGGTGAACCCGAGGGCGGCGTACTCCAGGGAGATGTCCTTGCCCTCCTTGCCCTGGAGGTAGGCGTTGACTCCCTTGGCGTAGGCCTGGAGGTACTTCTTCGTGGAGTCCGACAGCTTCTCGTCGTACTCCTCCTGCGCAACCCGGTGCCAGCCCATGGTGCGCAGGAACTCGTCGTTGTCGACCTGGCCCTTGCCGAACATCTCCGACAGGCGGCCCGAGGTCATGTGCCGGCGTACGTCCATCTCGTAGAACCGGTCCTGCGCCTGGACGAATCCCTGCGCCATGAACAGGTCCTCGTCGGTGGAGGCGTAGATCTGCGGGATGCCGTAGCCGTCGCGCTTGACGTCGACCGGCCCCGACAGGCCCTCCAGCGTGATGGAGCCCTTGGTCTGCGGAAAGGACGCCCGGACGGTGCTGATGGACCAGTACGCCCCGTAGACGAGGCCGCCGATGACGGCCAGGACCAGCACGAGGACGAGCAGGCGCGCTTTGCGCCCCTTCTTCCTGCCGGACTTGCCGGGCTGCTGACCCGTAGAGGCGGTGTTGGTGGGGGGCATCGCTGTCCTTGCTGTCCTAACACGAGCGGCAGGGGCGGGCTGTGCTTTGTACTGAACGCTGGAGCAACTGTAGGCGCAGGGCCCACTCCCCCTTGACGCGGAGTCGGGTAGCGGCGCGCACGAGCGTTCGATCTTGCCAAGGAGAGCGTCAAGAAAGCGTCAAGAGTTAGGTAAGGTAACGAAGTAGTTGTCCGCAGAGCACTGCGGTCCGGTGTGCCATGGGGGTGCGCTCCCGTGCGCCGTGCGGACGGGTTCGTCCGCACCGTGGTCCGTGCGGTGATCCGTGCTGTGCGCCAGGGAAGGGAACGGCCGCTGACTGTCCACCACCTCAACCAGCTCCTGCTCGTCTGCTCGCTCGTCCTGCTCATCGCCGTGGCGGCGGTCCGGATCTCCTCGCGCAGCGGGCTCCCCAGCCTGCTCGTCTACCTGGCCATCGGCGTCGCCATGGGCCAGGACGGCATCGGCGACATCCACTTCGACAACGCCGAACTGGTCCAGGTCATCGGGTACGCGGCCCTGGTCGTGATCCTGGCCGAAGGCGGTCTCGGCACGAAGTGGAAGGAAGCGAAACCGGCCCTGCCGGCCGCCTCCGCGCTGGCACTGGCCGGAGTCGCGGTGAGCGTCGGCGTGACCGCGGCGGGCGCGCACTACCTGACCGGGCTGGAGTGGCGGCAGGCACTGATCGTCGGAGCGGTGGTCTCCTCCACGGACGCGGCGGCCGTCTTCTCGGTGCTGCGCAGGATCCCGCTGCCCTCGCGCATAACGGGCATCCTGGAGGCCGAGTCGGGCTTCAACGACGCTCCGGTGGTCATCCTCGTGGTCGCCTTCTCCACGGCCGGCCCGATCGAGCACTGGTACGTGCTGCTGGGCGAGATCGCCCTGGAACTGGCCATCGGCGCGGCCATCGGAATCACGGTCGGCTGGCTGGGGTCGTGGGGACTGCGGCACGTGGCGCTGCCCGCCTCCGGCCTCTACCCCATCGCCGTCATGTCGATCGCCGTCGCGGCCTACGCGGCCGGTGCCATGGTCCACGGCAGCGGCTTCCTCGCCGTCTACCTCGCCTCGATGGTCATGGGCAACGCCCGGCTGCCGCACTGGCCCGCCACCCGCGGGTTCGCCGACGGGCTCGGCTGGCTCGCCCAGATCGGCATGTTCGTCCTGCTCGGCCTGCTGGTCACCCCGCACGAACTGGGCGACGACATCCTGCCCGCCCTGGTCATCGGCCTGGTGCTCACCATGGTCGCGCGTCCGCTGAGCGTCGTGCTGTGCCTGGTGCCCTTCCGGGTGCCGTGGCAGGAGCAGACCCTCATGTCCTGGGCCGGGCTGCGCGGCGCGGTGCCCATCATCCTGGCGACGATCCCCATGGTGGAGGGCGTCGCGGGCAGCCGCCGGATCTTCAACATCGTCTTCGTCCTGGTCGTCGTCTACACCCTGATCCAGGGCCCGACACTGCCCTGGCTGGCCCGCAAGCTGCGCTTGGGCAAGGGCGACGAGGCCGCCGACCTCGGCATCGAGTCGGCGCCCCTGGAGCGACTGCGCGGACACCTGCTGTCCGTGACGGTTCCCGAGGGCTCGAAGATGCACGGCGTCGAGGTCAGCGAGCTGCGGCTGCCGACCGGGGCCGCCGTCACGCTGATCGTCCGCGACGGGACGTCGTTCGTTCCGCTGCCGACGACGGGGCTGCGGCGCGGGGACGAACTCCTCGTGGTCGCCACCGACCCCGTCCGGGACGCCGCCGAGGCGCGGCTGCGCGCGGTCGGCCACGGCGGCAAGCTGGCCGGCTGGCTGGGCACGGGCGATACGGGCCACACGGGCAACACGGGCAACACGGGCGGGCATCGCGGGTGACCGTGATCACCGCGGTGATCGCGGTGATCGCGGTGATCGCGGTGATCGCGGTGATCGCGGTGATCGCGTGATCGCGTGATCGCGTGATCGCGTGATCACGCGTAGGGAGCACGTGGAGTGCGCGTGGGGTGCGCGCTTTCACAGGTTGCGCCCGTCTTGATCCCTGTACGATGAACGCGGCACCTGATCGAACCAACTCTGCCTGACGCAGAGCTGGCGCGACCGTATGGCGGCCGGCACGCCCCCTCCCCGACCGGGCCCCGGCATCTACCGCAGTCCGCGCAAGAGGACAGCTCTCGGCGCTCCCGCACGGCGACAGCCGTACGGCGGACCGCGCTACCAGGCGGCAGAAAGGCACGGGCCGTGGCATCCACGGTCACCCCGTCGAAGAAGTCGCCGGAGGGGAAGCGGCACACCGCACCCGACTCCGCCCGCCCCGGATACGGACAGCTGCTGCACACCCGCGGTGCCTGGACGTTCCTGCTCCCCGGCTTCGCCGCACGCCAGCCGTTCGCCATGCTGACGCTCTCCATCGTGCTGCTCGTGCAGCACACCACCGGCTCCTACGGCGTCGCGGGCGCCGTCGCGGCCGTCACCGGCGTCGCCATGGCCCTGTTCGCCCCCTACAGCGGCCGGCTCGCCGACCGCTACGGGCAGCGCGCCGTCCTGCTCCCCGGCGTGCTCGTCCACACGGCGTCCGGTCTGACCCTGACCGTCCTCGCCCTCGCGGACGCACCCCTGTGGGCGCTGTTCGCGGCGGCCGTGCCCACCGGCGCCTCGGTGCCGCAGGTGGGGCCCATGGTGCGGGCCCGCTGGGGCGTGAAGCTCAAGGACTCCCCGCTGCTGACCACGGCGGCCGCCTTCGAGTCCGTCACGGACGAGCTGACCTTCGTCCTCGGGCCGCTGGTGGCGACCGCCCTGTGCACGGCCGTGGACCCGGCCGCGGGCCTGGTCACGGAGGCGGCGCTCACCCTGGTGGGCGGTCTGCTGTTCGCCGCGCAGAAGAGCTCCCAGCCGGCGGTCGGTCGCACCGACGACGGCCACGCGCGCGTGGAGCACGTTCCGGCGCTGCGCGTCCCCGGGGTGCGGGTCCTGATCGTGGTCTTCCTGGGCATCGGTTCCGTCTTCGGCGGCATGCAGGTCTCGCTGGCCGCGTTCACCGAGTCGATCGGCGAGCCGGGGCTGAACGGCGTCCTGTACGGCATCTTCGCCGCGGGCAACATGCTCTCCGGCCTGGCCTGCGGTGCCATCGCCTGGAAGGTGGCCCCGCAGCGGCGCCTCCTGGTCGGCTACGCCGCCCTCGCGCTGACCGCGTCCGGCCTGTGGGCCGCGCACTCGGTGGTCGTACTGGCGGGCCTCGGCCTGCTCGTCGGCATGTGCATCGCGCCCGCCATCGTCACCGGCTACACACTGGTCGAGGGCCTCGTCCCGGCCGGCGCCCGCACCGAGGCCTTCACCTGGCTGACCGGCGCCGTGGCACTCGGCCAGGCGGCCGCCGTGACCGTCTCGGGACAGCTGGAGGACCGGCTCTGGGACGGCGCCGGGTTCCTGGTGCCGATGGGCGGCACGGTGCTCGCCCTGGCGACACTGGTGGCACTGCGCTCGCGCCTGGTACCCCACCCCCAGGGGCGTACGGTCGCACGTGGCGTCGGTCACCGCGAGCACGCCGCAGTGGACTGATCCCGGGGAATGCGTCACTATGGACCGTCGTTAGCACTCATCGAGTGAGAGTGCCAGGAGGAAGACAGTGCCGACGTACCAGTACCAGTGCACCGAATGCGGCGAGGGCCTCGAGGCGGTGCAGAAGTTCACCGACGACGCACTCACGGAGTGCCCGAGCTGCCAGGGCCGCCTGAAGAAGGTGTTCTCTGCGGTCGGCATCGTCTTCAAGGGCTCCGGCTTCTACCGCAACGACAGCCGCGGCAGCTCGTCCAGCAGCTCACCGGCGAAGTCGGCGTCCTCGTCCTCCTCGTCGACGTCCTCCTCGACGTCTTCTTCCTCTTCGTCGTCCTCGGACTCGGGTTCGGGTTCGTCGTCTTCGTCGTCGAGCTCCGGCAGCACCGCGTCGAGCACCACCGCCGCGTAAGGCCTGCCGGCCCCGTAAGGCTTCGTGGCCGCGGCCACGTAAGGCTTGTCACAGGACTCTGTCGTCGTCCGACGACGGGGTCCTCGGTGTTTGGCGGGGCGACTAGGGTGCGGGCATGGCGAACAAGGCGAATGCCGAGATCGGTGTGATCGGCGGCTCCGGTTTCTACTCGTTCCTCGACGACGTGACCGAGGTCCAGGTGGACACCCCGTACGGGCCGCCCAGCGACTCCCTGTTCCTCGGCGAGGTCGCCGGCCGGCGGGTCGCCTTCCTCCCCCGGCACGGACGCGGCCACCATCTGCCGCCGCACCGGATCAACTACCGGGCCAACCTGTGGGCGCTGCGCTCGGTCGGCGTACGCCAGGTCCTCGGCCCGTGCGCGGTCGGCGGGCTGCGCCCCGAGTACGGGCCGGGCACCCTGCTGGTGCCGGACCAGTTCGTCGACCGTACGAAGTCCCGGCCGTCGACGTACTTCGACGGGATGCCGATGCCCGACGGCACGGTGCCCAACGTGGTGCACGTGTCGCTGGCCGACCCGTACTGCCCCACCGGACGGGCCGCCGCGCTGAAGGCGGCCCGGGGCCGCGACTGGGAGCCGGTGGACGGCGGCACCCTGGTCGTGGTCGAGGGGCCGCGTTTCGGGACCCGCGCGGAGTCCTTGTGGCACCGGGCGCAGGGCTGGTCGGTGGTGGGCATGACCGGCCACCCGGAGGCGGCGCTCGCCCGTGAACTGGAGCTCTGCTACACCTCGCTGACTCTCGTCACCGACCTCGACGCCGGCGCGGAGAGCGGCGAGGGCGTCTCGCACGAGGAGGTCCTGCGGGTGTTCGCGGCGAACGTGGACCGGCTGCGGGGCGTCCTGTTCGACGCGGTGGCGGCGCTGCCGGCGGCCGGGGGACGGTGCTGCCCGTGCGGGGCGGCGCTGGGCGGGATGGACCCGGGGATCGCACTGCCGTAAGGCCGACGGGTGGGACGGCGGGCGGGCCGGCGGATGAGGCCGCGGGCCGGCGGGCGGTGCTGCGGGTCGGCGGGCGGGGGCGGGTGGGCCGGAACCTCCCGTTCGGGTGGGTGGGTTTTCCACAACCGGCCGGTGGTGCACGGGCCCCGGCGGGCGACGGCGAGAAGCCTCATCGTGGGAGCGCAGGCCGATCCCTCGTCTCCTCGTCACAGGTGGTGGTCACCTTGTCCCGTTCCGCCGTTCCCTCCCCGCTTCCGCCCGGCACCGAAGCACCGCCCGCGTGCGAGGTACCGCACTTCGCCCCGGTGCGGGTGCGCGGCGCGCACCGGCAGTTCCACCGGCTCGTACGCCACCGGCGGCGCGCCGTGGCCGCCGGGCTCGCCGTCACCGCGGCGGCGCTGGTGGCGGCGGGCCCGCAACCGGGAGCCGGCGCCTCGGACACCCGGCAGACCCGCGGGCATCCGGCGACCGAGCCGGTACGCGAGCGGCACGGCACGAGCACACGGCCGGTGGCGGCGCCGGTGCGGATCGCCGACGCGGCCACGGTGCGGCTGCTCAGCCCCGGCGACCGGGTCGACATCGTCGCGGCCGGGGACGGCGGCACGGGCGACGCCTCCGTGATCGCGCGCGGAGTGCGGGTGACGAAGGTACCGGAGCCGGTGGACGGGACCACCGCGGACGGGGCTCTGGTCGTGGTCTCCGTGCCGCGCGCCACCGCGCACCGGCTGGCCGGCGCGGGTGCCACGGCGCGGCTGGCGGTGACACTGTGCTGAGTACCGCCCTCACGCACCGGCCGGCGTCAAGTCGCTCGATCGAGGGGTCCGATTGGACAGGACGGCCCAGCGCTGACGTAGGTTGCGGAGCGTTTTGTTCCACACCCTGTTCGTGCGAGACCCGTGCAGACGAGGAGAGCCCCCGAGGTGAGCGAGAAGAACGAGCCGAGCGTCTGGCAGGGCTTCAAGGCCTTCCTGATGCGCGGAAACGTCATCGACCTGGCGGTGGCGGTGGTCATCGGCGCCGCCTTCACCAACATCGTCAACTCGGTGGTGAAGGGTGTCATCAACCCCCTGATCGGAGCGTTCGGCACCAAGAGCCTGGACAGCTACAGCTCCTGCCTCAAGGGCCCGTGCACCGGTACCGGCGACGGTGCGACGGGCGTGCGCATCCTCTGGGGCTCGGTGCTGGGAGCCACCCTCACGTTCCTGATCACCGCGGCCGTCGTCTACTTCCTGATGGTCCTGCCCATGGCGAAGTACCTGGCCCGGCAGGAGGCCCGCCGCAAGGCGAAGGAGAGCACGCAGGAGATCGTCGAGGTCTCCGAGCTGGAGGTGCTCAAGGAGATCCGGGACGCGCTGGTCGCGCAGCGCGGTTCGGGCCACGACCGCCCGTAGGACCGTTCGCGGGACCGTCCGTCGGCCGCTCGGCGGCAGCGGCAGCGGCTCGGTGGCGGGCGGGTGCCCGCGCGGCTCACAGGTGGTGGGGCGGCTTCTCGTCGAGGAAGCGCTTCAGGTCGGCCGCGCCGTCGCCCTCGGGCCGCTCGCCCCAGCCGCGGTCGGTGTCGTCCGAGGTCTGCTGGTCCAGGGGGTCGTCGAAGACCAGCGCGGGCCTGGGTACGCGGGGCTCGGGTTCGGGCGCGGTGCTCATGGTTCCAGGGTACGGCCCGCCCCCTGGGCGGCGGCCCTCCTGCCCGGCTCACCCCCGGTGCCGGGCCCCCGGACCGCACCGCCCTCGGTGACCTGACGGTGCTCGTGGTGGTACGCGCTGTCAGCCGGCCGTGGCCGCCGGGCTGACGCCGACCACATGCCGGAGCTCGCCGGAGCGCGCCCGACCTGACCCCGCGCCCCTGCTTGCCGCCGTCGAAGGCGCCGGTGCCTGGACGAGACTGGCGGCATGACAGTTGACGCATTGACGGACGTGGCCGGCCTCCTGGTGGGGCACGCGACGCGCACCGGCGACGGGTGGCTCACGGGCACGACGGTGGTGCTGGCGCCGGAGGGCGGGGCGGTCGCCGCCGTGGACGTGCGGGGCGGCGGCCCCGGCACCAAGGAGACCGACGCGCTCGATCCGCGCAACCTGGTGCAGAAGGTCCAGGCGGTGGTGCTGACCGGCGGCAGCGCGTACGGGCTCGACGCGGCCTCGGGGGTGATGGCCTGGCTGGAGGAGCGGGGGCGCGGGGTGCGCGTCGGCCCGGACCCCGCGCACGTGGTCCCGGTGGTGCCCGCGGCCTGCGTCTTCGACCTGGGGCGCGGGGGCGACTTCCGGGCCAGGCCGGACGCGGCCACCGGACGGGCGGCGGCCGAGGCGGCCCACGCGTGCGCGCCGGGCGCGGAGGTGGCCGAGGGGTGCGTCGGGGCGGGTACGGGAGCCGTGGTCGGCACCCTGAAGGGCGGGGTCGGCACCGCGAGCACCGTGCTGGACTCGGGCGTCACGGTGGCGGCGCTGGTGGTGGCCAACGCGGCGGGGTCGGTGATGGACCCGGAAACGGGGGTGCTGTACGGGGAGTTGTTCCGGGGCGGGCGGGTGGAGTACCCGGCGCCGGGGGTCCACGAGGCCGCGGGGCGGCGTCTCGCCGAGGTCGCGGCGAGGAACGCGCCGCCACCGCTGAACACCACGCTCGCCGTGGTCGCCACGGACGCGGACCTGTCCAAGGCGCAGGCGCAGAAGCTGGCCGGCACGGCGCACGACGGCATCGCGCGGGCGGTACGGCCGGTGCACCTGCTCAGCGACGGGGACACGGTGTTCACCCTGGCGACCGGGGAGCGCGCGCTCGACGCGGACCAGCCGCTCGCGCTGAACCAGGTGCTGGCGGCCGGCGCTGACGTGGTGACGCGCGCGATCGTGCGCGCCGTCCGGGCCGCCGGGCCGGTGGACGGGCCGGGCGGTGCGTGGCCGACGTACGAGGAGCTGTACGGACGGCCGTCCGGGGCCGGCTGACCGGGCCTCGGGCCTCGGACTCAGACCTCGGGCCTCGGGCCTCGGGCCTCGGGCCTCAGGGCTCAGGGCTCAGGGCTCAGGGCTCAGGGTCTGAGCGGATGAAGATTCCGAGCAGGCGAGCGTCTCGAGGAAGTGGGAGCCGTGAGCAGGTGATTGTCCTGGTTCTGTCACGTGTCGGCGTTCCGGGCCGCCGACGGGAACCCCGTCGGCCGTCGACCGCCTCTACAGGTCTGAAGCGAACACCGCACCACACCTGAACCTGGAGCAGCCCGTGACAACGCCGAACATATCCAAGCGGCGCGTACTGGGGGCCTGTGCCGCCCTGGTGGTCGGCACCCTCACCCTCACCGCCTGCGGCGGAAGCGCCAGCGCCGACGCCGAGAAGGACGTCAAGGGCGGCGACACGGGCTCCGTCAAAACCTCGGTCGCGAAGGTCGTGATCTCGGCGAAGGACGGATCGACGAGCGCCTCGATCAACACGACCGGTGTGAAGGTCAGCGACGGCCGGCTGACCGACGTGAAGATGACCGTGGCGGAGACGGGCGCGGCCGTACCGGGCGCGGTCTCCGCCGACGGCGGCAGCTGGAAGCCGAAGGAGCAGCTGGAGCGGGGCACCAAGTACCGGATCCACGCGACCGCCCAGGACGCCGACGGACGCACGTCCGCCGCCGACTCGGTGTTCACCACGGTCTCCGCGGCCAACAGCTTCATCGGCACCTACACCCCGGACGGCGGCACCACGGTGGGGGTGGGGATGCCGGTGTCGTTCAAGTTCGACAAGGCGATCAGCGACAAGAAGACCGTGCAGTCGCACATCTCGGTCACCTCCAACAGCGGGCAGAAGGTGGTCGGGCACTGGTTCGGCGACCAGCGGCTCGACTTCCGGCCCGAGGAGTACTGGAAGGCCGGCTCGAAGGTCACCATGAAGATCGACCTGGACGGGGTGGAGGGCGCGAACGGCATCCACGGCGTGCAGAAGAAGACCGTCACCTTCACCGTGGGCCGCGCCCAGGTCTCCACGGTGGACGCGAACACCCAGACCATGACGGTCGTGCGCGACGGCAAGACGCTCAAGTCGGTCCCCATCTCGGCGGGCAGCGCCGAGAACCCGACGTACAACGGGCAGATGGTGATCTCGGAGAAGTCCCTGGAGACCCACATGGACGGCTCGACGGTCGGGTTCGGCGGCGAGTACGACATCCCGGACGTGCCACACGCGATGCGGCTGAGCCGGTCCGGCACCTTCATCCACGGCAACTACTGGTACAACAAGGGCAATCCGCCCTTCGGTGCGCAGGGCACCAGTCACGGTTGCGTCGGGCTGCGGGACGTCCAGGGCGGGCAGGGCGCCACCGACGGCAAGTGGTTCTACGAGAACTCGCTCGTCGGGGACCTCGTGGTCGTCAAGAACTCCCCGGACGGCACGATCGCGCCGGACAACGGGCTCAACGGCTGGAACATGGCGTGGAGCGAGTGGGTCGCCGGGAGCGCCGTCTGAGCGTCCGGCCGTCCGGCTGAGCAGCGGTTTTTGACGGTTCGTCGGGTCGCGCGGGAACTTTTCGCGCGACCCGCGCGTTTTTCGTGCGTACGTTTTCTCGGTTCCCGGACATGATGTCCGACCGAGGGGCTACGGTATGCACCCACAAGGTGACATGCAGCAACGCCGGGAGAAACCTTGAGCGTTCCGTACGAGACGGCAGCGTACGAACCACCCGAGTCGCCCGAGTCTCCGGAGGAGCACCTCATGCGACTGCTCGGTCGCGCACTGAACTCGTTCGAGCTGCCCGACGAGACGATACGACGACTGGACTGCGCGCTGGCGCACGACGGTTCCCTGCACTCCGCGCACCACAGCGCGGGGCTGCACCGCGAGACGTACCGGCACACCTGGCTGCTCGCCGACGGATCGGCGCTCACGCTCTGGGAGCTCGTCCACAACACCGCCCCGGGCAGTGAACCGCAGCACGAGGTGTACGTCGACGAGGAGGAGCTGCGCACCGCCACCGCCCGGCTGGCCCTGCCGCCGGACACCCCCGACTTCGAACTGCCCGTGCAGGTGCAGCTGTCCCCGGTCCCCGCACCGCGGCACGCCTACGTCCCCGACGCGTCGGCGGACCACGCCCGCCGGCTGCTGCGCCGCGCGGAGAACCCGGACCGGCCCGGCGCCGACCTCGCCGCCCTGCTGACGACGGCGTCCGCGCACCAGATCACCCAGGCCTTCGGCGGCCCCGGCCCCGCGGGCCGTGCCCGGATCGGCTTCTCGCTCTACGAGCACGCGTTCCTGCTGCGTGACGGCGCGGAGGTCTCCCTCTGGGAGGTCGAGCACACGGCCACACCGGACGGGCGGCACATGTGCGAGGTGTACGAGAGTGAGGACACCGCCCGCCGCGCGATGGAGCGGCGCGCGGCACAGGTCTCCTAGCCGCTTCCCGGGAGGACGGCCAGAGGGACAAGTCAGAGGGACTGCCGGGAGGACGGTACGAACGTCTGCGGCGGGCCGGGTTCCCCGTGGAACCCGGCCCGCCGCGGGCCGTCGACGAAGGCGGTCCCTTACGCGGCCACCGGCTGCTTCGCCCCCGGTGCCGAGGCCGACGGGTCCGCGCCGCCGGCCCCCTGGGCCGCCTCTCCGGGCGCCGGCTTGCGCAGCCCCTTGAGGAGGATCACCAGAGCCGTGGTGACGCAGACGCCGGCCGCGATGGCGACCAGGTAGAGCAGCGGGTTGCCGATCAGCGGGACCACGAAGACGCCGCCGTGCGGAGCGCGCAGCGTGGCGCCGAAGGCCATCGACAGGGCGCCGGTGACCGCGCCGCCCACCATCGAGGACGGGATGACCCGCAGCGGGTCGGCCGCGCCGAACGGGATCGCGCCCTCGGAGATGAAGGAGGCGCCCAGTACCCAGGCCGCCTTGCCGTTCTCGCGCTCGGCGGCGTTGAAGAGCCTGCTCCGCACGGTCGTCGCCAGGGCCATCGCCAGCGGCGGGACCATGCCGGCGGCCATGACCGCAGCCATGATCTTCATCGCCGAGTCGCTGGGGTCGGAGACCGCGATGCCGGCGGTGGCGAAGGCGTACGCGACCTTGTTGACGGGGCCGCCGAGGTCGAAGCACATCATCAGGCCGAGCAGGGCGCCGAGCAGGACCGCGTTGGCACCGGACAGGTCGCTCAGCCAGTCGGTCATCGCCTTCTGCGCGGACGCGATGGGCTTGCCGATCACCACGAACATCAGGAACCCGACGATCGCCGAGGAGATCAGCGGGATCACCACCACGGGCATGATGCCGCGCAGCGCAGCCGGAATGCGTATCCGCTGGATCGCCATCACCACGGCGCCGGAGATCAGACCGGCCGCCAGGCCGCCGAGGAACCCGGCGTTGATGGTGAGCGCGATCGAGCCGCCGACGAACCCGGGGACCAGGCCCGGCCGGTCGGCCATGCCGTAGGCGATGTAACCGGCCAGCACCGGGACCAGGAAGGCGAACGCCACGCCGCCGATCTGGAACAGCAGCGCCGCCCAGCTGTCCGCCTGGGACCACACGAAGTGGTCCATCACCGACGGCGCCTTGTTGATCTCGTAGCCGCCGATGGCGAAGCCCAGGGCGATGAGCAGGCCGCCCGCGGCGACGAACGGGACCATGTAACTGACGCCGGACATCAGCCAGACGCGCAGCTTCGTCCCGTACCCCTCGCCTGACGCACCACCGCGCTCGACGGGCGTCGCACCGGCCGCACCGGCCGCCGTGACCTCGCCACGGGCCGCCTTCCCCCGAACCTCGCCGATCAGTTCGCCGGGCCGGTTGATGGCCGCCTTGACGCCGGTGTCGACGGTGGGCTTCCCGGCGAAGCGGTCCTTGTCGCGTACGGGCACGTCGTGGGCGAAGATCACGCCGTCCGCCGCCTCGATCACCGCCGGGTCCAGCCGGGTGAAACCGGCCGAGCCCTGCGTCTCGACGACCACCTCGACGCCCGACTCACGGCCCGCGTTCTCCAGCGACTCGGCCGCCATGTAGGTGTGCGCGATGCCGGTGGGGCAGGAGGTGACGGCGACGATACGGAAGGGACGCTCGGACGGCTTGGACGGTCCGGACGGCTTGGACGGCTTGGACGGCTTGGACGGTCCGGGCTCTTCCGTCTCGCCGGTGCTGACCGTGGCGGCCTCGGCGGAGGCCGCCGCCGAGACCGCCACGGAGTCCTCATCGGCTCCGGAGCCGCCTTCCGAGCCGCCATCCGATGCACCGTCCGAGGCGCCTTCCGAGCCGCCTTCGGAACCGCTCGGTTCCTCCCCGCGGATCAGCGACGCGGCGGCCGTCGCCTCGCCCACCGACCGCAGCGCGGCGGTGAACTCGGCGTTCATCAGCTGCCGGGCCAGTGCGGACAGGATCGTGAGGTGGGCGTCGTCGGCGCCCGCCGGAGCGGCGATCAGGAAGATCAGGTCGGCCGGGCCGTCCGCCGCCCCGAAGTCGATGCCGTCCGCGCTGCGCCCGAAGGCGAGCGTCGGCTCGGTGACGTGCTCGCTGCGGCAGTGCGGGATGCCGATACCGCCGTCGAGGCCGGTCGGCATCTGCGCCTCGCGGGCGGCCACGTCGGCGAGGAAGCCCTCCAGGTCGGTCACCCGGCCCCGGGCCACCATCCGCTCGGCGAGGGCGCGTGCCGCCGCTTCCTTGGTGTCGGCGGACAGGTCGAGGTCGACCAGATCCGCGGTGATCATGTCGCTCATCGCGGGCTCCTTAGCTCGCGTATCGCCCGGAACGCGGGGTGGGCGGGGGCGGGGAGGGGGACGGGGGCACTGCGGTGGGGTCCGGGGACGGCTCCGGGAAGGGAGCCGGAGACCGAACCGGGCAAAGGACCAGGGACCGAACCGGGCAAAGGGCCGGGGACAGAGCCGGGGACAGAGCCGGGGGTGGGGTCCGGAAGGAAGCCGGAGACCGTGCCGGGAAGAAGGCGGGGCAGCGGGCCGGGGAAAGGACCGGGAAGGGCGCGGTGGAGGGTCATGACGCCGGCTCCTTCAGTACGCGGTCCACCGGCACCTCCGCCGTGACCGTCACCGCGCCCGGGTCCAGGTCGGCCGGCGTCGGCATCACGCTGCCGGGCAGCTGGACGGCGGCGGCGCCGTGCGCGACGGCGGCGGCGAGGGCGCCCGGCCCCGCGCCCCCGGCGACGAGGAACCCGGCGAGGGAGGAGTCACCGGCGCCGACGTTGCTGCGTACGGCGTCCACGTGGGCGCTGCCGAACCAGGTGCCCTCGTCGGCCACGAGCAGCTGCCCGTCGGCACCCAGGCTGGCGAGCACGGACCGGGCGCCCAGTTCCCGCAGTTCCTCGGCGGCCTTCACGGCGTCGCCGACGGTGGCCAGGGGACGCCCGACGGCCTCCGCGAGCTCCTCGGCGTTCGGCTTGACCACGTCGGGCCCCTCACGCAGCGCCTGGAGCAGCGCCGGTCCGGAGGTGTCCAGGGCGATGCGGACACCGGCCGCGTGCGCCCGGGCGACCAGTGCCGCGTACCAGGAGGGGGCGAGTCCGCGGGGCAGGCTGCCGCAGCAGGCGATCCAGTCCGCGCCGGGCGACTGGCGCCGTACGGTCTCCAGGAGCAGTTCCTGCTCGGCCGCCGACAGTTCGGGACCCGGCGCGTTGATCTTCGTCAGGATGCCGTCGGCCTCGGCGAGCGCGATGTTGGAGCGGGTGGCCCCGGCGATCGGCACCGGTGCGGCCTCGATGCCCTGTGCGTCGAGCAGGTCGGCGACGAGTGCGCCCGGCGCGCCGCCGAGCGGCAGCACGGCGACGGTGCGCCGGCCGGCCGCCGTCACCGCGCGCGAGACGTTCACGCCCTTGCCGCCCGGGTCCACGCGCTCGCCCGTGGCGCGGACGACCTCACCTCGGTCGAGGGAGGGAACCTCGTAGGTCCGGTCCAGGGACGGGTTGGGGGTGACGGTGAGGATCATGCGCGTACTACTTCCGTGCCGGCGCGCTCGATGGCGGCGGCGTCTTCGGGGCTCATCCCGCTGTCGGTGATCAGCAGGTCCACGTCGCTCAGGGCGCCGAAGCGGGCGAAGTGCTCCTGGCCGTGCTTGGAGGAGTCGGCGAGCAGCACCACGCGTCGGGCGGCGGCGACGGCGGCCCGCTTGACGGCGGCCTCGGCGAGGTCGGGGGTGGTCAGACCGTGCTCCACGGAGAAGCCGTTGGCCGCCACCAGCAGCACGTCGGCGCGGATCTCGCCGTACGCGCGCAGCGCCCAGGCGTCCACGGCAGCGCGTGTACGGTGCCGCACGCGCCCTCCGACCAGGTGGAGCTGGATGCCGGGGTGGTCGGCGAGGCGGGCCGCGATGGGCAGGCTGTGGGTGACGACGGTCAGCGAGGACTCCGGCGGGAGCGCGGCGGCCATGCGGGCCACCGTGGAACCGGCGTCGAGGATCATCGTGCCCTCGGCCGGCAGTTCCGCCAGGGCCGCCTTGGCGATCCGGTCCTTCTCGTCGGCCGCCGTGGACTCGCGCTCGGCGAGGTCGGGTTCGAAGCCGAGCCGGTCGGCGGGGATCGCGCCACCGTGCACCCGGCGGAGCAGACCGGCTCGGTCGAGCGCCTTGAGGTCGCGGCGGATGGTCTCCGCCGTCACCTGGAACTCCTCCGCCAGCGACATCACGTCCACCCGGCCGCCGTCCCGGGCGAGCCGGAGGATCTCCTGCTGCCGCTCCGGTGCGTACATGCCCGTTCGCCTCCGACCTGTGCCCGAACCTGTGGTTTCAAGCGGAGACTACGCCCGGTTTTCCGGAATGTAAACAAGAAACCAGAAGCAGTCGGACTCACTCAGACACGAACGGGCATCACGGCTCGGGCTTGCCGGGCCGGGACGCGAAGAGGGGCGGGCCCGGCACCGAAGTACCGGCCCCGCCCCTCCCCACTCCGTACTCCGCCCCGACTCCCCGCCTGCCTGTCTGCCCGTCTGCCCGTCTCCCCGCCTGTCTGTCTGCCCGTCTGCCCGCTCCCGGAGCGGAGTGGAGTGGAGAGGGTGGAGTCGAGAGGGTGGAGTGGAGAGGGTGGAGTGGAGTGGAGTGCGGCGGGTCAGACCAGCGCGGGCTCCTTCCCCTCCGCCCCGTCGGCCTCCTGGGCGCCTTCCACGTGCTGCGCCGGCCGCTTGGGCAGTGCGAACATCAGCAGGAAGATGACGGCCAGCACGGCTGCCACCCAGCCCAGTGCGTTCTGGAAGCCGTCCGCGTACTCCGGGCCGATGCGGGACGGGGCCGGATGGTCGCCCATCGTGCCGAAGAAGACGACGGAGACCAGGCCGAGCCCCAGCGCGTTGCCCATCTGCTGCACGGTGTTGATGAGTCCGGACGCCGCCCCGGCGTGCTCGCGCGGCACCTGGGACAGCACGGCGTCCGTCAGCGGCGCGACGATCAGCCCCATGCCGAGGCCCATCACGACGAGCGGCAGCGCCATCTGCCAGGACGTGATGCCGAGTCCGTACCGCTCGGACTCCCAGATGTAGAGCAGTACTCCGGCCGCCATCACCAGCGCGCCCGCCTGGAGCACCTTGCGTCCGAAGCGCGGGACCAGCTTCTGCACCGACACGCCGGCCGCCACGGAGACGGCGATCGAGAACGGCACGCCGGTCAGCCCGGCCCGCAGCGGGGTCCAGCCGAGTCCGTCCTGCATGTACAGCGTCCACACCAGGAAGAAGATGCCCAGCGCCACCCCGAAGACGGTCTGCACGGCGATGCCCGCCGCGAAGCTCTTCACCCTGAACAGCGACAGCTCGACCAGCGGCGAGCCGTCCCGCACGCTCTTCCGCCTCTCGTACGCCACCAGCACCGCGAGGACCACGAACGCGCCGGCCATCGACAGGTACCCCCACAGCGGCCAGTCCAGCTCGCGGCCCCGGGTCAGCGGGTAGACGAGCATGAGCAGACCGAGGGTGACCAGGGCGACCCCGACCAGGTCCAGCTTGAGGGCGCGCGGCGCCTTGGACTCGGTGATGAAGCGGCTGCCGAGGACGAGTCCCGCGATGCCGACCGGCAGGTTGATGAGGAAGATGGGCCGCCACTCCAGCCCGAACAGGTTCCACTCGGTGAGCAGGGCGCCGAGCAGCGGACCGGAGACGGCCCCCAGTCCGACGATCGCGCCGAACAGTCCGAACACCTTGCCGCGTTCGTGCGCCGGGAAGGTGGCGTGCACGATCGACAGCACCTGCGGCACCATCAGCGCCGCCATGGCGCCCTGGAGGATGCGGGAGGCGACGAGCATCTCCGGGTTCACGGCGAGGCCGCACAGCGCGGACGCGACGGTGAAGCCGCCTATGCCGATGAGGAAGACCCGCTTGCGGCCGTGGATGTCGCCGAGCCGCCCGCCGGTGATCAGACCGGCGGCGAAGGCGAGCGCGTAACCGGCGGTGATCCACTGGATCTGGCTGAAGGAGGCGCCCTCGTCCTGCCGGATCGACGGGATCGCGATGTTGACGATGGTGACGTCGACGAGGTCCATGAAGGCCGCGGTCATCACGATCGCGAGGGCGAACCAGCGACGCCGGTCGCCCTCGACGGGCTGGGCGGGCGCGGGCCCCGGGGTGTGCGTTGAGGTCATGGGAGGAAGCTATGGGCCCAGTAGGACGGATCACGTCCTACATGTGCGGCATCCTCGGATCCATGACGACGGACACTCCGGCCCGGCTGCTGACGCTCCTCTCCCTGCTCCAGACGCCCCGCGAATGGCCCGGCGGCGAGCTCGCCGACCGGCTCGGGGTCTCCCGCCGCACGGTCCGGCGGGACATCGACCGGCTGCGCGAGCTGGGCTACCCGGTGCAGGCGACCATGGGAGCCGACGGCGGCTACCGGCTGGTGGCCGGCAAGGCCATGCCGCCGCTCGTCCTCGACGACGAGGAGGCGGTGGCCATCGCGGTGGGGCTGCGCGCCGGCGCCGGTCACGCGGTGGAGGGTGTGGACGAGGCGTCGGTGCGGGCGCTGGCCAAACTGGAGCAGGTGCTGCCGGGCCGCCTCCGCCACCGCGTCGCCACACTCCAGGCCGCGACGACACCGCTGACCAGCGGGGACGGACCGAGCATCGCGCCCGAGACGCTGACCGTGATGGCCTCGACGGTGGCCGGACGGGAACGGCTGCGGTTCGCCTACCGCGCGGGGGACGGCACCGGGTCGCGGCGCGTGACCGAGCCGTACCGGCTGGTGTCGACGGGACGCCGCTGGTACCTGGTCGCCTACGACCTCGACCGGGACGACTGGCGGACCTTCCGCGTCGACCGGGTCAGCGAACCCCTGGCCACCGGTGCGCGGTTCACGCCGCGGGAGTTGCCGACCGGGAGCGCGGCGGAGTACCTGCGGCGCTCGATGCAGCGGCGCGGGGACTCGTACGAGATCGTGGTCGCCTTCGACGCGCCGCCCCAGGCCGTCGCGGCACGGCTCCCGCAGTGGCTCGGGGCGCCGGAGGCGGCGGACGGCGGTGCCTCGTGCGTCCTGCGGGCGACCGTGTCCGACTCGGTGGAGTGGATGGCGGTACGGCTCGCGATGCTGGGGGTGGACTTCCGGGTACGGGAGCCGGCGGAACTGGTGGAGTGCGTACGGGCGTTGGGGGCGAGGCTGGTGAGGGCGGCAGGGGACGAAAGGACCGGATGACGGAGGGGGAACGGCACCACCGGCACCACCCACCGGCACCACCGGTACCACCCACCGGCACCACCCACCGGCACCACCGGTACCACCCACCGGCACCACCCACCGGCACCACCGGTACCACCCACCGGCACCACCGGTACCACCCACCGGCACCACCCACCGATACCACCAACCGGCACCACCGCCGCGCACCCCGCCGCCGTCCCGCCCCGCGCCACCCCGCCTCTGCCTCACCCCGCGCCGTCCCGCCACGCCCACGGCCCCTGCTGCTCTGCCGTGCCCCTGCCGTGCCTCTGCCCTGCCCCACCGCGTGCCGCCCGCACTCCCCCTACCGTGTGGGACAGCACTCCCACGCGATCCCCCGGAGCACCGCGAGATTCCGCAGCGCCAACTCCACGGGACTCGGCGCCGCATCGGAGGAGACCGCCCAGCGCTCCACCGCCACCCGCAACGCCGCCCCCGCCGCAGCGGCCCCGAAGTGCAGTTCGGGCGATGCCCGCAGTCGCGCGGCAACGTTGTCGTCCCCTCGGGCGATCCGCGTGGCCAGCACCTCCGCGAGCCCCCGTTCCGTCGCCTGGCAGACCTCCGCCCACACCTTGCGCAGCGCCGGACTGCTCTCGGCCAGGCGGACGAGGGTGCGGGCCCATTCCCAGGACAGCGCCGAGACCCCGGCGCCCGGTGTCAGCGTGTGCCGCACGGCGTGTTCCAGGGCCTCGGCCGGGGACAGCCCGGCCGGGGCATCGCGCACCGCCTGCGCCCAGCGCTCGGCACCCAGGGCGTAGAGCGGGGCGACGGCCTCCTCCTTCGTCGCGAAGTAGCGGTAGAAGGTGCGCGGGGCGACGCCGGCGGCCCTGGCGATGTCCTCGGCCCGGGTGGCCCTCAGGCCCTGGCCGGCGAAGAGGCGGGCCGCCGCACGGGCGATCTCCATCCGGGTCTCGGCCTTGCGCCGTTCGGTCAGGGAGACCGGCCCCGGGCCGGGGGCGGGACATGCGGGGATGGTGCTGCTCACTTCGGCAGATTATGCCGCTGTGGCAGAATCTGCCATTCGGCGGGTCACCCCGGGGTTCAGGTTCGGGGTGCCCCGCCTCCCGCCTCCCGCGTCTGCTCCGGCCCGCGGCCGGCCCGCGCTTTCCCGACAGAAGGGAGCCGGGCCCGGCGCCCCGGGGGGAGAGGCGCCGAGCCCGGCTCGGGGAGGTCCCGGCGCCGGGGGGAGTGCGTCGGGACGTGGTCCAAAGGGGCGGACAAGCACGTTCGGGACCGGTGGTCCCGGGCCCGGACGGCTGGGGACCGGTGGACCCGGAGTTCTTGTTCCCGGCCACGGCCGGTTGAAGCAGCGTTACACAGCCATGTTTGCGCGGGGTTCGGTCACCGGCGTACGCCCCACGGGGAGCTTCACGCTCCGCGCATCACGCCTCCACACATCGCGCCTCCGCGTCTCCGCGTCCCGCCGCAGGTTCCGATGACCCTGCCGCATGCCGCATTCCGCCTGCCACCTCACGACCGCTTTACGCCGCCGCCTCGAAACCGGTGTCACGGGCCAGCTTCTTCAGCTCCAGCAGCGCGTGCTTCTCGATCTGCCGGATGCGCTCACGCGTGAGGCCGTGCTCCTTGCCGACCTCGGTCAGCGTACGCTCGCGGCCGTCGTCGATGCCGTACCGCATCTTGATGATGGAGGCCGTGCGCGGGTCGAGGCGGCCGATGAGGTCGTCGAGCTCCTCGCTGCGCAGCAGCGTCATCACCGACTGCTCGGGCGACACGGCGGACGTGTCCTCCAGCAGGTCGCCGAACTGGGTCTCGCCCTCGTCGTCCACCGACATGTTCAGCGAGACGGGGTCGCGGGCCCAGTCGAGTACGTCGGTGACACGCTCCGGCGTGGAACCGAGCTCGGCGGCGATCTCGGCGGGCTCCGGCTCACGGCCGTGCTCGCGGTTGAACTCACGCTGCACACGCCGGATCCGGCCCAGCTCCTCCACCAGGTGGACGGGCAGCCGGATGGTGCGCGACTGGTCGGCGATGGAGCGGGTGATGGCCTGACGGATCCACCACGTGGCGTACGTCGAGAACTTGAAGCCCTTGCGGTAGTCGAACTTCTCGACCGCGCGGACCAGGCCGGCGTTGCCCTCCTGGATCAGGTCGAGGAGCGGCAGACCGCTGCGGGGGTAGCGACGGGCGACCGCGACGACCAGACGGAGGTTGGAACGGATGAAGACGTCCTTCGCCCGCTCGCTCTCCTCGATCAGGGCCTGGAGCTCCTCCCGGGTGGCGTCCGCCCCGGTCTCCTCGTAGCCTTCGAGTACCTGCCGCGCGAACACACCCGCCTCGATGGTCTGGGACAGCTCGACCTCCTTGGCGGCGTCGAGCAGCGGGGTCCGTGCGATCTCGTCGAGGTACATGCCGACCAGATCGCGGTCGGCGAGCTCGCCGCCGGCTGCGCGGACGCTGGTTGCCGCGTCGGAGGTCCCGCCGGTGGCGGACTTACGACGGGCGACGGCACGGGTTGCCATGCGTGCTCCCTTGCGATGGTGGTTCAGCGGGTGGTCCGGGTGGTCCTGCGGGTGCTCGGCACCATGTGTGGGTCGTCTCCGGTCTCGGATCTCGTCGTGTCCGGTCCCTCTCGGGACTCTCCTCGGGTGCCCTGCATCCGATGGAAACAACGACTGGAATCCGGACAGAATTCCCAACCCGCCCCCCGATTTTTCTGATCATGCAGTACCCTGTGCCGCCACACGAGGGGGAGCGATGCCGTCGGCACGCGCAGAGGTCCAGGTCAGACCGGGAATCGAGGGCGACCTCAAGGCCCTCACCGACCTCTGCAACCACTACGTACGTGAGACGCCCATCACGTTCGACACCGTGCCCTTCACCCCGGAGGAGCGCCGCCCTTGACTGCCCTCCCACCCTGAAGACGGCCCGCACCGGCTGAGGGTTGCCGCGGACGCGGACTCGCAGGAGATTCTGGGCTACGCCACATCCAGCCCTCGTCGCGCGAAGCCCGTGTACGGGAACTCGGCGGAGACCACCGTCCACGACACCCGTCGCCCCGCACGCCGGCGGCCGGGGCGTCGGCACGCCGCTCCGCACGGCCCTCTTCGAGGCCCTGGCGGCCGAGGACCCGCACCGCGCGTACGCGGGGGCATCACCCAGCCGGACGATGCCTCCACCCGCCTGCGCGAGCGCTTCGGCTTCCGGTACGTCGGCACGGCACATACCGCGAGGTGGGCCGCAAGTTCGGCCGGTACCGGGACGTGGCCTGGTACGAGAAGCCGCTCTGGGTACGCCGTCCGGACGGCGTACCCAGAGGGCCTGGTCGCGCTGTCCGGACAGCGCAACCAGGCCCTCGCGCATTCCCCTCCGGCGGCTCGCGCGCGTTCCGCCCCGGTAGCCCTGTCGCCCTGTCGCCCTGTCGCCCTGTCCCCCGCGCGTCTCGCCCCGACAGCCCCCGCGCCGCCTCGCCCCGGCGGTCAGCCGAACTGCACCGACCGCTTGGCCAGCCCCATCCAGAACCCGTCGATCACGGACTTGCGCAGGTCCAGCTCGCCGGCCGCGTCCGCCGCCCCCATCGTCACGAACAGCGGGGCGAAGTGCTCCGTGCGCGGGTGGGCGAGCAGGCCCGCCGGGGACTTGCGGGCGAAGTCGAGCAGCCCGTCCACGTCACCGGCCTCCAGCGCGCGCCGCCCCCAGTCGTCGAACTCCGCGGACCAGGAGGGGACGCCGGCCTGGCGCAGCGCGGCGAGGTTGTGGGTGAAGAAGCCGGAGCCGATGATCAGCACGCCCTCGTCACGCAGCGGCGCGAGCCTGCGGCCGATCTCCATGAGCCGTGCCGGGTCGAGGGTCGGCATGGAGACCTGGAGGACCGGTATGTCGGCACCGGGGTACATCTCGACGAGCGGCACGTACGCGCCGTGGTCGAGTCCGCGGTCGGGGACGTCCTGCACGGGCATACCGGGGGCGCGCAGCAGCTTGCGTACGGACTCGGCGAGCGCGGGGGCGCCGGGGGCCTCGTAGCGCACCTGGTAGTAGTGCTCCGGGAAGCCCCAGAAGTCGTGGACCAGGGGGACGGTCCGGGTGGCGCCGAGGGCGAGCGGGGCCTCCTCCCAGTGGGCGGAGACGACGAGGACGGCCTTGGGGCGCGGGAGGGCGGCGGCCCACGCGGCGAGTTCGCCGGGCCAGACGGGGTCGTCGGCGAGCGGCGGGGCACCGTGGCTGAGGTAGAGGGCGGGCATGCGCCCCCGAGTGACTGCGGACATGAGCACGACTCCCAGTACTTGAACTCTCAACATCCCCCTTCCGCGAATCTACGCCCGCTTTGTTTAAAGTTCAAGAAATGGTTCCGTACGATGGATACATGAATACGGCACCCATCCCGGCCCCCGACGACGAGCCCCGCTGGCTCACCGCGGAGGAACAGCGCGTCTGGCGCTCCTACATCGTGGCCGCCACCCTCCTCGAGGACCACCTCGACCGGCAGCTCCAGCGCGACGCGGGCATGCCGCACGTCTACTACGGCCTGCTGGTCAAACTCGCCGAGTCACCGCGGCGAAGGCTGCGGATGACCGAGCTGGCCCGGTACGCGAAGATCACGCGTTCCCGGCTCTCGCACGCGGTCGCCCGCCTGGAGAAGAACGGCTGGGTACGCCGGGAGGACTGCCCCTCCGACAAGCGGGGTCAGTTCGCCATCCTCACGGACGAGGGGTACGAGGTGCTGCGCCGGACCGCGCCGGGCCATGTGAACGCCGTACGCCAGGCCGTCTTCGACCGGCTCAGCCCCGAACAGCAGGAGTCCCTCGGCGAGATCATGCGGATCGTCGCCGAGGGACTCCAGCCGAGCGAAGCGGGTGCGGACCTGCCCTGGTTGCGCTGAGCACGCGGCCGGGGCAGCCGGGGCAGGTCCGTGGGAGCCGTGCGCGAGGGGCGTCCCCTCCCCCCGAGCACGGGTGGCACAGAGAAACCCGAGAAGGCAGAACCCGAGAGGGTGAAAGCGTCCGGTGTCGTCGTCAGTGGGCGATGACCGGCACCGGCAGCTCGTCCTCGGCCGCGTCACCCGAACCGGAACCCGCACCCGTGACGGCGGTGCCGCCCGGACGGCCCGCGTTGACGAAGGTCAGGGCGATCACGGCCGCCGCGACCAGGATGCCGACGGCGAACCAGATGGCGCTGGCGTAGCCCTCCACCTGACCCTCCAGATGGACCAGCTGCTGCTGGGAGCGGGAGGCCGCGCCGCCGATGTGGTCGGCGACGTAGGACGTGGTGGCCGAGGCGGCGATGGTGTTCAGCAGCGCCGTACCGATCGCGCCGCCCACCTGCTGCGAGGTGTTGACCATCGCGGAGGCGACACCGGAGTCCCGGGGCTCCACGCCCATGGTGGCCAGGGACATGGCCGGCATGAACGCCGTACCCATGCCGAGGCCGAGCAGGAGCATGCCGGGCAGCAGCACGGTGGTGTAGGAGGTGTCGATGGCCAGCTGGGTCAGCAGCAGCATGCCGAGGGCGGCGACCAGGAAGCCGGGGCCCATCAGCAGCCGGGGCGCGACCCGGGTCATCAGACGGGTGCCGATCTGCGTGGAGCCCGTGATCATGCCCGCGATCATCGGCAGGAAGGCGAAGCCGGTCTTCACCGGCGAGTAGCCCTTCACGATCTGCAGGTAGTAGGTCAGGAAGAGGAACAGGCCGAACATCGCGATGATCGCCAGGCCCAGCGAGAGGTAGATCCCGCCCCGGTTGCGCTCCGTGATCACGCGCAGCGGCAGCAGCGGGGCCTTGACCTTCGACTCGACGAGCACGAAGGCGAGGAGCAGCACGGCGGAACCGACGAACATGCCGACCGTCACCGCGTCGCTCCAGCCCTCCGACTCGGCGCGGGTGAAGCCGTAGACGAGGGCGACGAGGCCGAGGGTGGACAGGATGACGCCGGGGATGTCGAGCGGCGAGCGGTTGCGGCCGCCCTGCGGCTCACGGATGACGAGGTACGCGCCGGCCGCGGCGACGACCGCGAACGGGATGTTGACGAAGAACGTCCAGCGCCAGTTCAGGTACTCGGTGAGGAAACCGCCGAGGATCAGACCCACGGCGCCGCCGCCACCGGCGATCGCCCCGTAGATGCCGAAGGCCTTGGCGCGCTCCTTGGCGTCCGTGAACATCACGGCGAGCAGGGAGAGCGCGGCGGGCGCGAGCAGCGCGCCGAAGACGCCCTGGAGGGCGCGGGAGCCGAACATCATCGCCTCGTTGGTGGCCGCGCCGCCGAGCGCCGAGGCGACGGCGAAGCCTGCCAGGCCCACGACGAAGGTGCGCTTGCGGCCCCACAGGTCGGCTATCCGGCCACCGAACAGCAGCAGACCGCCGAAGGCGAGGGCGTAGGCCGTGACGACCCACTGCCGGTTGCCGTCGGAGATGCCGAGGTCCTGCTGGGCGGAGGGCAGGGCGATGTTCACGATGGTGGCGTCGAGGACGACCATCAGCTGGGCGAGCGCGATGAAGACGAGCGCTTTCCAGCGTCCGGCGTCAGGGACGCCGGGGGCGCCGGCAGCGCCGGGAGCCTTGACGGCTGCTTCAGACATGGGGGTACCCACTTCGGGACTTCGTGACGGAAAAAGGTGAGTAAAGGGACGACTCGCCTACGGGCGACGGCCACCGGGCCATGGGCCACCGGAGCCGCCGTCCGCTGTTCAGACGGTCAGGCGTCGTGTCGGAGGGTCGGGGTCACAGAACTACTGGGTCACTACGGATCACAGAACTACTGGCCACTACTGATCACGGAACTACTGGTCACTACTGGTCACTACTGGTCACTACTGGTCACGGAGCTGCTGGTCACTACTGATCACGGAACTCCTGATCACGGAGCTGCTGGTCACAGAACTACTGGTCGCAGGGCCGGCGCAGGTCCTCCAGGGTCACGGCCGCACCCGGCAGGGTCGAGCGGGCGGGAGCCCGCAGCCCGTCCAGGAACAGCTGCAGATGGCGGTGGACGAACCGGTCGGCGCTCAGGCACCCCGTACCGGCCGGAGGCCGGCTCAGCTGGGCCGCGGCGATCATCAGATCGCTCACGCCCACGTCGGTACGGAGCTGACCGGCCGCCTTCGCCCGGTCCATGACCTCGGCGACGAGCCGCTCGACCCGTTCGCGCGCTGCTTCGAGGTCGGGGTGGTGCTGGTCGAACGTGCTGGAGACCATGGGGCACAGGGCACTGATCCGCTCGTCGGCGGAGACGTGCACGAAGCGCTCCAGCGCCTCGAAGGCGTCGCCGGTCTCCGCGAGAGCGAGCTCGGCCGCCCGCGCCGTACGGCCCATGACCGAGCAGACGACCTCGCGGACGAGGGCGTCGCGGTCGGGGAAGTTGCGGTACACCGTGGCGTTGCCGACGCCGGCCCGGCGGGCGACGTCGTCGAGCGGCACATCGGGGCCGTGCTCGACGAACATCTCCCGGGCGGCGGCGACGATCCGCTCCCGATTGCGCAGGGCGTCGGCGCGGGGCCGGGCCGCCTTGTGCTGTTCGGGGGGCGCGGTCTGCACGGCGTACTCCTCGGACGACTGGGTTGGCGATCCGGGGAGGAAGTCCCCGCTTCGCTCGGACACAGGGCTAAACGGGGAAACGATCCCCGGTTATTTCCCGCATCCGCAGACATTCACCGTGACCTGCATCACATCCGCTCCCCTCATGCCCGTCCGCGTCGTCCCCCGGTCGGCGGCTACCGGCGGGAAACCCACGATCGGCCTTTCCAGCGCGCGTCCGCCCACCCCTCGGCACAGGGTGATCGCAAGGGTGCAGCCGGTGTCCGGTGGCTGCCGTGGTCCGGGAGGTCTGCATGCAGCCGCAGTCGCAGGCGCAGCCGCCGAGCCGCCGCATACGCCCGCGCCGGCTGGCCGCGATCGCGACCGTCACCGTCGTGACCTTCGCGGTCAGCACCTCGGCGGGCACCGGCCGGCTCACGCCCAGCACCACGGCGTCGGGCCCCGGCCCGGCCGCCCTCTCCCGCTCCTCCGCACACGGCCCCTGCCTGATCAGCGGCGGCCCCGAGATCCAGATGTCCGAGGGCGTCCCGACCTCCGCCGGCTACGCCCGCTCCACCGGCACCGTCCGCGCCCTGACCCTGATGATCGACTTCTCGGACGCGCCCGGCGAGGGCAAGGCGCTCGACCGTTACGCCGAGTTCTTCCCGAAGACCGAGGAGTGGTTCCGCACCAGCTCCTACGGCCGCCTCGACTACCGTCCCGAAATCCCGATCCCCGACTGGCTGCGCATGCCGAAGCCGTTCGCCGAGTACGGCATAGAGCGCGGCGCCCCCTTCGACCCCGGCTACCGGAGCCTGGTCCAGGACCTGGTGGCGGCGGCCGACGCGAAGGTGGACTTCCGGTCGTACGACCTCATGAACGTGCTGGTCACACCGAACGCGGGCCCCTCCGCCCTGGACACGGTCCTGTCCGTCACCTTCGCCGGCAACACCGAGGCCCCGGTCGCCGACGGCGTCCCGGTGGCCAACGCGTCCTTCGTCTACTCCCGCCAGGACGACGGCTCCGGCTCCTACGACGAGACCGGCTACCGCGTCCTCCCCCACGAGAACGGCCACGTCTTCGGACTGCCGGACCTCTACACCCAGGAGGGCGGAGGGGCCGTCGGCCACTGGGACATCATGAGCGAGGACTGGGGCGCCAACAACGACCTCATCGGCTGGCACAAGTGGAAGCTGGGCTGGCTGGACCACTCCCAGGTGCACTGCGCGTCGGCGCCCGGGACGACGGAGTACACACTGACACCGCTGGCCCGCAAGGGCGGCGACAAACTGGTGGTCGTCCCCCTGGACGGCACGTCCGGCTACGCGGTCGAACTGCGCACGCGCGAGGGCAACGACGAGGTGGTGTGCCGGCCGGGCGTGCTGGTCTACCGGATCGACGCGGACGTGGACACGGGAATGGGCCCGGTGACCGTGTTCGACTCCCGCCGGGACAGCGGCGGCTGCACCCGCAGCCCGAACATCCACGCCGAGCTCTCGGACGCCGCCTTCACACCCGGCGAGACCTTCAAGGACCCGCGCCGGGGCATCACGATCGCGGTGTCGGGCGCGGACCTGAAGGGGGACCACCAGGTACGGGTCACCCGCAGGTGACCGCATGACGACCGGACCGGCAGCCGACGGGACCGCCGCACCGCCCGACCGGCCGTCCGCCCTCCTGCTCGCCCGGGATTACGGTAGGCCTGCCGCGACCGCCGTACCGGAGAGCCGATGCCCGCCAACCCCACGAACGACGCCGCCCACGCAGGGGCCGCCGCCACACCGGGCACCGGTACGCCCCACACCCCCGGTACACGGAAGGCGGTCTCACCGGCCGAAGCAGTGGCACCGGCCGAAACGGTGACACGTAGCGAACCCGTGGCACCGGCCGAGGCCGTGACCCCGCTACTGCGCGGAATCGCCGTACTGCGGCGGCTGACCGAGGCGGACGGCGGCACCCTCAGCCTCAGCGGCCTGGAGAAGGCCACCGGACTGGCCCGCTCCACGATCGACCGCATCACAGCGACCCTCGCCCGCATGGGCTACGTCCGCCTGGACGGCCGCGACGTGACCCTCGCCCCACGCCTGACGGAACTGGGCAACGCCTACCTCGCCGCCCTCCGCCTCCCCGCCCTCCTCGCCTCCCGTGCCGACGCCCTGGCCGACGATCTGGACGAGTCGGTCTCCCTGGCGGTCGGCGACCGCGACGGCATCCGTTTCATCCACCAGGCCACCCGCCGACGCGCCATGTCCCTGAGCTTCCGCATCGGCGACCTCCTCCCCGCCGAACGCACCGCGCCGGGCCCGCTGTTCGCCACGGAGTGGACACCGGCCGACTGGCGCCACTGGCACGACCGCCGGGCGGCGGACCCCGAGGACCGCACCTTCACCGCCGTACCCCCACGCGACCACACCACCCAGGCCCGGGACGAGGACTTCGAAGACCGCACGGCCGCCGCGGCGACCGACGGCTACTCCCTCGACGACCAGCTGATCGAACCGGGTCTGGTCGCGGTCTCGGCCCCCGTACGGGACCCCGGCACCGGCCGGGTGGCGTGCGTGGCGAGCGTGGTGAGCCACACCAACCGCCACACGGCCGAGGACCTGCGAACGGCCCTCCTCCCCCGCCTCCGCTCAACGGTGCGGTCGATGGAGGACGACCTGCGCACCGCCCCACCACCGGAGCCGGGAACCCCCCGCTGCGGCCTGGCCACCTGGACGACCGCGTCGAAACACGAACTGGGCCGGGAGTTCGTCGAATCCCTGGCCCGCGGCCTGACGGTACTGACCGCCTTCGGCGAGGACCGCCCGGCACTGACCCTCACGGACGTCGCGAAGGCGACGGGCCTCGCCCGGGCAACGGCACGCCGGGCCCTGATCACCCACGAGCACGCGGGCCTGGTGGCGGCCACCCCCGACCGGACCTTCACCCTCACCCCCCGAGTCCTCTCCCTCGGCTTCCCGCCCCTCTCCCGCACCTCCCTCCCCCAGATCGCCCAGCCCCACCTGACCGCCCTCGCCGACCGCGTCCACGAGTCGGCCTCGCTGGCCGTCCTGTCCGACTCGGGCGAGGAGATCCAGTACACGGCCCGGGCTTCCACCAGCCGCGTGATGAGCGCCCGCATCAGCGTCGGCACCCGCCTCCCGGCCCACGCGACCGCACTGGGCCGCGTCCTGCTCTCCCTCCCGGAGGCCCACTCGCAGGGCTACGCCCTGGTCGACGAGGAACTGGAGGCCGGCCTGCGCTCCATCGCGGTCCCGGTACGCGACCGCACGGGCCGCGTGGTGGCCGCGGTGAACGTCGCGATGCACGCCGCCCGCCGCACCGCAGCGGCCTGCGTGACGGACATCCTGCCGCTCCTGGCAGAGACGGCGAGCCACATCGAGGCGGACCTACGAGTCGCGGGCCGCTTCCGCCCGATCCCCCTGACCTGACCACCCGACACCCTCCACCCCACCCGCTACACTGTCGGCGGTGGCAGAACCACACCACCACCGGCCTTCGTAGCTCAGGGGATAGAGCACCGCTCTCCTAAAGCGGGTGTCGCAGGTTCGAATCCTGCCGGGGGCACAGAAAAACGCCTGGTCAGAGGCCCTTCCGTCCGACGGACGGGAGGGCCTTCGTACTCGCAGCACACATATGGCACACATGCGGCTGCGGGCAGAGGTGGGGAGCTGTGCGAGATGCCCTCGAAGGATGAGCTGGCCCGGCGACGGTACGAGAAGCTGGTCGACCGGCTTGAGTCGCTGATGCGGGCCGCGCTGAAGCCGGAGTTCGAGGGCTACTACGGGCAGCTGATCCTCGGCGCAGACGATCTTGCGGAGATGGGCGAGCTCAAGGATGTCCGGCGTGCCGCCAGGGAGGCGGGACAGCGTCTCGCCTGGAAGACAACCACGCACCTCGTCGGCGGGAGGCTCTTCGTCCTCGACGAGCGCGAGGTACCTGAGAGGACTGAGCGGTTGGCTGGGGATGCGGCCGCTGCTGCGATGGACCGGTTCTGGGAGGAAAGCCGTCGGCCGCGACTGACCTGATCCGAGGAGGACGCAAGGGGGCACCCCACCGCATCAGCGCGGTGGGGTGCCCCCTCGGTTACGGCGCCCCGGCACGGGTTAGGCACACATCACGCGGCGTCTACCTCCAGGGCGGCCACGGTCTCGGCGGCCTCACGGGCCTTCCGCTCCGCTTTCTCCAGCTTGGCCTTCGCCTTGGCCAGTTGCTTGGAGCGGCGCTTGTGCATCTTCTTCGAGACCTCGTCCAGGCGGTCGGGAAAGAGGTGCCCGTAGGTGTCCAGGGTCAGCGTCGCGGACTTGTGGCCCAGCATCGTCTGTACGACGTTGACGTCCGCACCGCTGGCGATGGCGAGCGAGGCCGCCGTGTGGCGCAGCTTGTGCGGGGTGACCTTGAGATGCCCCAGCCCCGCCCGAGTGACCGCAGGCGCGAAGAACCGCTGACGGAAGTTGCGCGCCCGCAGGGGGCCGCCCTGGGGGGCCGTGAAGAGCAACTCCTCATCGCCCCGTCTCTCGACGTGGGGCTTCAGCTCCTCGGCAAGGAAGCGCGGGATCGGCACGGATCGGCGCTCGTGGTTCTTGGGGGTGTCGAAGTAGAGCTTGCCGTTGTCCTCGACGTACGCCTCGACGATGTGGGCCCTGCAGGCGGCCAAGTCCACACGGCCCACCTTCAACGCCGACGCTTCGCCCCACCGCAGACCGGTGTAGGCCAAGAGTTGGATGAACACCCGGTAGGCACCTGCCGCGTTCGCGAGTGCCTCGACCTGCATGTCGTCGAGGTACACGTGGTCGGTCGGAGCCGGCTTCGGCAGGGGCACCCCGAGGGCGGGATTGACGGCTAGGCGGCGGGCCTTGACCGCGTAACCGAGGACACGGCTCAGCACCACATACGCCTTGCGGACCGATCGCGGGCTGAGCTTCCGGCCTCCCGTCGCCTGGCCGGACAGCATGTCGGCCAGCCACTCGGCAATGTCCTCGAAATGGATGCGGTCGAGGGACGTGGTGCCCCACCTGGGGATCACATGGACGTCCAGAACACCCCGGTACCGGTTGCGCGTGGAACGCTTCAGGTGAATCTGGGCGGCGAGCCAGGAGTCCGCGACCTCAGCGAACTTGGCGCGCGCGGCGGCCGGGTCGCGGTAGGAACCGTCATTGAGACGTGATTCCACCTTCAATCGCTCGGCGTCGGCATCGACCTTGCGGGCCAAGGTCTTCATCTTCGGCTTGCCGTCGGGGCCATACCAGCGAACCCGGTAGCGCCCAGGTGGCGTGCGCCCCACTCTCTTGGCTTCGGTCACCGCACGCATATAGGCCGCGTGACCGATGCGGTCCTCGATCCAGACGCGTGCCAACTAGCGCCCCTCCCGGTCGGTACCGGATGAAGAAGCGAACGGGAGCAGCAGGGTCGCCGGAGGGACTCCGAGCACGGCAGCGATCATGACGAGGTCGTCGACGTCGCAACGGCGGCGCGCGCGTTCCGTACGGCTGAGCGCGGTGTTGGTCATCGCGCGCCCCAGAGCGGCGCAGCCAGCTGCGAGTTGCTGCTGAGTGAGGGCGCGGTTGAGGCGCGCGCGCTCTATCGCCTGGGCGGTGTGGAGGCTGGCAGGGCCGATTTCTATGGGTCGAGTTGCCATAACACGTAGCTTTAACGTGCGACCGACCTTTTTGGCAATAGTTGGTTCTTAAACCCTACAGAAGTCGCGTCCCGCCGAATCAGCAATCGCACCGACTAATGCCTGACACACGGCGGCAGGAAGGCTGCACTGCTGACTCCCCCTCGGGAAAGCAAGCGCAGTGTAGCTGACTGCACCCCTGGACGATGCGCCGCCACCTGGACTTACGAACCGCCCGCCACCTTGGCGCCGACTTTTTGGTCAACCGCCGATTCACATCTACGGTATTGCCTCCCGTGCTCACCAACGGGAACTTCTGGAGCCTTCTAGAACCAACTCTGGACTTCTCCGCCTCGGGTGTGGCTGTGTTGTCCACGCAGTTGTCCGAAACCGAAAAAGGAGCCCTATGCCGAGCCTTTCCCCCCGTCCCGCCCACGCCGCCGCCGACGCCGACCGGCGCGGCCCCCTGGCCACCCCGGCGGAAGTCGCCGAGTACCTCGGGGTGCCGGTCAAGACGCTCTACCAGTGGAAGTACCGGGGCATCGGCCCGAACGTGCACAAGGTCGGCCGCCACCTGCGCTACCGCTGGACCGAGGTGGACGCCTGGCTGAACGCCCAGGCCGCGTACGACCTCGCCGTCTGAGACCACCCCACGGGAAAGCGAAACGGCTCCCGACGAGCCACCGCCGGGAGCCGCGCGGCCCCTTCCCACATCGCCCCTTGCCAGAAAACAACGATCTGTCTCGGTGAGTCCGGACCTTGCCCGTCCGAACTCACCAGGGAGGAACGCCTGTGGACGAATCTACGACCTCTCCAGCCCCCACCGCACCCGCCGTCACCCCGTCTTGGCCACCCGTGGCCATCCCCGGCCAGGGCCCGGCGTCCGATCCCTCATCCAGCGAGCGTGATCGGGCGGATAGCTCCAACGAAGGCGCCGGCCTGCTGGACGAGCTGCGCGCAGCGATCGCCCGGTACGTGATCCTGCCCAGTGGCGAGGCCCTGACCGCCGTCACGCTGTGGGTGGCGGCCACGCACATCCAGCCCGCACTGCAACACGCTCCGCGCCTGGCAGTGGTCGGGCCGGCGAAGCGGTGCGGCAAGTCCCGCCTGCTGGACGTGATCACGGAGACGGCGCACGACCCGCTGATCACCGTGAACACCAGCCCGGCTGTCGTCTTCCGTGCCATCGGTGACGACCCGCCCACTCTGCTGGTGGACGAGGCCGACACCATCTTCGGCAGCATCAAGGCCGCAGAGAAGAACGAGGAACTGCGCGGCTTGCTCAACGCCGGCCATCAGCGCAACCGGCCCGCCCTGCGGATCTCCGGTCCCGAGCACAAGACGCGGAAGTTCCCCACCTTCGCCATGGCCGCGCTTGCCGGCATCGGCGCCCTGCCGGACACGGTCATGGACCGGGCGGTGGTGATCCGCATGCAACGCCGCAAGGACGGCGAGCGCGTCGATCAGTTCCGCTCCCGCCGCGACATCCCCGCCCTACACGCTCTGCGGGACCGCCTGGCGGCCTGGATCCGTCCGCTCATGGACACCGCCGAGGACCTGGTACCGCGGATGCCGGTGCAGGACCGCGCGGCGGACACCTGGGAACCGCTCGTGATCGTCGCGGAGCTGGCTGGCGGCACCTGGCCCGAGGACGCGCGCGCAGCCTGCACGGCCATGTGCGCCGCCGAGGCGGACAAGGACGACGAGTCCAACCTCAAGACCCGCCTGCTGCAGGACATCCGGCGCGCCTTCGCCCGCTGCGGCGACCCGGACATCATGCGCACCCGGGACCTGCTGGAGGAGCTACTCAAGGACCCGGAGGCTCCGTGGGCCGAGTACGGCACCGCCGGCCTCAGCCCACGCCACCTTGGGCTCCTCTTGAAGGACTTCGATATCAAGGCCGCCACCCTCCGCTTCGAGGGCGGCAGGCAGGCCAAGGGCTTCGCGCGCCTCCGCTTCACCGACGCCTGGGCGCGGTACTGCCCGGAGGAGTCCACCTCCGAGAGCGGTGACGAGAGCAACCAGACAGGCCCGGACCCGCACCCATAAAGACTCGTCGCACCCGTCGCATCGCAGGTCAACCCCGTGACGGGTGTCGTCGCTGCGACGAGTCGTCTCGTACCACGACGATCACCCGTACCTGCTCTGACCAGCCGTGCGACGGGTGCGACGGGTCCGCCACCTCTTTGCCCACCATCCCTCCCCGCTTGGAGCACCCGCTTGCCCGTACGCACCACCGCGACCCCAGTACCGATGATGACCGCCGCGATCCGCCTGGGGGTCGCTCTGGTCGGCACGATCGGCTTCGCCCTCTCGTACGACGCCCTGCGGCAGATGGCAGTGGCCATCCACATCCGCGGAGTGCTGACGTACGCCTTCCCGCTCGTGATCGACGGGTTCATCGCCATCGGCGTCGCGGCCCTGCTCATCCTGCGAGCCGCCCCCTGGCGATCTCGCCTCTACGTCTGGGCCCTCGTCGGCATCGCCACCATCACGAGCATCTGGGCGAACGCCCTGCACGCAGTCCGTCTCAACCAGGAGAGCGACGCCGCCGGGCTCCACCTGGACGACGTCACCGTCGGCGCCCTGTCGGCCATCGCCCCGCTCGCGCTCGCCGGAGCCGTCCACCTGGATCTCGTCATACGCCGGCACCCCACTGGTCGGCACTCGACTGAACCGGTCAGCGCTCAGCGCCACACTCACGTCGAGGACTTGCTGCGGTCCTCTCCGGACAGCGACACGGCCGATGCCTCGAAGGGCGCGGCACAAGCACGGCCCGAAGTTGTGGCGCAGGACATCGCGGACGTGGCGGACCCTCCGGCCGAAGTGGCGGATGCGCGTCAGCCCCACAGCCCGATCAAGGGTCGGCAGCCCAGCGTTTCCACGGAAACGCTCCTGGCTCTCGGCCGCGCCGCGCCTCTGGGCCGCCAAGGACGTATCTCCCGTCGCCACGTCGAAGCGGCGATCCGAGCCCAGGGCCACCCCGTCGGCAAAGACCGCCTCACCGAGATCACGCGCCGCCTGCAGGCCGAACTCGACCGTACGCCCGAGCGCGTCTCCTAGCGCGCTGACCGGTCGCTACCGCCCGTCATCGCACTGCTCAGCAAGTGACCAGAAGGCGGAGCCGACCGCCCATGGCACTTCCCGTCCGCCGACCCCTAGTAAGGACTGTCCCGATGCGCGAAGCCCGACGTGAGCTGCCCCCCGGACTGCGGGAGATGACCACAAGCGTCACCCAGCCAGCAAGGTATGCCGTTGGACCGTCCAAGGGGCGGTCCAACGGGAGTTCCGCCCCGGGGGTGGCGGAGACCCTCGGGAGCCAGGGGGCACCCGAGGAGGGGCAACGCCTCCAGGCCACGCCCGTCGTCCTGCCGCGTGCCGCCGAAGCCGCCGCCCTGCACCGCATCGCCCGTCGCCGCAAGCGCAAAGACACCCAGCGCAAGGAGCGTGTCGACGTGCGCTACAGCGTCGAAGAGAAGGCCGCCATCCTCACCAGAGCCCGGTCGCTCAACATCGCCGGCGCCCACTACGTCGGCGCCGTCGTCATGGCCCATATCCACGGCGACCTCGCCCTTCCCGGCCAGCGCACCCCGCTGGACGACTACATCGACGAGCTGACCGCCCTGCGCGAGGAGATCGCCAAGATCGGCAACAACGCCAACCAGATCGCCCGGAAGCTCAACTCCGGCGGCCATCCACACCCTGGGGACACCGTCGCCCTCGCCCAGGCCGAACGCACCCTCGGCGCGGTCCGAGCAGCCATCAGCGAGATCGCCGGAACTACGAACCAGGCCGTCACCAACAAGGCCGCCCGGTGATCGCCAAGATCAGCAGCGGAAAGGACACGGCTGGCCTGATCCGGTACCTGTTCGACACCAAGAAGGCCAAAGACCACACGGATCCCCACCTCGTCGCCTCTTGGGACGGCTTCGCCCCCGACCCCGGCCGCACGAATGACTTCACCGCCACAAAGCGGCTTCTCGTGGCTGACCTCGACCTCCGCGTCAAGCAAGCCCGCCGACTCGGCCGCGCACCCGAGCGGCACGTCTGGCACTGTTCCCTCCGCGCCGCCACAACCGACCGGCACCTCAGCGACGAGGAGTGGGCCGACATAGCCCGCCGCGTCGTGGCCGCCACCGGCATCGCGCCACAAGACGACCGGGACGGCTGCCGCTGGGTCGCCGTCCGCCACGCCCCCGACCACATCCACATCGCCGCCACCAAGGTCCGCGGCGACCTCCGCCCCGCACGCCACTGGAACGACTACCTCACCGCCGACCGCGAACTCGCCGCCATCGAGAAGGAGTACGGACTCCTTCAAGTCGTTCGCGGAGACCGCACCGCCGCCAGACGCTCCACTCGCGCCGAGCAGGAAAAGGCACACCGCCAAGGCCGGGACAAGTCGGCTCGTGAACGCCTGCGCACCGTCGTCCGCACTGCCGTGGCCGCCTCCACCAGCACCGAGGAGTTCATCCGCCTGCTCAGCCGCACCGAAGGTTTGTTGGTCGAAGCCGTGTACTTCCCTTCCGGCGACGTGCGCGGCTACAAGGTCGCCAGCGAAGACAACCTCACCGTCGGCAAGGAACCCATCTGGTACTCCGGCTCCACACTCGCCCCGGACCTGTCCCTCCCCAAGATCCGGGCACGCCTGGAGGCCACCGAACCGCAGCTCACCAACCATCCGAGCAAGCGCTCTCCTCGCTCTCCCAACCCCTGGCACCAGGCCATCGCCGCCACCGAGCGCATCCCCCACCACCTCAGCGGTCACGACGATGGAGCCTCGCAGGCCCACCTCGCCGCCTTCGGTGAAGCCCTCGACGTCCTGCCCCTCCTCGCTCCCGCGCCCATCCGCGCCCGGCTCTGTGAAGCCGCTTCCGCCTTCGAGCGCGCCACGCGCTCCCGCATTCAGGCCGAACACCACCACGCCCGTGCCCTGCGAAGCGCCACACGTGCGATGCTCCGCGAGCCCGCACCAAGCGACGGTACGGCGCTGGCGATGCTCCTCGATGCCGCGATCCTGGTCACCATCGCGGCCTCCCGCTGGCACCAGCTCCGCCACCACGACCAGCAGGTCGCCGCAGCCCAGCAGACCCTGCTCCAGCTACAAGCCGCCTACGACCAGGCAGCAACCGCGCCCCTGACCGCCCTCATCCGGCGCCGACCGCCACAACCGACTGGGGACCGGCACATCCACCACATCCGTCGGGCCGTACCCGAGCACTCGGAGCACGTCCTCGCAGATCCCTCGATTGCTGCCCTCACTGCCGCACTCGCCGAAGCGGAATCGCTTGGGTACGACCCTGAGCGCCTCCTCATGCAGGCCGCCGACCAACGTGCCCTGGATGACGCCCGCTCCCCCGCAGGGACGTTGGCATGGCGAGTTCAACGCTTCAGCGCACGGCCGACGCCCAACGCACGCGCCCGTGCAGTACAGGCCCACAGCGCAGCACGGCCTGGTGAGACACCCAGCGCTCCGGCCCACGAGGCAACCACCGTCTCGCCCCCGCAGCCGCGAGCACGCCGTCGCTGATCACGACGGCGCGGACAGCCTCGGGGCAAGCAGCTCCAGCACTTCCTCCCAGCGGTAGCGGTCGGCCCCGCCGCCCGCCTTCGGCCGGTGAGGCTCGTAGGAGCCGAACAGGACGCCCATCTCACGCAGCAGGTCCAGACTCCGGCGGTATGCAGGATGGGCGGCCTGGGCGGAGTTCAGGTACGGCAACACGGCGACCGGTACACCCATGGCGGGCGCCTCGCAGAGGATGCCCAGCGCGAGGTTGTCGGAGATCCCGGCGGCCCACTTGTTGACCGTGTTGAAGGTGGCCGGGGCGACCGCGATCGCATCTGCGGGCCGACTCGGGCGTGGCTCGCCCGGTGACCGCCAGGCCGAGCGGATGGGGCGGCCGGTCTGGGCCTCGACCGCCTCCGCATCAAGGAAGCCGGCTCCTTGCGGGGTGGCTACGACGCCGACGTCCCAGTGCCGTTCCTGTGCGGCGGTGATCAGCAGGCCTACGTCGGCGGCGACCCCGGCCGCGCAGACCACGATCTGGAGGAACGGCTTGTCGTGCTGGTCACTCACGCGGGCACTCCCAGTTGGCGGCTGAAACGGCGCATGTGCGGCTCGGGCAGTGCCTCAGCCGATGCAAGCCTCGCCGTCGGTGTAGTGGTCCAGCAGGTTGCCCAGGGCGGAACGGCTGAGGATCACAGGTGAAAGGTCGAGTGCCTTGGAATCGCGCACCGCCGCGTACGCACCGAGGTCGGCGATCTCGACGCAGTCGTTGGCGCCTCCGCTGTAGGAGCTCCTGCGCCAGTGCGCGTTGTACAGTTCCTCGGCGCGGGGGCGGCGGGGTGGAATCGTGCTCAAGGTTCGAGCTCCTCGGCAGTGCGGATGAGGCGGGTACGGGTCTCGGCCGGGCTGAGGGCGGAGGCCCTGAGCTGGTCGAAGGTGTCCGTGTAGTTCTGGACGTCGCTTTGGGACTCCAGATACACGGAGTTGTTGGGGTTCTCCAGCCAGACCAGCGGAGCTGTGGGCTGGGGGAAGGTGAGGACGACAAAGGGGCCATACAGGCCCGGATGGGCGCCGAGGCTGAACGGGAGGAGCTGGATGGTGACGTTCGGTTGTTCGCCGACCTGGACCAGGCGCGCGAACTGCTGGCGCATCACGGTGGGTGAGCCGATGACGCGATGGAGGACGCCTTCGTCCAGGACGGTCCGCAGTTCGGCGGGGCGCTCACCGGACAAGCAGCTTTGCTGGCGCTCCATGCGTACCTTGACCAGAGCGTCCACCTGATCGGCACCGAGATCAGGACGCATCTGGGCGATGACGGCGCGAGCGTAGTCCTCTGTCTGAAGCAGGCCGGGAACGAGCAAGGGCTGGTAGTTGGCCAGCGCGACGGCACCTGCCTCCAAGGCGAGGTAACCGTCGTAGCGGGTCGGGGTGAGAACCGTGGAGTACTTGCGCCACCAGGGCTTCTGCTGTTCCTTGTCGGCACGCACCAGGTCCAGGATGTCGTCACGCAGCTCGGCGTCCGTGACGGAGTAGCAGTCGAGGAGAGCCCGGACCAGAACTGGAGTGGTGCCGCGCTCGCCGGTCTCGATCCGGCTGAGAGACCCCTGGTTGACTTCGATCTGCTCCGACACCTCGGTGAGAGTCAGGCCGGACGCCTCCCGTAACTCCCGCAGCCGTGTGGCGAGCCGGCGTCGGTAGACCGACTGAGGGACCAGCTTCCTCTTCAGTGCCATGAAGGCAGTCTGTCCATCCACCCGTTGGCGGACAACCCGAACGGGCCAACTTGACCAGACATATTGCCTAGTTGCGTTTTGCGTCGGCACTCTTGCGTAGGACATCCCGTACGCCGCACGGTCCGGCGTGCGTGCCGTTCGCCGAGGAGCCATTGGTTCCGCCGACGTGTTGGGAGGTCTTCCATGCCCCGGAACACGCTGCTGCGGCAGTTACTCGAAGAGTGCCACCTCACGACTTACACGGCGTTCGAGGTGCAGTTCTCCCGCGCGGCCCGGAACCTGGCCGAGGAGGCGGGTGACCCTCGGCTGGCCGCGGTCGCGGTCTCTTCGCGGCAGTTCGACCGGTGGCTGAGTGGGGAACTGAAGCAGCTTCCCCGCCCCGACACGTGCCGCATTCTGGAGGAGCTGCTGGGCAGGGCTGCCCGCGACCTGTTCGCTTCGGCCTCGGCTTATCCGCCGACCGCCCCAGAGCCACTACCTGCGGACGTTCCACCTTCTCCCCAGGCCGGCCCGACGGCCCACGATGACGACCCGGCGGAGATTGTCGCCCGAGCCCGCCAGCTGGCCTGCGGCAACGTCGATCAGACCACTCTGTCTTTTCTCGCCTCCCGGATCGACGTGATCACCGAGCGGTACGAGAAGGATGGACCCGACGGCCTGTGGGGACAGACGAACAGCCTGCGCAGCATGGGGCACACCCTGCTCGCCGGTCAGCAACCTCCGTCCGCACGCAGGGAACTGTTCCGGATCACCGCACGCGCCGGCGGACTGCTCGGCTACATGGCGGTGAACACCGGCGCGTTTCCCCTGGCTGAGGCGTACTGCGCCGAAGCGCTGGAGCTGAGCCGGGCGATCGGCGATCTCGACACCGAGATGTGGGCCTGCGGCACCCAGTCCTTCGCGGCGTACTACGCAGGCCGTTACGACGAGGCCGACGCGCGGGCCGCCGCCGCGGTGGACCGGGCGCCGAACCACCCGCAGGCCATCCGGTTGCTGGTCAACGGCCGGGCCCGGGCGCTCGGCAAGCTCAGTGACCGGAACCAGGCCGAGCGGGCCATCGGGCGGGCGCTGGAGCTCTCCGACCGGCATGACGTGCCCCCCGGCCTGACCTCCTGCATCTCCTTCTTGCCGTATGGGCGGGCCCGCACCCTGGCCAATGCACTGACCGCCCGTGTCGCTCTGCAGGACACCGGGCACGTGCTGCGGGACGCCGAGGACCTCGACGACCTGGTCGAGAAGTCCGACTCCGCGTGGAGCCGCTCGCTGGTCCGCCTCGACGTGGCCACCGCGGTGCTTCAACAGCGAGCACCGGACGTGGAGCACGCCATGTCCCTCGGGCAACAGGCGATCACTCTGGCCAGTCCGATGCCGATCAGCTCGGTACGGCAACGCTCCCAGGACTTGTACGAGCGAGCAGCCCCTTGGCGGTCCCGGCCCGCGGTGCGCGAGTATGGCGAACAGCTCCGCGCCTGGGGCCATCAGCTCCCGCCTGCCTAGGCGGGGTGATCACGAAGGAGTTCGCCGGGTGCCTTGGTCGCACGTCCAGCTCAGCGCCGATCCCGCAGCCTTCCCCGCCCACCCGCCGGCCGACCTGAGTGACCCGGCGGTGATCGCGGCACACGACCAGGCCGCCTTCGACGCCGTGGAGACCATGGTCGATCACTGGGACCGTCCCGGCTGGACGGCGCGGACCCGGGCGTACTACTGGATGCTCACCTTCCCCGACAGCCCAGCGCTGGCCGACCTTGCTCTTCGCTGCCAGCAACACCTCGCGCCGCTCGGCCTGGATCCTGTCCCCGACGACGGCTTGCACATCACGCTCGCACGCGTCGGTTCCGCTTCAGCGCTGCCGCTGAGCCGCCTCGATGACGTCATCAGCGCGGCGGCCCCGCTTCTCCCGGCGGCCTTCCGCCTGCGGGCGGTCCCGCTCGCAGGTTCTCGGGGTGCCGTACGCCTGACGGTCGCTCCTTGGGGCCCGGTTCTGGCGCTGCACGCCGCCCTCAGCGAGTCCATGGCCCCGTTGGGGCTGGCTCCCCGCAAGCCGATCGCGCTGTTCCGCCCGCACCTGAGCCTGGCCTACAACAGCCGGCCACGCCCCGCTGCCCCCGTCATCAAGGCCGTCACCCCGCTCCGCGGGCTTGCACCAGTTGATCTGGACGTCCGTGAGGCGCAGTTGGTGGAGCTGCGACGCGAGGACCGCGCCTATCGGTGGGACGTCGTCAAGAGCCTGCCGCTCGGCTGACCGCCGCCTTCCCGCGCGGCAGGACGACAACGACCGCCTTGCCGACGGCGGTGGTCTCCACGTACCACCGCCATGCCAGCGTCTGCACCAGCCACAGCCCGCGGCCGGACTCGGCAAGCGGATCGGCAGCCGTCTCCGACAGGTGCACACGACCATCGTCAGGCTCCGGGTCGTGGACCGCGACGACGACCTGTTTCCGATCGATTTCGATGGTCAGACAGTCGGGGCCAGCCGTCGTGTGTCGCACGGCGTTGCCCACCAGCTCGGATACGACCAGCACCGCGTCGTCCACGCACGGGACGACGCCAGCCAGCACGCTACGAACCCGGTCACGGGCCGGGCCAAGGGGCTCGCACCGACCGGCCAGGGCCACCCAGTGCGTGTGCGGACGGTGAACTGCCGGACTTGAGTCGTTCAGCATCGCGGTCGCTCTTCCGGTCGTACGAAATGGGCGTGACCCACAGGTTCCGCTTATCCGCAGCGCGTCTCCACGCCGTCCGACCGCCGCTTCTCCGCCGTCCGGACGGCGGGGAAACGGCGTAGCGACGGCGTGGAAACGCTCCTCCCGCGACGGGAGCCTCGAAGCCGATGGCCAGCCCTCTCCCGGGGCGTCCGGATCGCCGACTGCGCGTAGAGGAGATCACCGTGCCCGCCCCCGTACGAGGTACCTACCAGCTCCGCCTCGCTGTGCCAGAGGAGTCGGGGCGATGACGGCCACCACCCTCCGCCCCGGTTGGTCCCATCCCGTGCGAGCCGCCGTACCACCCTTCACCGAGGCCGGCTTGAGAAGGGTCCTGGAGAAGGTGCAGCGCTGGGCCCCGTATGTCGACGGGTTGCTGCTCGATGACGTGGCAGCCGTCCTGGACGACTACACGCCCACCGAACATGAGGTCGACGAGCACGCGCAGCGCCTTCGTGGCCACCTGATGCGACTCGTCCACCTCGCCGTGGTCTCCAAGGTGGCCGAGAGGGACGAGCAAACAGCCGGCCTCGTCGAGCGCGGGCGCACCATCCGGTCCGAGGAAGTGCCAACGGATCACCGACGTGCCGTCGGACACATCCGACGTATGGCGTGGACGCTCGACGAACTCATCGAACGCCTGGTGGCCCACCAGTGCCTTACGGAGGCGCCGTGACTTTCCCGCCCCTCCGCCTCACGTACAACCCGCGCGCTGTCGAGTCGAGAGACAAAACCCTCTCCCTGGTCCCATACATCACCCAGAGGGACGGGGAGGACGCGGCGCCGGACAACCTCGTCATCACGCGCCACTCCTCCGGCCCGCGGCTGTACTACGCGGACGAGGACCCCCGTGACCGAGACCCGCGGGGCGTGCTCTGGGCCCGGTGCGGGTGGAACCCTGTCGACGCCGAAGGCCGGACCACCGGTGAGCCGCAGTGGAAGCTTATGCACCCCCACCGGCAGATGGTGTGCATGCAGACGCTCACCTGCCAGGTCTGCACAGGTCCCGCCCGCACGCCCCTCGGCTTCATCTTTCTCGCCGGCCCCCGGGATCACGATCCAAGTCGGCCGAGCATCCTCACCAACCAGCCTCCGGTGTGCCACAGGCACACCCGTGCCGCCGCAAGGCTCTGTCCGCACCTGGAAAACGACCCGACGGTGTTCCTGGCCAGGAGCGCGCCCCTGTACGGCGTGCACGGCACTCTGTACGGCCGGGACGAGGGCGGTGTGAAGGTCATCGCACAGCCGGATGCGCCGTTGCCGTACGGCCACCCGAACATCGGGACGTTCCTCGCCTCGCAGTTGGTTCGCCGCCTCCAGTCGTTCCGCGTCGTCGGTCTCGACGAGCTGCTCAACGATCTGGCCACTGCCTCGTAGATCCCCGCGTCGGGGCCTTCCAGCCTCACCGGCCGCCCAGCCGAAGGACAGGTGGCCGGTGAGCGGGGGGGGATCCGAGGAGTACCCCCGACTCCACCTCAACACGGACCAGCCCCACCCCCTGCCAGACGACATGGAGGCAACGTGCACCAACTGCTCGCGAGTCCGTTCCTGGGCCAGTACCTCCTCCTTCGGCCCGGTCACGCGAAGGGAGTGGCCATCCCCGAGCCCCGTTTCGAGGAGCTGCGCACGGCCGTCACCGAGGGCCGGTCGGCCCCGGCCTGGCTCACCGAGGCGACCACGGCCGCATGGCAGATGCCCCTGCCCACCGGGCCACTGCGGGACACCCTCCTTGTCCGCGCACGCTCCACCTACGGGTACGCGAAGGCTTCCTGGGAGATCAACCTCGGCTGCGACCACGACTGCGGCTTCTGCTACCTCGGCGAGAAGCGGTTCGAGGGCCTGGACTGGGACGACAAGACGCGCCTGCTCACCATGCTGCGCGACGCCGGCGTCCTGTGGCTCCAGATCACCGGAGGCGAGGCCCTGATCGATCCACAGTTCGCCGCCGCGTACGAGTACGCCACCGGACTCGGGATGATGATCCAGGTCTCGACGAACGGCAGCCAGCTCCACAAAGTGAGGATGCAGGAGCTGTTCGCCCGCTTGCGGCCCTACCGACTGACGGTGAGTCTTTACGGGGCGACGGGGGAGACCTACGACGCCGTCACCCGCAACCGCGGTGCCTTCGACCGGTTCACCCGCGGTCTGGACGCCTCTCGCGCGGCGGGACTGCCCGTGCGGATCAACATCATCGTCGCCGAGGAGAACGCCCACGAGGTGGACGACATGGTCCGCCTGGTGGAAGACCGCTGGGACTTCCCGTACCAGGTCTTCACCAACATGTCCCCGACGATCGACGGAGAGGCGAAGCCGCTCGCCTCACAGGCCCAGAAGTACGTCCGCGCGCGCCGTGTCTTCACCGGCTGCAACGCCGGCCACACCTTCTTCCACGTCGACCCGCACGGCATCGCCTCGGTCTGCAAGATCGGCCGAGACCCCAGCGTGAACCTCATGAGCGAGGGCCTGACCGCCCTCCCCCGACTCGGCGGCATCGCCGAGTCCCTCCAGCTCCGCACCGGTGGATGCTCCGGCTGCTCGAAGGTCGGCACCTGCAGGACATGCCGTCCGCTGGCCAAGCTCCACCAGGAGGCGGGGGACAACCGATCGCTCTACTGCCAACACGGAGGTTACGGAGCATGACTCCCACCAGCACCACCCTGACCCGGCCCGCACCGGTCCCGGTCGCCATCGGCCTGCGCCCGCCCACAGAGGACACCGGCACCCTGCCCGTGCCCATCTCGGCGCCCCCGGTCCCTGAGGGCACGTTCCAGATCATCGGCGACCTGGACGTCGACGTCGCCGAGTCCGCCGGGTGCAGCTGCTCGGCCGGCGACGACCAGCCCTACTAGACCTGGGCTCCGCTCCGGCGCGCTGCCCCGGCCGTACGCTGGCCGGGGCAGCCCATCGTCTTCTCCGAGGAACCGCGCCGTGCCCATGATCCGCCGCCACTTCCACGACCTTCCCGTGGAGTCACGTCAGGCCATCGCCGACAAGGCGGGCCCCGTCCACGCCGCCCGCACCGCCGACGGAGGGCTGAACTCAGGCATCGCCGCCTTCATCGACACCGATCACGGCCCAGTCTTCGTCAAGGGCATCCCCACCGACCACCCACAGGCCCCGGCCCAGCGTCGAGAGGCCGCGATCAACCCACACCTCCCCCGTGCCTCCCCCCGCCTGTACTGGCACATCGAGGTGGCCGGCTGGGACCTCCTCGGATACGAGGTCCTCCCGGGGCGGCACGCCGACTACAGCCCGGGCTCCCCAGACCTGCCCCTCGTCGCTGCGGCTCTTGCAGAACTCCAGGAAACCAACGCTCCCACGGACGTTCCCATCAAGGCCGCCGAACAGCGCTGGGCCGCCTACGCCTCGCCCGGAACCGCCGCCCTCTTCTCCGGCGACACCCTCCTGCACACCGACCTCGCCCCGCACAACGTGCTCGTGGACGACAGCGCCCACATCATCGACTGGGCCTGGCCCACACGCGGCGCGGCCTGGATCGACCCCGCCATCCTCATCTTGCGACTCCTTGAAGCCGGACACACGATCGCGGAAGCGGACGCCTTTACCCGCCGCTTCCCTTCCTGGCGCACCGCACCGGCGGGGGCCAAGGAAACGTTCGCCGCCGCCAACGCTGCGGCGTGGCAGGAGATCGCCCGCGCCGACAGCGCACCGTGGAAGGCTGCGATGGCCGATCACGCGGTCGCCTTCCACACCCACCTGCGCGCGTTGCCCGGCATCAGGTAAACCCCGGGATAACTGAAAGCCCGCCGCCGATTCGCTGGCGTCGACGACGTAAGCTATCGCGCTGGTGCGTGTTCTGGATCCTGACGCACGGCCGCAGACGGCCGCTCCAACTCCGCTCCATCGTCGTATCAGCAGACGTGTACCCCGTAAGCCACTAACATTCCGGCTTCGGGCTACTTCGGGGGGCATAGTGAGTCTGTGGGAGCTCGCACCGCGGGCACGCGGTTCAATCATGGGCGCGAAACTTGCGGGAGGAGGTGAATCATGAGCTTCCCCGTGGACCTCACAGCAGCGCTCAGCGGTGCGTCGATCGCCCAGTTGCACAGTTGGCGGCGTACGCACCTGCTGGAGCCGGAGGTGCGGGAGAACCCGGTCCGCTACTCTTTCCGTGACGTGGTAGCGCTGCGCACATTCGTGTATCTACGCAGCAGACTGCCCCTGCAGCGCATCCGGAAGGCGATGGATCAGCTGCGCAAGTGGGACCTCACCGAGCACCCTGCCGCCTACAAGCTCGTCACCGAAGGTGATTCGGTCTTCCTCGTGGAGGAGGAACGGGCCATCGACCTCGTCCGCCGGCCCGGTCAAGAAGTCATCCACAGCCTGGCCAACGTCTTCGCGCCCTTCGAGAATATGCAGGGACGTGCCGTAGCAGACTTCCGCCGTCCCCGGCCGCACTTGGAAGTGAAGGAGGCCCGGCTCGGGGGTTGGCCGACCATCCAAGGAACACGCGTGCCCTACGACGCTGTCGCGAAGTTGGTCGCCGGGGGCATCCCACCTTCCGAAGTGCGTCGCTTCTACCCGACCGTCGAGGTATCCGGAGCGGCTGACGCAGCGGACTTCCACCAGGAGGTCGTGCAGATCGGTGGCCGCGCCGCATGAGATTCTTCCTGGATGAGAACGAGACGCCAGCGATCCTGCCTCCCTTGAGCACCGTCTTCTTCCATCACGAGTTCCGCACCGCCCATGACGAGGGGCTGAGCGGTGTGATGGACACGGAACTCATCCACGCAGTCAGTGGCCGCGGCTTCGACGCGATCATGACGCAGGACCGCAATCAGCTGTCGAACCGGGAAGAACGCGACGCACTGATAGAGACCGGCCTCCACTGGATTGGTCATCGTCAGCCAGAGGCCGACGGGTTGCTGTACATCGTGAACTCCACGGCCGCCTACCTTGCTGCCATGCCGCACATACTCGATGAACTCACCAGCATCTCGGACGCTCATGCCTTCCACGTGCGGAACCTGCCCTTGTTGAAGGGGCAACGTGTCTCTGTCAGCCGACTCAAGACTTGAGGCATCAGGCCCCACACGGGTGACCGCAGTTCGTGCCGGTGCACGCAAGAGCCCCTGAGTCGTTGCATGCCGGTCAGGGGGCTGATGTCGGACGCTGCCGCGAGCGGCGACGTCCGACAGGTCAGTTGCAGCAAACACACCCCGCCTGGCAGTTCTCCACCGCTGAGCACGCCGTCCGCCGGGCTCGCGAGAAAGCCAACCAGGCCATAGTGGCCATGCTTGCGCCCGCCCGCAAAAAAGTGTCACTCAAACTCCGACCCGTGTCATGAGAATGCGCCTCCCGAACCTCTCCAGTTGTGTACGGCCGCAGCCCAACGCCTGGGCGGGGCGGCCAGCGACTTCGAGGAGGTCTTCGTGGAGATCATGGGCGCGTTGTTGTCCGTCGCCGCCGTTCTGGCTCCGAGTCTCAAGGGCTGGGTAGACAGCGTGTCCTACCGAAACCGGGCACAAGCCAGGGCAGCTCTGATTCGTGCTCGCCGTGAGCAAGGAAACAGCAGCCAGGCGAGCAAGCAGAACGGGAAGCGGGGGGACGGCCGTGGCTGAGAAGTACGGCGGAGGCACCGCTGCTGATCTAGCGGCACTGTACGAAGGACACCGCCGAGAGATGGAAGGCTTTGCCCGTCGGCTACTGGCCGACGAGCGCCTGCCAGAATCCACTCTGTCCGCAGAGGACGTGGTGCAGACTGCGTTCACGAAAGCCCTCAACGCGCCGACCGGGATTCGTGATCCTCGTGCCTACCTCTACGTCGTGATACGCAACGACGTACGAGCCGCAAGTCGACAAGTCCGACGGCAGACGACCGCGACCTCGAAGGGTGCCTGGCAGGCTCAGTCGGCGGACGTACACGTCGCGGACTTCAGCGACTTGATCACCAATCGCCTGGCGGTGCATCGAGCGCTGTGTAACCTTCCGCCACAGCAGCGCACAGCTGTATGGGCGACCAAAGCCCTGGAGTACACACAAGCCGAAGCAGCCGAGATCATGCAGAAGAGGCCGGGGACGGTCGCCACCCACGTAGTACGCGCCGTAGCAGCGCTGCGAGTCCATCTGACTGCCCTGGTAGTGGTGGGCATCACGACGTTCTGCCTGGAGCGGAGCCGTGCCCTCAGGAAGATGCAGGCGCCCGCTGACAGCCCACGAGCCCCCCTGCCACAAGCGCCGTCGATCTCGACTTTGGTCTACGGGGCCCTGAGCTGCTTGCTTGTCGCCGCCTTGGCCCGCTGGGCGTTCAGCTGGTGGACACGCCGACGCCAGGCCATGGAAGAAGGCGGGACTTTTGCGCCTCGCCCCCTCACCGAGGTGGTCAGGGAAACACTCGAAGCACGCCGCTTCCGTGCAGTGCGTCCGACTCCACCACGGCGAAGGACGGCACCGGAGGAGGAACTGACGGAGGAGGAAATCCCGTCCGGGCTCACACGAACGCGCCTTCCGGACTGGTAGGCCGTCGAGCGTGAAATTCGCATACGTGGAGGGCACATCCAGGGCACATGAGTCTGGGAAACGGCGTTGACCCGTGAGAACTACCGAGGGGAGTCTTCGCAGGTCAACGTACATTTCACCAAGAAACTCCAGGTCAGCGTCCCGCCGCCCCCACTCGCTGCACGAATGACAGGACGCCGACGCCCGGGCGCATGAGGCGGAGCGTCAAGCGTGTCGCCTGGGGAACGGCCCTGAACGTGGCTTCCGGTTGACGTGCGTCGAGGGCACATCGGTAGCCGACGTCTCTATCTGTTCTGTTGAAGGGTCCTGGGCAGGACTGCCCGTCCACATGCCCTGATGGCTACCGAGAGCGATACTGGTAGCAGCTGCGGGATGACGCTTGCCGTGCGCCAGGACTGCGGGGTATGGCGTGGCTGGTCTCCGTGGTGGCACCTCCGCAGCCGCCGGAAGGAGCGTCACGATGTGCCGCTGGATCGCCTACTCGGGTACACCCGTCCTCCTCAGCCAGGTTCTGTTCCAGCCGGAGCACTCCCTGATCGACCAGAGCCTGCACTCTCGTATGGGTGTAGAGACGACCAACGGAGACGGCTTCGGTATCGGCTGGTACCCGCAGGACACGGAAATGGCCGATCCGGCGGTCCTGCGGGACGTGGGCCCGGCCTGGAACGACCGCAACCTGCAGGAAGTCGCCCACCACACGCGCTCGGGGCTGTTCTTCGGGCACATCAGGGCATCGACGGGGTCGGCGGTGCAGCAGAGCAACTGCCATCCCTTCCGGAGCGGTCGGTGGATGTGGATGCACAACGGGATGATCAGTGAGTTCCGCCGGGTCCGACGTGATCTTGCCCTGGCCGTCGATCCGGCCTTGTACGCCGACATCGAGGGCTCCACTGACTCCGAGGTGATGTTCTTCCTCGCCCTGACCTTCGGTCTGCCCGAGGACCCGCCCGGTGCGGTGGCGCGGATGGCGGGTTTTGTCGAGACGACCGCTCAGTCGCACGGCACCCGTCACCCCCTGCAGATGACCGTCGCGGTGACCGACGGCGAGCGCGTGTGGGCCTTCCGTTATTCCAGTGAAGGCCGTTCGCGATCGTTGTACGTCAGCACGAAGGTGGACGCCCTGCGCGCGCTCCACCCGGACGTGTCGTTCCTGCGGGAGCTGTCCGACGAGACCCGTCTCGTCGTGTCGGAGCCCCTGGGTGACCTGCCGGGGGCGTGGAACGAAGTGCCCGAGAGCAGCTACGGCGTCGTCCAGCCGGGCGGGGGCGTGCTCCACCGCTTCAGGCCCGAGTACCCCGAAGGGACAGGCGCGCGGGGGTGAGGAGTGTGAGCACGCCCTACGGCAGGGCTAGGGCACCGACCGACGCGGGCACCGACCCGTCAGGTGATCCGTACCTGCGCACACGGTTCGCGCTTCCCTCTCGGCCTGCCACCTTCTTGCGGCGGCAGCGGCTCGTCTCGCATCTGGATCAGGCCCTGAGCACACCGCTGACGCTGGTCAACGGGTCGGCCGGCGCCGGCAAGACGCTCCTGACGGCCGACTGGGCCGCGGGGCTGCGGCTGCCGGTCGCCTGGCTGACCGTAGAGGCCGGAGACCATCGGCCCGGGGTCTTCTGGGCCTACGTCTTCGAGTCCCTGCGCGTGTGCGGGGCGCGGGCAGCTGACGCTGCCGGGGCGCCGGCGGACTCGAGTGGCGTGGGACGCGGTCTGCTGGCATCACTCGCCGCCGAACTGAACGCCCGTGACGGCCCCGTGGTCCTCGTGCTGGACGAGTACGACCGGATGGCCGTCCCTGATGTCGCGGAACAGCTGGAGTTCGTCCTTCGCCACTCCGGGCAGGGACTGCGCCTCGTGCTTGTCACCCGCACCGAGCCACTGCTCCCGCTGCACCGCTTCCGCGCCGCCGACGAGCTGACCGAGATCCGCGGCGCCGAGTTGTCCTTCACCCCGGAGGAGGCCGGTGCGCTGCTGCGACTGCACGGGCTGCACCTTCCCGAGCCCGCCGCGTCCGCCCTGGTGGACCGCACCCGGGGCTGGGCCGCCGGGCTGCGGCTGTCCGCCCTCGCGGCCCGGGAGAGCACCGACCCCGAGCGGTATCTGAAGGAGTTCGAGGCGGACCACAGCACGGTCGCGGACTTCCTGCTGGCGGAGGTCCTCAAGGGGAGGACGGAGGAGACTCAGGACCTGCTGTTGCGGGTGAGCGTCCTGGACCGGTTCTGCCCGGACCTGGCCGACGCCCTGACGCTGCGGGCCGACGCCGAACGCCTCCTCGCCGGGCTGCACCGGGAGAACGCGTTCATCGAGCGGCTGGGGCACTCCTGGTACCGACTGCACCCGCTGTTCCGAGAGATCCTCCGGGCTCACCTGCGTGAACGCCTGCCCGGTGCGGAAGCGGAGCTGCACCTGCGAGCCGCGCGATGGCTGCGCCGTTCCGGCTTCCTCCCGGAGACGCTCGCCCACGGGGCCGCGGGCGGCGACTTCGACCTGGCCGCCGGCGCGCTCGTCGACGACCTCGCGATCGGGCAGCTCTTCACCGGCCTGCGCTCGGACGCTCTGGCCCAGCTCTTCGCCGGCATGGGGCCCGAAGCGGGGAGCCCGGCGAGCGACCTCGTGCGGGCGGCCGGCGCACTTGCCCGACGCGACCTCGACCACGGTCTGGACCGGCTGCGGCGGGCCCGGGAACAGCTCTCCGAGACCGATGACTCTCCCGGCCCGGTGGCAGCCCGGCTGAGCTGCACCCTGCTCGAGGCACTCGCAGCCCGGCTCACCGGCTGCCCTCCGCGGGCCGAGCAGGCCGCCGCGACGGCCGAGGAACTGCGCCGGGACCTGCCTGACCACCTGCTGGACGAGCATCCGGAACTGACCGCCCTGCTGATGACACACGTGGGTTCGGCCCGCGTGTGGGAAGGACGCTTCGACGACGCACGCGCCGTGCTGCGCCGTGCGGCCGGTGCCCCGGGCGGATCCGCCACCGTCCTGCCCCGAGTGGAGTCGATGGGGCACCTGGCCCTGCTCGACTATCTGAACGGTTGGCTCGGCCGGGCGGAACGCAGGGCTCTGGCCGCGGTGGCCGAGGCGGAGCGGGCGGGGCTGCCCCGGCCCCCCGGTGCGGGCCTGGGCCGGCTGGTCCTGGCCGCGGTGGCCGTGGACCGACAGGAACTGGGCCTGGCCCGGGTCCTGCTCGACGAGACGGCACGGCTTCCGGCGCGGGAGCACGACCCGGTACCGACGGCGGGTCGGGCCATGACCGTCTCACGCCTTCTGCTCGACGACGGTGAAACGGACGCCGCCGCCGAGGCTGCGGAGCCGACCGTGTCCACGGCGGTGGCGTCCCCCTGGGCGGAGAGTCAGGCGGCAGTCGTCCGCTCTGCCGCCTGCCTCACCGACGGGCGGCCGGACGAAGCCGTGCGCCTTCTCCAAGGCGTCGGTGGTGACCAACCGGTGTGCGCCGTCGAAGCGGCGGGGATCCAGGTCGCCGCGGGGCGTCCCCGCGCGGCGGCAGAACTGCTCGACGCCGTTCGCTCCGAGGGACGCACCGGCCCCGCGGTGAGCGTGGGGGCGGCGCTGGTGCGGGCCCGGGTAGCGCAGGAGTCGGGAGACACGGTCACCGCCCGCCGGCTCGTCGCACGTGCACTTCTCGACGCACGGCGCGAGCGACTGCGGCGTCCTTTCCTCCAGGCAGGAGGCTGGATCGAGCCGCTGTTGGCCGCAGCCCCGCTGCACGAGCTCGCCGAGGGCTGGCTCCCGTCCGGCCGACGACAAACGCACGGCGAGCCGGTGCAGCCCGTAGCCGACCCCGCGCTCCTGGTGCCGGTGGAACTGAGCGGACGCGAACGTGACGTGCTGCAACGGCTGGCCCGCATGATGTCCGCGGAGGAGATCGCCGCCGACCTCTACGTGTCGGTCAACACGGTGAAGACCCATCTCAAGAGCGCCTACCGGAAGCTGGCGGTGAACCGGCGCGGCGACGCCGTACGCCGGGCGCGCGACCTCGGCCTCCTGTGACCTCCCCCGCGAGGGGTGAGGCACGCGGCGCCGCCGCAGAGGTGGGATGGGAGGAACGTGCCGCAGCGCACCGGTCGACCCGGCGAGGTGAGACGACGTGAAGCACTGGCGGGCCCTGGCAGTCCTCGGTACGGCCCAGTTCCTGATGGTTCTGGACACGTCCGTGATGAACGTGTCGATCAGCCAGTTGGTCGAGGACTTCGACACGGAGGTCACCGCCATCCAGGCCGTCATCACCCTGTACGCGCTGGTCATGGCCGCTTTCATGCTCATCGGCGGCCGCTTCGGGGACATCCTGGGACGGCGGCGCATGTTCCTGACGGGACTGGCCGTCTACGGGGTCGGGTCGGCCGTGACCGCCGCGGCACCCAGCCTGTGGGTGCTCACGCTGGGCTGGTCCGTCATCGAGGGGCTCGGGGCGGCTATGGTGCTGCCGGCCATGGCCGCCCTGGTCGCGGACTCGTACCGCGGACGGGACCGCGCCATCGCCTACGCGGTCGTCGGAGGGCTCGCCGGCGCCGGGATCGCAGTCGGCCCACTGCTGGGCGGCTGGATGACGACCTACCTCACCTGGCGGCTGGTCTTCGCCGGTGAGGTACTCGTCGTGGTGGCCGTGCTGCTGTGCCGGCGGGTGATCGCGACGCCCATACCGGCCGCGAAGCGCCCCCGGCTGGACGGGGTCGGCGCGGCGCTCTCCGCCGTCGGGCTGGGACTGGGCGTACTCGGGGTGCTGCAAAGCAGCACCTGGGGCTGGGTCGACCCCCGCAACCCACCTTTCACCGTCCTGGGCTTCTCCCCCACCCTGTTCGTCATCGGTGCCGGAATCGCCGTGCTGGCCCTGTTCCGATTCTGGGAACGGCGGCGAGAGGCCCGGGGCACCGACCCTCTGGTACACCTGTCCCTGCTGGGCAGGCCCGTACTGCGGGCCGGCCTGACGACCCTGCTCAGCCAGAACCTCATCCTCCTCGGCCTGTTCTTCGCCATCCCGCTCTACCTCCAGGTGGTGCAGGGCTTCAACGCCTTCCAGACTGGGCTGCGCCTGCTGCCGGTGTCGGCCACCATGCTGGTGACCTCCCTGTGCGGGTCCGCGCTGGGGCACAGGATGGGACCGCGCCGGGTGGTGCGGCTGGCCCTGGCGATTCTGGCGGCGGCCGTCGTGTGGCTGCTCGCCACGATCGACCCGGTCATCGACGACGCCCAGTTCGCTGGGGCGATGGCCGTGCTCGGGGTGGGCGTCGGTCTGCTCGCCTCGCAGCTCGGCAACGTCGTGCAGTCCGGTGTCGGTGAGGACGAGCGCAGCGAGGCTGGAGGGCTGCAGTTCACGGCCCAGAATCTGGGCTCGTCGCTGGGCACCGCGCTCATCGGCTCGATACTGGTCGGCGCGCTGGCAGGCGCCTTCACCACCCAGGTCGCGGACGACCCCCGGCTGTCCCCGGCCGCCCGGGACGAGGTCGGGGTCCGTCTGGAAGCCGGCATCACCTTCGTCCCGACCGAGCAGGTGCGTTCCGCGGCCGAGGAAGCCGGGCTGCCGCCGTCCGAGGTCGACGCCGTGACGGACTCCTACGCCTCCGCCCAGCTGGACGGGTTGAAGGCGGCGATCCTGGCCACGGGCGGCGTCGCGCTCGCGAGCTTCCTGGTCACCTCACGTCTTCCGACCGCCCGGGCAGGCCGCCCGTCCGAACACGAACCGGGTGCCGGGAGCCGGACAACCGGGCCGTCCGGGCCGACAGGCTGAGCTCGAAGGAGACACAGGTGACCGCGGGCGAGACAGGGACAGGGCGGTCCACGGACCGGCGGGAGCGGCGGGCCGCGCACCGGGCCCACGCTGACTACACCGGCGGTGTCTACGGCTCCATGCTCGCGGCCTCCGTCGTGATCGGCGCCGGCACCCTGGGCTCGTTCCCCCGCGCCGAACTGGTTCTGCTGCTGTTGCTCACCAGCCTGGTGTTCTGGGTCGCCCACGTCCACGCCGAACTGTTCGGTGCGCGTCTGGCGCGGCGCACTCCGGACCGGCGGGTGATCCTGCGGGTGTGCCGCGAGGAGTGGCCCATCGTGAAGGCCGCAGTGCCTCCGGCCGCGGCGATCGCCGTCAGCCCCGTGCTGGGGCTGGACGTCCAGGGCACCCTGTGGCTGGCGCTGTCCGTCGCCGTCACCGGGCAGGTGGGCTGGTCCGTCGCCGCGGCACACCGCGCGGGCGCCCCGTGGCGGCTGATGGCCATCACCGCGACGGTCAACGTACTGCTCGGTCTGGCGATCGTCGCCGTCAAGATCGCAGTGACGCACTGAAAGGCACGGGTCCTGCGCCGGAGTCACCTGTACCGGGTGAGGGCGCCGGAGGGCGAGAAGGCGCAGGATCGTCGCACAGAACACCGTCCGCCCCGGAGCCCCGGACGGTGTCCCGAGCCCCGTCCGGTGGAGGGACCGCTCGTGCGCTACGAGATCCGCATCGAGGGACACCTGTCGGAGACGCTGGCCAACGCGTTCCCGGAGCTGGAGCACGTCGTCATGTCCGGCCAGACCGTCCTGTTCGGCACGGTGATCGACGAGGCCCACCTGTACGGGCTGCTCACCCGCTGCCAGTCACTTGGACTGCGCGTCATGGAGATGCGGCAACTCCCGGAATGACGCCCACGGACGGCGTGCGTGGGCCCGCTCGCAGTTCCACGGCCGGCCTCACACCCGGGCGGCCGTGATCCGGCCGGAGCGGCAGGCCGCCGTCAGGGCTTCATGGTCGCGTTCGTTCTGGTCGGCGTAGGCGTGGGCGAACTCGGTGAGCGCGCGGTCGAAGCGGTCGCTGCCACCCAGGTACGCCGCGAGCGCGATGGGGTCGCCGGAGCGGGCATGGGCTCTGGCCAGGCAGGCTCCACACAGCCGGGCGAAGCGGGAGAGCAGTTCGGGTCCCATGGTCTCCGGTCGCGCGATGCCCTTCCAGTCCCACAGTTGGCGTACGTAGAAGTCCCGGCCCTTCCCGTCTAGGCCGGTGACGTGCGTCCAGCCGAGGAAGATGTCGCTGGTGGTCTGGATCAGACGTTGGCCGGTCACGACCCGGCGGCCCTGGTTCGCGTGGCGTTCGCCGCCCGTGTGGGCAGCCAGCACCGATTCCGAGGCTTCCTTGGCCTGGAGCAGCAGGGGGTCGTCGTCGTCCCTGCCGAGCAGGAGCAGTACCCAGCAGCGGGTGCCGACGCTGCCGACGCCGACCACTTTGCGGGCCATGTCCACGAGCCGGTAGTGGCGCAGCAGGTGCCGGCGCTCGGGCGGCAGTGACCGTGCGTAGCCCTTCACGACGGACCGCAGTTCCTCCTCCCGTCCGGCCTCGGCCGGGTCGGTGAGCAGATCGGCGAGCGGGGTGATCAGCGGCGGGTCGGGGGTGATGCGCCGGCCTTCGGCCGTGACGCGGGTGAGTGCCGCGAACGCTCTCATGTGGGTGCGTGTGCGGGCCTTCACAGCCGCTTTCCTGAGCCGATGCTCCGCTTCCCCCGCGCCCTCCGTCGCAAGCAGCTGCCGTACGTGGTCGGCGTCGTCCTGGGCATACCAGATGTCCAGGGTCGGCATGCCGGCGAATTCCCGCATGCGCTGCCGGTAGGCCCGCACGCAGGCTCGTACGGTGCGGTCCTGTTCCTTGGGCGAGAAGCCGTTCGACCGGGCCGCGATCACGAGCCCGGCCGCAAGACGTTTGACATCCCATTCGAAGGGGCCTGGCAGCGTCTCGTCGAAGTCGTTGATGTCGAAGACCAGGCGGCGCTCCGGTGAAGCCAGAAGCCGGAAGTTCAACGGGTGTGCGTCCCCGCACAGTTGCACCTGGAGTCCGCTGCTGGGCAGGGGCGCCAGGTCCGCCGCCATGATCGCTGCCGCGCCGCGGTAGAAGCGGAACGGCGACTCCAGCATACGGCCGTAGCGGATGGGCACCAGCGCCGGGACGCGCTCGCCGGACTGGCGCTCCAGCAGGTCGACCGGATCGCCTCGTCTTTGTCCTGTCTCGTACCAGCCGTGACACGAACGCGAGGCCCGCTTACGGGCCTTCCTGCCGTACGCGGCTCGCTCGGCGGGTGGCAGGGAGGCGGTGAAGGCGCTGGGTATCGTCATGGTCCGGCCTCCGGTTCTTCCACGGACCCGGCTGCGGAACGCGGCGGAGTCGTTGTCCCTCGGCGCTGGCGGTTCAGTCCTGCCTGCACCGCGCTTGCCAGGATCCGGGCGGCGACACCGACCAGCAGCAGCCCTCCCGTCATCTGGGCCATCGTGAGCACTCGCCCGGTCTGGGAGCGTGCCGTGATGTCGCCGAAGCCGACGGTGGCGAAGGTGGTCAGGGTGAAGTACAGCGCGTCCGTCCTGTTCAGCGGCTCGCTGAACGAGCCGGGCGCGGAGCGCTCCAGCAGGTAGTAGGAGCCGGCGAAGAGGACCAGGAAGAGCACCAGGGTCGCGGCCAGGCCCTCGATGGCTCGCAGACGTGGATGAGAGGAACGTGCGATGGCCCGCACTTCCCAGCAGAACACCAGGAGGACCGCGAGCAGGCCGCACACCAGCAGCACCGCTGTACCGGCCGTGAGCCGCTCGTCCAGGGGCAGCAGGTAGTAGGCGGTGACGAGCCCGACGGTGACGGACACAGCGCGCACAACCGTGATCGCCCCGGCGGCTCGGCGAGAACGGTGCCCGCCCCGTGGGGGCGGTCCTGACGAGGTGCGGCCCTTGCCGCCGCCTGAGGTGGTATCGCTCATTTCACGTCTCTTCGTCTCGTCCGGGCCCGGTGGACAGGTGTTCCCGAATCCCACCTCACTGCCCCGCCGTCAGGCGGGGATCACCCCTGACGGGTGATCCCGGCCCTCGGTGCCGGCCCCGACCCTGAAACGGACACCTATCAGTCCTGCAGTGCTCACGGGCTGTCCCCACCGGGCGGCCCGGCGGCGACCGGCCGGTCCACGAGGAGGCGCCATGACCGTGCCCCGAGATGAGGGACCCCCGGGCCGGGGTGGCGGGTCCGGCGGGGCGGTCCCCGGAGCCATGGACGACCCTGCGCACGTCCTCACCCGGCTCGGCCGGTCCTGGACCTGGCTCATGGGATCGGCCGTCGCCACGCTGGTCCCCGGCGTCCTGGTCCTGGTCTGGCCGGAGGCGACCCTGCACGTCCTGGCCGTCCTCGTCGGCCTGTACCTGCTGCTGACCGGTGTGTTCCGGTTCGTAGCCGTCTTCGCGCGGGAGGGACACGAGCGGCTGCCCGGGCTTCTGCTGACCGTGCTGTACCTGCTGGCCGGGGTGCTGTGTCTGCGCAACCCGCTGCAGACCATCGCCGCGCTGTCACTGATCGTCGGCATGGTCTGGCTGGTGTCCGGCATCCTCACCCTCTACACCGCCCTGGTCACCCAGAACCTGCCGCACCGCGGCCTGGTCATGGGGATGGCGGTACTGGCGGTCGTCGCCGGGATCGTCGTCCTCGCGCTGCCCGCGGAGTCGGCCCGTGCCCTGACCCGGCTTCTCGGCCTGTGGCTGGTCCTGCTGGGGCTGGCCGAGGCGGTGGCCGCCCTGGGGTGGCGGTCCGCGCTGCGCGGGGCACGCCCGCCGAAGGCAGGAACGCCCGCTGCCATGACCTGACCACGGGCCGGTGGAAGGAACATCGATGGCCCCGTCCACCCCGGCCGGATCGCCCGACTCCGGCCCGCCTGGCGACCGCTCCCCCGCCCTGTCGGCCGGTGAGCGGGCGGAGTACGAGCTTCTGCGCCAGCAGGCGTCGGTACGTCACCGGCGAGCCCGCGTCGCCGGCTCCTCGGTCCTTCTCCTGCTGACTCTGTTGCTCGCCCCCTTGGCCGTGGTCGCGGCCTGGGTGCAGGACACCGTCTCCGACACCGACCGGTACGTGGCGACCGTGGCGCCGCTGGCGTCCGCACCGGCCGTGCAGGACGCCTTGACCGACCGGCTCACCGACCGGGTGGTGGCACAGGTGGACGTGAAGGCGGTGACCGACTCGCTCGCTGCCACGCTCCGGGAGGCCGGGGCACCGCTCCGCATCGTGGACGGCGCCGAGTCCCTGGAAGCCCCACTGGGCGACGCCGTACTGTCCGCCGCCGAGCACACCGTCAGCGGCGTGGTCACCGGCGATGTCTTCCAGCGGGCGTGGGAGGGTGCCAACCAGCGGTCGCACGCCGCGGTGGTGAACATGCTCACCGGAGAAGGGCGGGGTGCTCTGAGCACCGGGGAGGGCGCCGTCCTGCTGGACGTGGGTGAGGTCGTCGATCAAGTACAGGCGCGGCTGGCCGACGCGGGCTTCGACAAGGCCGCCGCCGCGATCCCGGACAGCGACCGGACGGTCACGCTGTTCGAGTCGGAGCAGCTGGGCAAGGCGCAGGACTTGATGCGGCTGCTGAACGTCGTCGGCGTCTGGCTGCCCGTACTGACCACTGTCCTGGCCGCGCTCGCCGTGTGGACCGCACCCGCTCACCGTGTGATGCTGATGGCCACCGCGACCGGTGTCGGGACGATGATGGCGCTGCTGCTCGTGGCCCTGGCGGTAGTGCGCGGGGCCTACCTGAACTCGGTACCGCCCGCAGCGCTGCCGCCCGACGCGGCGGCGGCCGTCTACGACACGTTCGTCCGGTTCCTGCACGACAGCGCCCGCACGCTGCTGGTCGTCGCGGTGGTCACCGCGCTGGCCGCATACCTGTACGGGCCCGGGCGCGCTGCCGGTGCCGCCCGAGGGACGGCCGTACGTGCCACGGCCGCCGCCGGCCGGGCCCTGCACCGAAGTGGTGTGGACACCGGGTCCACGGGACGCCTGCTGGCGAAGCACCGGACGTGGGCCACCGGCGCCGTCATCGCGGCGGGAGCGTTGACGTTGTTGTTCTGGAACCACCCCACGGTCACCACGGTGGCGCTCGTCCTCGGGATCACCTCAGCCGCCCTGATCGTCATGGCGGTCCTGGCGGCAGCCGCGGGACCTGCGGCCAGCTCACCCGTACCGGGTGATGCCGGGCGCCGAGCTCCATGACCACCCTGAGGTCGGTACGCAACGACGGCCCGCCCGGGACGGAGGACGGACATGAACGCGCAGACCTACCTGGCGTACGACTACCCCTTGCTCAACATGTTCTGGACGATGCTTCTGGTCTTCCTGTGGATCATGTGGTTCGTCCTGCTCTTCCGGATCATCGGCGACATCTTCCGCGACGACCGGCTGAGTGGCTGGGCCAAGGCCGGCTGGCTGGTGTTCTGCCTCCTCCTGCCCTTCCTCGGCGTATTCGTCTACGTCATCGCACGCGGGAAGAACATGGGCCGCCGGGAGACGGAACACGCCCGCGCGCGCCAAGAGGAGTTCAACGCCTACATCAGGAAGACCGCGAGCGATGGACAGCGCTCCAGCGTCGACGAACTGGCCCGGCTCTCCGAGATCCGCGATCAGGGTGCCATCACGGACGAGGAGTTCCGCAGGGCGAAGGAACTGGTCCTGAGCGGCCACAGCCCGGCCGACCACGCGGGCCAGGCCCCCACCGCATCCAGCTCTTCCACCCGCTGACCATCCGCACGCCACGAATCGAGGCGCACGATGACCGCCACACACACCCGGCCGACGCACTCGTCGAGGCAGGCGTGGGCGACCGGCCTGACCGTCTTCGCCGCCGTCATGCTCCTGCTCGTCGGCCTTCTCGACATCCTCCGGGGCATCATGGCCATCGCCGAGGACGACGTCTTCGTCACCACACCCGACTACATCTTCCAGTTCGACCTCACCAGCTGGGGCTGGATCCACCTCGTCCTGGGCATACTCGCCGTGATCATCAGCGCCGGGCTGCTCAAGATCGCGACGTGGGCGCGCGTGTCCGGCGTGGTCATCGCCGCACTCGTGATCCTCGCCAACTTCCTCTCCATGCCGTACTACCCGCTGTGGTCCGTCGTGATGATCACCATGTCGGGCTTCATCATCTGGGCCCTCAGCGTGATCAAGCCCGGCGGCAACCTCTACGACCTGTCCGGGGAACGCAGCCCTGACTAGACGTGTGACGAAGCGAAAGAGCAACACGTGGGTGCACGAGGCGCGGACACGAGCAGGCGGTGCGTAAGGGGCGTACCGCCCGGGGGCGAGGGCGGCACCGCTCTCGCCCGCGCCGCCCTGCTGGCTCTGTCGGCCTGCATCCTGGTGCCGCTTGTCGCCGCCGGACTCCGCAGCGTGCTGTGGGCTTCGATCGGCATCGCAGGGCTCGCGCTCGCGGCCGTCGGCGTGTGGTGGGCCCTGGCCCGTACCGGTGTCGCCCGCATCATCGGAACAGCACTGTCGGTGGCCACGCCGCTCACCGTCCTCGCGCTCTACGCCGCGGCCGGCCTGCTGGGTCCCGCCCTGCTGTCGTCGGGCCTTTTGGTACTGGCCGTCGTAGCGGCACGCTGGGCCCTGGCCCCTGCTCACCACCCCCATGAAGAGGTCGCCGGAGCGCCCCGCCACCCCTGGGTGCTACTGAACCGCCGATCCGGCGGCGGTAAGGTGGACCGGTTCCACCTGGTGGACGAGGCACGGGCCGCGGGTTGCCGTGTGCACGTGCTCGACCCAGGCCAGGATGTCACGGCGCTGGCCCGGCAGGCCGTCGCCGACGGAGCGGACCTGCTGGGGGTGGCGGGTGGCGACGGCACCCAGGCGCTGGTCGCCGATGTCGCCGCCCACTATGACGTGCCGTTCGCCGTGATCCCGGCCGGAACCCGCAACCACTTCGCCCTCGACCTCGGCCTCGACCGCGACGATCCGGTGGCGGCGCTGGAAGCCCTGACGAATGGTGTGGAACTCCGCGTCGACCTGGCGTACGCCGCGCACCGCGTCTTCGTCAACAACGCCTCGTTCGGCACGTACGCGACCGTCGTCAGCGACCCCGCCTACCGCGACGCGAAAGCCCGCACGGTCCTGCAGACCCTCCCCGGACTGCTCACCGGCGACAGCGCCCCCGCCTTGCGCATGACGGCCAACGGACGGCACATAGCCGGCCTGCAGGCCCTGCTCGTCAGCAACAACCCCTACGGCCGGGCCGTCGACGTGTCGCACCCGGGGCGCCGGGGACGGCTGGACACGGGACTCCTGGGTGTGGCGTGCGTCCGGGTCGCCAGCACCGCCGAAGCGGTACGCCTGGCGAGCCGACCGCGCTCCGGGGGCCTCGTCCAGCTCACCGCCGACGAAGTCCTCGTCGAGGCCGGTACCGCCACCGTGCCGGCCGGCATCGACGGGGAGTACGTCGACCTGCCCTGTCCCGTGGTGTGCCGCAGTGCACCCGGAGCCCTACGCGTCCGCGTGCCGCGCCACCGGCCCGGTAGATCGAGGTCCCCTGCACCGACGGCCGACTGGCCGCGCGTCGCCCGCCTGGCACTGCGCCGACCGGTCGGGGGCAATGAGATGGAGATACACCCATGACTCAGGCAACTAAAGACAAAGCGCACAAGTCGTTCCTTTCTCGCCCCACTGTCCGCCGCCTCATACCCTTCACCCTGATCACCGCAATCGCTCTCATCTTCATCTTCGAGAACCGTTCGAGTGTCGAGATTCGCCTCCTCATCCCCATGGTGACCATGCCTCTGTGGGGCGCCCTGCTGATCGCCTGGGCCCTCGGCATCCTCGCCTGCGCCTTCACCGTGCACCGCCGGTCGAACCGGCACGCACGACGACAGGGATGACGCTACGGCCCACTCTGGCACCACGGGCTGCAGCCCAGATTCAGCACACATCAGCACGGGAAGCCACGCGAAGGCGTGAGAACTACGGAGGCATGCTTCCCTGGCCAGAACGCCAGGAGCCAGCATTTCCGCAGGTCAAAGACGCACCCAGGGAAAACTCCTAAAGCGGGTGTCGCAGGTTCGAATCCTGCCGGGGGCACAGCACTAAGGGCCAGTTCAGAGGCTTGATCCCCTCGAACTGGCCCTTAGCCTTGATCACGGCCGTGCCACCCACATGCCAGAAAGTCCGCTAAGAGTCCACATCACCCCGTGTCTCGCGGATCATCGAGCCGAGCCGGCCGGCGATCTCACGGTCACGGCCATTGACCATTGACCATGTGCTGATAGATCAGGGCGGCGCGGGGTGTGCTGTGACCCATCCTGGTCATGAGCTCACGAAGACTCGCGCCGGACGCGGCGAGCGTGTTGCCCGTGTGCCGAAGATCGTGAAAATGCACGTCTGCCGTGATTCAGCCATCAAGGCACCCGCCGCGCACGGCGCGGCGCGCGCGGCCCGTCGCCCGGGCCTGCGCTTCTGTCTCCGCCCCGCTCCAGCCCGGCCGTCGGCCGCACGCCTGACAGCTCGGGGTGATGGGTGACGAACCCACGATGCGGCCGAGGACGGACGCGGGTGCGGCTCAAGGCGATGCCTCCGGCGGGGGCGCTCAGGCTCCGGGATTGGGTAGCTGGCGGGATAGGGCGGAGCGCAAGATCCGGAAACGTCTTCGGAAAGCAACGAGCGCTAACTGCGGCTACCGAAGCTGTCAGCGCTGGCGTCTACAGTCCGAACATGTTTCCGCAGCCAGTTGAGGGGGCCGCCGGCCCTTACGACGCGGGGTACCTCCCTCGCGTGGAGATGTGCATGCACCCGGTCGACGAGGCCGTCACCGAGCCCGTCGCCAAGCTGGGTGGCGACCCCGTATGGCTGGAGGAGCCCTGCTGGCCCCTGAACCCCCGCACAGGTGAGCCGCTCGACTTCATCGGGCAGATCCCGGTCCCCGTCGAGCCCGACGACGAGCTCCGCATGGCGTACCTGTTCCTGTCGTACGAGGACTACGAGACCGGCGGCATGGACCCTGAGGACGGAGAGTCCGTGCTGCTCATCCAGCCCGGCGGGCGGATACCCGGGTTCGCCGCCGTCGGACCAGCCGGGACCAGGGGGCGATCACTCTTCGCGTTCGACGCCGAGGACGAGCAGGTACCGGTGGAGTTCCGGATCGAAATGCGGCCGGTCCCGGAGGAGCAGGAGCGGTACCTGGAGAAGGATGGGTGCTTCGATGTGGACAACTACATCGGAGGAAGAGCGGACTACCGGATGTGGGCCGGCGTCGAGGCACCGTGGCGGTTCTTCTTCGCCTTGGTCTGCACCGGCGACACCGGGCCGTACTTCCTCAACTTCGGACACGGCGCCGGGTTTGCCTACCTCAGCCCTGATGGTCTGGAGGGGCGCTTCGGCTGGGACGCAGCCTAGTACCGGCGGCGCATCATCTCAGGGCACACTGACGCTCAACGACAGTCCGCCACCGTGCCAGATTCGTGCCAGATCGAGCGTGACCGCGTCGAACACGATGTCGTCACCGGCCGGTTCGCGCGGCGCGTGAGGCTCCGGCAGCGGCTCGGTGTGGAGGACGTCGTCGAGGCGGGTGAGTTCGGCGCGGGCGGCGCGGATGCCACCACATCATTTCGGCGAGGGACAGCAGCGGGTCGGCGCTGCGGGCGGTGAGCACCAGGACCGCGAGCACCTCGGCCGCGCCGATGCCCCCGCCGAGGGCGAGGTACGCACCGAGTACGAGCAGCGCGGTGAACACCGCCTGCGCGGTGACCGCGAGACCCAGTACACCTGGCAGCGCGGCGATGGCGGAGCGACGCGAGGCGCGGTGCGGTTCCCCCAGGGAGTCGTACTCACGGAAGCCGCCGGAGTCTCTCCACCCTGCACGCGGGCATCGCGCCCCACATGCGCCCTACGCCCCCGGTTCACTCCATCAGGGCCGACCGGCCCGTTTCGCCGCCCCTGGGTTCTCCCCTCTCTCAGGATCGGTCTGCGACAGGTACGACGGGCGGCAACTTCGGTATCTGCCTTCCGCTTCGTGATGCTTGCCGCACGGGTGAAGTGACGGAACAGGAGAGGGGGAGCCGCATGCACCTGACTCCGCATGAGCAGGAGCGTCTGTTGATCCACGTGGCGGCCGATGTCGCCCAGCGGCGGCGTGAGCGCGGTCTGCTGTTGAACTATCCCGAGGTCATGGCGTTGTTGACGGCGCATGTCTTCGAGGAGGCGCGGGCCGGGGCGACGGTCGACGCGGTGATGGAGTCCGGGCGCCATGTGCTGCAGCGCAGCGAGGTGATGGACGGCGTGCCGGAGATGGTCGACAACGTCCAGGTCGAGGCGACGTTCCCGGACGGCACGAAGCTGGTGACCATCAGCGATCCGTTCGACGAGGCGTCCACCAAGGTGGACGTCCATCCCGGCAAGCCGGAACTGCTGCCGGACGAGGACGAACACCGGGTGGCCTTCAACGACGGGGCGACGCCCGTGCCGCTGGTCGTGCGCAATCCCAAGGACCGCCCGGTCCAGGTGGGTTCCCACTTCCACTTCGCCGAGGCCAACGAGGGACTCAAGTTCCGCCGTGAGGCGGCCCACGGAATGCGGCTGCACATCCCGTCCGGCACCTCCGAACGGTTCGAGCCCGGTGACAAGCGCACCGTGATGCTGGTGCCGATCGCCGGCGAGCGGATCGTCCACGGGCTCCAGGCCGACAAGAGCGAAGAGGAGAAGCACCTCGATGCCGAGCAAGGCTGAGAAGGACAAGGCCTGGGATCCGCTGCTGCGTTCCCGCTACGCCGACCTGTACGGTCCGACCGCCGGCGACCGGGTCCGGCTCGCCGACACCAATCTCGTCCTGCGCATCGACGCGGACTGGTGCGGTGGCCCGGGGCGCAGCGGCGACGAGATGGTCTTCGGCGGTGGCAAGGTGATCCGTGAGTCGATGGGCCAGTCGCACATCCCGCGTGACGACCCCCGCGAGCCGGTGGACACCGTGATCACCGGTGCGCTGATCCTGGACCACTGGGGGGTGGTCAAGGCCGATGTCGGGCTGCGTGACGGCCGTATCCGGGCCATCGGCAAGGCGTACAACCCGGAGACCATGACGCCCCGCCCCAATGACGATCCGCGTGCCTCGGACTTCGTCGTGGGTCCCGAGACGGAGGTGATCTCCGGCAAGGGACGCATCCTGACCGCTGGCGGCGTCGACACCCACGTGCACTTCCTCTGCCCGGAGCAGATCCACGAGGCGGTGGCGTCGGGCGTGACGACGCTGATCGGTGGCGGAACCGGCCCGGCCGAGGGCAGCACGGCCACCACCGTGACGCCGGGCAAGTGGCACATCCAGCGGACCTTCGAGGCGCTGGACTCCTTCCCGGTGAACATCGGCCTGCTGGCCAAGGGCAGCACCGTCTCGAAGAAGGCGCTGCACGACCAGGTCGCGGCCGGCGCCCTCGGCTTGAAGATCCACGAGGACTGGGGCGCCACCCCGGCGGTGATCGACGCCGCGCTGACCGTGTGCGAGGAGACCGGTGTCCAGGTCGCACTGCACGCCGACTCGTTGAACGAGGCCGGCTTCGTGCAGAGCACCTTCGCCGCGACCAAGGAGGACCGCAAGGCCAAGAAGGCCAAGTACCGCAGCCTGCACATCTTCCACATCGAGGGCGCCGGCGGTGGCCACGCCCCCGACATGATCAGCCTCGCCGGCAAGCCCAACGTGCTGCCCGCGTCGACGAACCCGACCCGGCCCTTCACTGTCAACACCGTCAAGGAACACGTCGACATGATGATCGTGTGCCATCACCTCAATCCGGAGGTCGAGGCGGACATGGCGTTCGCCGACTCCCGGATCCGGCCGTCCACCATGGCCGCCGAGGACCTGCTGCACGACATGGGCGCCATCTCGATGATGTCCTCCGACGCCCAGGCCATGGGCCGCATCGGCGAAATGATCATGCGGACCTGGCAGACCGCGCACGTCATGAAGTCCCGCTACGGCCACCTGCGCGAGGACGACGCGCACGCGGACAACTTCCGTGCCCGCCGCTACGTCGCCAAGTACACGATCAACCCGGCCATCGCCCACGGCATCGACCACGAGGTCGGCTCCGTCGAGACCGGCAAACTCGCCGACCTGGTGCTGTGGGAGCCGAAGTTCTTCGGCGTCAAGCCGCACATGGTCATCAAGGGCGGCCAGATCTCCTACGCCCAGATCGGCGACGCCAACGCCTCCATCCCCACCCCCCAGCCCTACCTCCCGCGCCCCGTCTGGGGCTTCCAGGGCCGCGCCCCGGCGTCGAACTCCTTCAACTTCGTGGCCGAGGCCGCCCTCGACGGCGAACTCTCCCGGACCGGGCTGCTCAAGCCCCTGCGCGCGATCTGCTCCACGCGGGGGGTCACCAAGGCCGACATGGTCCACAACAACGGCGTTCCGAAGATCGACATCGACCCCGACACCTTCGACGTCACCATCGGCGGCGCCACCACCTCCGACGTCCGCACCACGGTCGACGGGCAGGAAGTCGGACGGAACTACGCCACCGAGCTGCCCCTGGCGCAGCGGTACTTCCTGTTCTGACCGTCTCGGCCGGGCCGTGGCGCGCGCCCGCGCGGCCGACCCGGCACCTCCTCACGAAAGGCGGTCCCGCCGCCCCATGAGCCGCACTGCCCTGCTCGTCCTGGCCGACGGCCGCTTCCCCGCCGGCGGGCACGCCCATTCCGGCGGGATGGAGGCCGCCGTCGCCTCCGGCCGGGTCCACGACACCGCGAGCCTGGAGGCGTTCTGCCGGGGCCGGCTGCACACCGCCGGACTGGTCGCGGCCGGCCTCGCCGCGGCCGCCGCCGACGGCTACGACGCCCTCGCCCTGGACGAAGCCGCCGACACCCGCACCCCCGTACCGGCGTTGCGCCGCACCGCACGCCGCCTGGGCCGTCAACTGATGCGCGCGGCCCGGGCCACCTGGCCCAGCGCCGACCTGGACCACCTCGCCCGGCACCGGCCCCAGGGCGCCCACCAGCCGGTCGTGCTCGGTGTCACCGCCCGCGCCGCCCGGCTCACTCCACTCGACGCCGCCCAGGCCGCCGCCTACGAGAGCGTGGGCGGTCCGGCGACCGCCGCGGTGCGTCTGCTGAGCCTCGACCCGTTCGACGCCACCGGCGTACTGGCACGGCTCGCCGACGAACTCGACTCCGTCGCCGAGGCCGCGACCGACGCGGCGCGGCGGACGGCGACGGAGGGGGTGGCCGCCCTGCCCGCCGCCTCGGCTCCCCTGCTGGACATCACCGGTGAACAGCACGCCGCCTGGACCGTCCGGCTCTTCGCCTCCTGACCGGCCTGACCCACCCGACCGGCCCTGACCGGCCCCTGCCCCGCCCTGACCCTCGCCTGGAGCATCCTGTGCATCTCGACCACCCCGTGACCATGCCGCACCGCCACACCCACAGCGGCGCCGAACCGCTGCTCGCCGACGGCAGCCGCCGCGCCCTGCGCATCGGCTTCGGCGGGCCCGTCGGCTCGGGCAAGACCGCGACCGTGGCCGCACTGTGCCGCACCCTGCGCGACCGGCTCTCCATCGCCGTGGTCACCAACGACATCTACACGCAGGAGGACGCCGCCTTTCTCCGCCGCGAGGCCGTACTGCCGCCCGAGCGGATCACCGCCGTGGAGACGGGAGCCTGCCCGCACACCGCCATCCGCGACGACATCTCCGCCAACCTGGAAGCGGTCGAGCACCTCGAGCAGACCCTGCACCCGCTCGACCTGATCCTCATCGAGTCCGGCGGGGACAACCTCACCGCCACCTTCTCCCGCGGACTCGTCGACACCCAGGTCTTCGTCATCGACGTGGCCAGCGGCGACGACATCCCCCGCAAGGGCGGCCCCGGCATCACCACCGCCGACCTCCTCGTCGTCAACAAGACCGATCTCGCCCCCTACGTCGGCGTCGACCTGGACACCATGAGGGCCGACACCCGCAAGCAGCGCAAGGACCTGCCGTACGCCTTCACCAGCCTCACCGGCACCGACGGCGTCCGACCGGTCGCCGACTGGGTCACCGGCTGCCTCGCCGCCTGGCACGCCGCCGGAGCCACCCGGTGAGCGCCACCACCGTGCGGACGGCGACCGTGGTCCCGGCGCCGGCCGGCGAACCCCTCGAATCCGACGGTGCGCCACACCGCCGGCGCTTCGCCGGACCCGCCCCGGCGCACCCGTCCGGAGTCGCCGCCACCGCCCGAATCCGGGCCGCCCACAACGGCCGCACCACCACGGTCCCCCTCCTGCACAACGACGGCCCCTTCCACCTGCGCCGACTACGGGCCCGCGGAGACCAGGCGCGCGTCTGCGTACTCGGCGCGATGAGCGCGCCGCTCGGCGGAGACCGGCTCGCCCTCGACATCACCGCCGGGACACGCGCCCGGCTGGAGGTGACCGGCGCAGCCGCGACCATCGCCCTGCGCGGTCCCACCACCGCCCCGGCCACCTACGACCTGCGGTTCAGGGTGGGCGACCACGCGACCCTGCACTGGCTGCCCGAGCCCCTGATCAGTACCCGGGACAGCACCCTGCACCAGACGTTCGCCGTCGACCTCGCCGCCACCTCCCACCTGCTCATGCGAGAAGAACAGCTCCTGGGCCGCTCGGGCGAACCGCCGGGCCACCTCACCACCCGCCTGACCGTCCGCCGCGGCGGACGACCGCTGCTCGACCAGCACACCGCCTACGGCGGCCCGGCACCGGCATGGGACGGCCCCGCCGTCCTCGGAAGCCACCACGCCACCGGACAGCTCCTCCTGGTCGACCCGAAGCTGGACACGTCCCGGGAACCGCACGTCATCGGCGACGACCCGGCAGAGGGACACGCGGTACTGACCCCCCTCGCCGACCCCCAGGCCCTCCTCGCCACCGCCGTCGCCCCGACACCGGCCCAACTGCGCCACCTCCTGGACACCGCCCTCGCATACGTCTACGGGACGCCGAGACCAGAGGCCGAAGGCCGGCAGTAGCTCCATGGACGACGTGACGACGCATACAGGGACGACGCATACGGGGACGCGTACCTACGCGGCCGGCCGGGGCCCGGCACTCGCGTAGTACCGAGCCCGCGCCTCCCTCACCGCGTCGAGCGCGGCGCCCTCCCCCGCACCGTCGACGTTGAGCGGCGGCCCCAGCTCGGAGATCAACTCCCCCTCGACCGACAGTGGATCAGGGTGCTCGACCCACGTGACGGCAAGGTGCTCGCGCATCCACTCGGTGAGACGCTCCTCGTCCTCCGGGACGAGGACCACCCGGTCCGTCCACACCGTCCGATAGCCCTCGGTGGGCATGAGCAGCCCCGCGAGCGTCCGTCGCAGCGTCGAACTACCGGAACGCCTCAGGTGGTTCGACGTGATACGGCTCCGCAGCCGAGTGGCCTTGCCGAGGTACAGCAGCCGACGCTCGGGGTCCGCGGAGTTCACCGGCCCGGAGAACGACGGGAGGACACGCGGCGGCGCCCACCAGGCGTACAGCCCCGTGCTCCTCGGCAGCGCGACCGCCGCCTCGGACAATGAGCGCGGTGAGGTGAACAGGGCTTCGATGGTCCGTCGCACGGCCGTCTGCTCCGACATAACCGCAGGATAGAGGCACAGGCCAAGGCGCCGCCCGAGTCCTCCGGGTCCGCCACGCGAGGTGATGCGTTCTCGTCCGCGTGGGTCGAGCGGTGCTCACGAGTTCGCGAGGGCCGGCCCGGGAGGGTCTCCTCCCGGGCCGGCCCTCGCCGGGTGCTTCGGGCAGTCTTCTCCGGCCGCCCGGAGCCCTCGGTCACGGGCTCACCCCGATAGGGGCGTCGCCGTGTTCACCCCTGGTCCCGCTCCACCGGGAGCCACAGCTCGGCGTCGGCTTCGGCGCCGTCCGGGGACAGGCGGGTGCGCAGGATCTCGGGGCCGGGGCGGCTGCGGTACGGGTTGGACGGGAACCACTGGGTGAACACGTCCCGCCACAGTTCCTGGATGGCCTGCGGCGCCGGCCCGGAGGTGGTGAAGACCGCCCAGGTGCCGGCCGGGACGGACAGCGCCGTGGTGCCCTCCGGGGCGGCCGCTGACGTGATCACCCCGTGGTAGTAGTCGAGTTCGGTGCCTTCGGCGCGGCTCGGGTCGAGGTCGTCGCAGGCCGCGACGATGCCCTGCGGCTCCTGGTCCGAGAGTTCCTCCAGGTCTTCCAGCGTCTGCGGGCTGATCCCGCGGACGAAGTCGACGATCGCCCGGTTCGGTCCCGTGTGCACCAGTGGAACCCGGGCCTTGAGGCCGACGACGCTGAAGTCCGGCCTGTCCACTACGCGGTAGCGCATGCTGCTGTTCCCTTCGACGGTGAGGCGGAAGGCCAACCGGGGTTGGGAGACGAGCGCGGCGCCGGTGCGCCGGGCCTCTCCGGGGCCGATGCCGTGCATGGCACGGAACGCCCGGGCGAACGCCTCGCCCGAGCCGTATCCGTAGCGCACCGCGACCTCCAGCAGGGACTCACGCCCCGCGAGCACCTCGGCACCCGCGACGGTGAGCCGACGACGCCGTACGTACTCCGACAGCGGCATGCCCGCAAGCGCGGAGAACATCCGGCGCAGGTGGTATTCCGAGGTGGCCGCGATGCGCGCCGCCTCGGTCACGTCGACCTGCTGGTCGAGGCGGTGCTCGATGTACTCCAGGGTCTGGTTGAGGCGCTCCAGCACTCCCGGTCTCCTTCCTCTTCGTGCTCACCACGCTAGGGAGGAGTCCCTTCCCCCGACCCGACATCCTGTGCCCGATCCGATCGGCCGCGCCGGTCGCCTCTTCGTCCCGTGTCACGGGTGGCAACGCGGAGTGAGGCACACCGCTGAAAAGGAACAGTGCGCATTTCTCGTACGGGGAAGCGCGGGGAAGCAGGGGAAGCACGGGGATTCACGGAACCAGCAGGGTCTGGACCGCATCATATCTGTACCCGTGAGGGGAGGGTTTGACGGAACGTGCGGACAGTTTCCTTGCAGCCCCGAACAGAGCGGAATTAGTCACCGCACACAGGCCGCCATGACGTGCTACTGTCGATACAAGTTGCAGTTGTGGTTCCCACATTCCATGTTCTTCCCAGACGGCCTCTGTGTCACTGGAAGTGCTTTTGGCGCCGGTCTTTCCGGGCGGGGTGATCATCGCGGCGACGCGGCGTCCGTGCAGTGCGGATGCCGATCACTGCCCCGAAGGAGACAAGACATGGCTACTGGCACCGTGAAGTGGTTCAACGCTGAAAAGGGATTCGGCTTCATCGAGCAGGACGGTGGCGGCGCCGACGTGTTCGCCCACTACTCGAACATCGCCGCCCAGGGCTTCCGTGAGCTGCTCGAAGGTCAGAAGGTGAGCTTCGACATCGCTCAGGGCCAGAAGGGTCCGACGGCCGAGAACATCGTCCTCGCCTGACTCAGACCCGCACTTCGCAGCTGGGGCCCGCATCCTTCGGGGTGCGGGCCCCAGCTGCGTCCGGTTTCCCGCGGTGTTCGCAGCTGCGGGAGACTGCGGGACGACTGCGTCATGACGACGGGACGACTGCGGGGAATTCTCACGGCTGGTGGGAATTTTCAGGAGTGCGGCACGGATTTCCGTTCGGGGATTCCCCGCCGATGCATTCCGTCTCGACCTGAGCCGCAGCGCACGGTCGCTTCGCATTCCGTTCGGCCTGTTCCCTGCATTTCCCCGTTCTCGTTCTCCATGCCGCTCCTGCCGCGGAATTCCTTGCTACGTGCCGTATCGAGGAATGTTCCGCGAACGGCCGTTCCGCCCGCGCCTCGAACGACGGCGCCGGCGGCGTCGCCACCAGGAGGAACGGCAACCGGTAACCGTCCTGATCAGGAAGCTCACCCATCTCCGCAGGAGGCACCTCATGACGCTGGTCCAGACGCATCCCCGCTCAGCGAGCACCCGCCCCTCGCACAGGACGGTCGCCGATGCCATGGACGCCGCCGGGCCCCAGGTCTGGGACGACATGACCGTCGAGGTGGCGCTGTCCGTCATGGCCGCCGCCCGCACGGGTCACCTCGTCGTCTGCGACGAGGACGGCCGGTACTCCGGTCTGGTCACCCGGGCCCGGCTCGCCGCCGTGCGGGACGGCGCCGGATACACGGACCGGGTCCGTCTGCGCGACATCGCCGACGGCGGCGGGCCCTTCGCCTCGCCGCTGACCACGCTGGCCGAGGCCGAGCACGCGATGCGGCACCGCCGGCTCGGGGCGCTGCCCGTGGTCGACGAACACGGCAACGCCCTGGGCGTCCTCGCGCTCTCCCGCTGAGCCGCCTCACCGCCGTCGGCCCCGGCCCCGGTCCCCTTCGCACGAGCCGGTCAGCGGTGGGTCAGTGGTCGGAGTAGCTGAAGTCACCCACGGTCCAGGCGCTGACGTCCTCGATCGCGACGCGGTACATTCCGCCCGTCTCCGGGATTCCCACCGTGCCCTGCAGGATCCGGGCGACGTGGAAGTGCAGGTGCGTGGGTGGTCCGGCCCTCTTCACGGAGGTGTCGAAGACGGCGGCGAACTCGCCCAGGCTGGCGGAGTCCGTCAGCACCTCCGCCACCCGCTGCCTCCACACGGCTTCGGGAGCCAGGCGACCGGTGATGACAGCACCACCGGTGACCACGGTCAGGGACATCTGACTGCTCTGCCCGGACTCCACAAGGGCGACAATGTCAACGATCAGCTCGTCAGGCTTCGGCATGAGACCGGATTCTATGCGCCCGCCCGTCCGGCCGGCGCTCCCCCAGGGGGATCCCCCCGGGACCGTCCCGGTCTGCGGTCACCGCCGGCACCCGTCTCCCCGGCCTGGCGTCCACGTACAAGTCAGGCGCCCGCCTGGTGACCGGACCCGACGCCACCGCGTCGCAGTTCGTCGTTGATGCGCTTGGCCTCTTCGAGCTGGTCCTCCAGGATGATGATGCGGCACGCGGCCTCGATGGAGGTGCCCTGGTCGACCATCTCGCGGGCCCGGGCGGCGATACGCAGCTGGTAGCGGGAGTAGCGGCGGTGGCCGCCCTCGGAGCGCAGGGGCGTGATCAGCCGGGCCTCACCGAGCGCCCGCAGGAAGGCGGGCGTGGTGCCGAGCATCTCCGCCGCCCGCCCCATGGTGTACGCGGGGTAGTCGTCGTCGTCGATTCGGTCGAGCGGTGTGTCTGCGGTCATCTGCACCTCTGATTACGGAACGCGTCGAGGGGGGGGGGGGGGGGGGGGGGGGGGGAGCGGGAGGGGGGGGGGGGGAGAAAAAACCAAACAGCCCGTGGCAAGGCAAGGCGCCTCCCCCCCCCCCCCCCCCCCCCCCCCCCCCCCCCCTTTCCTCCCCCCCCCCCCCCCCCCCCCCCCCCCCCCCCCCCCCCCCCCCCCCCCCCCCCCCCCCCCCCCGGGCCGCGACTGGGAGCCGGTGGACGGCGGCACCCTGGTCGTGGTCGAGGGGCCGCGTTTCGGGACCC
>NZ_JBVJVN010000009.1:0-77262 GCF_055603605.1 Streptomyces sp. NPDC037271
ACGCGAGCTCGAGCAAGCAGCCCCGCCACCACCCGCGTGGGCGCCCCCCCCCCCCCCCCCCCCCCCCCCCCCCCCCCCGGTGGGACTACACGGCGGCCGCCGTCGCCGGTTCGGTGACCTTCACCGGGTCCGTGCCGGTGGCGCTGTGCCGCTCGGCCCAGTTCTCCAGCGCGGTGCGGCAGGCGTGGTCCAGGTGGTGCAGCCCGGACAGGTCCAGCTCGACGGGGCGGTCCTGCGGCAGCGCCTCCAGGCTCTCCAGCAGCTTCGGCAGTCGCAGGAAGGTCGCGTTGCCCGTGAGGTGCACCTGGATGGGGCCGGCGCCCTTGTCGACGACCTCCGTCCTGAGGTGGGAGGCCTCCCAGGCGGTCTTGACCACGGACAGGGCCAGACCGATCAGCACGCCCTCGAACATGTTCACCGCGACGATCGACACGGCCGTCACCACCAGGATCAGCGCCTCGCCCCGGTGCCCGCGCCACAGCGACACGATGCCGCGGAACGGGATCAGCTTCCAGCCCGCGTGGACCAGGATGCCGGCCAGCGCGGGCAGCGGGATCAGCGACAGCGTGGACGGCAGCAGCGCGGCGAACAGCAGCAGCCACACACCGTGCAGCACCCGGCTCGCCTTGGTCCGCGCGCCGGCGCCGACGTTGGCGGAACTGCGCACGATGACCGCGGTCATCGGCAGCGCGCCGAGCATGCCGCACACGGTGTTGCCCGCGCCCTGCGCCATCAGCTCCTTGTTGTACTCGGTGCGCGGGCCGTCGTGCAGCCGGTCCACCGCGGCGGCGCTGAACAGGCTCTCCGCAGAGGCGATCAGGGTGAAGGCGACGATCGTGCCGAGGAGGCCCACGCTCGCCAGCTCGCCGAAGGCGTCGGCGCCGGGCGGCTGGATCGAGTCCAGCAGACCGTTCACCTCGACCGTCGCGACCGACAGGCCGAACGCCGCGGTGACCGCCGTGGCCAGTCCGACCGCGGCCAGCGCGCCCGGCACGGTCCGCACCCGCTCCGGCAGCCGCTTCCAGAGCACCATCACCGCGATGGTGCCGGCGCCGAGGGCGAGCGAGGTGAGGGCCTCGGTGCTGCCCAGCGCGTCGGCGGCGGCCCCGGGCAGTCCGGTGAGTTTGTCGAGGCCGGAGGCGGGCGCCTCCAGCCCGGCCGCCGAGTACAGCTGGCCGGCGATGAGCACGAGGCCGATACCGGCGAGCATGCCCTCGACGACCGACAGGGAGATCGCCCGGAACCAGCGCCCCAGCTTCAGGGCGCCCATCGCGAGCTGGATCAGACCGGCGGCCAGCACGATCACGCCGAGCGCGGGCAGCCCGTACTCGTCGACGGCGCCGAAGACCAGCACGGTCAGGCCGGCGGCCGGGCCGGACACCTGCAGGCTGCTGCCCGGGAGGAGTCCGGTGACGAGGCCGCCCACGATGCCGGTGACGAGGCCCAGTTCGGCCGGTACACCGGAGGCGACGGCGACGCCCACGCACAGCGGGAGGGCGACCAGGAACACGACGAGCGAGGCGGTGAAGTCCTGCCGCAGATGGGGGAACTTCCGGGTCTTCTCGGATATGGCGTTCATGCCGGCGCTCACAGGGTCTCGAACGTGTCGGTGTCCGCGTGGTGTTCGCGTACGACCCCGGTGTGGACCTCGTAGTACCAGCCGTGCATCCGCAGCCGGCCGTCCGTCAGCCGACGCTCGACACACGGGTAGGAGCGCAGCCGCAGCAACTGGGCCAGGACGTGGTGCTGCACGGCCTCGGCGACCGTCGGATCGGCGGGGTCGCACGGTTTCGGTTCGTCCGCGGCATGCGCCAGCCAGTCGCGCACGGCGGGTACGGCGGTCAGGTCGTCGCCGCGCACCAGCGCGCCGACGGCGCCGCAGTGCGAGTGGCCGCAGACCACGATGTCGGTGACGCCGAGTACTTCCACCGCGTACTCGATGGTGGCGGCCTCGCCGGAGGGGCGCTCGGAGCCGTGGGGCGGGACGATGTTGCCCGCGGTGCGCAGCTCGAAGAGCTGGCCGGGCCGGGCGCCGGTGATCAGGGCCGGTACGACCCGGGAGTCGGAGCAGGTGATGAACAGGACTTCGGGCGACTGGCCTTCGGCGAGCCCGGCGAACTCCTCAGGGCGCTGTCCGAACGTGCGGGCGTTGTCGATGAGGGGCTGCATGATGGGGTGATTCCTCCTGGCGCGCAGTGGGGGCGCGTCGGATGGGCAGGACAGAGGTGGGGGATGTACTGCCGGCCCTCAGCAGCGGAAGACCTGGAGTGCCGCCGGGGAGTGGTCCGGCGCGGATCTCGCCCTGTGCCCGGTCGCCCGGCCGGGTGTGGCGGGTTCGGGTGCCGCCGTACCGCGCTGGCGCAGGTACGGGCGCTCGGGAGCGTCGGGCTGGGGCGAGGTGGGGGTGCGGTGCCGGTCGCGGACGCGGGGGGAACTGGTCGGTTCCCCGGACCGGCCGGCCTCGTGGCAGGTGACGGTCTCGTCGTGCGGCGCCGTGCCGGAGAGGATGGTTCCGGGATCGGCGTTGGCCACGGCCTCACGGCTTGTGTGCGCGGCTGTGAAGGGTGTGCTGGGTGCGAAGACCATCAGGGCGATCAGGACGGCGGCGAGGAGCGGAACCATGGTCCGGGCCGTCGTGCCTCGTAACATGTGCCCCCCTCCAGGCAGTTCACGCCGTGCGCGTGCGCCGACACGTGGTCAACGAAAGGTCAACGCAAGGTCAATGCGCGGTCAAGAAACACGTTAACCCTGCGAAGAGCTTTGCAGGGTTAACGTAGCGTTACGAGCTGAAGAGAGCCTGAAAATCGTGCTGGGTTGGCGGGAACAGGCCCTTCTCAGGGCGTGTCGACGAGCCGTGCCGCGTCCCGGGCCAGCGCGGTGAGCCGGGAGATCGCCCGGAAGTACTTCTTGCGGTACCCGCCCTTCAGCATCTCCTCGCTGAAGAGCCGGTCGAACGGGAGCCCGGAGGCCAGGACGGGCACCTCACGGTCGTAGAGCCGGTCCGCGAGCACCACGAGGCGCAGCGCCGTCGACTGGTCCGGCACCGGGCGCACCCCGGTGAGGCACACGGCCGCGACACCGTCGGTCAGGGCGCCGTAGCGGCTGGGGTGGACGCGGGCGAGGTGCTCGAGGAGCGCGGGGAAGCCGTCCAGGGAGGCGCCCTCGGTGGCCTGCGCCGCGCGGGTCACCTGTTCGTCGGAGTACGGCGCCGGTGCTTCGGGCAGGCCGCGGTGGCGGTAGTCCTCGCCGTCGATGCGCAGGGCGCGGAAGTGGGCGGACAGGCCCTGGATCTCGCGCAGGAAGTCGGCCGCCGCGAAGCGTCCCTCGCCGAGCTTGCCCGGCAGCGTGTTCGAGGTGGCGGCGAGTGCCACGCCCGCCTCGACGAGCCGGGCGAGCAGGCTGGAGACGAGGACGGTGTCACCGGGGTCGTCGAGCTCGAACTCGTCGATGCACAGGAGACGGTGTCCGGAGAGGGTCTGCACGGTCTGCTGGAAGCCGAGGGCGCCGACGAGGTTGGTCAGCTCCACGAAGGTGCCGAACGCCTTGCGGGAGGGCTCGGCGGGGGTGGCGTGCCACAGGGAGGCCAGCAGGTGGGTCTTGCCGACGCCGTAGCCGCCGTCGAGGTAGACGCCGCGGGGGCCGGCGGGGGGCTTCGGGGTCCTGCTCCGGCCGAGACCGAGGAAGCCGCGTCTGCCGGTGGCGGCGGGGGCCCCGTCCAGCCCGGTCGCGAAGTCCTCCAGGACCCGTACGGCCTCGCTCTGGCTGGGCTGGTTCGGGTCCGGGATGTACGTGCTGAAGCGGACCGAGTCGAAGCGGGGCGGGGGCACCATCTCGGCGACCAGGCGGTCCGCGGGGACGCGCGGCTCACGGGCGCACAGGGACAGCGGGGCCGTCCCGGCTATCGGGGTGGGGCCGGAGGCAGGGGAGGAGGGCGACACGGTGGTCCATGGTAGAGGCTGTTCGGGGAGGGCCCGTCGGTGTACGGGCGTGTACGGGACCGGCGCGGTCCCGGTTGCGGGGCGGGGTGGGGTGCGCGCCCCGGCGTCCCGGGCGGCCGCCGCGCCCGCCCGTGACGCCCCCGGGGGTACGTCCCCGGCTGTCCGGGCACGGCACGGGCGCGGTCGCCCGCGGTCGCCCGCGGTCACGCGAGCGGGCGACCGGCCGCGCGGTTGGGGTCTCGGACACGTGGAACACTGCACCGCATGCGACGCCTGTTCCCTGTGACCCCTGTGACCGATCAGACAGCCGGCCCGGGCGCCGACGGGGCCGACCGGGAGTGGAGCCTCGCCGAGCTGGCCGCCGCCTACGCCTACCCCGAGCCGGACGGGCGGCCGGGGGCGTGGCTGCGGGCGAACATGGTCTCCACCCTCGACGGGGCCGCCCAGCACGACGGCCGGTCCCAGCCCATCTCCAGCGCGGCCGACATGCGCGTCTTCGGCACCCTGCGCGCCCTGGCGGACGTGGTGGTCGCCGGCGCCGAGACCGTACGCCAGGAGGGGTACCGCCCGGCGCGCTCGCGCGCGGAGTTCGCCGAGCTGCGGCGGGCGGCCGGGCAGAGCCCCGCGCCGGCGATCGCGGTGGTCAGCGCGAGTCTGGACCTGGACTTCTCCCTGCCGCTGTTCACCTCGCCCACGGTGCCCACCCTGGTCCTGACCGGCGCGGCCGCGGCCCCGGACCGGATCGCGGCCGCCGAGCGGGCCGGCGCCCGGGTGGTGATCGCCGGTGACGGCGTCGGCGTGGACCCCGCGCGTGCCGTCGACGCGCTCGTCGGGCTCGGCCACACCCGGCTGCTGACCGAGGGCGGTCCGCGGCTGCTGGGCCAGTTCGTCACGGCCGGCGTGCTCGACGAGCTGTGCCTGACCGTCTCGCCGATGCTCACCGCGGGTGACGCGCAGCGGATCGCGGGCGGGCCCTCGGTCGAGGTTCCGCGGCGGTTCGCCCTGGCGTCCCTGCTGGAGGAGGAGGGTTTCCTCTTCAGCCGGTACCTGCGCGACTGACGCAGCCGGTACCTGCGCGACTGATGCAGCCGGTACCGGCGTGACCGAGGGAGCGGCGTGACCGGGGGAATAGGCGGAATCTACCGTTCCGATTGGTCTGTTCCGGGCACACTGAAAACCGGCAGTACCCGTGCGATCACGGGGCAGGATGGTTTCCGCGGGGTCCGGTACGGCCTACGGAGGGTGGGCCCACGGGCCCGCCAAGGAGAAGGGGCGCCTGGTGTTCACAAGCGTTTTGATGATCGAGAAGGCCCTGACGTCCGCCGACGTGGAGTTCGTCACCACTTTGCACGGGGAGGAGCCGGTCGCCTTCCACGTGCTGCTCCAGCCGCGCGGCGATCAGGCGGACCGGCTGCTGCGGGCCATCGACGACGTCGCGCTCGGCGAGCTCGACGACGCCGTGCGGGAGGGCGAGACACCGGAGGGTGAGGAGGCGCTGAGCGTCGGGCAGCGGGCACTGGAGGTGTCCCTCACCGCCCTGCGCGCGTCCGGTGCCGAGGCCGAGGGCCGCCTGATCGAGGACCACCCGCTGGACGAGCTCAAGTCCCTGGTCCTGGAGGCCGGCGCCGACGAGGTGATCGTACTGACCGATCCGCACTACGTGGAGGAGTTCTTCCACCGGGACTGGGCCTCGCGGGCCCGGCACAAGGTCGGCGTACCGGTCCTGAAACTCTTCTCCCACAGCAAGGCATAGGCTGGGGCCGCGCTCCCGCGCCGGGGGCGCGCCCACCGGCACATCACCTCTCGTACACCCGTCGCACCTCTGGGGAGAACAGCGCATGGCACCCGGCCTTCCTACCGCCATGGACCGACCGCACTTCATCGGCATCGGCGGCGCCGGAATGTCGGGCATCGCCAAGATCCTCGCCCAGCGCGGTGCCGCGGTGGCGGGCAGCGACGCCAAGGAGTCCGCGACCGCCGACGCCCTGCGCGCACTCGGCGCCACCGTGCACATCGGGCACGCGGCGGAGCACCTCGCCGACGACGCGAGCTGCGTGGTCGTGTCCTCGGCGATCCGCGCGGACAACCCGGAGCTGGCCCGCGCGGCCGAACGCGGCATCCCGGTCGTGCACCGTTCCGACGCCCTCGCCGCCCTGATGAACGGCCTGCGCCCGATCGCGGTCGCCGGCACGCACGGCAAGACCACCACCACCTCCATGCTGGCGGTCTCCCTGTCCGAGCTGGGCCTGAACCCGTCGTACGCGATCGGCGGCGACCTGGACGCGCCCGGCTCCAACGCCCTGCACGGCGACGGCGAGATCTTCGTCGCCGAGGCGGACGAGAGCGACCGCAGCTTCCACAAGTACGCGCCCGAGGTCGCCATCGTCCTCAACGTCGAGCTCGACCACCACGCCAACTACGCGTCGATGGACGAGATCTACGAGTCGTTCGAGACCTTCGCCGGGAAGATCGTCCCCGGCGGCACCCTGGTGATCGCCGCCGACCAGGACGGCTCCCGGGAGCTGACGCGGCGGCTGGCCGGGTCGGTGCGGACGGTGACGTACGGGGAGTCCGAGGACGCCGACGTACGGATCCTGTCGGTCGTCCCGCAGGGCCTGAAGAGCGAGGTCACCGTCGTCATGGACGGCACCGAGCTGACCTTCGCCGTCTCCGTCCCCGGCCGCCACTACGCCCACAACGCGGTCGCCGCCCTCGCCGCGGGCGCGGCACTCGGCATCCCCGCCGCCGAGCTGGCCCCCGCCCTGGCCGCCTACACCGGCGTCAAGCGGCGCCTCCAGCTCAAGGGCGAGGCGGCCGGTGTCCAGGTCGTCGACTCCTACGCGCACCACCCCACCGAGATGACGGCGGACCTGGAGGCCATGCGCGCCGCGGTCGGCGACGCCCGCATCCTCGTCCTCTTCCAGCCGCACCTCTTCTCGCGCACCCAGGAGCTGGGCAAGGAGATGGGCCAGGCCCTGTCCCTGGCGGACGCGTCGGTCGTCCTCGACATCTACCCGGCCCGCGAGGACCCGATCCCCGGCATCACCAGCGACCTGATCATCGAGGCGGCCCGGGCCGCGGGCGCGGACGTCACGCCGGTCCACGACAAGGACGCGGCGCCCGCGGTGGTCGCGGGAATGGCGAAGGCCGGTGATCTCGTTCTCACCATGGGCGCGGGCGACGTCACCGACCTCGGACCGCGCATCCTGGACGAGCTGTCGAGCAAGGCGAAGTAAGGGGCTGAGGACTCATGTCGTACGACGTCGAGAAGCCGGACGAGCAGTGGCGCGCGGAGCTGGCACCGGCCGAGTACGCGGTCCTGCGCCAGGCCGCGACGGAGCCCGCCTTCACGGGTGAGTACACCGACACCAAGACCGAGGGCGTCTACTCCTGCCGCGCCTGCGGTGCCGACCTGTTCACCTCGGAGACGAAGTTCGCCTCCCACTGCGGCTGGCCGTCCTTCTTCGACCCCAAGGACACCGACGCGGTCGAGCTGATCGAGGACCGGTCCCACGGAATGGTGCGCACCGAGGTGCGGTGCGCGCGGTGCGGGTCCCATCTCGGGCACGTGTTCGAGGGTGAGGGGTATCCGACCCCGACCGACCAGCGGTACTGCATCAACAGCATCGCGCTGCGGCTCGCGCCCGCGGAGAGCTGAGTCAGCGGGCGGCGGCCGGGAGCGTCACGGTGAAGACCGTCGTGCCCGGTTCGTCGCCCAGGTCGATGGTGCCGCCGTGCGCCCGCACCAGCGAGCCGGCGACGGCGAGGCCCAGCCCGCTGCCGCCGCGGTCGCGGCTGCGGGCCCTGTCGACGCGGTAGAAACGGTCGAAGATCCGCTCCCGGTCGGCGGCCGGGATGCCCGGCCCGGTGTCGGCGACCGTCACCCGGGCCGCGTCGGCCGTCACGGACACGGCCACCGCGACGTTCGTGCCCGGCGGGGTGTGCACGGCGGCGTTGGTGAGCAGGTTGTCGAGCACCTGCCGGATCCGCTGCGGGTCCAGGCGCAGCCTCACCGCCGCCGGCCCGGGCGTCACCGTCAGCGGGTGCTCCGGGTGACCGGCGCGGAAGGCGTCGCCCGCCTGCCGTACCAGCTCCGTCAGATCCGCGTCCTCCCACCGCAGCGGCGCCTCCACCTCCGCCGCGTCGAGCCGGGCGAGCAGCAGCAGGTCGTCCAGGAGAACACCCATCCGGGCCGCCTCGGCGCGCAGCCGGGCCAGGTGCCGCTCCCGTTCCCCGGGCGCGTTGGCCGCCGCGTACTGGAAAAGGTCGGCGTAGCCCCGCACCGACATCAGCGGGGTGCGCAGTTCGTGCGAGGCGTCGGCGACGAACCGGCGCAGCCGCTGCTCGGCCTCGGCGCGCACCGCCAGCGAGTCGTCGATGTGCTCCAGCATGGTGTTGAACGCGGTCCGCAGCTCCGCCACCTCCTGGCCGCCGTCCCGTCCGTCCACGCGCAGCGGCAGCCGGGCGGCCGACTCGGTCAGGTCGTGCGAGGCGATGCCGTGCGCGGTGCTCGCCATGTCGCTCAGCGGCTTCAGCCCGCGCCGCAGCATCCGCCGCCCGAACACGACCAGCGTCAGCAGCGCGAGACCGAAGGCGACGACCTGCACCGTGATCAGCTGCTCCACGGTGTCCTCGACGTCCCCCATGGGCGCGGCACTGACCAGGACCACCCCGGGCTCGACCTCGCAGGCCCGCAGCAGATAGGGGCCGTGCCCGCCGATCCGCACGGTGCGGGTGAGGTCCTCGCCCGAGCGGGCCATCGTCCGCGCGAGGGCGGTGAACGCGCGGCTGTCCGCCGGCACCTCGGCGGGCGTGCGCAGGTCCGCCGAGCCGTCGGAGACGTCGTACACGGCGGTGTACCAGCCGTAGTACGGCTTGCGCCGGACCGTGCCGTGCGCCGCCGCGTCCTTGGACTGCACGACCTGCACCAGCTTCATCTGGTCGGCGAGCTGCCGCTCCAGGTAGTCCCGCATGTACGCGGTCAGCACGGTCCCGACCACGGCGAACACCGCCAGCGACAGCACTCCCAGGCCCAGCGCCAGCCGGGTCCCGAGCCGCAGCCCGCGGTAGGCGCGCCACCACCGCCGTATCACCGCGCCGCCTGCCGGATCGCGTACCCGAAGCCCCGCACCGTCCGGATCAGCGGCTCGGCGGCGTCGTCCGCGTCGTCCAGCTTGCGGCGCAGCCGGCTGACCACCAGCTCCACGACGTTGGACCGGCCGCCGAAGCCGTACTCCCACACGTGGTCGAGGATCTGCGCCTTGGTCAGCACGGTCGGCGACTTGCGCATCAGGTAGCGCAGCACCTCGTACTCGGTCGGCGTCAGCGACACCCGCCGCTCGCCCCGGCGCACCTCGCGGGTGTCCTCGTCCATCGTCAGGTCCGCCACCCGCAGCACCGACCGCTGGAAGCCGGGCCCGGCGCTGCGCCGCAGCACGGTCCGCAGCCGCGCCATCAGCTCCTCCACCGCGAACGGCTTGACCAGGTAGTCGTCACCGCCCCGGGTCAGCCCCGCCACCCGGTCGGCCACCCCGTCGCGCGCGGTGAGGAACACCACCGGCACCATCGTCCCCGAGCGGCGCAGCCGGTCCAGGACGCCGAAGCCGTCGACGTCCGGCAGCATCAGGTCGAGCACCACGATGTCCGGCCGGAACCCGGCGGCCAGCCGCAGCGCCTGCTCGCCGGAGTTGGCGGTGACCGCCTCCCAGCCCTCGTAGCGGGCGACCGTGGCCACGAGATCGGCGATGGGCGGATCGTCGTCCACCACGAGGAGTCGTACTTTTTCCACCCGCTCATACTGCGCCACCGGCCGCCCGCACCCCATACCGCGGTGACCGCCGTACCGAGATCGATAAGCACCTGAAAGACGACCGACAGGGAAACGACAGGTCGGACGGGTGAAGCTCGGTGCCGTGACCACAGTCCCGAGCGCCCCCCACCGTCAGCCGCCCTCCGCACCGGCCCTCCGCCCCAAGGCGGTGGCCCGTACCGGTCTGTACGCGATCCTGGCCGCCAACGCGGCCGTCGTGGCCGTCCTGTTCGCCCAGGCGGGCTTCGCCTCCAACACCCTCGTCGTCCTCGGCCGCCTCACCGGCCTCTACGGCGCCCTGCTCATGGCCTTCCAACTGGTCCTGGTGGCCCGGCTGCCCTGGTTCGACCGGCGCATCGGCATGGACCGGCTGACCTCCTGGCACCGCTGGACCGGGTTCGCCGTCCTGTGGACGCTCCTCGCCCACGTCACCTTCATCACCTTCGGGTACGCCCAGCCGTCCGGCACGGACCCGCTGAACCAGCTCGTCGACCTCGCCGAGACCGTCGAGGGCGTGCTGCGCGCGCTCGTCGCCCTGGCGGTCCTCGTCGCCGTGGGCGCCGTCTCGGCGCGCGCCGCCCGGCGCAGGATGGCGTACGAGACCTGGCACTTCGTCCACCTGTACACGTATGTCGCGGTGGTGCTGGCCTTCACCCACCAGGTCGCCGTCGGTACGTCCTTCACCTCCTCGCCCGCCGCGAAGACGTACTGGTACGGGATGTGGGGCGCGGCCCTCGGCGCGGTCCTGCTGGGCCGCGTCGTGCTGCCGCTGCGGCGCAACCTGCGGCACCGGCTGCGCGTCACCGCCGTCGTCCCGGAGAACGACCACGTCGTCTCCGTGTACCTGAGCGGCCGCGACCTCGACCGGCTGCCCGCGCGGGCCGGCCAGTTCTTCCTGTGGCGGTTCCTGACCCGCGACCGCTGGTGGCAGGCCAATCCCTTCTCGCTGTCCATGGCGCCCGACGGCAGGCAGCTCCGCCTCACCGTCAAGACCGCGGGCGACGGCACCGCCGCCCTGCGCCACCTCGAGCCCGGCACCCGCGTCTTCGCCGAGGGCCCCTACGGTGCCTTCACCGCCCTGCACCGCACCCGCCCGGACACCCTGCTGATCGCCGGCGGCGTCGGCGTCACCCCGATCCGGGCCCTGCTGGAGGAGCTGCACGGACACGCGGTGCTCGTCTACCGCGTCGCCACCGACCGCGACGCCGTCCTCTACGACGAGCTGCGCGACCTCGCCCACGCCAAGGGCGCCGAACTCCACCTGGTCACCGGACCGGCCGCCCCCGACCGACTGGGCCCGCGCGATCTCGCCGCGCTCGTCCCCGACGTCACCGAACGGGACGTCTACGTCTGCGGGCCGCCCGGCATGACCACGGCGGTGCTCCGCACCCTGCGCGAACTGGGCGTACCCGGACCGCAGATACACGCCGAACGCTTCAGCCTGGCCGGATGAGCCCAGCGCGACAAGCCCGGCCCGACAAGACCGGTCGTACGAGAGGAACCCCCGCACCGTGAAGCGCGCACTGCCCGTCCTGGTCCTGAGCATCGCCGGCCTGATCCCGGTCTGGCGCTACGCCCCGTCCCACGGGACGGCGGCCTCCGCACCCGCCCCCTCCGTCCCGTCGGTGGCGCCGTCCGCGCCGGCCGCCGGTTCCACCGTCGTCGCCGGCACGACCGTCGACACCGACAAGGGCCCCGTGCAGGTCGAGGTGACCTTCCGGGACCGGAGGATCACCGCCGTACGCCTGCTCCAGCAGCCCGACCACCCGCAGACCACGGCCGCCGTCCCCCGGCTGATCGAGGAGACGCTCGAAAGGCAGAGCGCCGACGTCGACACCGTCTCCGGCGCCACGGTCACCAGTGACGGCTACCGGGAGTCCCTCCAGGCCGCCATCGACGCCCACGGCGCCTGACGTGCGGCGCGTCGAACACGTCATGGGCTTCCCGGTCTCGCTGCGGGTCGACGACCCGGACGTGCCCGCGGAGGCCGCGGACGCCGTCTTCGCGTGGCTGCGCGAAGCCGACGCGCGCTTCAGCCCGTTCCGGCCCGACAGCGAGGTGTCCCGGCTGGACCGGGGTGAAGTGGCGCGGGTCAGCGCCGAGTTGGGGGAGGTGCTCGACCTGTGCGAGGAGTACCGGGTCGCGACCGGCGGTGCCTTCGACGTCCGGCTGCCGGGGCGGGGCCTCGACCCCTGCGCGGTGGTGAAGGGCTGGTCGGTGCAGCGGGCGGCCGGGCTGCTGCGCGCGTCCGGCGCGCGTCGCTTCTGCCTCAACGCCGGGGGCGACGTGGTCGCGGCGGGCGGGCCCTGGCGGGTGGGCGTACGGCACCCCGAGGACGCCGGCCGGCTGTGCACCGTCCTGGAGGTCACCGACGGGGCGGTCGCGACCTCCGCGCGCTACGAACGCGGCGACCACATCGTCGACGGGCGCACCGGGCGTCCGGCGACCGGCCTGCTCAGCGTCACCGTCGTGGCGCCGACCCTCACCGAGGCGGACACGGCCGCCACGGCGGCGTTCGCGATGGGCGCCGAGGGCGTCGCCTGGGCCGCGGCGCGCGAGGGCTGCGAGGTGTTCGCCGTGGACGCGGAGCGCCGGGTGCTGCGCACGGCGGGACTGCCCGCCGCCCCCGGGAAGGGCCCGCACGGTCACCACGGTTCCGTGACACCGGACGTCTAGACTCTCCCGGCAACGAACCGTAGCGACCTGGCCAGAACTTCCCGCCCACCCGAAGGGTATTCGGCGTTTTGATACGGATGGACTCAGTCACCAAGCGGTACCCGGACGGCACCGTGGCGGTCGACCGGCTGTCGTTGGAGATCCCCGACCGCTCGATCACGGTCCTCGTCGGACCGTCGGGCTGCGGCAAGACGACGACCCTGCGGATGATCAACAGGATGGTCGAGCCCACCGAGGGCACCATCACCCTGGACGGCACGGACCTCCAGCGGCAGCCGGTCACCACACTGCGCCGGTCGATGGGGTACGTCATCCAGAACGCCGGTCTCTTCCAGCACCGGACGATCCTCGACAACATCGCCACCGTGCCCCGCATGATCGGGTGGGGCAGGCGCAGGTCCCGCGAGCGGGCGGCCGAACTGATGGAACGCGTGGGTCTCGACGCCTCCCTCGCCAAGCGGTACCCGTACCAGCTCTCCGGCGGCCAGCAGCAGCGCGTCGGGGTGGCCCGGGCGCTCGCCGCCGACCCGCCGGTGCTCCTCATGGACGAGCCCTTCTCCGCCGTGGACCCCGTGGTCCGCAAGGGACTGCAGGACGAACTCCTGCGCATCCAGGAGGAGCTGGGCAAGACCATCGTCTTCGTCACCCACGACATCGACGAGGCCGTCAAACTGGGCAGCACGGTCGCGGTGATGCGCACCGGCGGCCGGCTCGCCCAGTTCGCGCCGCCCGCCGAGCTGCTGTCGAACCCGGCGGACGACTTCGTCGAGGACTTCCTCGGCGCCGACCGAGGCATCCGGCGGCTGTCCTTCTTCGCCTCCACGGGCCTGGAACCGACGACGGACCCGGTCGTCCGCGTGGACGCCACGGCCGAACAGCTCGCCGCGCCCGACGCCCCCTACCTGCTGGTGACCGACACGGAGGGCCGCCCGCTGGGCTGGGCCGAGCCGCGGGAGCTGACCGCCGGCGACATCACGGCCGAGCGGCTGCTGCCGTACGGGCGGCCCTTCGTGCCCGGCGCCGACTCCCTGCGGGCCGCCCTCGACTGCGCCGTCCTCTCGCCCACCGGCTGGGCCGTCGCGGTGGACGCCGACGGGCGGGTGACGGGCGTGGTCTCCCAGCAGAGCATCGGCGAGGCGATCCGCACCGCCCACGGCGCGGACCGGGCCGGCGACGCCCGGACGACGGGAACCGCCGACGTCGCCAAGGTCGCCCCGTGAACGGCTTCTTCGACATCCCGAGCGACCTCGGCAACACCTACTTCGGCCTGATCGGACTGCACCTGCGCGAGGCGCTGCTGCCCGTCCTCGCCGGGCTGCTGGCGGCGCTGCCCGTCGCCCAGCTCTGCGTGCGGTTCCGCTGGCTGTACCCGCCCGTGCTCGGCGTGACCACCGTGTTCTACGCCATCCCGTCGCTCGCGGTCTTCGTCGTCCTCATCGACTACACCGGCCAGACCGAGCTCACGGTGATGATCCCGCTGGCCGTCTACAGTCTGGTGGTGCTCGTCCCGGCCATCGTCGACGGCGTGCGGTCGGTGCCCGAGGAGACCCTGGCCGCCTCCACGGCCATGGGCTTCGGACCCGTACGGCGTTATCTGCAGGTGCAGTTGCCGATCGCCGTGCCCGCCATCCTGGCCGGCCTCCGGGTGGCCGTCTCGGCCAGCATCTCCCTGGTCAGCGTCGGCGCCCTCATCGGCAACCAGGGCGCGCTCGGCAACCTGCTCGCGGACGCCCAGAAGTACGGCCGGCCCGAGCTGGCCGTCAATTCCGTCCTCACCACCGCCGTACTGGCGATCCTCTGCGACGCGGCACTCGTCCTGGTGCGCAACCTGCTGACGCCGTGGATGCCGCGCGGCAAGGGCGGCCGCCGCCCGAAGCAGGCCGCCGTGCGGCCCGAGCCCGAGGAGGCGGCCGCCCGGTGAACGTGCTCCACTTCGTCAACGCCTTCTTCAGCGACAGCGCCCACTGGCACGGCTACGACGGCATCCCGCAACGCCTGCTGGAGCACGTCCAGTACACGCTGATGGCGCTCGGCATCGCCGCCGCGATCGGACTGCCCGTCGGCCTGCTGACCGGGCACACCGGCCGCGGCGGCAACGCCGTCGCCTTCGTCGCCACCGCCGCCCGCGCCCTGCCCAGCTTCGGACTTCTCGTACTCATCGCCGTCGTCGTCGGCATCGGCCTGCTGCCCGTGATGATCCCGCTGGTCGTGCTGGCGATCCCGCCGATCCTGGTGACCACCTACGAGGCGGTCCGCTCCGTCGACCCGGCCCCGGTGGACGCGGCGCGGGGCATGGGCATGCACGAGTCGGGCATCCTCTTCCGGGTCGAACTCCCCGTCGCCCTCCCGCTGGTGCTCAGCGGACTGCGCTCGGCCGCCGTCCAGGTCGTGTCGACGGCCACCATCGCCGCGTACGTCAGCCTCGGCGGGATCGGCCGCTACATCATCGACGGGCTCTACCAGCGCGACTACGAGAAGGTGGTCGGCGGAGCCACGCTGGTGGCCCTGCTGGCACTGGTCACGCTCGCGGTGTTCTGGGCGGCGGGGCGGCTGGCGGTGTCGCCGGGGGTGCGCAGACGCTGACGTACTCGAACACGTATATGAAAACCGTAACCAGGTCGTTCTTGACTGACCGACGAGCGGCTCGTTTGGATCGGTGGATGACTTCTACCGCGAAGAGCAGCTGGTCCAGGACGAGGCACACCGGCGCGGCGGCCGTCGCGCTCACCGCCGCTGCGGCGCTGCTCGCGGGCTGTTCCTCCGCCGACGACACCTCCGACAACCCCCTCGCCGGGGAGAAGGCGGAGGCCGGCACCGTCGTCGTCGGCTCGAACAACTTCGCCGAGAGCACCCTGCTCGCCGACATCTACGGCGAGGCGCTCAAGGCGAAGGGCCTCAAGGTCACCTACAAGCACAACATCGGCAGCCGTGAGACGACCTACGGCCTGATGAAGAACGGATCGGTCACGGTGCTGCCGGAGTACAACGGCTCGCTGCTGGCCTACCTCGACCCCGATGCCGAGCAGAAGTCCACCGAGGCGGTCAACACCGCGGCCAAGGCCGAGCTCGACGAGAAACTGACGCTGCTGAACCCGTCGCCGGCCGAGAACAAGGACTCGGTCAGCGTCAACGCCGAGACCGCGAAGAAGTACGGCCTCACCGCCGAGTCCACCCTCGCCGACCTCAAGGACATCGCGCCGGACCTGGTGATCGGCGGTTCGCCCGAGTTCCAGACCCGGCAGCAGGGGCTGAAGGGCCTGGAGTCCGTGTACGGCCTGAAGTTCGAGTCGTTCAAGGCGCTCGACGCGGGCGGCCCGCTGACCCAGTCGGCGCTGACCAAGAACACCGTGCAGGCGGCGGACATCTTCACCACCGACCCGACGATCATCAAGGAGAAGTTCGTCGTCCTGAAGGACCCGGAGAACCTCTTCGGCTACGCGAACGTGACACCGCTGGTCCACAAGGAGGGACTGCCCCAGGAGGGCGTCGACGCGCTGAACGCGGTCTCCGCGAAGCTGGACACCAAGACCCTCCTCGACCTGGACGCCCAGGTCCAGCTGGACAAGAAGGACCCGCTGGACGTGGCCAAGGAGTGGCTGGAATCGGCCGGTCTGAGCTGACCCGCCGTACGCTCCCTCACGACGCCGCGGCCTCGGCCGCGGCGTCGATCAACTGGTCGATCAGGGCGATGAGGACGTCCCGGGCGGAGCCCCGCTCCCGCGCGTCGCACAGCAGCACCTTGACGTGCTCCGGAAGCGCCAGGGCCTCCCGGATCTCCTCGGCCGGATACGGATGCCGCCCGTGGAAGCCGTTGACGCCGACGACGAACGGGATGCCCCGCCGCTCGAAGAAGTCGATGGCGGCGAAGCTCGACTCGGGCCTGCGGACGTCGACCAGCACCACGGCCCCGAGGGCCCCGATCGCCAGGTCGTTCCACATGAACCAGAACCGCTGCTGACCGGGCGTGCCGAAGAGGTACAGCACCAGTTCCCGGCCGATGGTGATCCGCCCGAAGTCCAGGGCCACGGTCGTGGCCCGCTTCTCCTCGATGCCGGCGAGGTCGTCGACGTCCAGTCCCGCGGCGGTCAGCGGCTCCTCGGTGCGCAGCGGGGCGATCTCGCTGACCGCCCCGACCATGGTGGTCTTGCCGACGCCGAAGCCACCGGCGATCAGTATCTTCACGGCCTCGGGGGCGGATGCCGTGGGCGCCTCGGAGGCGCGGTCAGAGCCGGCCAAGGCCGTCCCTCACTTTCTGCAGCAGGTCCAGATCCGGGGTGGCGCGGGAGACGGGGTGCGGCGGCCGGGCGGTGATCCGGCCGGCCTCCAGCAGGTCCGAGAGCAGGATGACGGCCACGCTCACCGGCAGGTCGAGGCGGGCCGCGACCTCCGCCACGGCGAGGGGCTCGGCGCACAGCCGCAGGATCCGCAGGTGCTCCGGCTGCGGCCGCGGGGCCCGGGCGGGCTGCGGGTCGACCGCGGCCACCGTGGTGATCAGGGTGAAGTCGGCGCGGCTGGGCCGGGTCCGGCCGCCGGTCAGGGTGAACGGCCGCACGAGCCGGCCCTCCGCGTCGCCTCCGGTCACGTCACTCGCCGGGGCCGGCGGTGGCCCGCGGTGCCGCGCTGAGGTGCTCGCCGATCTTCTTCACCAGCATGTTCATCTGGTACGCCACCACACCGACGTCGGCGTTCGGGCCGGTGAGCACGACGAGGTGGGCGCCGGGGCCCGCGGAGCTGAGTATCAGGTAGCTGTTGGCCATCTCGATGAGCGCCTGGCGCACCGGGCCGCCGCGGAAGTCCATGCTGACGCCCTTGCTGAGGCTCATCAGGCCCGACGCGGTCGCCGCCAGCCGCTCGGCGTCGTCGCGCAGGAAGCCCGTGGACTTGCTGACGACCAGTCCGTCCTCGGAGAGCACCACGGCGTGGTTCACGTCGGCGACCCGCTCCACGAGTCCGGTGAGCAGCTGGTCCAGCTCGGTGTGCGTGGCGGGGGAGGGTCGGGTCATTGCGTGTCCTTCGTCGGCGGTCGGCGATCGGCGGTCGGGGTCGAGAGGGCGGCGGAGGAGGGAACCCGCTCGGCGGAACCCGTGTCCGTGCTGTCTGCGTCGTCTGCGTCGTCTGCGTCGGCGGCCTGGGCCCGCAGTGTGCCGCGCTGGAAACCGGCGAGGGACGAGGCGGCACGCTCGGCGGTGAAGTCGGCGTAGGCGTCGGCCCGGGCGTCCGGACCGTCCGCACCGGTGACGGCGTCCTCGTCGCGCAGCTCGGCGGCCAGGCTGGTCTGCGGCACCCGGCGGGGCAGCGGGGCGAGGCCGTTCCGCTCGGTGGCGGACCCGGCGGGGGCGGGAGCCCCGGGCCGGGGCGCGGGTACGGGCCGCACCCGCCGGACGGGCCGCTTCGCGGGAGCGGGATCCGCGGCGGGGCCGGAGGACGCGGCGGATGCCCGGGAGCCGGGGGACGCGGCGGATGCCCGGGAGCCGGGGGACGCATCGGAACGGGAAGGCGCGGCGGTTGCCGGGGAGCCGGGGGGTGCTCCGGACCGGGAGGACGCGGCGGTTGCCGGGGAGCCGGGGGACGCCTCGGAGCGCGTGGGCACCGCGGGCGCAGGGGGCGTCCCGGGCGTCTCGGCGGCCGCAGTACCGCCGGTGCCGTGGGCTCCGTCGACCGGCTCGTGCACCACGATGTCGTGCGGGATCAGCACGATCGCGGTGGTCCCGCCGTACGGGGAGGCGCGCAGCGTGACGGTGATGCCGTGCCGGTGCGCCAGCCGGGCGACGACGAACATGCCGAGCCGCAGGTCGTCGGCGAGCGCCACCACGTCGAACTGCGGCTCCACCGCCAGCTGGGCGTTGAACGAGGCGTAGTCCTCCTCCGACAGCCCGAGCCCGCGGTCCTCGATCTCGACGGCCAGGCCCTTGGCCACCATCGCCGCCCGCACACCGACCGGATGGGGCGCGGGGGAGTAGGCGGTCGCGTTGTCGATGAGCTCGGCGAGCAGGTGGATCACGTCGGCCACCGCGGGCGGCGCGAGCGCCACCTCCTCGTCGGTGTGCAGCTCCACCCGCTGGTACTCGGCGACCTCACCGACCGCGCTGCGCAGGATGTCGACCAGCGCGACGGGCTCCCGCCAGGTGCGCCGGGGCTGCTCGCCGCTGATGATGACGAGGTTCTCCTCGTACCGGCGCAGCTGACTGGCCGTGGAGTCCAGTTCGTACAGGCCCTTGAGGATCTCGGGGTCGGTGTGTTCGCGTTCCAGGGAGTCCAGCTTGCCGAGCTGCATGTTGACGAGGTTCTGGCTCTGCCGGGCGATGCCGAGGATCACCTTCTGGAAACCGCGCCGGGTGTCGGCGAGTTCGACGGCGGTGTGCACGGCGGTGCGCTGCGCGGTGTTGAACGCCTGGGCGACCTGGCCGAGTTCGTCCCGCCCGTAGTCCAGGGGCGGGGTCGCCGACTCCACGTCGACCTTCTCGCCCCGCTCCAGCCGGGCCACCACGTCGGGCAGCCGTTCCTCGGCCAGGCTCAGGGTGGCGAGCCGCAGTCCGCGCAGCCGCCGGGACAGCGAGCGGGTGATGCGCCAGGACATGACGACGCAGAGCAGCAGGGCGAGCAGGCCGCCCGCGCTGAGGGATGCGGCCGTGATCAGCAGCCCGCGCGCCTCGTCGGCGCTGCGGTCGAGCAGTCCGTCGGTCTGCTGCCGGATCAGTGCCTCGTACTCGCTGGAGACCTTGTCCAGCGCGGTGGTCCAGCGCTGCCGCGCGTCCGGCAGGCCGGTCCAGCCGTCCCCGTCCGCCGCACGGGCCGCGAGCACCTGGTCCTCGACGGTCTCCAAGGTCTGCCACTCGGGGCTGGCCAGGACCCGCTCCGTCTGCGCCTTCGCGCTGCCGTGCAGGGAGGGGACGATCTGGTCCCGGACGAGCCAGCGCCGGGTGTGCGCCAGCTGGGCGAACTGCGCCCACTGCTCCTCGTTCATCCGGCCGGACGGCCAGGCCAGGGTGAGCCGGGCGTTCTCCTGGGAGATCAGCTCCGCCGCGTGCTCCAGGGCGACCAGCGGCCCGGCCTGCGAGGTGAGGTCGCCGTCGTCGACCTGGGAGAGCTCCTGGAAGGCGTGGATCTGCTCGTCGATGATCGACGTGTACTGGTCGAGCGCCTGCTCGGGAGTGATGTCGCTGGGGTCGTCCACCTGGTCGCGGTAGTACTCCAGGCTGCCCACCGAGCCGAGCACCGAGTACAGCCGGTCCGAGACCCGGGCGGGCGCGCGCTCGATCGCGTCGGACCGGCCGACCAGCTGGGCGACCGCCGCGTCGGTCCTCTCGCGCTGGGCGTCCAGTTCCGTCCGGTCGCCGCCGGGCCCGGCCAGCCAGGCGGCCGACAGGCTGCGCTCCTTCTGCAGCGCGAGCGCCGCCTCGGTGCCCATGGCCCCGGTGTCGCGGCTCAGCTCCGTCTGGGAACGCAGCCGCAGGCCCTCCGAGAACATCTGGATCGTCGTCACTCCCCACACGGCGGCGAGGGTGACGCAGGGAACCAGGGCCAGGAGGATCAGGGAGAGACGTATGGAGCCGAGGCGGCGCCGGGCACCTGTCCGTGCAGACATCGTCGTCCTAGGCGATCAGTGGGGGAGGGGGGCGGTGGTGCGCGGGCACCCGCGGTCGCGGTGCCCCGTCAACGGGTGCCGTCCGCGGCGAACCCGGCGACCGCGTCGGCGTTCGTCCGGGTCACGAACGCGGGGCCGGTCAGTACGGGCGCCACTCCGCCACCGCTGACATTGCCGTTGGTGCGGTACAGCCAGAGCGCGTCCACCGCGAGGTAGCCCTGCAGGTACGGCTGCTGGTCCACCGCGAACTGCACGTCCCCGCGCTCGACCGCGGCGACGAGGTCCTCGTCGAGGTCGAAGGTGGCGACGTGGGCGCTGCTGCCCGCCTCCTCGACCGACTCGACCGCGGTGAGGGCGAACGCCGCGCCGTTCATGACGACCTCGTCGATGTCGGCGTTCTGCCGCAGCCGCGCGGTGACGGCCGCGCCGACCGCCTTCATGTCGGTGCCCTCGACGTAGAGCATCTCGGTCTCGCCCCCGAAGGTCTTCTTGACGCCGGCGCAGCGGGCCTCCAGGGCGACGTTGCCCCGCTCGTGGATGACGCACAGGGCGTGCCGGGCCTTGAGGGAGTTCAGCTTGTCGCCCACGGCCCGGCCCGCGACGCTCTCGTCCTGCCCGAAGTACCCCAGGAGCCCGGTGGACCGCCAGGCGTCGATGCCCGAGTTGAGGCCGACCACGGGGATGCCGGCCGCCCTGGCCTCGGCGATCGGTCCCTTCATCGCCTGCGGTTTGGCCAGGGTCACGGCGATGCCGTCGGCCTTGTCGCGGATCGCGTCCCGTACCAGGCCGGCCTGGTCGGCGGTGTCGGCGTCACCGGCGTACGTCAGGTCGATGCCGTCCTTGGCGGCCGCCGCCTCCGCGCCCCTGCGTACCCGGTCCCAGAAGGCGTCGCCCTCACCGCCGTGGGTCACCATGACGATCTTCATCCGGTCGGCGCCGGACCTGCCCGCGTCGTCCGCGGCCGAGTCGTCCTCGTCCCCGCCGAGGGCGGAGCAGCCGGCCGCCAGCAGACAGACGGCCGCGGCGAGGGCCGCGGCGCGCAGACGTGCGGAGGTGTGGGTGGGCGGGGGAGATGTACTCATGGGGGTTGGGGCACCTCGCTGTGCGGCCGAGCAGGAGGAACGGGGCGAGGTGGACCGGAGCACGTGGTCGGTGCGCCAACCGGGTGAACCTCGCCTGGCCGGAGCAAACCGTGTGTGACGTCCGGTAGTCAAGTGACCAGCGACCAGGTGTGAGTTGTCGGTGCCGCATCGTGATGAACGAGGCCGGCGATGCAGTGGGTGAAGTCGTGGGTGCATCGACCGCGACTACCGAGGCCCCGCCCTGTCCGGCAGAGCGGGCAGCAGCAAGCAGCAAGCAGCGGCAGCAAGCAGCGGCAGCAACCAACGACAGCAGCTCGATCGCTTCGCCGAACAGCACCTCACCAAGACCTCGGGCTCCAACTGACCGGGTCTGACCGGGGCTGACCGAGGTCGAACGAGGTCGAACGAGGTCGAACGACCGGACCCGGACCGCGCCTTCGACGGGCGGTCCGGATCGCGGTTCGCGAGGTCGTAAGAACGCTGATCTGACGGTGAGTTATCGTGTACAAGGGGTTAAGGCAGGCGCCACGGCCTGTTGCGTTCCAGCCCAGGAGAGTTCAACCGATGGCGAGGCAGATACGCGCCGAGCAGACCCGCGCGACGATCCTCGGTGCCGCCGCCGACCTGTTCGACCGTCACGGATACGAGTCGACCAGCCTGAGCGAGATCGTGGCCCACGCCGGAGTCACCAAGGGCGCCCTGTACTTCCACTTCGCGGCGAAGGAGGACCTCGCCCACGCCATCATGGAGATCCAGTCCAGAACCTCGCGCCGGCTGGCGACGGAGCTGGACGGCCGGGGCTACACCTCCCTGGAGGCGCTGATGCGCCTGACGTTCGGCATGGCCCGGCTCTGCGAGGAGGGGCCGGTCCTGCGGGCCGGGCTGCGGCTCGCCACCGGCGGAGTGGCGGTACGGCCACCGCTGCCGCACCCCTTCACCGAGTGGCGGGAGATCGCCTCCTCCCGCCTCCTGGACGCCGTCAGGCAGTCCGACGTGCACCCGGACATCGACATCGACTCCGTCGCCCACACGCTCGTCTGCTCCATCGTCGGCACCCGCGTCGTGGGCGGCACCCTCGAACCGGCCGCACGGCAGCCACGCCGCCTGGCCGGCATGTGGTACCTCCTGATCCGGGGCATGGTGCCGGTGACGCGACGCGCCCGCTACCTCACCCTCGCCGCCCGCCTGGAGCGGGAGACGGGCCGGGTCTGAGTCCCGTGGGGGCCCGCTCGAAGTGCGGTGGTCCCTCGCCGGGTGCGATGGTCTCTCGCAGCGACGCGGGCGGCGCGACGCGGTGCGGGGGCTCCTGCCGGGGCGCGGCGGCTCCGTCTTCCGCCCCGGGCCCCGCGATACGGTGAGGCGTATGCCCGTCACCCCGTCCGAGCCCGCCCCCGTCGCCCCCGTCATCCTCGGCGACGAGCCCGGATCCTTCCCCCACGGCGTGCTGGCCGAGCGGCACCCCGCCATCGTCCGGCAGGTGCGTGAGGCGTTCCCCTACGGCCCCGAGCGGCGACGCGCCCTCGACACGCTGCTCGCCGACTGTGCCGACGGCGTGATCGAGCCGCTGCCCGACGACGCCGACGCCCGCGACCGGGCCCGCTGGGCGGACTGGGGGATGGACACGTACGCGGGCCGGTCCTGGTTCGACGTGCCCTGGCTGTGGGCCGAGAGCTACTTCTACCGCCGGCTCCTCGACACCGTCGGCTACTTCGGCCCCGGCACCTGGCAGGGCGTCGATCCCTTCCGCCCCGCCAAGCTCGCCGAACTCGACGCGCGGGAGACGGACGAGGAACTCGCCGCGCTCGACGGCCTCGCCGACCTGCCCGCAGGCGAGCGGACCCGGGCCCTGCTGCACGGCTCGCTCTGGGGCAACCGCGCCGACCTCGGCTTCCGCCTCTCCGACAGCGCTGCCGGCACCGGTACCGGCACCAAGGACAAGGTCCAGGCCCTGGTCGCCGACGACAGCGACGCACTCTGGTCGCTGCTCCCGCCCTCCGGAACGGGCACCTCCCGGTCGGGCACCTCCCGGCCGAGCACCACCCGAGCAGACAGCTCCGGCCCGAGGACCTTGTGCCTCGTCGCCGACAACGCCGGCCGCGAACTCGTCCCCGACCTGCTCCTCGTCTCCGACCTCCTCGACCGGGGCCGCATCGACCGCGCGGTCCTGCACGTCAAGCCGTACCCGTACTACGTCTCCGACGCCACGCCCGCCGACGTGCTCGACGCCCTGCGGCGGCTCGTCGCGGCGGGCGGTGCGGCCGCCGGGTACGGCGACCGGCTGTGGACCGCGCTGACCGACGGCCGCGTCGCCGTCCGCGCCCACCCCTTCTCCTGCGCTCCGCTGCCGTACGCGGAGATGCCCGACGACCTGCGCGCGGAGTTCGCCGCGGCCACGGTCACCGTCCTCAAGGGCGACCTGAACTACCGTCGCCTGGTGGGCGACCGCCGGTGGCCCCCGACCACGTCCTTCACGGACGTCACCGCCTACTTCCCCGGCCCCGTCGCCGCACTGCGCACCCTGAAGTCCGACGTGATCACCGGCCTGACCGCGGACACGGAGGCCGCGCTGGTGGCGAGCGGGGAACAACGCTGGCGGACGAGCGGGACGCACGCGCTGATCCAGGTCAGGCGCTGAGGTCGGGCGCGGGGGACAAGCGATGGGACCGAGCACTGGGGTCGGGCGCTGGGGGTCGGGCGCGCGGCGGGGACGGGACCGGCGAGAGTTCCGGGTTCCGTCCCGATTCACGCGATGGTGTGATCATGTCCCGGCCCGTGGATGTGCCCGGAGGGCCATGGGTAGTGCCCGGCCATGACGCAACAGCCGTTCGAACTCCCACACTTCTACCTGCCGCATCCCGCGCGCCTGAACCCGCACCTCGACGAGGCCCGTGCCCACTCGACGACGTGGGCGCGCGAGATGGGCATGCTGGAGGGCTCCGGGGTCTGGGAGCGGTCCGACCTCGACGCGCACGACTACGGCCTGCTCTGCGCCTACACCCACCCCGACTGCGACGGGCCGGCGCTCTCCCTCGTCACCGACTGGTACGTGTGGGTCTTCTTCTTCGACGACCACTTCCTGGAGAAGTTCAAACGCACCCAGGACCGCACCGGAGGCAAGGCCCACCTCGACCGGCTCCCCCTGTTCATGCCGCTCGACCTCGGCACCGGGATGCCCGAACCGGAGAACCCGGTCGAGGCGGGCCTCGCCGACCTCTGGACGCGCACGGTGCCGGCGATGTCGGCCGACTGGCGCCGCCGCTTCGCCGTCGCCACCGAGCACCTGCTCAACGAATCCCTCTGGGAGCTGTCCAACATCAACGAGGGCCGGATCGCCAACCCGGTCGAGTACATCGAGATGCGCCGCAAGGTCGGCGGCGCCCCCTGGTCGGCCGGGCTCGTGGAGTACGCGACCGCCGAGGTGCCCGCCGCCGTCGCCGGGTCCAGGCCGCTGAGGGTGCTGATGGAGACGTTCTCCGACGCCGTGCACCTGCGTAACGATCTGTTCTCCTACCAGCGGGAGGTCGAGGACGAGGGAGAGCTGAGCAACGGCGTGCTGGTCCTGGAGACCTTCTTCGACTGCACCACCCAGGAGGCCGCCGAGCTGGTCAACGACGTGCTCACCTCCCGGCTGCACCAGTTCGAGCACACCGCGTTCACCGAGGTGCCCGCCGTGGCCCTGGAGAACGGTCTGACACCGGCCGAGGTCGCCGCCGTCGGAGCGTACGCGAAGGGCCTGCAGGACTGGCAGTCCGGCGGCCACGAGTGGCACATGCGTTCCAGCCGCTACATGAACAAGGGCGCCCGGCCCACGGCCCCCTGGCAGGCGCTGACCGGACCCGGCACCTCCGCCGCGGACGTCGGCGCGCTGCTCGCCTCGGCCGCCGCCGAGCGGGCGCGACCCTACACGTACACGCCCTTCCAGAAGGTCGGCCCCTCGGTCATCCCCGACATCCGCATGCCGTTCCCGCTGGAGCTGAGCCCCGCCCTGGACGGCGCCCGGCGCCACCTGTTCGAGTGGTCGCACCGGATCGGCTTCCTCAGCGAAGGGGTGTGGGACGAGGACAAGCTGGCGAGCTGCGACCTCCCCCTGTGCGCCGCGGGCCTCGACCCGGACGCCACCCAGGAACAGCTGAACCTCGCCTCCGGCTGGCTGGCCTTCGGCACCTACGGCGACGACTACTACCCGCTCGTCTACGGCCACCGGCGCGACCTGGCCGCCGCCCGGCTGACGACGGCCCGGCTGTCGGCCTGCATGCCGCTCGACGGCGAACCGGTCCCGCCGCCGGCCAACGCCATGGAACGCTCCCTGATCGATCTGTGGGCACGCACCACGGCCGGCATGACGCCGGACGAGCGGCGTCCCCTGAAGTCGGCGGTCGACAAGATGACCGAAGCCTGGGTGTGGGAGCTCGCCAACCAGATCCAGAACCGAGTCCCCGACCCGGTGGACTACCTGGAGATGCGGCGCGCCACCTTCGGCTCCGACCTCACCCTGGGCCTGTGCCGCGCCGGCCACGGCCCCGCCGTGCCGCCCGAGGTCTACCGCAGCGGTCCCGTCCGGTCTCTGGAGAACGCGGCGATCGACTACGCGTGCCTCCTCAACGACGTCTTCTCCTACCAGAAGGAGATCGAGTACGAAGGGGAGATCCACAACGCCGTCCTCGTCGTGCAGAACTTCTTCGGCGTCGACTACCCGACCGCGCTCCCCGTCGTCCAGGACCTGATGAACCAGCGCATGCGTCAGTTTGAGCACGTCGTCGCGCACGAACTGCCCATCGTCTACGACGACTTCCAGCTGTCGGACGAAGCGCGAGCCATCATGCGGGGCTATGTGACCGACCTGCAGAACTGGATGGCCGGCATCCTCAACTGGCACCGGAACGTCCCGCGGTACAAGGCCGAGTACCTGGCCGGGCGCACCCACGGTTTCCTCCCGGACCGGGCCCCGGCCGTGCCCGTCCCGAGGCGCACCGCTCTGCCCGCGCTCGGCTGACCGTCGGTCAGTCTCACTCTTTCGTGGCTCGTCACGCGCCGGTGCGCCGGGTAGAGCACTTGCCGGAGGCGAACCATGGAACAGACAGCGTTGCGACCCAAGCCGATGCCCGGCCGGGAACCGGGGGGCGGCACCGCGCCCGACACCGCCCGGCATCCGTGTACGGGGCGCCCGCGCCGCCGGCGGCTGACCACCCTGCTGCTGGGCGTGTTCACCGCGACGGTTCTGGTCCTGGCGGGCGCGGGACTCGGCACGATGGGCGCCACGGTGATCGGCACGAGCCGACTCGCCGAGCTGCAACGGTGGGCGGGGGTGCCGGGGGCGGGGCCGGGTGCGGAACCGGGGGCGTCGACGGGCGGCCGGGCCGCCCCCGCACATGCGTCGGCCGGCCCGTCCTCGTCACCTTCCCGCGCGCCGGCCGCCGCGACCCTCGGCGTGGAGGCCGTGGACGACCAGAAGCCGGGGGCTCTGGTCGTGGGCGTCCACGTGCCCGGCCCGGGGTACGCGGCGGGCCTGGTCCGGGGCGACGTGCTCCTGACGTTCGGCACGACCCGGGTCGACTCGGCCGCCGATCTCGCCCGCGCCGTGTCCCGCGCCCGGCCGGGCAAGGAGGTCAAGGTCACCGTGCGCCGCGCGAGCGGCGGCTACCAACAGCTGACGGCCGTACCGGGCGTGGTCACCTGACCCGCGTCGCGCCCGGCCACCACCAGGGGCCGCCCGGCGGACACGGAGTCGCGGGCGGCTTCCTCGTACCCCGTCCCCGTGCCGTGGCGCGCGATGGGCCCGGCCGCCGGCCGGGGCGTCCCACCGCCCCGGCGTTCCCCCGGCCGGTCGCGCACCCGCTCGGCGCGGCCGGCCGCCCGCGCACCCGCCGGGACGCGCATCACCGATGCGCGCCGGTACGAGCACGGCGCCGGCCTCCTTCGAACGCCTGAAGGGCACGCCCGCCAACCGGTGCCGGTGGTGCGTACATATTTGAATGGGTGGTGGCCGACCTGTGCCGATCGGCTCGCGCCGCCCCCTCGCTCCGGGCAGGATGCTGCCCGTAGTCCCTTCACGTCCGCTGCTCAGGGAGGCCCGGATGACCGGCAGCCCGCACGCTGCTTCCTTCACCGCCGACGACTACCGGGCCCGCATGGAGCGCGCCGCGCGGGCGGCCGCCGACGCCGGGCTGGCCGGGCTGCTGGTGGCGCCGGGCCCCGATCTCGTCTGGCTCACCGGTTACGCGCCCACCGCGGCCACCGAACGGCTCACCCTGCTCGTCCTCGTTCCCGGCCGTGACCCCGTCCTCGTCGTCCCGACGCTGGAGGCCCCCGACGCCCAGAAGGCCGCCGGTGCGCCCGCCCTGACCCTGCGCGACTGGACCGACGGCAAGGACCCCTACGCCGCCACCGCCGCCCTCCTCGACGGCTCCGGGCGGTTCGGCGTCAGCGACAACGCCTGGGCGATGCACCTGCTGGCCCTGCAACGTACGCTGCCCGGCACCTCGTACGCCTCCCTCACGGATGCGCTGCCCATGCTGCGCGCCGTCAAGGACGCGGCGGAACTGGAGCTGCTGACGGCGGCGGGCGCGGCCGCCGACGCCGCCTTCGAGGAGATCCGGAAGGTCACCTTCGGGGGACGCCGGGAGTCCGACGTCGCCGCCGATCTCGCCGGACTGCTGCGGCGGTTCGGGCACTCCCAGGTCGACTTCACCATCGTCGCCTCCGGCCCGAACGGCGCCAACCCGCACCACGAGGTCGGCGACCGGGTCATCGAGGACGGCGACATGATCGTCCTCGACTTCGGCGGCCTGAAGGACGGCTACGGCTCCGACACCTCCCGCACCGTCCACGTGGGCGAACCCACCGACGAGGAGCGCCGGGTCCACGACCTGGTCCGCGAGGCGCAGGAGGCCGGCTTCCGGGCGGTCCGGCCCGGCGTCGCCTGCCAGGAGGTCGACCGGGCCGCCCGCGCGGTCATCACCGACGCGGGGTACGGCGAGTACTTCATCCACCGCACGGGGCACGGCATCGGCGTGACCACGCACGAGCCGCCGTACATGATCGAGGGCGAGGAGCAGCCCCTCCAGCCCGGCATGTGCTTCTCCGTCGAGCCCGGCGTCTATCTGCCCGGCCGGTTCGGGGTACGCATCGAGGACATCGTCACGGTCACCGAGGACGGCGGCCGGCGTCTCAACGACACCACCCGGGAGATGGTCATAGTGGAGTGACCGGCCACAGACCGACCCGAACGCCCCGGCGGACCCGAACGCCCCGGCGGACCCGAACACCCCGGCGGACCCGAACACCCCGGCAGACCCGAACACCCCGGCAGACCCGGAAGACGACGGCGCGACCATGACCCAGCCACCGACACCCACCGCGGACACCGTCCGCCGACTGGTCCGTTCCCTGCTGGGCGAGAGCGCGGAACCCGACGTCCGGCCCGTCGCGGAGGGCACCGGGCCCGTCACCTGGTGGGTCGGCACCCGGCACGTGCTGCGCCTGGCCCCCGACCGCGAGGCCGCGGTACGGCAGCGACGCGAACTGCGCCTGCGCGAGCTGGTCCGCCCGTACGTCTCCGTCGCGGTGCCGGCGAGTGTGGCGCACGGCGAGTGGGCGCCGGGTCTGACCTGCACGCTGGACGTCAAGGTGCCCGGCGGGTCGGGCGAGGACCACGACGTGTCGGCCCTCGGCGAGGCGGACCTCGCGGCGCTGCTCACCGGGCTGCGCGAGGTGCCGGTCCGCCAGGCCGAGACCCTGGGCGTGCCCCGGGCCGCCCCACGCTCCCTGGAGACGCTGCGGCAGGCCGCCGAGCCGGCCGCCCTGTGCCTTGCCGAGGCCGACGAGTTCGAGGCGGCGCGGCCGGAGCGGCTCACCGGGGCGGCGGCGGCCCAGCTCGGCGTCCAGCCCGGCGCGGCGGTCCTCGTCCACCACGGGCTGACCGGCGAACACCTCGTGGTCGGCGCCGACGGCCGGGTGCGCGGCGTCCTCGGCTGGACCGACGCGGTGCTCGGCGACCCGGCCGAGGACATCGCCGCGCTCGCGCTCTCCGTGGGCTCGCCCGCCGCCGTCCGTGCCGCCACGCTCGCCGGTTACGGCGCCCGCCCGTGTCTGCGCGGTCTGTGGCTGGCCCGCTGCGACGCCGTCGTCCACCTCGCCGAGGCCCTCTCCGGCCGGTCGTCCGCGCCGGCGGCAGGGTCCGTGCCCCTGCCGCTGCCCCTGCCGCTGCTCAGGACGCGGCTGCGGCGTGCCTGGGAGCCGATCCTGCTGGAACGGGTGACGGAACTGCGCGGGGACGGCACGGCCGAGGACCCCGGCTGAGCACATCCCTACCCGTTCCCCCGCTGCCTCCCGTTCCCCCGCTGCCCCCTGTTCCCCGCTGCCCCCTGTTCCCCGCTGCCCCCTGTTCCCCGCTGCCTCCCGTCCCCCCGCTGCCTCCCGTCCCCTCGCCACCTCCTGCGCCGCTGTCATTCCTGTACGAGGATCACGCTCGACTCGCCCGGCACGCGCAGCACCCCGTCCGCGCCCGGCGCCCGCACGGGCTCCCACGCCGCGAGCACGCGCGCGGGGCGGGTGCCCAGCGGGATCGCCGCCGGTTCGGTGCCCAGGTTGACGGCCACCCGGATGTCGCCGCGCCGGAAGGCCAGCCACCGGGCCTCGGCGTCGTACGCCACCTTGGTGTCGGCGAGGTCGGGGGCGGTCAGGTCCGGCTGCTGGCCGCGCAGGGCGATCAGCCGGCGGTACCAGGCCAGCACGCGGGCGTGCGGCTCGCTTTCCGGCTCGGACCAGTCGAGGCAGGACCGCTCGCGCGTCGCCGGGTCCTGCGGGTCGGGGACGTCCTCCTCCTTCCAGCCGTGCGCGGCGAACTCGCGCCGCCTGCCGCTCCGTACCGCCTGAGCGAGTTCCGGGTCGGTGTGGTCGGTGAAGAACTGCCACGGTGTGCCCGCGGCCCACTCCTCGCCCATGAAGAGCATCGGGGTGAACGGCGCGGTCAGCGTCAGCGTGGCCGCGCAGGCCGCGAGACCGGGGGAGACCAGGGCGGCCAGGCGGTCGCCCTGGGCGCGGTTGCCGACCTGGTCGTGGGTCTGGCTGTAGCCGGTCAGCCGGTGCGCGGCGACGCGGCCGCGGTCCAGCGGCCGGCCGTGACCGCGGCCCCGGAAGCTGGAGTAGGTGCCGTCGTGGAAGTATCCCCGCGTCAGGGTCTTGGCGAGCGCCGCCAGTGGAGCCCGCGCGAAGTCGGCGTAGTAGCCCTGCGACTCCCCGGTCAGCGCGGCGTGCAGGGCGTGGTGGAAGTCGTCGTTCCACTGCGCGTGCACGCCCAGGCCGCCCTCCGCGCGCGGGGTGATGATCCGCGGGTCGTTGAGGTCCGACTCGGCGATCAGGAACAGCGGTCGCCCCAGGTCGGCGGCGAGGCCGTCCACGGCCGTCGACAGTTCCTCCAGGAAGTGGCACGCGCGCGTGTCGACCAGGGCGTGCACCGCGTCCAGGCGCAGCCCGTCGATCCGGTAGTCCCGCAGCCACGCCAGCGCGCTGTCCACCAGATAGGCCCGCACCTCGTCCGAGCCGGGCGCGTCCAGGTTGACGGCGACGCCCCAGGGCGTGTGGTGGGTGTCGGTGAAGTACGGCCCGAAGGCGGGCAGGTGGTTGCCGGAGGGGCCCAGGTGGTTGTGGACCACGTCCAGGACCACGCCCAGGCCCAGTTGGTGGGCCCGGTCGACGAACCGTTTCAGCGCCTCGGGCCCGCCGTACGGCTCGTGCACCGCCCACAGCGAGACCCCCTCGTACCCCCAGCCGTGCCGGCCCGGGAAGGGGCACAGGGGCATCAACTGGACGTGGGTCACGCCCAGTCGGGCCAGATGGCCGAGCCGCTCGGCGGCGGCGTCGAGCGTGCCCACGCGCGTGTACGTGCCCACGTGCAGCTCGTACAGGACGCCGCCGGGCAGCGGGCGCCCGCCCCACTCGGCACGCCAGGCGTACCGTCCGTGGTCGACGACCGCGCTGAGCCCGTCCGGCCCGTCCGGCTGCCGGCGCGAGCGCGGGTCCGGCCGCACCGGCCCGTCGTCCACCGCGAAGCCGTACCGCGAGCCGTCGCGCGCCTCCGCCCGACCGCACCACCACCCCGGCCGCTCGGGATCGCGCTCCAACGCGCGCGTGTCGCCGTCGCACTGCAATGTCACGCGGCCGGCCTGCGGTGCCCACACCTCGAACTGCACGGACGGTTCCCCTTCGTCTGCTCACCGTGATGTAGCCCGTCCATGGTCCTGCAAAAGTGATCTCTCCGCTGCTGAAAGTCCCCGTTTGCGGCGGGTGTCGTGCCGTGCTCCGCGAACGGCGGCCGTGCGCGGGCCCGCGGCGGCCGTTCTCCCGTTTTCTGGACACTCCGGCCCGGCTGACCGACAATCACCTGCGTGACGTCGTCCTTCGAGTTCAACACATACCCCGCGCGGTTGTCCGACGCGGAGCGCGACAAGGCGCTGAAGGCGCTCCGGGACGGCGTCGCCATGGGGCGTCTGTCGCACGACACGTTCATCCGCAGGATGGAACTGGCGCTCGCCGCCCGCCGCCTGGAGGAACTCGCCGCGCTCACCTCCGACCTGCCCACCGAGAGCAGGGTGTCGCGGCTGGTGTTCGGCACCGTCGAGGCGGTGTCCGGGTTCGGCGTGCGGCTGCGCCGGGCCTGGCAGGCCGAGCGGCTGCCCAAGCTGCTGCTGCCCCACCCCGGCGCCGGTCATCCGCTGCGCATAGGACGCGACCCGGCGAGCGGGCTGCGGCTGAGCCACGAGTCGGTCTCCCGGGTGCACGCCGAACTCAGCCGTCAGGGCGGCATGTGGGTGCTGCGGGACCTCGGCTCCACCAACGGCACCACGGTCAACGGGCGGCGGGTCATCGGCGCGGCCGTCGTTCGCGAGGGTGACCAGATCGGCTTCGGACAGATGGCCTTCCGCCTCGCGGTGAACTGAGCCGGCGTCCGGCGCAGCACAGCTCTGGCCTGGGCTTCACTCGTTGTCGAGTGTCCCGGTGGGGTACCGGTCGGGGTGGTCGATGGGGTGATCCTCGCGGCGAGCCCCCTTTGCTTTTCATGGTGTTGACGTACCCCCCAAGTCGTGACTGACTGTGCGTACACCGCGCACGCCAGGTGAACCGACGGCCCGCATCGTGGAGGTGTGCCCTGACGCCCCTCCTGTGCTACCCGACCGTGGACGAGCTGGGCGTCCGGGCCGCCGCACTCGTCGCCCGCCACCCCCGGCAGGCCCGGCTGCGCCGCGTCGGCACGTCCCGCGCGGGCACCCCGCTGCTGCTGCTCTCCGTCGGTCACGGCAGCCGCCAGGCCCTCGTCGTCGCCGGCCCGCACGCCAACGAGCCCGTGGGCGGTGCCACCGTCCTGCGGCTGGCCGAGCGCGCCCTCGCCGACCCCCGGCTCACCGAGGGCGCCGACGCCACGTGGAACCTGCTGCTCTGCGTCGACCCCGACGGGCTGCGCCGCAACGAGGGCTGGCTGTCCGGCCCGTACACCCTCGGCCGCTACGCCCGGAACTTCTTCCGGCCAGGCTTCCTGGAACAGCCCGAATGGCTGCCCGACGGCCCGGACCGGGCCGTCCTGCCGGAGACCCGCGCCCTGCTCGCACTCCAGGACGAACTGCGGCCCTTCCTGCAGTGCTCCCTGCACGGCGTCGACGTCGGCGGCGGCTTCGTCGAGCTGACCCACGAGCTGCCGGGCCTCGCCCAGCGCATCGCCCAGACCGCGGCCCGGCTCGGCGTCCCCCGCGAACTCGGTGCCTACGACACCCTGTACTGGCCCGACCTCGGCCCCGCCGTCTACCGCATCCCGCCGCCCCGCCGGGGCGACCTCACCGCGGCCATCACCGAGGCCGCCGTCGACTCGACGTGGTGCCACCCGCAGCGGTACGGCACCGTCACCGCGGTCGTCGAGGCGCCCATGTGGGGCGTGGCCGCCGTGGCGGACGGCTCGTCCCCAGCGGACCGGGACGGCCTGCTGCGCTCGGTGAGCCGCACCCTGCGGGACGACACCCGGCGTCTGCACCGCGTCCTCGCCCGGCTCCGGCCCCACCTCGCCACCGTCCCCGAGGCGGGCCGTCTCCTCGCACCCGTCGACGACTACCTGCTGGTCTGCCCCAGGCTCGCCGACGCGTGGGACCCCGACACCGACGACGGATCGGGCCGCTCCCTCCCGCTGATGAACACCGCCCACCTGGTCGCCCTGCGGCTCGCCGGACGGCGCCTGTCCCTGCGGACCGCGGGGCTGCTGCACCAGTTGGTGACCCGTACCGGAGGCGATCCGGCGGGCGTACTGCCCGAGCTGGACCGGCTCGTCGACGAGGGCTGCGCCGACTACCGGGACGGCTGCGCGGCCCGCTGGATACCGGTCGCGCGCCAGGTGGAGTACCAGACCCGGGTCGTCCTCGCCGCGTTCGAACTGGCCGGGCGGCACCCCACCGCGGGCTCCCGCTCGGGTGAGCCGGGCTGGGGCTCCGAGGCCGCCGTGCCGATGCGCCGCGAATGACCGCGTCGTCCGGCGGCGCCGCGCCGACGCCCCCTCCGCGCGGCCGGCCGGAAGACACACGGACACACGGACGCACGGACGCACGGTCGCACGGGCACGGGCGCGGGCGTGTGCGGGCGCCCGCGATCAGCCCCCGTCTCCGTCCGCCGCCACCCGCTCGAGCAGTGCCACCGGCGACCGGGCGAACAGCTCCGCCACGCGCGTGTGCCCCGTGAACTCCCGTCCGGGCGACAACGCGTCGGCCCACCGGCCCGGCGGCAGCGGCAGCGCCGTCCCGTGCCAGCCGCCCGCCCCGGCCAGCCGCAGCGACAGCCGGGTCACGGCCGTCAGGACCTCCCCGGAGCGCACGAACGCCACGCAGTGCGCCGCCGCGGGGCCCTCGGCGGGCAGCGGCTGGTACGTCGCCGCCTCACCGAAGGCGTCGGGCCGCCGCGCGCGCAGCGCCAGGGCCGCCCGGGTCACCGCGCCCTTCTCACCGCCCCCGCCGCCCTCCCCCAAGCGCACGGGCCGGCGGTTGTCCGGGTCCACCAGGGCCAGGTACTCGTCCTCCGTGCCCTGGTAGAGGTCCGGCACCCCCGGCATCGTCAGGTGCGCCAGGGCGGTGCCGAGGACGTTGGCCCGGATGTGCGGCTCCAGGGCGTCGCGGAACGCCGCCACCCGCTCGCCCGGCGCGCCGCACGGTCCCGCCGCCACGAACCGGGCCACCGCCTCCTCGTAGGGCGGCTCCTGCTCCGTCCAGCTGGTGAACATCCCCGCCTCGCGCACGTGCTTCAGCAGCGCCTCCCGCACGCGCTCACCGTCCGCCGGCCCCAGCCCGAACACCGTCTGCCAGGCCGCCCACGCCACCTGGGCGTCCGGCACGCCCTCACCCGTGCGGGTCACCTCCGCCAGGACGTCCGCCCAGCGCTCGGGGCATTCCGTGAGCACCGCCAGCGCGGCCCGCACGTCGGCGCTGCGCTTGGTGTCGTGGGTCGAGACGACCGTGCCGGTCGTGGGCCAGTCGCGCTGCACGCGCGCGCAGTACCCGTGGAACTCCTCCGGTGTCACCGCCGGACTCCCCGGGTCCCCGCCCACCTCGGTCGCCGACAGCAGCGGAACGTAGCGGTAGAACGCCGTGTCCTCCACCGACTTCGCGCGCAGCGCCGACGCCGTCTGCGCGAACCGCGTCCGGAACTCCACGTGGTCCGGCCCGTCCCCGTACCGCCCCAGCGCCAGGCCCCGTACGACGTCCACCGCGCCGGCCTCCTCGGGCACCGAGAACGCGTGCCGCGCCTCGGCCGCCGCCTCCTCGGTGACGACCGACGCCGCGTCCACCGACGCGTACGGCCGGTACACCTCCAGCCGGACCAGCAGCTCCCGCAGCGCCGCGCGCAGCGCCCACGGGGCCCGGTCGCGCAGCCCGGGGTCCGGCGAGGCGACGCACAGGCGGTGCGCCACCCGGGTCAGCCGGTCCACCTCGGTGGCCAGCTCGTGCGTGACCACCTTGTACGCCGCCCGCCGCACCGTCGCCGCCCAGTCCCCGCCCCGGTCGGTCTGCGGAGCGGCGAACCTACGGTACTGACCGAGCAGTTCCCCGTACCCGGCCGGGTCCGTGAAGAGCCCGTCGACGTGCCGCAGGGCGTCGTAGCCGGTCGTGCCCGCGACGGGCCACGCGGCCGGCAGCCGTTCACCGTCCGCCAGGATCTTCTCGACCACCGTCCACCGGCCGCCGCTCGCCTCGTGCAGCCGCCGCAGGTAGGTGTCGGGGTCGGCGAGGCCGTCGGGGTGGTCGACGCGCAGCCCGTCGACCACCCCCTCGTGCAGCAGCCGCAGCACCGTGGCGTGCGTGGCCTCGAACACCTCCGGGTCCTCCACGCGTACGCCGATCAGCTCGGAGATGCTGAAGAAACGCCGGTAGTTCAGCTCGGTCCGGGCGAGCCGCCACCACACCGGGCGGTACCACTGCGCGTCCAGGAGCTGCGGCAACGGCAGGCCGGCGGTGCCGTCCCGCAGGGGGAAGGCGTGGTCGTGGTAGCGCAGTACGCCGCCGTCGACCCGGAGGTCGTCCAGTACCTCGCCCACCGGGGCGCCCAGCACCGGCAGCAGCACCTGGCCGCCCTGTGCCTCCCAGTCGATGTCGAACCACCGCGCGTACGGGGACTCCGGGCCCCGGCGCAGCACCTCCCACAGGGCGCGGTTGTGGCGCGGGGACATCGCCATGTGGTTCGGCACGATGTCCACCACCAGGCCGAGACCGTGCTCCCGCGCGGTGCGCGCCAGTGCCCGCAGGCCCTCCTCGCCGCCCAGCTCCTCGCGCACGCGCGCGTGGTCCACGACGTCGTAGCCGTGCGGCGAGCCCGGGACCGCCTCCAGGACGGGGGACAGGTGCAGGTGCGACACACCGAGCGAGGCGAGGTACGGCACGGCCGCCGAGGCGGCCCCGAAGGGGAACGCCGGCTGCAGCTGCAGCCGGTAGGTGGCCGAGGGGGCCGCAGGGGCCGGGGACAGCGCCGGGTCGGGTCGCTCAGGTGTCATGCAGAACTACGTACCCGCCCCGCCGCCGTTCGTGTCATCGGCCCCCTGCACGGACGTACGGACGGGCCCGCCCCGGTGGCGTCCGTACGCCCGTCAGACGGGCCGCCGCAACACCGCCAGGCTTCGGTCCACCAGGGTCAGCCGGTCCCCGGCCTGCACCTTCGCGGCCGGTTCCGCGGGCACCCCCTCCGTCAGGGCGGTGTCGACGATCACCTCCCACTGCCGGCCGTGGTCGACCGGAACCACGAAGTCCAGCGGCTTCGGCGAGGCGTTGAACATCAGCAGGAACGAGTCGTCGGCGATGCGTTCCCCACGCGCGCCGGGTTCGGAGATCGCGTTGCCGTTCAGGAACACCGTGAGCGCCGACGCCCGCGCCGAGTGCCAGTCCCGCTGGGTCATCTCCGCACCCTCGGGGGTGAACCAGGCGATGTCCGACAGCTCGTCGTGGGTGCCCTCCACGGGACGGCCGTGGAAGAAGCGCCGCCTGCGGAAGACCGGGTGGTCCTTGCGCAGCCAGACCATCGCGCGGGTGAACTCCAGCAGCCCCGTACCGGCACCGGCACCGGCACCGTCGCCGTCGGGCCACGCCACCCACGCCAGCTCGTTGTCCTGGCAGTAGGCGTTGTTGTTGCCCCGCTGGGTGCGGGCGAACTCGTCGCCGTGGCTGATCATCGGCACGCCCTGGGAGAGCAGCAGGGTGGCGATGAAGTTCCGCATCTGCCGCGCCCGCAGCTCCAGCACCGCCGGGTCGTCGGTGTCGCCCTCGGCGCCGCAGTTCCAGGACCGGTTGTGGCTCTCGCCGTCCCGGTTGTCCTCGCCGTTGGCGTGGTTGTGCTTGTCGTTGTACGCCACCAGGTCGTGCAGGGTGAAGCCGTCGTGGCAGGTGACGAAGTTGATCGAGGCCAGCGGGCGGCGGCCGTCGTCCTGGTAGAGGTCGGAGGAACCGGTCAGCCGGGACGCGAACTCCGCCAGCGTGCGCGGCTCGCCGCGCCACAGGTCCCGCACCGTGTCCCGGTACTTGCCGTTCCACTCGGTCCACAGCGGCGGGAAGTTGCCCACCTGGTAGCCGCCCTCGCCCACGTCCCACGGCTCGGCGATCAGCTTCACCTGCGAGACCACGGGGTCCTGCTGCACCAGGTCGAAGAAGGACGACAGCCGGTCCACCTCGTGGAACTGCCGGGCCAGGGTGGCGGCGAGGTCGAAGCGGAACCCGTCGACGTGCATCTCGGTGACCCAGTACCGCAGCGAGTCCATGATCATCTGGAGCACGTGCGGGGACCGCATGAGGAGTGAGTTCCCGGTCCCCGTGGTGTCCATGTAGTAACGGGGGTCGTCGGTCAGCCGGTAGTAGGACGGGTTGTCGAGGCCCTTGAAGGACAGTGTGGGGCCCAGGTGGTTGCCCTCGGCGGTGTGGTTGTAGACCACGTCGAGGATCACCTCGATCCCGGCCTCGTGCAGCGCCTTCACCGCCGACTTGAACTCCAGGACCTGCTGGCCGCGGTCGCCCCAGGAGGCGTACGCGTTGTGCGGGGCGAAGAAGCCGATCGTGTTGTAGCCCCAGTAGTTGTTCAGGCCCATGTCCACCAGGCGGTGGTCGTTGACGAACTGGTGTACGGGCATCAGCTCCAGCGCGGTGACCCCCAGTTCGGTCAGGTGCTCGATGAGCGCCGGGTGCGCGAGGGCCGCGTAGGTGCCGCGCAGCTCCTCGGGGAGTCCGGGGTGCCGCATGCTCAGGCCCTTCACGTGGGCCTCGTAGATCACCGTGTGGTGGTACTCCGTCCGGGGTCGCCGGTCGTCGCCCCAGTCGAAGTACGGGTTGACCACGACCGACGTCATCGAGTGCGGCGCCGAGTCCAGGTCGTTGCGCCGGTCGGGGGCGTCGAAGTGGTAGCCGTACACCTCCTCGCCCCACTGGACCGAGCCGCTGATCGCACGCGCGTACGGGTCGAGGAGCAGCTTGGCGCTGTTGCAGAGCAGCCCGCGCTCCGGGGCGTACGGGCCGTGCACGCGGTACCCGTACCGCTGCCCCGGCATCACGCCCGGCACGTACGCGTGCCGGACGAACGCGTCGCTCTCCCGCAGCTCGATCGCGGTCTCCGAACCGTCGTCGTGCAGCAGACACAGCTCTACTCGGTCGGCGGCCTCCGTGAAGACCGCGAAGTTGGTGCCGGCGCCGTCGTACGTGGCACCGAGTGGATACGCCTCTCCAGGCCAGACCTGCATGAACACGACTCTTTCAGGTGTGGGGCGCCGGTGCGGACGCCTTGGCTCCGAGTCTCCCGGAAGTCTCCCCGAAAGTGAGGCGACCGCCTGGCACGTACGTCCTCCTGCCCACCCGTCGGCCTTTTGCACGACCGGCGCCCGGGGGAGGGCGCGAGGGATCCTTCCCCGTACCGGGCGGCGTCACCGCTATGAATCCGCTCACTCCCCGGTGTAACGCGGGCCGGAACGCGCTTGTGGATCAGGTCCGTTGGGAAAACCGGCCCGGCCATCGGGCTGCACCGCGGACCGCTCGCGGAGTACCCTTCCTTGATCGTTGGGACGGGGTCTCCCCGGTAGTGCTCCGGGGGAGCGGAAGGCGGTGCGCGGGTGGGCTCGGGAGGGCTGGAGCTGCCTCCTGGTGACGACGGTCACCAGGGGGACTCCACGGACGTCCCGCCCGGTGCGGTGTCCCTGGCGCGGCCGATGAGCGCGGGCGCGATCGGTCCGGAGCTGGACTGGGACACCGACGCCTGGCACGAGGTGCGCACCCGTGCGCAGCGGGCCGGCCGGGCCTACATCTGGCTGAACCTCGTCGAACAGCGGCTGCGCGCGGTCGTGGCCGCCGTCCTCAGGCCGGTCTACGAGCCCGTCCACGGCGACGAGTGGGTGGTCGCCGCCGCCGGGCCCGCCGGCCAGGAGTGGGTGCAGCGGGCCGTCGCCGTCCGCGAGGTCAGCCGCCGCAAGGGGTACCTGCTCGACCCGGCCGACGACAACGTCCTCAGCTTCCTCACGCTGCCGCAGCTGCGCGAGCTGATGATCCAGCACTGGCCCTGCTTCGAGCCCTACGTGGACGAGCGCCGCGACGTGGAACTCGCCCTGGACGAGCTGGAGGTCACCCGCAACGTCGTCTCCCGCAACCGGGCGCTGTCCGAGGCGGTGCTCAGCCAGGCCGAGCGGGCCTCGGCGCGGCTGCTGGAGGTCCTCGGCGCGGGCGGCGACGTGCCGTCCACGCGGCGGCTGCCGGTCGACGCGGTGGAGGACCTGGTCGGCGACCGCTACGCCGACGTGGTCGCCGTGCACTCGGACCGGGTGCGGCTGCTGCGCCAGTTCCCGGCCGAGGACCTCTTCGGCGGCGCGCGGCGCGTGGACGCCCTCGGTATCGGCCTCAACCTGCTCGTGCAGAACTTCTCCGGCCGCCGCCTGCTCCGGCTGGCCGAGTCCGGCGGCCGGGTGCGGCTGCTCTTCCTGAACCCGGCCTCCAGCGCGATCAAACGCCGCGAGCGCGAACTCGGCATCAAGCGGGGCGAGCTGAGCCGCGCCGTGGAGATGAACATCCTGCACATGCGCCGGGTGCGTTCCCGGCTGCGGGACCCGGGCGCGTTCGAGATCCAGGTCTTCGACGAGACCCCCCGCTTCACGGCCTACCTCGTCGACGGGGACGGCGCCGACGGCATCGCGGTCGTGCAGTCCTACCTGCGCCGGACGCGGGGGATGGAGGCGCCGGTACTCGTCCTGCGCAACGGACGGAACGGCGGCAAGGTGGTGAAGTCGGACCAGGTGGACGAAAGCGGACTCTTCCCCACCTACCGCGAGGAGTTCGAGCTGATGTGGGCGGATTCGCGGCCGGTGTCGTGAGTGCGGCCGACGGGAGGGCCTGCCCCCTGACCGGGCGTAAGCGGAACGCGATCCTCTGATTGTCAGTGGCCCATGGGAGGGTGGAGACCACTGGGGGAACGCACCACTGAGAAGGGGGACCGCCCATGGGCTGGCACCGGGAGCTGCTGGTCGGCTTCGACCTGGAGACGACGGGCACCGATCCGCGCGAGGCACGCATCGTCACGGGGGCCGTGATCGAGGTCGTGGGCGGGGATCCGCGAGGACGCCGGGAGTGGCTGGCCGACCCCGGCGTGGAGATCCCGGCGGACGCGGTGGCGGTGCACGGCATCACCGGCGAACGAGCGGCCGCCGAGGGCCGCCCCGCCGACCAGGTCGCCGACGCCATCGCCGGTGTGCTCGCGGCCTACTGGAAGACGGGCGTCCCGGTCGTCGCCTACAACGCGGCCTTCGACCTCACCCTCCTCTCCGCCGAACTGCGGCGCCACGGACTGCCGTCCCTGCGCGACCGCCTGGGCGGCCTGGACCCCGCCCCGGTCATCGACCCGTACACCATCGACCGTTCCGTCGACCGCTACCGCCGCGGCAAGCGCAACCTCGAAGCCGTCTGCCGGGAGTACGGCGTCCCGCTCGACGCCGCCCACGACGCCACGGCCGACGCCCTCGCCGCGGCCCGGCTGGCCTGCGCGATAGCCGGCCGCCACCCCAAGGTCGCGGCCCTCGGCCCGGCGGAGCTGCACCACCGCCAGATCGAGTGGTACGCCGAGTGGGCGGCGGACTTCCAGAGCTTCCTGCGCCGCAAGGGCGACGCCGCGGCGGTCATCGACGGAAGATGGCCGGTGCGGGAGCCGGCCGACGAGCGGGTCTGACCGGTACCGGAGGACGACCCGCGGTCAGAACGGATACCACCGCACCGTCGGATCCCCGTCCCGCAGCGACGCCACCCGGCGTTCGAACTCGGCCAGCGCCCTCGGGTTGCTCGGCGCGTGCTGGGCCACCCATGCGCAGCTGGCCGTCTCCCGGGCGCCGCGCAGCACCGCGCAGCCGTCCCACTCGCGCACGTCCCAGCCGTAGGTCGCGGTGAAGGCGTCGTGCGCCTCGGCGGGCAGTCCGTAGCGGTCCCGGCTGAGCGCCATCACCACCAGGTCGTGCTCGCGCAGGTCCGCGGAGAAGGTCTCCAGGTCGACCAGGACCGGCCCGCCGGGTCCGACGTGCACGTTGCGGGGCAGCGCGTCGCCGTGGATCGGGCCCGGCGGCAGATGGGGGACGAGCGCGGCGGCGGCCGCCGCGAAGCCGTCCCGCCGCTCACGCAGATACGCGGCGTCCGCGGGGTCGATCACGTCACCCGCGAGCCGCAGCCAGCGTTCCACCCCGCCCAGCAGCTCGCGGGGCGGCAGCCCGAAGGAGGGGGAGGGCAGCGCGTGGACCAGCCGGAGCAGCGCGGCCACGTCCCGGGGCTCGGCGGGCCGTACCGGGTCGGGCAGCCGCCGCCACACCGTCACCGGGTGCCCGTCGACGAACCGCGCCGTCGGATCGGCCGCCCGCACCGCCGGCACCCCGGCCTCCTCCAGCCACACCGCGACGGCCAGTTCCCTGCGCGCCCGGCCGAGGAGTTCCGCGTCCCGGCCGACCTTGACCGCCAGGTCACCGGCGGCGAACACCGCGTTCTCGCCGAGGGCGAGCAGCCGCGCCTCCCGCGCCGGGCCGGGCAGCACCCCCGCCGCGGCCAGCACCTCCCGCGCCCGTGCCTCGTCCATCGTTGTCCGCCTCCGTGTCCGTGGTGCCCGTGGTGCCGGTCGCGCCGGTCGTGTCCGTCATGTCCGTCGCGTTCCCGTCATCCGTCGGCCAGTGTCGCATTCGCACAGGTGGGAGCGTGTGCGCGGGCTCTTGACGGGGCACGGCGCCTTCACGACCATGACCAGGCCGGTTCGATCCGCGCAAAGGGGCTGATTACGTGACATCGGTGACCGAGCCGAGAAAACCGGCGCGCCGCGCGCCCGGCACGGACCGGCCGCGGCACGGCCCCGACCACGGCGCCTGGTTCCTGGTGCTGCCCGCTCTGATCCCCATCCTGGTGCTCAGCGTCGGGCCGCTGCTCTACGGCATCCTGCTGGCCTTCACCGACGCCCAGTCCGGCCGGACGGAGCCCACCCGGTGGATCGGCACCCTGAACTTCCAGGACCTGCTGCACGACACCCTGTTCTGGGACTCGTTCCGCATCGGGCTGGTGTGGGCCGTCGGGGTGACGGTGCCGCAGTTCCTGCTCGCGCTCGGCCTCGCCCTGCTGCTCAACCAGAACCTGCGGATGCGCTGGATGGCCCGCGCGCTGGCGATCATCCCCTGGGCGATGCCCGAGGTCGTCGTCGGCATCATGTGGCGGCTGGTCTACAACCCGGACGCCGGCATCCTCAACGAGACCCTGCGCGACTTCGGCCTCGGTGACGGCCGTGACTGGCTCAGCGGCCTCGCCACCGCGCTGCCCGCCGTCATCGTCGTCGGCGTCTGGGCCGGCATGCCCCAGACGACGGTCGCCCTGCTCGCCGGGCTCCAGAACACCCCGCGCGAGCTGCACGAGGCCGCCGCGGTCGACGGCGCGGGAGCCTGGCGCCGCTTCCGCACGGTCACCTGGCCCGCCCTCAGACCGGTCGCACTCGCCATCACCGCACTCAATCTCATCTGGAACTTCAACTCCTTCGCCCTGGTCTACGTGCTGACCAACGGAGGCCCCGGCGGCCGGACCCGGCTGCCCATGCTCTTCGCCTACGAAGAGGCCTTCCGGTACGGGCAGTTCGGCTACGCGGCCGCGATGGGCTGCGTCATGGTCGCCGTCATCTCGATCCTGCTGGCCGTCTTCCTCGCCGGCCGGCTCAGGGGCGGACTCAAGGGAGGTGGCGAGGCGTGAGGACCTCGAGAGGGGCCCGCGTGGGCCAGTACGCCGCGTTGCTCGCGTATCTCGTCTTCCTGGCCTTCCCGTTCCTCTGGCTGATCTCCACCGCGTTCAAGCCGCCGCAGGAGCTGGCCAGTCTCCACCCCACCTGGATCCCGGAGAACCCCACCCTCGACAACTTCCGGCAGGCCTTCGACGAACAGCCGCTGCTGCGGGCGGCCCTGAACTCCCTCCTCGCCGCGCTCGGCGCCGCGCTGATCGCCGTGGTGATCGCGACGCCGATGGCGTACGTCATGGCCCGGCACCGCGGCCGGCTCGGCAGGGCGGCCACCGGGTGGGTCGTGGTCAGCCAGGCCTTCCCCTTCGTGCTGCTGATCATCCCGCTCTTCCTGGTCCTGAAGAACCTCCGGATGATCAACTCCGTGCCGGGCCTGGTGATGGTCTACGTCGTGTGGTCGCTGCCGTTCGCCCTGTGGATGCTCGCCGGGTACGTCCGGGCCGTGCCGGCCGAGCTGGAGGAGGCGGCGGCGGTCGACGGCGCCGGGCGGCTGCGGACACTGGTGTCGGTGACCGCGCCGCTGCTCGCGCCGGGGATCGTGGCGACGGCACTGTTCGCGTTCATCACCGCGTGGAACGAGTTCTTCTTCGCGCTCGTGCTGCTGAAGACACCGGAGAAACAGACCCTGCCGGTGATCCTCACCCACTTCATCGGCGCCGAGGGCGTCGCGGACCTCGGCCCGCTCGCGGCGGCCGCCTTCCTCGCGACGCTGCCCTCACTGGTCGTCTTCGCACTCATCCAGCGGCGGATCACGGGCGGCATGCTCGCCGGGGCGGTGAAGAGCTGATGCGCACGAGAATCACGACCCTGCTCCTCTCCCTCACCCTCCTGCTCGCCGGCTGCTCGGGCGGGGGCGACGACGAGGACGGCCGGATCACCCTGCGCTTCCAGTCCCTGGCCTGGCAGGAGGAGTCCGTGACGGCCAACAAGGAACTGGTCCGGGAGTGGAACGCGACCCACCCGGACGTGCGCGTCGAGTACGTCCAGGGCAGCTGGGACAGCGTCCACGACCAGCTCCTCACCTCCTTCGAGGGCGGTGAGGCACCCGACATCATCCACGACGCCTCCGACGACCTCGCGGACTTCGCCTACGGCGGCTACCTCGCCGACCTGACCGACCTGCTGCCCGAGCGGCTGAAGTCGGACATCCCGCAGCGCAGCTGGGAGACGGTCACCTTCGGCGACGGCGTCTACGGGGTGCCGTTCCTCCAGGAACCGCGTGTTCTGATCGCCAACGCCGACCTGCTGGAGACGTCGGGCGTCCGGATCCCGACGCCCGAAGACCCCTGGACCTGGGCGGAGTTCCGGCAGGTGACGAAGGAGCTGAGCGGCGACGGGAGGTACGGCGTGGCCTGGCCGCTGAAGGAGCCCGTGTCCGCCACGCTCAACCTGTCCCTGTCCACCGGCGGACAGCTGTTCCACCGCGGCGCGGACGGGAAGGTCACCGTCCGGTTCGAGGAGGGCGACGAGGTGGTGCCCCGCACCCTCCACGACCAGGTCAACACGGACCACAGCGCCTCGCCCACCACGCTTGGCAGCGGCGGCTCCGACACCCTGCCCGGCTTCTTCGCGGGCACGTACGCGATGGTGCCCCTCGGCTTCTCCTACCGCCAGCAGATCGAACAGCAGGCACCCGACGGCTTCGACTGGCAGGTGCTGCCCGCCCCGGCCGGTGCCGAGGGGCTCACCCAGGGCGTCAGCCCCCAGACGCTGTCGATCGCCGAGGACAGCCCGCACAAGAAGGAGGCCGCCGCGTTCGTCGACTTCCTCCTCCAGCCGGACAACATGGTGCGCCTCGCCCTCGGCGACTGGATGCTGCCGACCGGCAGCGAGGCGCTGAAGGACCCGGCCCTGCGCACGGCCGAGCACGGCTGGGCCACGGGCACCGCCCTCGCCGGCCATCTGCGCTCGGCGCCCGCGCAGTCCGTGCGGGGCTACCCCGAGTGGAAGGACAAGGTGGCCACCCCCGCACTCCAGGAGTACTACAGCGGGGCGATCGACACGGAGGAGCTCCGCAGCCGCCTGGAGAAGGACGGAAACCTCGTCCTCGCCCGCTACCAGCGCTGACGGCGGCCGGCGGCCCGTCGCACGCGGAGGAACCTGCGGGAAAATGGTTGCACGAGACGTCTCGTCTCGCATACATTGTTCGCATGACCAGTCCCGCTCACATCGCCATGTTCTCCATCGCCGCGCACGGCCACGTGAACCCCAGCCTGGAGGTGATCCGCGAGCTCGTAGCGCGGGGGCACCGGGTGACGTACGCGATCCCGCCGCTCTTCGCGGAGAAGGTCGCCGAGGTGGGGGCCGAGCCCAAGCTGTGGAACAGCACGCTGCCCGGCCCCGACGCCGACCCGGAGGCCTGGGGGACCACGCTGCTGGACAACGTGGAGCCTTTCCTGAACGACGCGATCCAGGCGCTCCCGCAGCTCGCCGAGGCGTACGAGGGGGACGAGCCGGACCTGGTCCTGCACGACATCGCCGCCTACCCGGCCCGGGTGCTCGGTCACCGCTGGAACGTGCCCGTGATCTCCCTGTCGCCGTGCATGGTCGCCTGGGAGGGGTACGAGCAGGAGGTCGGCGAGCCGATGTGGGAGGAGCCGCTGAAGACCGAGCGCGGCCAGGCGTACTACGCCCGTTTCCACGCCTGGCTCGAGGAGAACGGGATCACCCAGCACCCCGACCCGTTCGCCGGCCGCCCCGACCGCTCCCTGGTGCTGATCCCCAAGGCGCTCCAGCCAGGCGCCGACCGGGTCGACGAGAAGACGTACACCTTCGTCGGCGCCTGCCAGGGCGACCGCTCCGCCGAGGGGGAGTGGCAGCGGCCCGACGGCGCCGACAAGGTCGTCCTCGTCTCCCTCGGCTCGTCCTTCACCAAGCAGCCGGCCTTCTACCGGGAGTGCGTCAAGGCCTTCGGCGAGCTGCCCGGCTGGCACGTGGTGCTGCAGGTCGGCAAGCACGTCGACGCCGCCGAGCTGGGTGACGTGCCGGACAACGTGGAAGTGCGCTCGTGGGTGCCGCAGCTGGCGATCCTCAAGCAGGCCGACCTGTTCGTCACCCACGCGGGCGCGGGCGGCAGTCAGGAGGGCCTGGCGACCGCCACGCCGATGATCGCCGTGCCGCAGGCCGTGGACCAGTTCGGCAACGCGGACATGCTCCAGGGGCTCGGCGTCGCACGCCACCTCCCCACCGAGGAGGCCACCGCCGAGGCGCTGCGCACCGCCGCCCTGGCCCTGGTCGACGACCCGGAGGTGGCAGGGCGCCTGAAGGAGCTCCAGGCCCAGATGGCCGAGGAGGGCGGCACTCCGCGGGCCGCCGACCTGATCGAGGCGGAGCTGCGGGCGGCGAGGGCCTGACCGCGCCGCCGCGGAAGAGGCCGAGAGGCCCGTCGGTTTCCGGAGGGCTTCCCGGAGACCGACGGGTCCTTTCGGCTCTCACCCGTGCAGGCTCCCGCTCACACCCCGACCCGTCGCCCGCGGTGTCCGCCTCCGCCGAGAGCTCTGCTGTTGCTACTCGCGGGTCTTGGTCAGGGGGCGAAGCCGTACGGTGCCCTTCCACAGAGTTGTTGAATAAGTCACAGGAGTGCGTAGTGGTTGAACCGCGCGCACCGCATCGGCGAGAGTGGCGCGCACGTCCGCCCGGTGCGCGGACGCGGCCGTCGTGCCCACCCCCACGGGGCACGACGGCCGTCCTATGGTGTGGGCATGACGACGATGTACGCGGCGCTGCTGCGCGGGATCAACGTGGGCGGCGCGAAGAAGGTCCCGATGGCCGAACTGCGGTCACTCCTGGAGGGCCTCGGCCACGACGCCGTACGCACCCATCTGCAGAGCGGGCAGGCCGTGTTCGCGTCGGGCCACGGGGACGAGGAGGCCCTCGCGGCCGAGTTGACGCGGGCGGTCGAGAAACGCTTCGGCTTCGCGGTGGACGTGATCGTGCGCGACCACGCTTATCTGCGGGCGGTCGCCGAGGCGTGCCCGTTCCCGGCCGCCGACCTGGAGGCCAAGCAGTTGCACGTCACCTACTTCTCCGCGCCGGTCGACGCGGAGCGCTTCGCGGCGATCGACCAGCCGGCCTTCCTCCCGGAGGAGTTCCGCCTCGGCGACCGTGCCCTCTACCTGTACGCGCCGGACGGTCTGGGCCGCTCCAAGCTCGCCGAGGCCCTCGCCAGACCCCGTGTGAACAAGGGCCTGATCGCCACCAGCCGCAACTGGAACACCGTCACCAAGCTCGTGGAACTGACCGCCCCCTGACCGCGCACGCCAAGGATTGGAGCAGCGACAGAGCGCGGGCCGTCCCGCGCGGCGCCCGGGCGGCCGGGCTCTTCGACAGCTTCCGCGTCCTGGCCACCGATCCCGACGTCTGCGACCTCAATCACACCCGCACCGGCGGGCTGTCCTTCGACCGAGGACGATGCCGCGGTCAGGCCCCGACCGCCGCCAGCACCGGCAGCCGCGCCCCGTCGTACCGCTCCAGCAGCACCCGCGCCACCTCCGGCGAGGGACCGAGGACGTCCGCCAGTACGTCCGCCTCGGCCGCGCCCCGCGCGATACGGTCCGGCAGGAAGCCCGGGGCCAGGACGTACGGCGCCACGGCGACGCGGGCGCAGCCCAGCTCCCGCAGCTCGCGCACCGCGTCCTCGGTGCGCGGAAGGGATGCGGAGGCGAACGCGGGCCGCACGGCGCACCAACCGGTGTGCCGCCACTCCCGCGCGATTTCTGCGATCACCGCGATCGCCTCCGGGTCGGTGGACCCCGCCGAGGCCAGCACGACCCCGGTCGAGGACTTGTCGGCGGGCGTCAGACCCGCCTCGTACAGGCGCCGCTCCAGCGCCGACAGCAGCAGCGGGGAGGGGCCGAGCACCTCCGCCTGCCGGATCCGCAGCCGCGGGGGCGCGTCCGCGAGGACCGCCGGGATGTCCGCCTTGGCGTGGAAGGCGCGGGTCAGCAGCAGCGGCAGCGCCACGACGTCCCGCACCCCCTCCGTCTCCAGGGATTCCAGTACCCCCTGCACGGAGGGGACGTTGAAGTCCAGGAAGCCGGTCTCCACCCGTACGTCAGGGCGCAGCGACCTGACCCGGCGCACCAGGGCGTGCACGGTGGCGGCGTGCCGCGGGTCGCGGCTGCCGTGGGCGATGACCAGCAGGACGGGGCGGGCGGAACGGACGGGACGGGAGGAGCGGGCCGGTCGGTGCATGGTGTGCCTCAGCTCCTCACCAGCAGGCCGCGGCTGCGCAGCACCCACCGCTCCAGCGGGCTGAAGATCAGCAGGTCGATGGCGATGCCGACGAACAGGATCAGCAGGATCGCCTCGAACACCATGGCCATGTCGCTGGCGTTGCGGCCGTTCTCCAGCAGCTGGCCGAGGCCCACCCCGAGGTCGGGGAAGGAGGCGATGATCTCGGCGGCCATCAGCGACCGCCAGGAGAACGCCCAGCCCTGCTTCAGACCCGCCACATAGCCGGGCAGCGCGGCCGGCAGCACGATGTGCCAGGTGCCCTTCAGCCCTGTCGCGCCCAGGGTGCGGCCGGCGCGCAGGAAGATCGGGGACACCTGGTCGACGCCCGACACCAGGCCGTTGGCGATGGACGGCACCGCGCCGAGCAGGATGACGGCGTACATCATCGAGTTGTTCAGGCCGAGCCAGATCACGGCCGGCGGCACCCAGGCCACCGACGGCAGCGACTGGAGGCCGGACAGGATCGGGCCGATCGCCGCGCGCACGAACTTCACCCGCGCCACCAGCAGCCCCAGCGGGGTGCCGATCAGCAGGGCGAGGCAGAAGCCGAGCAGGCCGCGCGAGACGCTGGTCCAGATGTAGCCGAGCAGCTCGCCCTGGAGCCAGGCCTGGCGGACCACGTCCCACACGTCGGACGGGGCGGGCAGCTTGGTCGGGTCGTCGACTATCCGGAAGGAGACGAGTCCCTGCCACACCGCGAGCACCAGGAGGACGGCGACGGTGGGCGGCAGGATCTTCTCCACGAAGGTCTGCCGGAAGGGCTTGCGGCCCTGCTGCACCGTCTCCAGTGCGTCCAGGCCCGCCTCCAGACCGGCGAGATCGCCGCCGTCCTTCGCGGGGCGCGTCGTGTCAGTGCTGGCCATGGCGGCGGATCTCCCCACGCAGTTCTTCGGTGATCTCGACGGACAGCTCCGCCACGGCGGTGTCCTCGATGCGGCGTGGCTGCGGGATGCCGACCGTCCACTCCCGCGCCACGCGCCCCGGACGGGAGGACAGCAGCACCACGCGCTCGGCGAGCCGGACGGCCTCGCGCACGTTGTGCGTGACGAACAGGACGGACAGGTTCGTCTCGCGCCAGATCCGTGTCAGCTCGTCGTGCAGCACGTCCCGCGTGATGGCGTCCAGCGCCGCGAACGGCTCGTCCATCAGCAGCAGCTTGCTCTCCTGGGCGAGCGCCCGGGCCATCGCGACCCGCTGGCGCATACCGCCGGACAGCTCGTGCACCCGCTTGCCGTACGCGCCCTTCAGCCGGACGAGCTCGAGCAGTTCCTCCGCCTTGTCGCGACGCTCGGACTTGGGCACGCCGCGGAGTTTCAGGGCGAGTTCGATGTTCTTGCCCGCGGTCAGCCACGGGAACAGGGCGTGCTCCTGGAACATCAGGGCCGGCCGCCCGTCCGTGGTGATCGCGCCGGCGCTCGGCTTGTCCAGGCCCGCCACCAGGTTCAGCAGCGTGGACTTGCCGCAGCCGGAAGCCCCCAGGAGGGTGACGAACTCGCCGGGCGCCACATCTAGGGTGATGTCGTCCAGTACGAGTTGCCGCCCGGCGGGGCCTGTGAACGACTTCGAGACGTGCTCGATCCGGGCGGCGTGCGTGGCCGCCTCGGTGCCCTCGTCGGCCTTGGCGAGGGTCGTGGTCGTGGCCATGGTCGTCACCTCCTGAGGAATGGTCGGGGTCCGCGCCTACTGGACGCCGAGACCGGCGTCGTCGACCGCGGGTTCACCCTTGGCCTTGAGGACCTTGTTGAGCAGCGTGAGGTCGTAGATGCCCTCGAGGTCGGCCTGCTGCAGCAGGCCCGCCTGGACGGCGTGGTCCGCCTGGGCGTCGAGGGTGGCGGCCAGCGGGTCGTCGGTGAGCCGGATCGACTTCCACGCCGGGTCCAGGACGTCGGCCGGCAGTGCCTTGCCGGTGTCCTTCTCCAGCTGCTTGTTCGCCGCGGCCTTGGCCTCGTCGGGGTGGGCCCCGATCCACTCGTTGGTGTCGACCGAGGCCTTCAGCACCGCCTCGACGACGTCGGGGTGCTCCTCGAGGAACTCCTGGCGCACGATGATGTTCGTGATCACGAACTCCTCGTCCGGCCACAGCGTCGACTCGTCCAGCAGTACCTTGCCGCCCTGGGCGACCAGCCGGGACGCGGTGGGCTCCGGCACCCAGGCGCCGTCGACGGACCCGGACGCGAAGGCGTTCGGCGTCACCTTGTTGTCGCTGCGGACGACCGTCACGTCGCCCTTTCCGCTCTGCGCGTCGACTTTCCAGCCCTGCTCGGCGATCCAGTTGAGGAACGCCACGTCCTGCGTGTTGCCCAGCTGCGGGGTGGCGATGCGCTTGCCCTTGACGTCCTTCAGCGACTTGATCTTGTCCGGGTTCACCACCAGCCTCACCCCGCCGGAGGCCGAACCGCCGATGATCCGCAGGTTCTTGCCGTCCGACTTGGCGTAGCCGTTGATCGCCGGCGACGGGCCGATCCAGCCGATGTCGATGGAGCCGGAGTTCAGCGCCTCGATCTCGGACGGGCCCGCGTTGAAGACCGCGTACTTCGCCTCGGTGGCGCCCAGCTCCTTCTGGAAGAAGCCCTTCTGGTTGCCGACCAGGGGAGTGGCGTGGGTGACGTTGCCGAAGTAGCCGATCCGGACGGAGTCGAGACCGTCGATCTTCTCGGCGCCCGCCGCGACCTTCGCGGTGTCGTCGTCCTTGGCCTGCGAGCCGTACCCGCAGCCGGCGAGGGCCAGCAGCGGGAGGGCGGCGAGGGCCGCGAGGGTGCGGCGCAGGGCGGTGGTGGCAGGCACGGGAGGTGTTCCTCTCGTTGGTCCGGCTCGCACGCCTGTCGGTTCGTCCGATGCGTCAGGTCGTGGCCGGGGGGTCGGCAGGTCTTCGGCTGTGCGGGTGGGGGGTGTGGGCGCGCGAGCGGTGCGCGTAGGTCACCGCCCACATCGCGCCACTCCGCCCTGCCCTCCCCCAAACTCCGTTCGGGGGCACCCCCAGCCGAGGGCGCCGCTGCCGACGCGGCCGCCCTCCTTCGCGAACGTGGAGTAGAAGTCGGGGGAGCCCATGCTCAGAAGTCCCACCCGTCGTCGTCCGCCTCGTCCTTGACCGGCTCGGGCGTGGCGAAGGACTCGCCGGCCATGCCCGCGGTGAGCGTGGTGCCGTCGTTCGGGTCGATCAGGATGAACGAACCGGTGCGGCGCGAGTCGGCGTAGGAGTCGGCGGGCAGCGGCTCCGCCGTACGGATCTTCACCCGGCCGATGTCGTTGGCGACGAGCTGCCCGGGGTGCGGGTGCAGGGACAGGTCGTCCAGGGTGAGCCGGGCCGGGATGTCCTTGACGACCGCCTTGACCGTGCGGGTGCCGTGCTTGAGCAGGACCCGGTGGCCGACGGTGAGCGGGGCGTCCGCGACGTGGCAGACCGTGGCCTCCACGTCCTGGGTGGTGGCCGGCGCGTCCTTGGCGGGCACGATCAGGTCGCCGCGCGAGACGTCGATGTCGTCGTCCAGCAGCAGCGTCACCGACTGCGGCGTCCAGGCGACGTCGACCGGCTCGCCCAGCAGGTCGATGCCGGCCACCCGCGACGTGCGACCGGACGGCAGGACCTTCACCTCGTCTCCGACCCGGAAGGTGCCGGCGGCGATCTGGCCCGCGTAGCCGCGGTAGTCGGGGTGCTCGGCGGACTGCGGGCGGATCACGTACTGCACGGGCAGCCGGGCGTGGCAGTGCGCCAGGTCGTGGCTGACCGGGACGGTCTCCAGGTGCTCCAGCACGGTGGGGCCGCCGTACCAGTCCATGACCGCGGACGGCTCCACCACGTTGTCACCGGCGAGCGCCGAGATCGGGATCGCGGTGACCTCCGGGACGCCCAGCTCGGTGGCGTACGCCGTGAACTCCTCGGCGATGGCGGCGAACACGGGCTCCGCGTAGTCGACCAGGTCCATCTTGTTGACGGCGAGGACGACGTGCGGGACCCGCAGCAGGGCGGCGATCGCGGCGTGCCGGCGGGTCTGCTCGACGACGCCGTTGCGGGCGTCGACCAGGATCACCGTCAGCTCGGCCGTGGAGGCGCCGGTGACCATGTTCCGGGTGTACTGCACGTGCCCGGGGGTGTCGGCCAGGATGAACCGGCGGCGCGGGGTGGCGAAGTAGCGGTAGGCCACGTCGATGGTGATGCCCTGCTCGCGCTCGGCCCGCAGGCCGTCGGTGAGCAGCGCGAGGTCCGGGGCCTCCTGGCCGCGGCTCGCGGAGGCGCGCTCCACGGCCTCCAACTGGTCGACGAGGACCGACTTGGAGTCGTGCAGCAGACGGCCGACCAGGGTGGACTTGCCGTCGTCGACGGACCCGGCGGTGGCGAACCGCAGCAGGGTGGTCTCCGACAGCTGCCAGGCCGCCGGCGGCTCGGTGGGTTCGGTGGTGCTGGTCATGGCTAGAAGTACCCCTCGCGCTTGCGGTCTTCCATCGCGGCCTCGGACATCTTGTCGTCGGCGCGGGTCGCACCGCGCTCGGTGAGCCGGGAGACGGCGATCTCGGCGATCACCTTCTCGATGCTGTCGGCGTCGGAGTCGACGGCGCCGGTGCAGGACATGTCGCCGACGGTGCGGTAGCGGACCCGCCGCTTGACCACCGTCTCGCCGTCCTTCGGGCCGCCCCACTCGCCGGCGGTCAGCCACATGCCGCTGCGTCCGAAGACCTCGCGCTCGTGGGCGTAGTAGATCGCCGGCAGTTCGATGCCCTCACGCGCGATGTACTGCCACACGTCCAGCTCGGTCCAGTTGGAGAGCGGGAAGACCCGGACGTGCTCGCCGGGGGCGTGCCGGCCGTTGTACAGGTTCCACAGCTCGGGGCGCTGGCGGCGCGGGTCCCACTGGGAGAACTCGTCGCGCAGCGAGAACACCCGCTCCTTGGCGCGGGCCTTCTCCTCGTCGCGGCGCCCGCCGCCGAAGACGGCGTCGAACTTCTCCGCCTGGATCTTCTCGGTCAGCGGCAGCGTCTGCAGCGGGTTGCGGGTGCCGTCCGGGCGCTCCTTGAGCACTCCCCGGTCGATGTAGTCCTGCACGGAGGCCACGTGCAGGCGCAGCCCGTGCTTCTCGACCGTGCGGTCGCGGTAGTCGAGGACCTCGGGGAAGTTGTGCCCGGTGTCGACGTGCAGCAGGGAGAACGGCACCGCCGCGGGGGCGAACGCCTTCAGCGCCAGGTGCAGCATGAGGATGGAGTCCTTGCCACCGGAGAAGAGGATCACCGGCCGCTCGAACTCGCCCGCCACCTCGCGGAAGATGTGCACCGCCTCGGACTCGAGGGCGTCGAGGTGGGAGAGGGCGTACGGACCGGCCGTACCCTCCTCCACTGTGGCCACGGACGTCGTCATGCCAGTCCCCTTTCGGTGAGCAGGGCGTGGACCGCCGCGGCGGACTCCTGGACGGTCTGGTCCTGCGACTCGATGCGCAGGTCGGGCTTGACGGGCTCCTCGTACGGGTCGTCGACCCCGGTGAGCCCCGTCAGCTCACCCGCGGCCTGCTTGGCGTACAGGCCCTTCACGTCGCGCACCGAGCACACCTCGACCGGGGTGGCCACGTGCACCTCCACGTACGCCGTGCCGTTCGCCTCGTGGCGTTCCCGGACCGCGTCCCGGCTGTCCGCGTACGGGGCGATCACCGGGACCAGCGCCGTGACGCCGTTGCGGGCGAGCAGTTCGGCGACGAAGCCGATGCGCTGCACGTTGGTGTGCCGGTCCGCGCGGCTGAAACCGAGGCCCGCCGAGAGGAACTCGCGGATCTCGTCGCCGTCCAGGACCTCGACGCGGTTGCCCTCCTCGCGGAGCCGGCCGGCCAGTTCGTGGGCGATGGTGGTCTTGCCGGCACTGGGCAGACCCGTGAGCCAGACGGTGGCTCCGGTCGTCACGTGGTTCTCCCTGTTTCTCGATGGTCCGGTGATCGTCGTCATGTCAGCCGTGCAGTCCGCACTCGGTCTTGGAGCGGCCCGCCCAGCGGCCGGCGCGGGCGTCCTCGCCCTCCAGCACACGGCGGGTGCAGGGCGCGCAGCCCACGGAGGCATAGCCGTCCATCAGCAGCGGGTTGGTGAGGACACCGTGCTCGGCGACGTACGTTTGCACATCTTCCTGTGACCATGTCGCGATGGGCGAGACCTTCACCTTGCCCCGCTTCTCGTCCCAGCCGACGACCGGCGTGTTCGCCCGGGTCTCGGACTCGTCGCGGCGCAGGCCGGTCGCCCAGGCCTGGTAGCCCTTCAGGCCCTCCTCCAGCGGTCGCACCTTGCGCAGCGCGCAGCACAGGTCGGGGTCGCGGTCGTGCAGCTTCGGGCCGTACTCGGCGTCCTGCTCGGCGACGGACTGCCGCGGGGTGAGCGTGATGACGTTCACGTCCATCACGGCCTCCACCGCGTCCCGGGTGCCGATGGTCTCCGGGAAGTGGTAGCCGGTGTCGAGGAACACCACGTCCACGCCGGGCAGGGCGCGGGAGGCGAGGTGGGCGACGACCGCGTCCTCCATGGAGGAGGTCACGCAGAAGCGGCTGCCGAAGGTGTCGGCGGCCCACTGGAGGATCTCCAGCGCGGACGCGTCCTCCAGGTCGCGGCCCGCACGCTCGGCGAGTGCCTTGAGTTCCTCGGTCGTACGCTCTTCCTGAACCGCCGTCATATCGGTTCCCCTCCCGTGGAGTTGGGCTGAAGACCCCGGGCGAGCAGCCCGAGGAACTTCAACTGGAATGCGCGGTTGCACGCCCCGCATTCCCAGGCCCCGTGTCCCTGCTCGCCGGGACGCAGGTCCTCGTCGCCGCAGTAGGGGCAGTAGAAGGGCGCGGCGCGCTCGCTCACGACAGGGCCTCCTCGGAGGCGCGGGCCGCCCAGGTGGCGAACCGCTCGCCGTCCTCGCGCTCGGCCTGATAGCGCTTGAGTACGCGCTCCACGTAGTCCGGCAGCTCCTCCGCCGTCACCTTCAGGCCGCGCACCTTGCGGCCGAAGCCGGGCTCCAGGCCGAGCGCGCCGCCCAGGTGCACCTGGTAGCCCTCGACCTGCTCGCCCCGGTCGTCGAGGACCAGCTGGCCCTTGAGACCGATGTCCGCGGTCTGGATGCGGGCGCAGGCGTTCGGGCAGCCGTTGAGGTTGATGGTGAGGGGCTCGTCGAACTCGGGGAGCCGGCGCTCCAGCTCGTCGATCAGCGAGGCGCCGCGCGCCTTCGTCTCGACGATCGCGAGCTTGCAGAACTCGATGCCGGTGCAGGCCATGGTGCCGCGCCGGAAGGTGGAGGGCCGGGCGGTGAGGTCCAGCGCCTCCAGGGACTCGACCAGGGAGTCGACCTGCCCCTGCTCGACGTCGAGGATGATCATCTTCTGCTCGACCGTGGTGCGCACGCGGCCCGAGCCGTGCGCCTCCGCCAGGTCGGCGACCTTCGTCAGGGTGGTGCCGTCGACGCGGCCGACGCGCGGGGCGAAGCCGACGTAGTAGCGGCCGTCCTTCTGCCGGTGCACGCCGATGTGGTCGCGCCAGCGGCTGGTCGGGTCCGCGGGCGCCGGGCCGTCGGTCAGCTTCCGCTGCAGGTACTCGTCCTCCAGTACCTGGCGGAACTTCTCCGGGCCCCAGTCGGCGACGAGGAACTTCAGGCGGGCGCGGTTGCGCAGCCGCCGGTAGCCGTAGTCGCGGAAGATGGAGATGACGCCCTCGTAGACGTCCGGGACGTCCTCGATCGGCACCCAGGCGCCGAGGCGGACGCCCAGCTTGGGGTTGGTGGACAGGCCGCCGCCGACCCACAGGTCGAAGCCCGGCCCGTGCTCGGGGTGCTCGACGCCGACGAAGGCGACGTCGTTGATCTCGTGCACCACGTCCAGCACCGGCGACCCGGAGATCGCGGTCTTGAACTTCCGCGGCAGGTTCGAGTACGCGGGGTTGTTCAGGACCCGGCGTTTCATCTCCTCCAGGGCCGGCGTGCCGTCGATGATCTCGTCCTCGGCGATGCCCGCCACCGGGGAGCCGATCATGACGCGGGGCGTGTCGCCGCAGGCGGTGACCGTGGACAGGCCGACGGCCTCCAGGCGGTTCCAGATCTCGGGCACGTCCTCGATCCGGATCCAGTGGTACTGGACGTTCTGCCGGTCGGTGATGTCGGCCGTGCCGCGCGCGAACTCCTGCGAGATCTCGCCGATCACCCGCAGCTGCGCGGTGGTCAGCGCACCGCCGTCGACGCGGACGCGCAGCATGAAGTAGCTGTCGTCGAGCTCCTCCGGCTCCAGGACGGCCGTCTTTCCGCCGTCGATGCCCTGCTTGCGCTGGGTGTACAACCCCCACCAGCGCATCCGTCCGCGCAGGTCGCTCGGGTCGATCGAGTCGAAACCCCGCTTGGAGTAGATCGTCTCAATACGTGTCCGTACGTTGAGACCGTCGTCATCCTTCTTGACCTGCTCGTTGCCGTTGAGCGGGGTGAAGTGACCTACGGCCCACTGACCCTCGCCGCGGTGACGGCTCACCTTGCGGCGGGGGGTCGCGGCAGCAGGCTTCGGCGGGGTGGCGGCCATGGCGTGACACGTCCTTCGGGACAGGCGGAAAGCGGCTCTTACCTGCGCGTACGGGCGCATGGGCAGGCATGCGCGTCATTGCGCGGGGGGAGGCGAATGCAGGGAATCCGGTGGTGCTGGAGCGGGCTCTCAGCGGACCGGACAGATGGCGCTGGACATGCGGCCGAGGTCGACGTGCCGCCGACTCACCAAGGCAATTCCAGTTCCAGGCATGGCGGAAGCGTGGCACGGCGATCTGGACGCAGTCCAGCTTCTTCCAAAATGCGGACACCCTTGTCTCGTAGAACGAGACAAGGGTGTCGTGGGTCACAGGACGGCCCGCCGGTGGAGGGCCGACGGGCCAGGCGGCGGACGGCCGGCGGGTCAGGCGGGGAACGCCCCGGGCCAGGGTCCCGGAGCGGCCACCTCCGCCTCCTCCTCGACCTTGGTGTCGAACAGACGGAAGCCGCGGCGCTGGTAGTTGTCCATCGCGTATGCGCCATCCTTGCTGCACGTGTGCAGCCACACCCGCTTGGTCGCGGCCAGCCCCGGCCACCGGTCCGCCAGGTCCCAGGCGCGGGCGGTCCCGTACGAGAGCAGGTGGCCGCCGATGCGCCGGCCCCGGAAGGCCGGGATCAGGCCGAAGTACTCGATCTCCACGACCCCGTCGTCCCCGGGCGTCAGCTCCACGTATCCGGCGGGCGTGCCGTGGTCGTAGGCGACCCAGGTCTCGACGCCGGGCCGCTCCAGGTGCTCCCGCCAGCGCGCGTAGCTCCAGCCGAGCCGGTCCGTCCAGCGGATGTCGCCCCCCACCGAGGCGTACAGGAAGCGGCTGAACTCGGGGGAGGGCACCTCGGCGCGAGCGATCCGGACGTCCCCTTCCGGTGCGGGGGCCGGCAGCAGATCGGTCGGCGCCGTCTGCTCCAGGGACCAGGTGGTCACGGCGATGTTGGTCATGACGAGCAGGGAACCATCCGGCCCGCGGATCTGTCGATCCCCGCCCGCGCGGCCCGCGCGGCCCGGGGATCCGGCGGCCGTCAGTCGAGCGCGTCCTCGATCGAGGCCATCGGCAACGCGAACAGCATGCGGTCCGACTGCGACCAGACCTCGCCGGTCTGCCCCCAGTAGGACAGGGAGCCCACCGCGCCGCTCCAGCACCGCTGGGAGCGGTCCGCACCGCATTCCGTGGCCCGGGCACCCTCCGAGTCCTGGCGCCACAGGGTTCCGCGCCCGTCGTGCCCGCCGGCCGAGCGCCCCAGGTACCAGTCGGTCCGTGCCGTGCCGGCCGGGCGGTACGACAGCACACCGCTCACCTCGGTCGCCCCGGTCTCGTACGCCTCCACCGCGTCGACGTGTCCGGCGGAGTCGACGGCCGGCAGCCCGGTGCGGGCCGGGTCCGTGCTGAGCGCGTAGCGCCACAACCGGGTGGGGCGGTCACCGTCCGCGGGCACCCGCTCGCTCGCCACCAGGCTGTCGGGGGCCGTGCCGCGGTCAAGGGAGATCGCGCCGGGACGCGCGGCCCCGGAGGTGTCGGAGAGCCGGTACGAGGCGACGGCGGGCAGCACGTACGGGTGGCCGTCCGCCGCCCAGCCTCCGGGCACCCGCCCGACGGAGTCCGCGTCGGTGGTGGCGCGCTGGACCCGGTCCAGGTCGTACGCGTACAGCGCTTCGCGGTCCCCGGAGCCCGCGGTGACCAGCAGTTTGTCCTGGTACCAGACCATGCCGGAGACGGGGGAGGCGAGCCCTCGGTAGTCCTGGCCGCCGTCGACCGGGACGGCGAGGAGCGCGGAGGTGTAGCCGAGGCGGTCGGGATCGTCGGCGTCGACGAAGGAGACCCGGGCGAGGCCGCCCTCGGGCGTGCCGTCGTCGCGGGTCCAGGCGGAGAGGACGACGCGGTGGGCGCCCCAGCGGCCGTCCTCGTCGGCGTCCCCGGAGGTGGTGACCGCGCCGGGGCGCCAGCCCTCGGTGTCGTCGCCCCAGCAGTAGGCGCGGGTGGCCGCGGGGGAGACCGGCAGGGCCTCCCGTTCCCCGGCCGTGCAGTCGGCGGCCTCGCGCAGCGTGTGGTCGGTGGAGCCGAGGACGGTGTCGACGCCCACCGGTGCACCCATCGCGGCGGAGAGCCGGTCGAGCCAGGGTTGCGGCACGCGGTGCTCCGTCAGCCGCAGTGCGCCGGTCTCGGCGGCGGAGGTGAGGGGCTCCAGGGCGCCGGGGTCGTCGGCGACCGTGGCCTGCGAGGCGCTGATCAGCGTGGCGGCGCCCGTCAGTGCGAGGGCCGCCCCGGTCAGGGCGGCGCGCAGCGCCCTGCCCCGCCTGCGTCGGCGGTGTCTGCCGCGATGCTTCATCGAACCTCCACGGGCGCCGGACCAACTGGGCTCGACGGTGGTCACGTTGACCGAGGAGCGGATGGGCGGTCCGTAGAGGATGCTACGACAGACGGACGGGTCCGTGGACGCGGACGATGCAAATATGCGAAAACAAACCGCCTTTCCGGTCATCCGGGACGGACCGGCGCTGACGCGTGGCCGGCGGACGGGAACCCGGCGGCGGGGCGTGCGGCGGAGCTCGGGTGGGGCGGGCCGGGCGGCGGACGCCGGTGCGTCGTGGCTGGTCGCGCGGCTCCCCGCGCTCCCCGCGGGCCGCGCCCGCCCCCAGGGGGCACGGAGGCTCAGGGTGTCGGCAGCGACGCCCGGCGTGCCACGACCGCCGGTGCCGTCGAGTGGGGGAGCAGGTCGCGCGGGTCGTCCGGGAGGACCACCTCGACCTCCGCGTCTTCACAGAAACGATACGGCCGGTGTTCCAGGTAGGCCCCGAGGTACCTCCTCACCCGCGACATCTCGGCCCGTACCGTCACCGTGCGGGCCGGGTCGCCGAACACGTCCTCGGCCAGCCCCGCCGCGCTGCGGCCGGCGCGGTGGACGGCGAGCAGGTACAGCAACTCGGCGTGCCGGGGACTCAGTTCCCGGGCCCAGGCCTCCGCGCCGCCCAGCACCCGGACCGACCAGCGGCGCGGCTGCCCGAGCTCCAGCACGATCCGGGTGGCACCGAGCGGTACCGGCTCCTCGGCCGCCCGTACCAGCCAGCCCTCACCCAGCGGCTCCACGGTGCACGCGCCGAGCGCCGGCAGCCACCTCGGCCCCGCCGCGGGGGGCTTGGGCAGTGCCACCCGGTCCAGGTACGGCATCCCCGTCACCGCCGCCGTCCAGCCGTCCCGGTCCGTCACCACGGCCCGTCCGCCGAGCCGGGCCAGCACCGGCGCGGCCACCGCCCGCAGCCGCTCCAGCGACAGCATGTGCAGCTCGCGCAGCCGGGCCTCGGAGAGCTTGGCCACCGAGTCGACCCAGGCGAGCGTCGCCGGGTGCATCGTCTCCAGCGGCCCGCTCACGTCGACCACGCCGAGCAGCCGGCCGCTGCGCGGGTCGGTGATGGGCGCTCCGGCGCAGGTCCAGGTCGCCTGGGACCGGACGAAGTGCTCGGAGGCGAAGACCTGTACGGGGCGCCGGGTGACCGCGGGCGTGCCCACTCCGTTGGTGCCGACGACCTCCTCCCGCCAGTCCGCCCCGAGTTCGAAGCCGAGGCCGTCGGCCTTGCGCAGCACCCGCGCGCTGCCCTCCCGCCACAGCACCCGGCCCTCGTGGTCGGCGACCACCATGATGTGGTGCGCGACGTCCGCGACCGACAACAGGCCCTCCCGCAGCACCGGCAGCACGTGCCGCAGCTCCGAGGCCTCCCGCCGCCGCCGCACCTCCTCGGGGGCCAGCAGCCCGGAGCGGAAGTCGTGCTCGGGATCGACACCGCTGCGCAGCACCCGGTCCCAGGACTGCTCGATCACCGGCCGCGGCGCCACCGGGGCCCGCCCGCCCGAGAGCCTGGCGGAGCGGACCTCGTTGAGCATCCGCGCCGCGCGCGCCGTGTCGACGGCGGCGAACTGCGTCACGTCCATCGGCGAGAGCGCCACTGGTCCCCGTCCTCCCGGAAGCCGGATGTTCGGATACTCGGATGTTCGGATACTTGGATGTTCGTCTGATACCGACCGCTTGCCCGGGACGCGGGGACACAGTCCGCACACGGCCCGCAGCAAGTTGCAACCCCCTGCAACCCTGGTGGGCGGCCGTACCGGTGTACAAACTTGAACCACGTCGCCCCGAGCGGCGTACGCGGCCTGCACAGGCCTGTGTGGCGGGGGTGGTGCCGTGTCGGCGCAGCACCACCCCCGCTTCACCCGATGAAATCAGGCCACGGCCACCGGACGGGCCCGCTCCACCACCGACGCCAGATCCAGCGTCGGCGGCAGCGTGCCGAAGGCCGCGCCCCCGTCACCGCCCAGCCGCGCGGCACAGAACGCGTCGGCGACCTCCGGCGGCGCGTACCGGACCAGCAGCGAACCCTGGAGCACCAGCGCCAGCCGCTCCACCAGCCGCCGCGCCCGCCCCTCGGCGGCCCCCAGATCGGCCAGCTCCGTCAGCAGACCCCTGATCGCCGCGTCCAGACGGTGATCGGCGCCGCGTGCCAGGCCCACCTCCGTCAGATACGCGTCCATCGCGAGCGGCTCCCGTCCGAGTGCCCGCAGCACGTCCAGCGCCTGCACGTTGCCGGCGCCCTCCCAGATCGAGTTCAGCGGCGACTCGCGCACCAGCCGGGGCATCCCCGACTCCTCGACGTACCCGTTGCCGCCCAGGCACTCGGCGGCCTCCACCGCCACCGGCGCACACCGCTTGGTCACCCAGTACTTGGCCGCCGGCACCGCCAGCCGCAGCAGCGCCCGCTCCCGCTCGTCGCCCCCCTCGGCGGCGTCGTAGGCCGCCGCCAGCCGCAGCGCGAGCGTGGTGGCCGCCTCCGACTCGACCGCGAGATCCGCGAGGACGTTGCGCATCAGCGGCTGGTCGACCAGCTTCGCGCCGAAGACCTCCCGGTACGTGCAGTGGTGCACCGCCTGCGCGACGGCCTGCCGCATCAGGCCCGCCGACCCCAGTACGCAGTCGAGCCGGGTCGCCGCCACCATGCCGATGATGGTCCGCACCCCGCGGCCCTCCTCGCCGACCCGGCGCGCCCAGGTTCCGGCGAACTCGACCTCGGCGGAGGCGTTGGACCGGTTGCCCAGCTTGTCCTTCAGCCGCTGGACCAGGAACACGTTGCGGGTGCCGTCCGCCAGCACGCGCGGCACCAGGAAGCAGGTCAGCCCGCCCGGGGCCTGCGCCAGCACCAGGAACCCGTCCGACATCGGCGCCGAGCAGAACCACTTGTGCCCGGTCAGCTCGTACGTGCCGTCCTCGGCCAGCGGGCGCGCCGAGGTGGTGTTCGCCCGTACGTCGCTGCCGCCCTGCTTCTCCGTCATGCCCATCCCGAACAGCGCCCCGGCCTTCAGGTGGGCCGGCCGCAGCTCCCGGTCGTAGACCCGGGAGGTCAGCAGCGGCTCCCACCGCGCGGCGAGCTCCGGATCGGCGCGCAGGGCCGGCACCGCCGCGTGGGTCATCGACAGCGGGCAGCCGTTGCCCGCCTCGACCTGGGTCCACATGAGGAAACCGGCGGCACGCCGCACGTGTCCGCCCGGCCGCGACCAGGCCGCTGTCAGCCCGGCCGAGACACCCTTGCCCAGCAGCCGGTGCCAGGCCGGGTGGAAGTCCACCTCGTCGACGCGGTGGCCGTAGCGGTCGTGCGTGCGCAGCACCGGCGGATTCTCGTTGGCCTGCGCGCCCCACTCCTGGGTCTGTACCGACCCGCAGCCGCGGCCCAGGCCCGACAGCTCCGCCAGCGCCTCCTCGCGGAGCTCGGGTGCCAGATGCCGTTCGACCGCGGCCGTCAGGGCCCGGTCGGCGGTGAAGACGTCGTAGCCGACCAGCGGCGGGGCCTGATTCGTCACGGTGTGGGTACTGCCTGCCATGACCGTGAACCTACCGTGTCGGGGGCCGGCGGGGGGCCGGTACGGTGCGGCGGGCGTCCGCGGATGAGTGCCACCTCCGGCGGCGGATACCTTTAGGACGTGCAGCCAGCAAGTGAATCTCCCGAACGGCCCTCCGGCCGGCTCCATCGTGCCCGGGTTCTGTACCGGAACGTCTCCAAACGCAGGACCACCTGGCTGCTGCTCAAGGACACGGTCAACTCGTGCATGGAGTACCGCATCCTCGGCCTGGCCGCCGAGGCCGCGTTCTTCACCCTGCTGTCGGTGCCGCCCCTGCTGCTGAGCGTCATCGGCCTGCTCGGCTACGTCGACCTGTGGATCGGCGCCGACACCACCGAGAGCCTGCGCACCAACATCCTGGACGCCTCCCGCGCGGTGCTCTCCGAGCGGGGCGTCGAGCAGATCACCGAGCCGATCCTGGACGACGTGATGAAGGGCGGCCGGCCCGACGTCATCTCCCTCGGCTTCCTGTTCGCCCTGTGGTCGGGCTCCCGCGCGGTGAACGTCTTCATCGACACCATCACCGTGATGTACGGCCTCGACGGCGTCCGGGGGATCGTCAAGACCCGCCTGATGGCCTTCCTGCTGTTCCTCGTGGCCCTGCTGATCGGGTCCGTCGCGCTGCCGCTGATGGTGGCCGGCCCGGACGCCGTGGTGCGCGTCGTCCCGTGGTCGACGACGGTCGTCCAAGTGCTGTACTGGCCGGTCGTCATCATCCTGTCCGTGGCGTTCCTGACCACGCTGTACCACGTGTCGGTGCCCGTGCGCTCCCCGTGGATCGAGGACGTACCCGGCGCGCTGGTCGCCCTCGCCATGTGGGTGCTCGGCAGCTTCCTGCTGCGCATCTACCTGACCAGCACCGTCGAGGGCCCCACCATCTACGGCTCGCTCGCCGCGCCCGTCGCCGTGCTGCTGTGGATCGGCGTGTCCGCTTTCGCGGTCCTCGTCGGTGCCGCGGTCAACGCGGCCATCGACCGGGTCTGGCCGGCCGCCGCCACCGCCGCGGCCCGCGAGGCCAACGAGCGGCTGCGGCAGGCCCAGGTCGCCGAGTACGTCGCCCGCACCGCCGCGAACGGGGAGGCGGACCCCGACATGCCCTCCGAGTTCCCGGAACGCTGGTCCCGCTTCCTGCCCCCGGAGGACGTCACGTCCCGCCTGCGCACCCACGTGAAGAACGCGCCGCCCGTGAACCACAACAAGCCGGAGGCCTCGTAGGCCCGGTCCGGCAGGGCTCCCGGCACGCTCGCCGTGTGCGCGAGGAGCGGGCCCGGCGGTGCGGCCTGCCGCCCCTCGCCCGTCGCCGGTGATCACCGCCCGTCGCCCGTCGCACGCTGACCACCGTCCGTCGCCCGCCGTGCTGCGGGCGCCGCGTGCCGGCCCGGGTCCTCCGCGGGGCCGGGCGGGCCCTCGGGTCGCCGCGACCGTGTGTGCTCGCCGGGCCCAAGCGGTCGGGGCACCCCTCGCGGCCGGGATGCCGTCCGCCGGGCCGGGGCGACTGCCGGGCGCCGTGCTGCGGGCGCCGCGTGCCGGGCTCGGGCACCGCTGGCCGGCGGCACCGCTGGCCGGCCGGGGCGGCTACGCCACGTCCCCGGCCCGCCACGTCCCCGCCGCAGCGCCCTCCCGTACGAAGTCCCCGAAGTCCCTCGGCGCACGGCCCAGCACCTGCTGGACCCCGTCCGACAGATGGGCGTTGCGGCCGTCGAGCAGGGTGCCGAACAGCCCCACGAGGAACGCGACCTCCTCCTCCGGCACCCCGAACCCGGCCAGGTTCTCGCCGTACTCGCGCGGCGGGACGGCCCGGTACGTCAGCGCGCGGCCCGTCACCTCCGCGATCTCGGCGACCGCCTCCGCGAAGGTCAGCAGGCGCGGCCCCGAGACCTCCAGCACCCGCCCGGCGTACCGGTCACCGGAGGCCAGCGCGGCCACCACCACGTCCGCGACGTCCCGCAGGTCCACGAACGGTTCCCGGGCCACGTCACCGGCCGGGAACACCAGCTCCCCGCGCTGCCGCAACTCCTCCACCAGCGGCCCCTCGCTGAAGTTCTGGGCGAACCACGCGGCCCGTACGACCGTCCAGTCCACGCCCGCCCCGGCCAGCGCCTCCTCGGTGGGCCGCGCCTGGTCCTCGCCCCGCGCCGACAGCAGCACCAACCGCCGTACTCCGAGCCCCGCCGCCTCCCGCGCGAGCTCCCCGACCGCCCCGGCGGCGTCGGGAGCGCCGACGTCGGTGGGGTAGGCCAGGTAGGCCGCGTCGGCGCCGCGCAGGACGTCCGCCCAGGTCGACCGGGACCGCCAGTCGAAGCCGGTCGCCCGGGACGCCGCCCGCACGGTCAGCCCGGCCGCCCGCGCCGCCTCGGCCACCCGCCGCCCGGTCCGGCCGGAGGCCCCCGTGACCACGACCGTCATGTCCCCGCCTGTGTTCGTGTCCGTCATGTGTGTCATGGCTTCAGTCAACTGCCGGGCGCCCCGCGTTCCCATCGTCGAACGACTCGCCGGCATGCGCGTGCGTCTAGGCTGTGACGCCATGGACGCACTCGCCGGCCTGCTGGAGGGCCCCCGTGCCCGTGGCGCGTTCATGATCCGCGCCTGTTTCGACCCGCCGTGGGCCGTGCGCGTCGAGGACCGGGCGCCGCTGACGGTGATGCTGCCGGTCCGCGGCGACGCCTGGATCGTGCAGGACACGGGGGAGCGGCTGCGGCTGCGGGCCGGCGACCTCGCCATCGCGCGCGGCCCCGACCCGTACACCTGCGCCGACGACCCCGGCACCCCGCCGCAGGCGGTGATCCTGCCGGGCGGGGAGTGCAGCTACCCCGACGGACGCCCCCTCAACGGCTCGATGGACCTCGGTGTGCGCACCTGGGGCGACCGGACCGACGGCGGCGCGGTGCTGCTGATCGGCACCTACCTGGTGCGCGGCGAGATCGGCGGCCGGCTGCTGGACGCCCTGCCGCCGCTGCTGTCCCTCACGTCCGACCAGTGGGACTGCCCGCTGACGCCCCTGCTGATGACGGAGGTCACCCGGGACGAGCCGGGCCAGGAGGTGGTCCTGGACCGACTCCTCGACCTGCTCGTCATCGCCGCGCTGCGGGCCTGGTTCGCCGGTCCGCGGGCCGAGCCGCCCACCTGGTACCGGGCCCTGGGCGACCCGGTCGTCGGCCGGGCACTGCGGCTGCTCCAGGACGACCCGTCGCACCCCTGGACGGTGGCGTCCCTCGCCGCCGAGGCCGGGGTCTCCCGCGCCGCGCTCGCCCGGCGCTTCACCGACCTGGTGGGCGAACCCCCGATGGCGTACCTCACCGGCTGGCGGCTCGCCGTCGCCGCCGACCGGCTGCGCGACACCGACGACACACTCGGCGCGATCGCCCGCCAGGTCGGCTACGGCAGCGCGTTCGCCCTGTCCACGGCCTTCAAACGGGTGTACGGCGTCAGCCCGCAGGAGTACCGCACCCCGGCGGCGTAGCCTGGCACCCGTGTACGCGGAACGGGCATCCCGGCTGACCGGCGCGGTGGTGTGGACCAACACCCCGACCGCGCCCGGCACCGGACGCGTCCTGCCCGACGGCTGCATGGACCTGCTCTGGTACGACGGCCGCCTGCTGGTCGCGGGCCCCGACACCCGTGCCCACGTCACCGAGGGAGCGCCGGGCACCTGGGCGGGCGTCCGCTTCCACCCCGGCACCGCGCCCGCCCTCCTCGGCGTCCCCGCGCACGAACTGCGCGACCGGCGCGTCGACCTCACCGACCTCTGGCCGTCCGCCCGGGCGCGGCGACTGGCCGCGCGGGTGAACGCGGCCCCCGACCCGGCGAGCGGCCTGGAGGAGGCGGCGCTGTCCCGGGCCGCCGACACCGGGCCCCCCGACCCGCTGCTGCGCCGCATCGTGGCCGCTCTCGACGGGGGCCGCCCGGTCTCCGCCACCGCTGACGAACTCGGTGTGAGCGCACGCCAGTTGCACCGCCGCTCCCTGGCCGCCTTCGGCTACGGACCCAAGACGCTGGCCCGCGTCCTGCGGCTGCAGCGCGCCCTCGCCCTGGCCCGCGCCGGCACGCCCCTCGCCGAGACGGCCGCCCGGGCCGGTTACGCGGATCAGGCTCATCTGACGCGGGACGTACGGGAGTTGACGGGCGTGGCGCCCGGGGAGCTACTGGCCCGGCGCGGCTAGCGGCGCGAACAGGTCGACGCCGTGGCCGTCCGGGTCGTTCACGACGGCGTACCGCTGCCCCCAGGGCGCGTCCCAGGGCTTGCGCTCGCCGTGGCAGCCGGCGCCGGTCAGCTCCTCGTAGAGCGTGTCGACCTCGGCGGGCGTGTCGCACAGCAGGGCGAGCGAGTGCCGTCCGCCACCGGCCGGCGGCTGCCAGTCGGGCGTGAAGGAGCGGACGGACTCCTCGGTGTCGAGCAGCAGCCGGATCCCGCCCGGCAACCCGGCCTCGGCGTGCGGACCGTGCTCGGCGCCCTCGGGGAAGGCGAAACCGAGCCGGCGGTAGAAGGTCACGGACGCGGCCATGTCGGAGACGACGAGGCCGATGGCGTTGAATCGTGCGGTCATGGGGCCACCGTAGGCAGGGCGTGCGCGGCCGGTCTTGAAGGAATCGGACACGCGGGAAGCGGTGGTGTGGGAAGCGGGGGTGTGGGAAGCGGGGGTGTGGGAAGCGGGGGTGTGGGGGAGACGGGCGTGGGAAAGGGACACGCGGGAAACGGGCGCGGGAGACCGTAGCGAGGTACGCCCGTGCCTCAGGAGCCCCTCAAGTCACTTGAACCGCACCGGGCCTGTCGTCCCGGCCGTGTCACGCCGGGCCGAACGACACCGGGCCCCGCGGCGTGTCCACCGTGCAGCGCAGGCCCGTGGGACCGGCGGTGAGCGGCAGTGCGGTGCCGAGGGCGGACAGCAGCGGGCGGATCCCCGCCGGGTCCGTGGCCGTCGCCGTGAGGGCCCGCAGGGGAGTGACGGGCAGACCCGCCGAGGGATGGGGCGTGGCGCCCCAGTCGATGAGGAAGGGCACCAGACCGGAAGGGTGGGCGCCGTCGGTCAGGCGCCACTCCAGGAGTGTGCCGTCGGCTCGGCGGCGGCTCATCGGGCGTACCGTGCCGGGGTCGTGGCCGCGGGCCCGGGCCGACGCCACCGCCGCGTCCAGGTCGGGCGGGCGGATCGCCCAGGTCACGATCCGCGGCGCGGTGAGCCGGTCGATCCGGAAGGGGCGCGGGCCGTCCGGCGGCGGCTGGTCCGGATCGGGGCCGATGATCTCCAGGTAGCCGGCGCCGCCCAGCCCCACGAGGTGGTTGCGGGTGCCGAGCCCGAGGTGCGTACCGCCGGGCGCGGGGGCGACACCGGTGCGCCGGGTGAAGTCGGCGACCGTCGTCGCCAGATCGGGGGTCGCCAGGACCAGGTGGTCCAGCAGTGCGGGAAGCGCGTTCATCCCGGCCGAGCGTAGGCGGCCCGGCCCGGCTGCGGAACGCCTGTGCGGCAGGATGGCCGTATGACCCGTCCCACGCGCGTCCTGCCGGTGCTGCTGCTGGCACCTCTGCTGCTCACCGCCTGCGGCTCCGAGAAGGCGGACGCCGACCCCGCGTCCGGCACCTCCGCGCGCACGGCCGAGGCCGCCGGCCGGGGAGAACTCGACGCCCGCGCACATGCCCTGGGCGTCGCGCCCGAACTGGTCCACGTCATCGAGGCCCCCGGGTTCACCCTGGCCCGGCAGTCCGTCGGCGTCCTCGGCGACGACGGCTTCTCCGCCACCTGGGTCTCCCGCGAGACCGGCGCCCAGCTGCGCCTCTCCGTCGACCGGGGCTCGATCACGGCCGCCACCTGCCCCGAGCAGCCCGTCGGTGACATGTCCGGCGAGCGCACCACCTGCGAGCGCGACGGCGACGCCTGGTACCGCACCGGCGCCGGGCGACACGAGTACGCCGTGCCCGGAGAGGGCCACGTCGTGCGTGCCTCCGGCGAGGCGGGCGCCGTACCGCGCGACGTCCTGCGTGGGGCGGCCCTGGCCGCCCACCGCCCCGACGACGCCGAAGCCGCCGATCTCCTGCCCTCCGCCGAGCCGGCGCCCGGCGCACCGGTGGAGCGCGGCGACCTGCCCCCGGTCGGCGACGGTGCTCCCGACAACAACGTGGACGTGGGCGGTTGAACCCGCCCCACCGTTGAACCCGCCCCACCGTCCGGCCCGGCGATCTAGGGTCTGCGGCATGGCACCCAGACTGCTCCTCTACACGCGCACCACCGCCTACCGCCACGACTCCATCCCGGACGCGGTCGACGCCGTCGGAACGCTGGGGGAGTTCGAGGCGGACCACACGGAGGATCCGGCGGTCCTGGAGCGGCCCCTCGACCGGTACGCCGCCGTCGTCTTCCTCTCCACCAGCGGCGAGGTGCTCACCCCGGCCGGGCGCGCCCGGCTCGCCGCGTACGTCGAGGCGGGCGGCGGCTTCGTCGGCGTGCACGCGGCGGCCTGCACCGAGGAGGACTGGCCGTACTACGGCGAACTGCTCGGCGCCCGCTTCGACCGCCACCCCGCCTACCAGCCGGGCCGGGTGGTCGTCGAGGACCGCGACCACCCCGCGACCCGGAACCTGCCCGCCGGCTGGGAGTTCACGGACGAGTGGTACGACTTCCGCAGCAACCCGCGCGGTGCGGTCCGCGTCCTCGCCCGCGCCGACGAGTCGTCGTACGAGGGCGGCGGCATGGGCGGTGACCATCCACTGGTCTGGTGCCGCGACCAGGGCGCGGGCCGCGTCTTCTACACGGCCCTCGGCCACGCCGCCGACGCCTACACCGACCCGGACTTCCGTGCCCACCTGAGGGGCGGCATCGCCTGGGCGGCACGCACGGACCGGGCCGCCGGCCCCTCTCGCGAGTGACGAGCCCGCCGCGCGGACACCGCGACGCTCTGGGGCGCTCTGCTCTGGGGCGCGCGGTTCTGGGGCGCTCTGCTCTTGCCGTCAGCCGGTCGCCCGGCCCGTGCGGCAGCGGCCCGTCCGCCGGCAGTGCCGCGGCGGCCGGGAGCAGGGCCGGCGGGCCGACCTGCCCTGCCGACCGCCGTGCCGACCACCAGAACACTTGGCGCGGGGGAGGTTGATCAGCCCTCGCCGGCGGATCCCCCCGCCGTGCGCGGCGGTGCCGTACTCGCGCGTTCCACCAGGCGGGTCGAGAGTTCCGTGCGGGTGCTCTCCGGGTGGTGACCGTCCATCATGCGCAGCAGCAGGCGCAGGGCGGTGGCCGCCATCTCGGAGAGGGGCTGGCGGACCGTGGTCAGGGCCGGCGTGACCCAGCGGGCCTCGGGCAGGTCGTCGAAACCGACCACGCTCATGTCGGCCGGCACCGTCATGTCCCGCTCGGCCAGGGCCTCGTACACGCCGAGGGCCATCGCGTCCGAGCAGGCGAACACGGCGGTCGGCGGGACGGGCAGGTCGAGCAGCTCCCGCATGCGGCTGCGGGCCGCGGCCCGGTCGAACCCGGCGTGGCGGACGTACTCGGGGCGATGGTGCACACCCGCCGCGGCGAGGGCGGAACGGTAGCCCGCGACCCGCGCGCTGCTGCACAGCCTGTGCCGCTCACCGGCGACGACGGCGATCCGTTCGTGACCGAGGCGCAGCAGGTGCTCGGTCGCCGTGACCCCGCCCTGCCAGTTCGCCGCGCCGACGGACACCACGCCCGGCGGCGGCTCCACCGCCGGGTCGATCATCACGAACGGGACGCGGTGGTGCTCCAGCCAGGCGTACTGGGCGGCGGTCAGTTCGGCCAGGCTGAACAGCACTCCGGAGGAACCGCGCACGAGGAGCCTGTCCAGCCGGTCCCGCTCCGGCCGCGGCTTCTCCTGAGGGCCGGTCCTGGAGCGGTCCAGGCCCGCCGACACCACGACCTCCAGCCCCGCGTCGTACGCCGCCTCCTCCGCTCCGTGCAGTACCGCGCCCGACCAGGAGCTCTCCAGGGAGTGCATGACGAGGTCGACCAGCCGGGGCGCGCGCGTGGGATCGTAGCGGGGTCTGCGTACGTAGCCGAGCCGGTCCAGTGCCTCCGCGACGCGCCGGCGGGTCTCGGGTGCCACGTCCTCGCGGCCGTTGACCACCTTGGACGCGGTCGGCACCGAGACCCCCGCCTCCCGGGCCACGACCGCCAGCGTCGGCCCGGCCGACGTGCTCGCACCCGCGGTACGGACCATCGGTCAACCACCTCTCCGGCCCGCCCGGGGCCCGGGTAGAAAGCGCTTCCTATACTAGGTTCGCCGTACCACGGCGGGAAGAGCGAGGGCGGCCTCGGGGAACATCGGCGCAGCGGCGGTCGGCCTTCTCGGCCCTCCCGGCCCTCCCGGCCCTCCCGGCTTTCTCGACCTTCTCGGCCTTCTCGCGGTCTCTCCTGGCGCGGGGCGCCCCTGCCCCTCGGCGCGACGGCGAGGGAGAGCGTGCTTCCCGTATCCGATTCGCCGCCCGGCGGAACCGCCGGGCCGCTGGCTCGTTGAGCTACCCGGGTGAAGGAATGAGGGGATTCGGTGAGGAGGTTCCGGGTGAGGCGAATCGGTCCTGCCGGTCGCACACGCCCGGTCGGGCCTCACGCACGCCCATGCGGAACATAACCGGAACACCTGTCAGAAAAGTCAACAACCTTTACCATAAGTAAGTTGACGGTAACGAAGCAGTGTATTAAAGGCCATTGACGGGGGCGTCCATGACCAGTCTTCCTGAAATCTCCGCCGAGCTCGCCACCTACTTCGCGCTGGCGGCCGAAACCCTGGGCGTCGCCATGGTGGCGAGCGCCGCACAGCGCGTCACGGACGGGTCGATCGACGCGGGCCAGGGCTACTTCCGCCGACTCTTCCGCCGCGGCGGCGAGGACACCCCGCTCGCCCTCCCCGAGGGCGGCAGCGAACAGCGCGCCGACCGGCTGCTCGGTGCGCTCTCCCCGGAGGACCGACAGCGGCTGGCCGCGGCCCTGACGGCGTGGCTCGGCGAGCAGCGGGACCGCCGTCCGGACGAGGCCCGCCTGGCGGACCTCCTGGCAGCCGCACCGGCGCCCACCCGCACCTACCACGTCACGGCCCACGGCCCGAACTCCGCCGCCATCGGCTCGGTGGGGGACGGTGCCACCTTCGACTTCGGCGGCGACAGCCGTCACGGGGACGGAGGATGAGCTCCGACGGCCCCGGCGCGGACGGGACCTGCGAGGTCGGCAACGTCAGCGGCAGCGGCAACGGTCAGATCGTGATCGGCACTGTCGGTCCCTACGCCACGTTCAATCGGTGGTTGAAACACTCCGCGCTCCTCACGTGGCCCTCTCTGTCCGTTTTCCTCGTCATCGCCTGGACCATCGGCTACGCCGTCTACGCCGTAGCCCATTGGCCCGGCGGCCCGCAGACCCAGTACGTGTGGTTCTACGTCCTCGCGCCCCTCGCCCTGCTGATCGCCGGTGCCGCCGCCCTGTACCCGGCCGACCGGACCGGGGAGACCCGCGACGCCGAGCAGCGGGCCGCCGACGAACGGCGGCGCGGTATCGTCCGCGCCGTCCTCGTAGGCACCGCCCTGCTCTGCTCCTTCGGCGGCGCGTTCGCCTGGGCGGTCGTCGACCGCACCGGCGAGGTCGGTGTGGAAATGTCCATCGGCGGCACGCAGCCCGTGGGCGACGCCGGCGGCACACTCACGGTGGAGATGGCGCGGCCGGCCCTCGGCGACGTACGGGACAAGCTGCGACTGAAGCTGACCATCGTCGACGACGATCCGAGCACACCCACCTGCGTCGGCAGGACCACGGCGACGATCACCGCCGCCACCCCGGGCGTCACCCCGAACACGCGGGAGGTGCCCGCGCAGTCGACCGTCGACTTCGACCTCGGCGGGCGCCAGGGGGCACTCCGGTTCGAGGTCGCCGTACATCCGGAGACGGGCTGCTCCATGCGCCTCGCGCAGGTTCGCGGAACGCTGCACAACGACTGAACCACGACGACCAGGAGGACCGTTCATGAGTGAAACGGGGCGTCGTTCCCGCACGATCCGCATCGGGGTCACCGCGGCGGCCCTCGCGGGAGCCGCCCTCGCCGGCTGCTCCTCGGAGCCCCCTTCGCTGCTCGCCGACGGGAGGATCGAGGTCGGCGCCAAGGGCGACCAGCCGGGCACGAGCTACTCACCCCACGACGGCGAGTTCAACGGGTTCGACATCACGGTCGCCCGGGAAGTGCTCGACCGAGTGGGCGTCGAGTCCGTCGATTTCGAAGGCGTCCTGTCCAAGAACCGAGCCCGCGCCCTGCACGAGGGAGACGTCCAGCTCATCGCGGCCACCTACTCGATCACGAAGGACAGGATGACGCCGAAGTCGGAATCGGGACACGGCGAGGGACTCGACTTCGTGGGCCCCTACGCTTCGACCCAACAGGGCGTCCTCGTACGGACCGAGGACGCCGCACGCTACAAGCACCTCAGCGACCTCAACGGACGGCTCGTCTGCGTCTGGGAAGGCACCACCTCCGCGGCGGAGCTCAAGAGAAAGGCGTACGGCGACATCCGCACCGTCACGGAGACGGACGCCCGGGACTGCGTCAGAAGACTGCGGGAGGAGACGGTCGACGCCGTCTCCACCGACCAGCTGATCCTCTACGGATTCATGGAGGACGATCCCAGTCTCACCGTCCGGAAAGGCCTGTCGTTCGGCCCGTTCAACGACTACGGCATCGCCATGGCCAAGGGCCACCGGGACGACTGCAAGAAGCTCCAGCAGGCCCTCATGGACTACGCGCGCAGCAACGACTGGGACCAGGACTTCCAGAACAACCTGCCCCAGGTCCCCAAGGCCATCCGCGACAAGGCCAGGCCCAACGACGACGACATCGACACCTACTCCTGCCGCGACGAACCGGGCAACGCGCAGTTGGACGACTGACAGCCACCCCGGCGCCGGACGACAGACCCGACCGGTCGCGGTGACGGGCTACCGGACGGGTCGCCGGCCGGTTACTCCTCGTAGGCGGTGACGGTGTCGAGGCCGGCGTGCCGCAGGGTCCGGTGAACGGCCGGGCGGGCCCCGCGGACGGTGAGGGCGGCCGGTTCGGGGGCCCGGGTGACCACGCGCAGGAGCGCGTAGGCACAGGCCAGGTCGATGTGCTCCAGGTCGCTCATCTCCAGGGTCCATGTGCTGGGCTGTTGCAGACGGTGGTCGAGGAGGAGCTCCTCCAGTAGGCGCAGCGCGGGGGCGTCCAGGTCACCGGAGAAGGCCAGGACTGCGCGCTGGCCGTCGGCCTCCACGATCCTCACGGGTGGGGACAGGTCGGGGCGATGAGGGTCGACGCTCACGACGGCCTCCTCGGCAGCACAAGCGGGCGTACGTGCCTTCAGTGTCTCTCAGCCATTGTCCCTCAGCGGCGCCGAGCGGGACGCCCGGAATAGATCCGCTCGCCGGGACGCTCTGGCATGAGCGGTCCATCAGCGCGGCGAAGGGCTGGTGAGCGTGTGATGACAGACCGGACACACCCCGTGGTCAGTACGCCGTACGGGGCCGTACGAGGCAGGTACGAGCACGGCGTCGCCGTGTTCCGTGGCATTCCGTACGCGGCGCCTCCCTTCGGGCCCCGCCGGTTCCGCCCGCCCGTGCCGCCCGAGCCGTGGGACGGAGTACGCGACGCGGGCTCCTTCGGCCCCACGGCGCCGAAACCGCCGTACTCCGAGGCCTTCGCCCAGTACCTCTCCGACCCGGAGATTCCCGGCGACGACTGCCTCAACCTCAACGTCTGGACCCCCGAGCCGGACCCCGGCGCCCGCCTGCCCGTCCTGGTCTGGCTGCACGGCGGCGCCCTGACCAGGGGCTCCTCCGCCGTACCCGTCTACGACGGCCGCACCTTCGCCCGCGACGGACTGGTCTGCGTGTCGATCAACTACCGGCTGGGCATCGAGGGCTACGGACTGTTCCCGGACGCCCCCGCGAACGCCGGACTGCGCGACCAGCTCGCCGCCCTGGAGTGGGTGCGGGAGTCGATCACGGCCTTCGGCGGCGACCCCGACCGGGTGACCGTCGCCGGTCAGTCGGCCGGTGCGATCAGCACCGGCGCGCTGCTCGCCGCTCCGCAGGCCCAGGGGCTGTTCCGGCGGGCCGTGCTGCAGAGCGGGGCACCGGAGGCCTCCGACCGTGACAAGGTACGGCGGATGGTCCGCCGCATGGCCTCCCGCCTGAGGATCCCCGCCACCGCCGAGGCCTTCGCCGCCGCCGACCGGGCCCAGCTGCTGCGCGCCCAGGCCGACGTGGGCAGGTTCAGCAGCCCCGTACTCGGCGGACCCGCCTTCGGGATCGTCGTCGACGGGGACGTCGTTCCCCGCGACCCCCTGGAGGCGCTCGTCGAGGGCCGGGCCGCGCTCGGCACCGACCTGATGATGGGCTGGACCCGCGACGAGTACCGGCTCTGGCTGGTACCCGGCGGCCTCCTCGAACGCGTCGACCGGCTCGGCGCCGTGGCCCTGGCGGGCGCCCGCGCCCGCTGCCACTGCGGCAACGAGGTCGTACGCGGCTACCGGGCGATGCACGCGGGCGCCGCCGAGACCGTCGGGCAGCTGGTCACCGACCACCTGCTCCGCATGCCGATGCACCGCCTGGCCGACGCCCGGCCGGGATCGTCGTACGTCTACGAGTTCGCCTGGCCGTCCAACCTGCCCGGCCTCGGCGCCTGCCACGCACTGGAGCTGGGCTTCGTCTTCGACTCGGGGGACACCCCGGACTCCCGCCGGCTCGCGGGCGAGGGCGCTCCGCAGGAGCTGGCCGACGAGATGCACGGGGCGTGGGTGCGGTTCGCCGAGTCCGGCGACCCGGGCTGGGCGGCGTGGGACGCCACGCACCCCGTGCGGGTCTTCGGCACCGGCGCCGCGCACACGGTGTACGCCCCGCGCGACGCCCAGTTCGACCTGTGGCAGGCCGACGTCACCATGCGAGGAATGCGGTCCAGACGGCCGGCCCGACGGTGATGTGGGGGGCGGTGGGGTCGTCGGTCTTGGAGTCGCGGATGTGGATGGTGGTGGGTTGGGTGGCGACTTCTACGCAGTCGCCGCTCTCGCTGCCGCTGTAGCTGGACTCGCGCCACTCGTGGGCGACTTCGATGCAGTTGCCGCCGTCACTGCCGCCGTAACTCGACTTGAACCATCGCGGTTCGGTGCTGCTCATTGCTCTCCCAGGAGACGGCCCAGGAGGCCCCTCGTGTCCTCGGGCGTGAGGGCCTGGGACCGCAGCATCGCACACCTCTGAGTAGGAATGGCCACCTCGTCAGGGGTAGCGACCGCGGCGGCAACCGGGATACGGCGGCCTCCCAAGCCTGGGACCCGGCGCGGCCAGACCTCGCCCCACGGTCGCACCAGGCCCGGCCTGAGGAAGGCCGGTGGCTCCTGCGCCACGGACGGATGCCGGCACGCGCACCCGGGCGGCCACATCCGTCTCCGGGGTTCGCCATATCCCTCGTCGGAGGGAGGCGGTATCGGCCCGAGGTCGCATGCGCACGGGACGCCGGATTCGTACGATGAGCCCATGAAGCGACGTTCAGCCGGGCGCTGGCTCCAGGTTGTCGGCATCGGTCACGGGGTCCTCGGGGCGGTGACCTATCGCGACGTCTTCGTCGACATGGCGCGCGAAGGCCTCATCGACTCCGTGCCTGACCGGGGTGACCGGGCCGCGGCCTTCTGGTTCATGGCCGCCGCGCCCGCCCTGTGGATGGGCGGGCGGCTGCTGCAGGCCGCGGAGGAACACGAGGACGTCCCGGCCCAGCGCGCCGCAGGCGTCGTTCTGACCGTTGTCGGTGCGACGGGCACCGCGATGATGCCGAAGAGCGGCTTCCCCGCCCTGGCGGGTATAGGCGGCCTCCTGCTGCGCAGGTCGCTGCGCGGTTAGAAGCTGTCGTTCGGATCAGGCCGACCCAGGCAACGGTGCCTTGCAGTCGACGACAACGCCGCAGATGGGAGTGCCAGACCCGCGACCCCGGCAAGATCCGAACGGAACTCCCTCACCAGGCCCCTTGTCAGCGAGGAGGACCCGAACCCGCCCCGTATGGGCTCGCCCCCGGCCATTCCGGGATCGGGCTCTGTCTGTGGCCGGTGGCAGGATCCGAGGGTGCCGATCGCGCGATACCGCCTCGCGAAGTGACGCCTCGGGACGCAGAGGAAGTTGGTGGCGAGCGTCGGTCCTGACGCGTGGCGTGGACCACAGCAGCGGAAGGGATTGTTCCTGTGGCCCGGCGGACAGGGTCCCGTCGTTCGCCGTCCACAGCCGTCAGGTCAGACACAGGAAGACTTCACATGTCACTGCGCAGAAGAGTCACCATAACCGCCTTTTCCGCTCTGCTGGTCGGCACCTCGCTGACCGGAGTGGCCTCGGCGGCGGCGTCTGGTGAGGAGACGCTTTCCGCGCCCGTCACCGCAGCCAGCGGATTCAATTGCGAGTCACCGTACATCCGGGACACCGAGAACTACAACGGCTACACGGCGGGGTACTCGTGGGCCTGGAACGTGGAAGTGGGAATCAACTACAACGGTTCCCAGTACCACGACCGGGTGAAAGAGATCCAGTGCCTGGTGAACAATCTCTGGGGATATGACGCGGGCGCTGAGGACGGCATCTTCGGCCCTGCTACCGAGACGGCGATCAAGGCCTTCCAGAAGGACGTGGGCCTTGCCTCCGATGGCATCGTCGGCCCCAACACCTGGCGTGTCCTGCGCATCGGCTACCAGAAGTAGGAGCGCCGACGCGGGGTGGGGGGGGGGGGGGGGGCGGGGGGGGGGGGGGGGGTTTTCTCATGTGGGAGTGTGGGCGAGGGGAGGGGTGGTTGGCTTGGCGG
>NZ_JBVJVN010000009.1:77272-183849 GCF_055603605.1 Streptomyces sp. NPDC037271
CTTTCCCTGGAGGGACCTTGTCACCCCAACCCCTTTCCGTTCCGTCCGCAGCGCACAAAAGGGGGGGGACCACCGACGGGGGGGGAGGACGCCCCCCCCCCCCGCCGCCCCCCCCCCCCCCCCCACGGGGTGACCCGTCAGCGCAGGACGTTGTTGTACACGTAGTCGGCCACCTTGTCACCGACCACGGTGCCCTGTTCGGCGTCCGAGCGGAAATGCACACCCAGATAGACGCGGCTGAGCGCGTTCTCCCGTGCGATCTCGCTGAACGAGTTGAACGACCGGACGGCGTCCTTCGCGAACGGATCCACCGTCGTCGCTTCCAGCGTGTAGTCGAAGGTGTCGCTGCCGGTGTACCTCTTCATGATGCCCGCCCAGGCAGCCGCATAGGTGGCGTGGCCGGAGATGTACGCGGGGAACGGTGGCGAGAAGTGATTGCCCTCCAGATCCTGCGAGAGAGGCTGCCACGAAGCGTCCTTCGTGGTGGCCGCGTTCCCGTCGGTGTCCGCAAGGTGAATGGCAGTCTCGGGCCGCCACAGGTCCACCTCGGTGATGTACTTGGCGTCCCAGGCGGCTACGCCGGCGTCTGCCAGCGCGATCGACATCAGTGCGTACAGGCGGGCCGTCTGCGTCGGGCGACTGTCCGGCCACCGCTTCTCGACGACGTCGTTGGTGAGGGCGTAGAGGTGGCCCGGGGCCTTGTAGGTGCCGTCCAGGTCGTTGGCCCAGAAATGCGCGATCTCCGTCTGCTCCGCCGTCCGCTTGGTGGTGGCTGGGTCGGCACCGCCGTACTCCTTGACCTCGTTCATCTCCGCCGCGTACTGGGCGCTGGTGAGGGCTGGGGGCAGGGGCGGTCGGAACTGCGAGCCGTACTCGATCCCGAAGGGCTTCACTCGACCCCAGTTGGGCGTCAGCGGGGGGACACCGGGACTGGTGGGGCGCCAGTCGCCCGGCTGGTCTCCGGGGGTGTACGGCACGTTGATGGAAGAGGCGTCCCGCTCTCGCAGGAACGTGATCGCCCTTGAGGTCTTCTCACCTATGTCCTTGCCAATGGCGAAGGCTTCGGGCGTCGTGCTCGGCGACATCGCCAGGGCCGTTTCGAGCTCGTCGGTGAAGTCCAGTTGGGGCAGCGTTCTGCTCAGCACGCCGTAGGCGGCGTGGTCGATCGCCGCGTCGACGGACCCGCCCCCACCGGACGTGGGTCTGATGAGGTACGGCTTACCGATGGGGTGTATCGCGTTGACAGCGTCGTACACGGCAACGTTCATCATCGCGCCCGCCCGTGCCAGACTCCCCGGAGTGGCGTCAGCCTCCTTCAGGCCCTGGAAGCTCTCCACCAGAACCTTGTTCCAGTACACGACATGGTCGGACTGCCCGGCCCCCGCCGCCAGTTCGGCCTGCTGGGCCGCCATCGCCCGCTCGGGCACGGCGGCGAGGCTGCCGACTGCCATCGCCAGAGCTCCGGCGAGGAGAAGTGGAGTCCTGAACTTGCCGCTGTCGATGGTGCGTTGGAGTGCCACGTGCATCCGCCTTCCGTGGGACCGGTTCCATCTGATAGCGGGCGCGAACACGGTGATTCCCCGCGCCCAATCTCGACGTTCCTGCTCACGGGGGCACGGACGGACACATTCCCCTGTTGTGGCGTGAGTCACGTGGGGCGCGAGGTGAACGGGATGCCGGTCCGAGGCCTTCAAGGTTCCGCCGACCCGCCGACCCGCCGACCCGCCGACCCGCCGACCGCCACCTGGTCCGCTGGTCCGCTGGTCCGCATGGCCAAGATCCGCCGGCGCGTCGAACGCGACGCGCGCTTCCGGCCTCCCTCGGCCAGGATGAGGTTGCCGTGCTGGGACGTCCGATGCCCGGATGGCACGGAGGACCGTCGGAGGCGGCACCAGCCCGCGGCAAGGCGTGAGCCGGGCTGCTCCAGCAGGGTCGAACAGGGCGGCCGGAGCCACGGCGACCAGGCCGCAGATCGAGGTCGAGGCCCGCAGGACCTCACGGGCGGCCGTACGCGTGCCGACCGACGGACGCCCTTCTTCGGAAACCCGGTGGCGTCGACGATCAGGACGGCATCCCGGTCACCGAGGTGTTCCACGACGTAGTCGCGTACGTCGTCCAGGACCTCATCGGCGTCCCACTCGATCCGGTTCAGCAGCCGGCGGATGCGATCGGGACCCGCGTGCCCGGCCTCCTCCGCCGGCGTCCAGCCGTTTTCCGCTCCGGCATCCAACGGTGCGCAGCGGGTGCCATGTTGCCGACCGCAGCGTCCATGCGGTGACGCTCGCTGCCGGCGCGCATACGGGATCCCTCTTCGAGTTCACGGCCTGCGCTCGGCCTGAGACGACCGGTGAGGGTCGGTGCGGACGTGCGCACGTACCCCCTGCAGGCCGAACAGGATGAGAAGCTCGACCGCGCCGCCGTCGGCGCTGCCCAGCCAGTGGGGCAAGGACGTGTCGAACTCGGCTGCCTCACCGGCCGGCAGCGTCAGGTCGCGCTCGCCGATCACGAGCCGCAGACGTCCGTTGAGCACGTAGAGCCATTCGAAGCCTTCGTGGGTCTGCGGGGTCGGTTCGAGTGGTTCCGGCTGGGCGGGGATCACCATCTTGAACGCGTGCACCCCGCCCGGTCGCCGGGACAGGGGCACGAAGGTCATCCCGAACCGCCTGATCGGCTTGAGGTGGATCCGGGGGTCGCCGGTGCGCGGGGCGCCGACGAGGTCGTCCAACGGAACGTCATAGGTGCGGGCCAGCGGCAGCAGCAGCTCCAGACTCGGCCGACGCTGCCCGTTCTCCAGCCGGGACAGCGTGCTCTCCGACACGCCGGTTGTTGCCGTGAGGTCGGCGAGGGTGATGCCGCGGTCCCGGCGCAGCGCACGAAGGCGCGGCCCCACCGAGTCGAGCACTTCGTTGTCCGTCTCGCGATCCATCAGGCCATCTTGCCGTAACCGCAAGATTCCGTGCCACCTCGGGGGTGTCTGGCAAGACTGAACGCACACCGACACAAGGAGCCTTGATGAGCAGCACCGATGCGGTCGCGTTCTGGGACGGCGTCCACGCGGACCGGCCGGCGACCGGCGGCCCACGGCCCAACGCCCGCCTCACCGAGACGGTGACGGGCCTGCCGCCCGGCGATGCGCTGGACCTCGGATGCGGCGGCGGCGGCGACGCGCTGTGGCTCGCCGGCCAGGGGTGGCAGGTCACCGCCGTCGACATCTCGGCCGTGGCGGTGGAGCGGCTCACCGCCCTCGCCCGCTCACACGGCCTGGGCGACCGCGTCGCCACCGTGCGGGCCGACTTGCACGGCTCTTTCCCGCCCGGCACGTTCGACCTGGTCTGCGCCCACTACCTGCACACCCCCTTCGACCTGGACCGGGCAACCGCCCTGCGCTCGGCCGCGTACGCACTGCGCCCGGGCGGACGACTGCTGGTCGTGGACCACGGCTCGACCGCGCCGTGGTCGTGGAACCAGGATCCCGACATCCGCTACCCGGGCCCGCGGGAAGTCGCCGAGGGCATCGACCTGCCCCCGCGGACATGGACGGTCGAGCGGGCCGACGCGCCCCGCCGGATCGCGACCGGACCGGACGGGCGCACCGCGGAGGTCACCGACCACGTCCTCCTCATCCGCCGCACCGCATGACACGGCGGCCGGCGCCCGCATCCGGCGCAGGCAGAGAGACCACGGTGCCCAACACCGCGCCGGGCCGCCCCGCTCCCAGCGTCCGCTGGGCACTCACCCGCATGGTCGAGGAAACCGGCCGTCACGCGGGTCACGCGGACGTCCTCCGCGGACTCATCGACGGCACGACCGGGCGTTGATCCACCTTCTCCAGGACAGGAACCCATGATTACCGCACCACGGGCGCTGCCGCGCCGTTTACTCCGATCCGCGCGCACGGCGGCAACCGTCGTCCTGACCCTTCTGCTCACGATCGGCGCCGCGGCCTGTTCCCCGCCGGCAACCGGCGACGACGTCCCCGCCCACGCCGCCGTCACCCGCGACGATCCCCGGTTCCAGGACACCTTCCGACACGAGTTCGCCGATGTCGACGGCGTCCGTATGCACTACGTGACCGGCGGCAGCGGCACGCCGGTAGTGCTGATACACGGGTGGCCACAGACCTGGTACAGCTGGTGGCCGGTCATGCCGGAACTCGCCGAGCACCACACCGTCTACGCCGTCGACCTTCCCGGACTGGGTGACAGCACCGGTTCACCGACCGGCTACGACAAAGCCACGCTGGCACGGTACGTGCACACGCTGATCGCGGATCGACTCGGGGTGAGTGACGCCCGTGTCATCGGGCACGACCTCGGCGCCGCGGTGGCGTTCCAGTACGCCAGCCAGTTCCCCGACGACACCGCACGCCTCGGCTATCTCGACCTGCCGCTGCCCGGGCCCGCGATCGACGCCCCCACCTACCGCTCACTGAGCTGGCACATCGCCTTCCACTCCCAGCGACGGGTCCCCGAGACGGTCGTGGGCGACGACGTCCGCGAGTACCTGGCACTGTTCTATCCCCAAGTCTCGTTCGGGGGAACGGCGTTCGGTGGCACCTCTGACCGGTCCCCGTTCACCGGCGCCGAGATCGACGAGTACGCACGGACCTACAGTCGGCCCGAGGCCCTGTCGGGCGGCTTCGAGCTCTACCGTGCCCTCGACGAAGACGTCCGCGACACCGTGGCAGCAGCACCGATATCTGACCCGGTCCTGCTCATGACCGCCCAAGGACAGCTGGACGCGATCCGGGGCACCGTGGCCCCGCGCATGACCAACATCGTGCGGGCGGTGGACGTGCCGAACGCCGGGCACTGGCTCGTCGAGGAGAACCCCCGGTTCGTCACCGCCGAGCTCTTGCGTTTCCTCGACGGATGACGGGACTACGAGGCGAACGCTGCCGGATACGGCACTGGTGGGCGGGCCGCACGACCGCCGCCTCATGCCGCCGCCTCATGCCGGCGCCGGTGCCGACGCGATCGACGTGATGGAGTCAGGGCCCACCCGGCAGCACCCGCCGACCAGCCGTGCCCCCGCCGCCCGCCAGCCCCGCACCAGCTCGGGGGCGAACGAGGAACGCCCCCGCCACGCCCTGGCCCGCGCGTCCCAGGTCTCCCCGCTGTTGGGGTAGGCGACGACCGGCTTGCCGGTGATCCGGGCGGCGGTCTCGGCCGCGCCCGCCACGTCCTCGGGGGCGCAGCAGTTCACGCCCACCGCGATGACCTCCTCCGCGTCCGCCGCCAGGGCGAAGGCGTCCTCCAGCGGCTGACCGGCGCGGGTGCGGCCGCCCACGACCGTGTACGACAGCCAGGCGGGCACGCCGAGTCCGCGCACCGCCCGCAGCAGCGCCGCCGCCTCCTCGGTGTCGGGCACCGTCTCCAGGGCGAGGACGTCCGGCCGGGCGGCGGCCAGGACCTCCAGGCGGGGCCGGTGGAAGCGCTCCAGCTCCCCGGCGCCGAGCCCGTACCGGCCGCGGTACTCGGAGCCGTCCGCGAGCATCGCGCCGTACGGGCCGGCCGACGCCGCCACCCACAGAGGGCGGGCCGTCCGGGCCCGGCGGGCGGCCTCCCGGGCCAGCTCCACGCTCAGGGCGAGCAGTTCGGCCGCGCGCTCCCGGCCGATGCCGTGCCGGGCGAAGCCCTCGAAGGTCGCCTGGTAGCTGGAGGTGATCGCCACGTCCGCGCCCGCCGCGAAGTACGCGAGGTGTGCTTCGGTGATCGCTTCGGGCTCCTCGGCGAGCAGCCGGGCCGACCACAGCTCGTCGCTCAGGTCGTGCCCGGCCGACTCCAGTTGGTTGGACATCCCGCCGTCGAGCACGAGGGGGCGGCCGGAGGCGAGGGCGTCGGCGAAGTCGCTGGTCATGGCTCGACAGTAGTCACTCCACGGGGTGGGACCGGAGGTCTTGTCCCCCGTGAGAGCTACGGCGAGGTGTCCACCGTGAGGTGACGATCTTCGGCTGCCGGATCCGTAGCGTCGGGTGCAGTCCGCGGCACTCCGGCCGCGGGCCGCCCGGTCTTGGAGTCAAGGAGTTCTCCCGTGAGGTTTGTCTGGCAGTTCCTCGCCGTCATGGCGATCTACGCCATCAGCGGAAGTGCCGTCATGGCGGTGAAGGAGAACGACTGGCTCACGCTCGTCGTCGGTCTCACCTCGGCAGCGCTCGCGGTGCTCGTGTACGGGTGGGTGGTGCGGCGCACCGAGCACCGGCCGGCCCTGGACGTGGCCCGGAAGGGTGCCGTGGGCAAGACCGGGTGGGGGATCGTGATCGGTGTCGGGATGTTCTCGGCCGTCATCGCGAACCTCCTCGTCGCCGGGCACTACGAGATCGACGGCCTGGGCTCGGTGACGGGCGCGCTGGGGCTGGTCGGCTTCATGGCCGGCGTGGCCGTGGCCGAGGAAGTGGTGTACCGCGGTGTGCTGTTCAGGATCATCGAGGAGCGCACCGGTACGTACATCGCGTTGGCCCTGACCGGCGTCGTGTTCGGCCTCTCGCACCTGCTCAACGAGAACGCGACCCTGTGGGGCGCGATCGCCATCGCCATCGAGGCCGGCTTCATGCTCGCCGCCGCGTACGCCGCCACCCGCAACCTGTGGGTCCCGATCGGCGTCCACTTCGGCTGGAACTTCGCCGCGGCCGGCATCTTCAGCACCGAGGTGTCCGGAAACGGCGCCAGCCATGGCCTGCTGGACACCGCGATGTCGGGTCCGAAGCTGCTCACCGGCGGCGCATTCGGACCGGAGGGCAGCGTCTACGCGGTCGGCTTCGGAGCGCTGCTGACGATCGTGTTCCTGTGGCTGGCCCACCGGCGCGGCAACATCGTGCCCCGCTCCCGGCGCGCGGCGCGTGTCGATTCCACCGCTACACTTTCCCGGTGATCGGTCGTCGGCGGATTCTGGAGCTGTGGCACCGGCTCGACGTCACGGTCCGGGATCTCCCCTTCGGGGTGCTGCTCCTCGTCTCGTCGCTCCTGCCGGGGCTGCGCGGCAACGGGACGGAGGTCGGCGGTCTGCCGACCCAGTCCCTCGACGCGCTGGGCGGCGCGGCGCTCGTCCTCCAGTGTCTTCCGCTCGCCCTTCGCCGGCGGTGGCCGGTGCTCTGCCTCGCCCTGGTCGCGACCGGCTTCGCCGTCGACCAGATCAACGGGTACCACCTGATCGCGGGTACCGCGCTGCCCATCGCGCTGCTGAGCGCGGGGTCCTATCTGGAGCGGTACCGGCGGGTCACCCTGGTCGTCCTGTCCGTGGCGTACGTGCCGCTTGCCGTGGTGCTCCACCGGCGCGGTCCGGGGGAACCGGCGGCCGAGTTCGTGACGTTCTACCTTGCCATGGTCCTCGCGTGGGGTGTCGGCGTGTGGATGCGCTCCGTCCGGGCCGCGGAGGCCGAGCGCCGGGCCCGTGTCGCCGACGACGCCCGCGCCGCCGAACGCACGCGTATCGCACGCGAGTTGCACGACGTCGTGACCCACCACGTGACGGCGATGGTCGTCCAGGCCGAGGCGGCACGGTATCTGACCGCCGCGCCCGAGCGCCTCGACCAGAGCCTGACCGCCGTCAGCGACACCGGCCGGCGGGCCATCACCGACCTGCGGCACCTCCTCGACCTGCTCAACCCCGACCACGGCACCCCGCTCGGCACCGACCACGGCAGCGAGAGCAGGACGCCGCCCGTCGGCAGGCTGCTCACCCTCGTCGAGCAGACCCGACGGGCCGGGCAGCCGGTGGAGTTCACCGAAGAGGGCACGCCGCCGACCTCGACCGGCAGCGCGGACCTCGTGGCCTACCGGGTCGTGCAGGAGGCCCTGACGAACGCCCTCAAGTACGACCACGGCAGCCGCACCTCGGTCCTGGTGCACCACGGCGAAAGGGAGATCACCGTGGAGGTCGGCACGGACGGGTCCGGTTCGCGGGCCGCGTCGCCCGGCGGAAGCGGACGGGGCCTGGCCGGTCTGCGTGAACGGGTCGACGTCCTGGGCGGCGACTTCAGCGCGGGCCACAGGGAGGGCGGCGGCTTCGTCGTCCGTGCCCGCATACCCGCGGGGAGCCCGTCATGAGCGCGCCGGTCCGGGTCCTGGTCTGCGACGACCAGGTACTGATCCGCACCGGGCTGGCGACGATCATCGACGCCCAGCCCGACCTGGAGGTGGCGGGCGAGTGCGGGGACGGCCGGGCCGCGGTCGACCTGGCCGGCGAACTGCGCCCGGACGTCGTGGTGATGGACGTCCGCATGCCGGTGCTCGACGGCATCGAGGCGACCCGCCTGCTGGCCGGTGCCGGGGTGGCACATCCCGTCAAGGTGCTCGTGGTGACGACGTTCAACCTGGACGAGTACGTGTACGAGGCGCTGCGCGCCGGAGCGAGCGGGTTCCTGCTCAAGGACGCGCCGCCGGACCGGCTGCTGCACGGCATCCGTACCGTGGCCATGGGCGCGGCACTGCTGGACCCCGACGTGACGCGGCGGCTCGTGGGCCGGTACGCCGCCCGCATCCGGCCCGCCGAGGGCACCCCGCGCGACAGCCCGCTGACCCCCCGGGAGACGGAGGTCCTCCGCCTCATCGCGGACGGCCTGTCCAACAGTGAGATCGCCGCGGCCCTCGTGATCAGCCCCGAGACCGTCAAGACCTTCGTGTCCCGCATCCTCGCCAAACTCGGTCTGCGCGACCGGGTCCAGGCAGTCGTCTACGCCTACCGCCACGGCCTGGTGAACTGACGCGCCGCTCGGCTATCGGCGTCCGACCCGTTGACCTCTCCATGCCACACCCTTACCTTTTCGACGTTCGTAATCACAGATGACGTTCGACATGACGAACCAGTCGTGTCGGGCGCCCTGTCGAGAGGCAGCCCGCATGAGCCGCGCCGACGATCAGCCCGCCCAGCCCAGCCGGCCCAGCCGGTCCGGTCAGCCCGTTTCGCCTGACGGGCCCGCAGCCCCGGGGCGACGCCTGCTGTTGAAGGGCGCCGCGGTCGCGGGGGCCCTGGCCGCCGTCCCCGCCGCCGCGTCCGCCGCCACCGCCGCGTCCGCCTCCGCCACGCCGAGGAAGGCGGCCCCGTACGTGAACCCGCTCGTCCGCAACCGCGCCGACCCGCACATCCGCCGGCACACCGACGGCTTCTACTACTTCACGGCGACCGCCCCCGAGTACGACCGCATCATCCTGCGCCGCTCCCGCACCCTGGACGGTCTCGCGACCGCCCGCGAGTCCGTGATCTGGCGCAAACACGCCACCGGCGACATGGGCGCGCACATCTGGGCGCCGGAGATGCACCGCGTCGGCGGGAAGTGGTACATCTACTTCGCCGCCGCGCCCGCCGAGCGCGTCTGGGACATCCGCATCTGGGTCCTGGAGAACTCCCACCCCAACCCCTTCCGGGGCACATGGGTGGAGCGCGGCCAGGTGAAGACGGCCTGGGAGACCTTCTCCCTGGACGCCACGACCTTCACCCACCGCGGCACCCGCTATCTCGCCTGGGCCCAGTACGAGCCCGGCATGGACAACAACACCGCCCTGTGGCTGTCCGAGATGGAGAACGCCTGGACGCTGAAGGGCCCTCAGATACGGCTCTCCACACCCGAGTACGACTGGGAGTGCGTCGGCTTCAAGGTCAACGAGGGCGCGTCGGTCATCGCCCGCAACGGCCGCCTGTTCATGACCTACTCGGCCAGCGCCACCGACGCCAACTACTGCATGGGCCTGCTGACCGTCGACGCGGACGCCGACCTGATGGACCCCGCGAACTGGTCGAAGTCGCCGACGCCCGTCTTCACCAGCAACGACGCCACCGGCCAGTACGGCCCCGGCCACAACTGCTTCACCGTCGACCGGGACGGCCGCACCGACGTCCTCGTCTACCACGCCCGCCAGTACAAGGAGATCGACGGCGACCCGCTCGACGACCCCAACCGGCACACCCGCATCCAGCGGTTCGGCTGGAAGGCGGACGGCACACCGGACTTCGGCGTCCCGGTCGCCGACCACGCGGGGCGGGGGCGGGCGTGAGACGTTCAGCCGCCGTCACCCTGGTCGCCGTCGCGCTGGCCGCCGGAGCCCTGACCGCCGTACCCGCTCAGGCCCGGACCGGGGCACAGGACGGCGCCCACGGGATGGCCGACTGCACCGCCACGGCCTGCCACTTCGACGTCCCGCCGGGCACGTACGACGTGAAGGTGCTGCTCGGGGGCGAGGATGCCGCCCGGACCGCCATCGGCGGTGAGACCGGGCGGTCGCTGCTCGCGGAGACGGCCACCGGGGCCGGTGAGCGGGTCGCCCGGAGCTTCACCGTCGACGTGCGCACGCCCGAGGGCGAGCCCACCGGACCCGACGGCAGCCCGGGCCTGGACCTGGTGATCGGCGGTTCGGTGCCCGCCCTCGCCGGTATCCGGGTGACACCCGCCCGGCACGCGCGGCAGGTCCTCCTCGTCGGGGACTCCACGGTCTGCGACCAGCCGGGGGAGCCCTACTCCGGCTGGGGCCAGCAGCTGCCGCGGTACCTCCGCAAGGGCCTGTCCGTCGCCAACCACGCCGACTCCGGGGAGAGCACGGTCAGTTACCTGGCCGACCAGCGGCTGTGGGGCACCGTGCGGGCACGGATCCGGCCCGGGGACCTCGTGCTCGTCCAGCTCGCGCACAACGACAAGACGACCGACGGGGCGACCTACCGCGCCAACCTCGAGACGCTGGTGGCGGGCGTGCGGGAGCGCGGCGGCCGGCCCGTCCTCGTCACGCCGGTCGTGCGCCGCTGGTTCAACGCCGACGGCACCCTGAACAACGGCACCGCCCTCCTCGTCAACGGACTCGGCGTCGACCACCCGGCCGTCGTCCGCTCGGTCGCCGCCGCCGAGGGCGTGCCGCTGATCGACCTGACCGCGAAGACCAAGGCGCTCGTGGAGTCCCTGGGCGTGGAGGGCTCCAAGGCCCTCTACCTCACCGACGAGAAACGGGACAACACCCACACGTCCGCGCACGGCGCCACCGTCTACGCGGGCCTGGTACGGGACGAGCTGGTCGCCCAGCACCTGGTACCGCGCGGCACGGTACGGGCACGGTGAGCGTCCGGCCTCCGGCGGCGAAGGGCAGCCGGAGGCCGGACCACCCGCGCGCGGGGGACGGGGACACTTCGGCGCGCACCGAAACAACCGGCCCCTAGCGTGGGGGACATGAGCGACACGAACACCGCCACCACCGTCCCCCTCACGCCCGCCGCCGCGGTCACCGGCATGGTCGACCACGTCCTCGCCCTGGCCGCCACCTGGACCCGGTGGGACGGGCGGCCCGCGCACGTCGACGGCCGCGTCTACACCCCGCACAAGGCGATCCGCCGGGTCGCCGACCACATGGTCGACCACCTCGCCGAGCTGGAGGCCCGGCTGGCCGGCGAGGAGACCCAGCCCGACCACTGGCACGCCTCCATGATCACCACGGACGCGGACCGGTCCCCCTTCACGGCCGAGGACCTCGACGAGGCCCGCAGCCGCCTCGTCCGGCTCGCCCGGATCTGGGCCAACCGCCTCGACGCGCTCACCGACGAGCAGCTCGACCACTCGCCCGGCGAGGGCTGGAGCTTCCGCGAACTCGCCGTGCACCTCACCGAATCCGTGTACTACGCCGACGCGGTGGGCGATCTGTCGTGACCGCCTTCGCCCGCCTCCATCGCCCCGGCGAACCCCTGCTGCTGCCGTGCGCCTGGGACCACGCCTCCGCGCTCGCCCTCGCCGGGCAGGGCTTCCGGGCCATCGGTACGACCAGCCTGGGCGTCGCGGCGGCGAGCGGGCTGCCGGACGGGGCGTCGGCGACCCGCGAGGAGACGCTGCGGCTGGCCGTCACCCTGGGCTCGGCGCCGTTCCTGCTCTCCGTCGACGTGGAGGACGGCTTCAGCGACGACCCCGACGAGGTGGGGGAGCTGGCGCGGCGGCTGGCGGCGGCCGGAGCGGTCGGAATCAACCTGGAGGACGCTCTGGGCCCCGCCGACCGGCACGCGGCCAAGATCGCCGCGGTCAGAACGGCGGCCCCCGGCCTGTTCGTCAACGCGCGCACGGACACGTACTGGCTCCGCGAAGGCGAAGGCGAAGGCGGGGGCGAAGGCGAGGGCGGAGGCGCGGGCGACGGAGACGCAGGCGAAGAGGGGCGCGCGGCGGAGACGGTGCGGCGCCTGGAGGCCTACCGCGAGGCCGGTGCCCACGGCGTCTTCGTCCCGGGCCTCACCGACCCCGGCCGGATCGCGGCCCTGGCCGCGCACTTCGACGTGCCCCTCAACGTCCTCTACTCGCCCACCGGCCCCTCGCTGCCGCACCTCGCCGACCTCGGCGTGGGCCGCGTCAGCCTCGGCTCGCTGCTGTACCGGCGGGCGCTGGGCGCGGCCCTCCGGGCGGCGGCCGACATCGGTGCGGGCCGGTCCCCGGGCGGCGCGACGCCCGCGTACGACGAGGTGCGGGCCCTGAGCCGACCGGCCCTCAGGCGGGCCATCCCATGACACCGGTTCGTCGCCGTCAGGCCTGGCGGGCGTAGGACGTGAGGCGATCGGCGAACGCGAGGACGAGGTCGCGCAGTTCATCGGGGCGCTCGACGACGAACGGCCGGTCGAGTGAGGCGAGCACCGGGGGCAGCCAGTCGAGCCGCTCGGCCCGCAGCTCGACGCGCAGCCAGCGCTCGGCCGCCCGGCCCTCGCCCGCCACGGGCTCGTGTTCCTCCAGGCTCGCGACGCCGGCGGGCAGGCGGGCGCGGATCTGCTCGACCGTCCCGTGGATCCGCAGGGTCACCTCGTGCCGGTACTCGGCCGTGGCGAACGCTGACACCACACGCTGTGCCGGAGCGGGGCCCGCGGGCGCTTCGAACGAGCCGGGCAGGGTCCGCGCGTCCGCGATGCGATCGAGCCGGAAGGTCCGGTCCTCGCCGATCCGGGCGTCCGCGCCCGTGACGTACCACCTGCCGGAAGGTCCCGAGGAACCCCCTCAGGCCGCGTCCGTCCGCTCGCGCGGCCAGTGCTCCAGCGCCACGTGCAGGGCGTCGACCGCCTTCTCCCAGGAGGCCTGTACGTCGCGCGGGGCACCGAAGGCGCCGGCGGCCTCCAGGGCGCAGTAGCCGTGGAAGGTGCTGCGCAGCAGGCGTACGGCGTCGGTGAGGTCGGGCTCGGTGAGGCCGTAGGCGTGCAGCATGCCGTAGGTGATCTCGGCGGTGCGGCGCAGGGCGGGGGAGCCGGCGGCGACGGACTGGTCGACGCGGATCTGCGTCGCGGCGTAGCGGCCGGGGTGGCGCAGGGCGTACGAGCGGTAGGCGCCCGCGAAGGCGGCCAGCGACTCCTTCCCGGCCCGGCCGGCCACGGCCGCCGCGATCTCCTCGATCAGCTCGCCGCCGGCCAGCAGCGCGACCCGGACGCGCAGGTCCTGGAGGTTTCTGACGTGTGTGTACAGGCTCGCGTCCTTCACCCCGAAGTGCCGGGCGAGCGCGGAGACGGTGACACTCTCGAACCCGGCCTCGTCGGCGAGGTCGGCGGCGGCCGCGACGACGCGTTCGGTCGTAAGGCCCGCTCGGGGCATGGGCCACCTTCCCTCTTCCTAGGGATCCTAGGTTTCATGCTAGAGCAGGCAGGGCGGCAGGCGGGGCTCATCTCCGAGTCGTTAAACGTTCATCTTCTGCCTCGATTCTCCTCGGAGCCGCGCACGGCGGCGGTATCCAGGAGGAACTTCATGGGGCACGGACACGGTCACGGGCACGGCCATCACCACCACGGACACGCACACACGCACGACCACGACCACGAGGCCGCGCAGCCCCTGCCCGCCGCCTTCGACACCAGCGTCCCCGACGAGGCCCTGAGCCCCGAACAGCAGTCGCGCCGCGGTCTGCTGCGCCGTGCGGGTCTGCTCGGCGCCGGACTGGCCGCCGGCACCGTCCTCGCCCAGACCGCGGCCGCCGCCCCCGCGCAGGCCGCGGGCAACGGCCGCCGCAAGAAGGGCTTCCTCTGGCTCGCCGGCGACCACCACATCCACACCCAGTACAGCAGCGACGGCAAGTACCGCGTCGTCGACCAGGTCCGCCAGGGCGCCCGGCACGGCATGGACTGGATGGTCATCACCGACCACGGCAGCGTCACCCACGCCAAGATCGGTGTGGAGAAGGTCAACCCGGACATCCGCGAGGCCCGCGACACCTACGAGGACACCCTCGTCTTCCAGGGCCTGGAGTGGAACATCCCGGCCGCCGAGCACGGCACGGTCTTCGTCCACCCCGGCAAGAACGAGGTCTCCGTCCTCAAGCAGTTCGAGACCGGCTACGACGGCGGAGTCAAGGGCGCCACCGCCTCCACGCCCGCCAACGAGGCCCTCGCCGTCGCCGGACTCTCCTTCCTCGCCGACCAGGTGAAGCGGCGCAAGGTCAAGGACGCCCTGATGCTCGCCAACCACCCGGCGCGCAAGGGCATCGACTCCCCGCACGAGATCCGCGCCTGGCGCGACGCCACCGGCACCGGCGACCGGCAGATCGCGGTCGGCTTCGAGGGCGCCCCCGGCCACCAAGCGGCCGGCCTGCCGAAGCCGCTCGGCATGGGCCGCGCCCGCGGCATCTACGACGGCAGCCCCGGCGCCAACTCCTTCCCCGGCTACCCGCTGGAGAGCTACCGCACCTGGGGCGGCTTCGACTGGATGACCGCCACCGTCGGCGGCCTGTGGGACAGCCTGCTCGCCGAGGGCCGCCCCTGGTGGATCACCGCCAACTCCGACTCCCACCAGGTGTACGGCGACACCGCCGCGCGCGGCGGCGGCGACTTCAACGCCAACGGCCGCTACGACGACCCGGTCTACGCCGGCCGGATCGACGTCACCCAGGGCGACTACTGGCCGGGCCAGTACAGCCGTACCCACGTCGGCTCCGACGGCTTCAACTACGCCGCCGTCATGGACGGCATCCGCGCCGGCCGCATCTGGGTCGACCACGGCCAGCTCATCAGCGGCCTCGACGTGCGCGTGTCCGGCGGCGGCCGCTGGGCCACGCTCGGCGGCGCCCTGCACGTCCGCAAGGGCACCCGGGTCACCCTGTCCATGGACGTGGCCCTGGCCGGCGGCCCCAACTGGGCCGGGTTCACCCCGAAGCTGGCCCGGGTCGACGTCATCCAGGGCGACGTGACCGGCGAGGTCGCCGACAAGGACACCTTCACCGCGCCGACGGCGCGGGTGGTCAAGTCGTACGAGGTGAACAAGGACACCGGCACCGTCCGGCTCACCTACGACCTCGGCCGCGTCGACCGCCCCGTCTACCTCCGTACGCGGGGCACCGACGGCAACCGGTCCGCCGTCGGCGCGCTGGGCGCGAAGGTCGACCCGGCCGGTCCCGCCATCGACGTCGTGGGGGACGCCGACCCGTGGCGCGACCTGTGGTTCTACTCCAACCCGGTGTGGATCCTGCCGTCGTGAAGCAGCCCTCCGCGCCGTACGTCATCGGCATCGACACCGACGCGGCGACGTTGCGCGAGGCCGACCACCTGCTCCAGGCGCTCGCGGCCGAACTCGACCTCCCCGAGGGCGTCTTCGGCTGCACGCACCTGGTGCGGGACGGCCGCCCGCGCGTCGCCCTGTCGCTGGCCGCCGAACGGGAGCCGGTCCTGCGCACCGCCCGGGACCGGCTCACCGCCCAGGGGTACGAGGTCCGCGACGGCGCCCCGGACGAGGCCGGCCGTGCCGTCCTCTACCCGGGCGCGGGCGCCCTCACCGGCACACTGACGCTCGCGGAGCTGCTCGCGCGCTCCGCGATCGACCGGGTGACCGTACTGGGCACACCGGGCGAACCGGACCCGGACATGAGGCTGGTGACCCGGGAACACGTCCGACCGCAGTGGCAGAACGGCCGTCTCGTCCTGTCCGCCATGCCCGCGGCGGGCGGCACCCTGGTGCCGTTCGAGGACCCCGACCCGACGCCGTGCTGCGCGGACCACTGACGACGTCCGCACGGGGGAAAACCCCCCGGTGGCACACGGGTTGACCGCATGGCCGCGCACACGGTCCGCTTCGTACGGTCGTCGCATGAACCGGACGAGCAGAGTGATGACGGCCGCGGCGGTGGCCGCGGCCCTGTCAGTGAGCGCAACGGCCGTCTCCGTGGCGCAGGAGGCCCCGGGCGGTCCCGCAGGGCCCGCCCGGGTCGCGGCGGACGGCGTGCGGGGAGCGGTCGTCTCCACCGAGCACCTGCGGACGCTGTCCGCCGGCGAAGTGGCGGCCGAACTGGCGGGCGACGAGGAGGGCGCCTGGGACACCGGCACCGTGCGGTACGGGGTGGACACCTACCGGATCGTGTACCGCACGGTGGACCCGCACGGGCGCCCCACCACCGCCAGCGGCCTGCTGGCCCTGCCCCGCAACGGCGAACGACGGCTGCGCACCGTGTCGTTCACCCACGGCACCGAACTGTTCAAGGGTGACGTGGCGTCCGTCTCGACGAGCGTGTGGGACCAGGCCCCCGCCCTCACCCACGCCTCCGCCGGATTCGCCACGGCGCTCCCCGACTACCTGGGACTGGGCCTCGGTCCGGGACCGCACCCGTGGATGGACATCCCCTCCGAGACCACCGCGGCCCTGGACATGCTGCGCGCCTCCCGCGCCGTCGCCGCGGAACAGGGACGCCACCTGCGCCGCGAGGTGTTCGCCACCGGCTTCAGCCAGGGCGCCTCGGCGGCACTGGGACTCGCCCGGGCGCTCCAGGAACGCGCCGACGACTGGTTCCGGCTCGGCGCGGTGGCACCGGTCAGCGGCGCCTACGCCTTCCGGGACGTGGAACTGCCCGCACTGTTGGCCGGGGAGACGGAACAGAAGGCCGGTGTGATCTACGCGGCCCTCACCCTGGTCGCCTTCAACCGGCTGCACCACCTCTACGACAGCCCCGCCGAGGTGTTCGAGGAGGACTACCACCGCACGATCGAGGGCCTGTTCGACGGCACGCACCCGGGCCAGGACGTCGTGCTCGGCACCCCGGACACGCTGGAGGAACTGCTCACACCCCACGGCCGGGCCATGCTGGAGCACCCTTCCGGGAGGCTGGCCGAGGCCCTGCGGGTGACCGACGGGGTGTGCGCCGACTGGACACCGCGGGCCCCGCTCCGGCTCTACCACGCCGAAGGCGACGAGCAGGCCGTCACCGCCAACACCGCCCACTGCCGGGCCGCCCTGCGTGCCCGCGGCGTCCACGTCCGGACCGTCGACCTCGGCACCCCGGACTACGAGAACTCCCGGCACCTGGGCTCGCACCAGGCGGGCACCGCGGCCGTGGTGCGCTGGTTCCGCTCCCTGGCCTAGAGGCCGGGGAGGTGGGGGAGGTCGGGGTGCCGGTGTTCTCGCGTGAGTGAGTGAGTGCGGGCGGGCGCCCGGCCGGGCACGCCCGCCGAGCGGTGCGGTACCACCGCTCGCGGGACCGGAGACCGAGACCGAGACCGAGGCCGGGGCGCCCGGGCGGCTCAGCCGGCCAGCACCCCCCGTACGAACGCGTTGGTGAACTTCCCCGCCGGGTCCAGCGCCCCGGCCAGCGCCCGGAAGTCGTCCAGCCTCGGGTAGAGCGCGCGCAGCGCCCCCGCAGGTGTCGTGAACACCTTCCCCCAGTGCGGCCGGGCCGCGAAGGGTGCCAGTGCCGCCTCCAGCCGCCGCACCACCGGCAGCACCGCGGCCGTGTCCTCGACCCAGGTGAAGTGCGCGGCCACGGTGTCCCGGCCGTAGGAGGGGCTCAGCCACTGCTCGTCCGCGGCGACCGTGCGGATCTCACAGGTCTGGAGAACGGGCGCGACGACCTCCCGTATCGCGTCCATCGCACGCAGGGCGTCCAGCGCGTGCTCGCGCGGCATCAGGTACTCCGACTGGAGCTCGGCACCGCTGCTGGGCGTGAACTCGGCGCGGAAGTGCGGCAGCCGCTCGTGCCAGGGGCCCGGCACCCCGAACTGCTCGGTGCAGTTCACGGCGGGCATCCCCGGCACCGGATGCATCTTCTCGGTGGCCGGCGCGGCGTACGGGAAGTCGGGCAGCGGCTGGTCGGTGCGCCGCTTCAGCCACACCTGCCGGAAGCCGGGAGCCCGCCAGTCCGTGAAGAGGCTCACGCTGTACGCAGCCGCCACCACCGTCTCGAACGTCGCCGTGTCCAGGCCGTCCAGCGGCAGCTCGGTGAAGACGTGCTGCTCGACCTCGTAGGCCGGCTCCAGGTCGAGGGTGAGCGAGGTCACGACGCCCAGCGCGCCGAGCGAGGTCACCGCGCCGCCGAACCGCTCGTCGCCGCGGGCGACGGTCACCGTCCCACCGTCCGCCGTGACCAGCTCCACCTCGCGCACGGACGAGGAGAGCGGCCCGTTGCCCACCCCGGAACCGTGCGTGCCGGTCGCCACCGACCCGGCGACCGAGATGTGCGGCAGCGAGGCCATGTTCGGCAACGCCAGCCCCCGCCCGTGCACCAGCCGGGCCAGCTCCGCGTACCGGACGCCGCCGCCGACCCGTACCGTACGGGCCGCCGTGTCGACGTCCACCTGGGCCGGCAGCGCGGCCAGTGACAGCAGGACGCCCTCGGACCCCGGCTCGGCGATCTCGTTGAAGGAGTGCCCGCTGCCCAGCACCCGCACCCTCGCGCTGTCCGCCACCAGGGCCCGCAGCGCGTCCAGTGAGTGCGGCCGGAGCAGCTCCTTGGCCGTGTACGTGATGTTGCCGGCCCAATTGGTCACCGTGATGTCGCTCATACCGCGGAAACCTACCCGGCGCGTCTGGAGGGGCCCCGCGCGGGAAGCCGCACGGGCGGGGGCATACCGTGAGAAGTCGAACGCCTGAGCCGGGAGGAGACAACGGGATGGGCAGCCGTACCGCGCTGGTCGAGGATCTGATGGAGCGCTTTCCGCACGTACCGCGGGAAGCCGTCTTCAAGGAGGACCTGCTCCGCGGCGGGGTGGCCTTCGACCCCTCCGCGCTGAGCGACAACGAGGACGGCGAGGTCAAGCCGAAGTCGTACTTCATCTTCTCCTTCGACCACGGCACCCTGCCGGAGCTGGGCGAGGCCGCGCTGCGCCGCCCGCCCGAGGAGATCATCCTCACCGGAGGCCCCTACGACCTGCGCCGCACCGTCGTCTCGGTCCGGGTGAACCCGGCGTCCCCCTACCGCGTCGCCGCCGACGAGGAGGGACAGCTCGGTCTCTACCTGGACGGCAGGCGGATCTCGGACGTCGGCGTGCCGCCCATGCCCGAGTACTACCGGCACAAGCTCTCCAACGGGAAGTCGGTCATGGAGGTGGCCCCGACCATCCAGTGGGGCTACCTGATCTACCTGACCGCGTTCCGCGTCTGCCAGTACTTCGGCGCCAAGGAGGAGTGCCAGTACTGCGACATCAACCACAACTGGCGCCAGCACAAGGCGGCCGGGCGGCCGTACACGGGCGTGAAGGACGTCGACGAGGTCCTCGAGGCGCTGGAGATCATCAACAAGTACGACACCGCCAAGATCTCCACCGCGTACACGCTCACCGGCGGCGCGATCACGTCGAAGGTCCAGGGCCTGGACGAGGCCGACTTCTACGGGCGGTACGCCAAGGCCATCGAGGAGCACTTCCCCGGCCGGTGGATCGGCAAGGTCGTCGCCCAGGCCCTGCCGAAGCCGGACGTCCAGCGCTTCAAGGACTACGGCGTGCAGATCTACCACCCCAACTACGAGGTGTGGGACGAGTACCTGTTCAAGATGTACTGCCCCGGCAAGGAGCGCTACGTCGGCCGCGACGAGTGGCACAAGCGCATCCTGGACTCCACCGACGTGTTCGGCGCGCGCAACGTCATCCCGAACTTCGTGGCGGGCGTGGAGATGGCCGAGCCCTTCGGCTTCAAGACGGTCGACGAGGCCATCGCGTCCACCACCGAGGGCCTGCGCTTCTTCATGTCGCACGGCATCACGCCCCGCTTCACCACCTGGTGCCCCGAGCCCACCACCCCGCTCGGCAAGGCCAACCCGCAGGGCGCGCCGCTGGAGTACCACATCCGGCTGCTCGAGGCGTACCGCGCCACGATGGACGAGTTCGGCCTGTCCTCGCCCCCCGGCTATGGCCTGCCCGGCGCCGGCCGCGCGGTCTTCTCGGTCAGCTCCTTCATGGACAGCCTGCCGGAGGACGAGCCCGTCGAGGTGTGAGCCGCCGTACGAGCGGACCCGAAGACACGAGTCACCGCCACAGGTCTCCACGCCGGACGGCGGTGACCGGGCGAAGGCCCGGCCCGGGGCGGGGAGGCCGGCTGCCCGCCCCGGGCCCGCGGGGAGACGAGTCCGACTCCCCGCCCCAGGCCCGCGGGGAGGGGTCAGCAGGACGGCTGTCCCGGGACCCGCACGGTGAAGCTGACCACCGGTCCGAGCCACACCCGGTCGCCGTCCGCGAGGCGTTCCGTCCGGCCGGGGGCCAGGACCCGGTCGTTGACCCGCACCCCGTTGGTGGCGCCCTGCGGGACCTCCGTCAGCGAGACCGTGCCGTCCTCGCCGTGGGTGATGTCGGCGTGCCGGTCCGAGACCGTCGGTTCCTCCGCGAGGAGGCCGGCCGCCTCCGGGGCCCAGGCCGGGTCCCGTCCGAGGCGCAGTTCCCCGCCGGGCGGTACTTCGAGGTGGCTCCCGGCGCCGCGGAACACCAGCCGCAGCGCCGCGGTCCGGGACGGCCCCCGCGCGGTGCCCGCCGGCGCCGGGCCGCTCCGGAGCGGCGACAGACACGCCGGACAGGAGGCCGTGCCGGCCGGGAGCCGGGCACCGCAGTGCGGACACGTGACGAGGCGTGGTGTGGCGGCGGGCGGCGCCACGGGTGACGTGGCGCCGCGCCCGAGCGGACGCACACCGGACAGCGGGACCAGGTCCAGGCCGTCGTCCTCGGGCCCTCCCGCGTCGTCGTCGCCCCCGTGGCCGGGCACCGTCATCGCGCCCCGCCCTCCGCGCCGTTCCCGAAGTCCACCGCGATCTCCACCCGTCCGGCCTCGTCCTGCCTGACGTCCGAGACCAGCGCCACCGCCCCCGGGGCCAGATGGGGCTTGGCGAACAGGGCGCGGGCCAGCGGGTTGATCAGGTGGGTCTCCAGGACCATGCCGATGCCCCGCCCGCCCTTCCACGGGTCCTTGGTGCAGTGGCCGAGCAGCACCTCACGCGCCTCGTCGGTCAGTTCCAGCACGATGCCGTGCCCGGCGGCCAGCTGCCGCCGGACGTTGCCGACCTGGAGATCGAAGATCTGCTCCGCCACCTGGGGGGAGATGAAGTCGAACACCACGACGTTCCCGCCCAGCCGGTTCATCAGCTCCGGCCGTCCGATGACCCGTTCGAAGTGCTCCTTGATGTTCCTGCGGACCAGGGCCTCCAGCTCCGGGTACGGCGTGCCCGGCTCCACCAGCGGCTGCCACTCCTGGGTCTGCGGATCGGTGCGCTGCACCCCCAGGTTGGAGGTGAAGATCAGCACGCACTCGCTGAAGTACGTGGTGACGCCCTGCCCGTCGGTGAGCCGGCCGTCCTCCAGGACCTGGAGGAACTTGTCGAGGACGCCCTTGTCGGCCTTCTCGATCTCGTCGAAGAGGATCACCCGGAACGGGTTCTCCCGTACCGCGGTGGTGAGTTCACCGCCCGCCTCGAAACCGACGTACCCGGGCGGCGCCCCGACCAGTCGGTCGGCGGAGTGCGCCGCGGAGAACTCGCTCATGTCGAACCGGAGGTACGCCTGGTCGCTGTCGAACAGCACCGAGGCGACCGCCTTCGCCAGCTCGGTCTTGCCGGTGCCGGTGGGCCCGGCGAAGAACAGCACGCCGCGCGGCCGGTGCCCGGGGCTGGTGGCCTGCGCACCGGAGAGCCCCAGCGCGGCCCGCTTCAGGATGTCGAGGGTCATCGCCACGGCCGCCTCCTGGCCCAGGACCCGTCGCGGGATGGCCCGTTCGTCCGTGGGGTCCTCGCCCTTGAGGATGCGCCGGCGGATCTCGTCGCGGCTCCACGGGTTGCGCTCCACGCCGAGCCGGTAGATCCGGACCGCGTCCGGCATCCGGTCGAACGGGAGGTGCCGGGCGAGGGCGAGGCGCAGGCTCTCCTGCATGGCGGTGAGGTTCATGCCGGAAGCGGCCCGCGCGAACGCCCCGACGGACTCCTCCGCCTCCTCCTCCGTCGCGCGGCCGGCCGCCCGCGCGGTCGTCGTCCGCTCCCCGTCCGGCTGCCAGGACGGCGCGGCGCGCAGGTACTCCCGCCGCAGCTGCCGCGCCATCCGCCGCCGCTCGTCCGCGTCCGGCTCGGGCACCGCGACGGTGCGGATCCGCTCGCTGCCCGTGAGCAGCCAGTTCGGCAGGTCCCGTTCGCCGTCGGCCAGCCAGATCAGCGGGTTGAACAGCGATCCGGCCGCGTCGTCGGTGGCGCCCGGCGGGCCCGGTACGGGCTTGGCCTCGACCGCGAGCTGGAGGCAGGCGAGGAAGAAGTCGCGCTCCTCGGGGGTCAGCCGGTTCACGTCGCCCACCAGCCGTGAGGCGTGGTCGATCACCAGGGCCACGCGCAGCGGCGGCAGTACGCGGTCGCCGCGCACCTTGGCCCGTTCCGGCCCCCAGCCCTCACCGATCGCCCTCAGCTGCGCCACCGTGCGCTGGGTCTGTGCCGGACCGGCGCCCGGGAAGTCCAGCGGTTCCAGGAGCGTCAGCACCGCCTCCCGGACGTTGTCGTCCGCCTGCATCACCTGGATGCCCGAGACCTGGTCGCACAGCAGCAGCGCCTGGTAGCCCAGCGGGCGCAACCGGTTCCACAACACCCCCAGCAGGGGAAGCGGATGGTCGCGGTCGCGGATCCGCACCAGGTGCAGGTCGCGGAAGTTGCCGTACAGGACGTACTGCGCGTGCACGCTCAGGGTGCCCGCCAGCTCCTCCGCGAAGAGCGGGAACCGGGCTTCCTTCTGCAGGTTCATGTGTCCTTCCCGATGGGGGTGCCCCCGCCGTGTCAGCGGGTCCGGTCACCGACGGTCCGGTGTTTGCGGGCGGGGGTCCCGTGGTCCGGTGCGCGGTTCCGCGCGCCCGCCGCGAGCACCTCGTCCAGTGCGACGGCGCCGTCCTCGCCGCGCAGGCCCGGCAGCGCGCCCCCGGTCTGTTCGACGCGCATGTCCAGGTCCAGCCCCAGCCCGCGTGCCACGACGGCGAACTCGTCGATCCGGAGGCGGGCCTCCGCGCAGCGTGCGTCGTCCACCGCCAGGTCCTCGGGCCGCCGCTCGCCCGGGCCGCCGCCGCGGTACATCGTGGCGATGCGCAGCGTGCCGTGGACCAGGGTCAACCGGAGCCAGTGGTCGGGCCCCCAGCCGTCCGGGGTCCAGTCCAGTCGCAGTTCCTGCCCCTCGGGACGCGTCGCGTCCGCCGGGCCGCCGTAGCGCTCCGCCAGTTCGGCCATCACCCCGGTCAACTGGGTGCGCACGTACAGCCCTTCCAGATACGTCAGCCGTTCGGTGACCCGGAGTTCCACCAGCCGCCGCTCCTCGGGAGTGAGCGGCACCCCGTCCGCCAGGAGCCGGCGCAGGGGCTGCTCCGCGTCCGGCGCCTCGGGCAGCGGCTCCGTGTCCTCGGGGGCGCGGCGGGTGAGGAAGTCCAGCTGGGCGGCGGCCCACTCCTCCTCGGCCCGGCAAAGGCGTGCCTTTCGGTTGGCGTCCTGCACGAACTTGCGGGCCTCGCCCAGGTGGCGGCGGGCCCGTGTCGGGTTCTCCCCGGCGTGCCGTGCGGCCCGCCCCACCGACGCGACGGCCAGTTCGACGGTGGCCGGTGCCGCCTGCGGATCCAGCGCGGCCAGGATGTCCGCGCCCAGCCGGCGGACGGCCTCGGCGTCCCGTTCCGTCTCCGCCGTCGCCCGGGGCGGTTCCGCGGGGGGCTGACCGGTCCGCTCCGCGGCCGGCTCACGGTGCGACATGTGGCGGGTCAGCATGGCGTCCCGGCGCTCCCGGATCAGGCGCCGCCAGGCGTCGTCGGCCTCGTCCGCGTCGTCCATCACGTCCGCGAGCCGGCCGACCTCCCAGGCCGTCTGCGTCTCCTCGGCCCGGCGTACGGCCTCCTCGAAACGGGCCAGGTCGGCGCGGAGCGCGCCGAGCGGACGGCCCACCGGGTCCAGTGGCGGAGGCAGGTCGGGGCGCGGCGGCCCCTGGTCGCCGCCGGACGGGACGCCGGCGCGCGCGTGCCGGGCCAGCAGTGCGGTCCTGCGGGCGTTCGCCCGTACCACCGCGTACGCGGCCGCCTCCCACTGTTCGGCGCAGGTGGCCGACAGGGCCTCCTGCCGCTCCAGGCAGCGCTGTTCCTCGGCCGCCCGGACGGCGGCCGAGGCGAGGGCCCGGGTGGTGAGCATCGCGGCGCGGCCCGCGAGCAGGACGCCGCTGAGCGTGCCGAGGACCTCCACGGCGGCCTGGGCCGCCTCCTGCAGCCCGTGGCTCACCGCGTCCGACACCTGCGTGGCGGCGTCGCCCGCGTGGGTGGACGCCCGGGCGGCGGCGTCGCCCAGCTGTGCCGCACCGGCATCGGGCACCGCGGACAGGTCGACCGGTGGTGCCGGGGCCGGGAAGGCCACGGCCGGTGCCACCAGGTCGAGGGTGGGAAACGCGGCTCCTGCGCTCATCCCCTGCCTCCCGTTCTCTGCTCATGTGCATCGGAATGTCGGTGCCGGACGGGCCCGTCAGGCACGGCGCGCGGCGATCCGGCCGCGCCGCACGCCCACGCGGCGGGCCAGCCGGGCGCGCCGTTCCCGGCGCCAGGCGTGGCAGCGGCGCACGCTCCACCCGGCGAGGAGCACGGCACTGGCCAGGGGCCACACCCACGGGGCGACGGCGAGCGCGTAGAAGCCGAGCAGCACCGCACCGGCCAGGACGGCCGCGCCGAGCAGCACCGTCACGAACCGGCGCGACCGCACGAACCTCGCGGGCCGGTCGGCGGTGCGGATCAGCAGCCCGGCCAGCGACCGGTGCGGGTGGTAGGCGGGCGGCCCGATGTAGGCGGCGGTCAGCAGCTCCGCCGCGAAGACCGCGGCCGCCGCCGGGACCGTCTGCACCCACGCGGTGACGACCGCCTCCTGGGAGGCGCGGCCGAGCGCGTCGGCCAGCGCGATCACGAAGCACCAGGGCGCCGTCAGCACGGTGGCGCCGAACAGCGCCCAGGCCAGCGTCGGCGGCCGGTCCATGCGCCGCATGACGGCCACCACACCGTCCGCGTCCTCGTCCATCAGCCGCTGGACCTCCTCGTCGACCTGGCGCGAGTGCCGCTCGGCGGCCTCGCGGACGGCGTGCTCGGCGAGCAGCGCCGCCACCAGCAGCCGCAGCGGCTCGCCGTCCTCGCCGGACTCCACGAGCCGGTCGAACCAGGGCACGGGCGCGGCGAGCCGGCCCCGTACCGTGGCGGCCTCCCGCGCGAGCTGTGCCGCCGCGCGGTCGGGTTCACGGGCCAGTTCGAGGAGCCGGGCGTCCACGGCGGGGGTCCGCCTGAGGGCCCTGCGGACCCGGTCGAGTCCGCCGATGTCCGGGGCGCGGCGCAGCTCCCGCACCAGGTGCGGCCAGCGGTCCCGCAGCGCGCCCCAGCGCTCGCGCACCTCGTCCAGACCTTCCCCGCGGGGGCGCCGGGACAGGACGGTCAGGATCCCCGGTGCCCCCGTCAGGTGCCGGACCAGGGCGAGCGCCTCGGAGTCGTCCCGGCGGGCACCCCGGCTCAGCGCGCGGATGCCTTCGGCGGTCAGCGGCACGCCCCACAGGGACACCTCGCGGTACGGGCCGAGCCAGGTGATCAGCCGGGCGCCGGTCTCCGGGCCGGGGGGCTCGCGCAGCTCGCCGCGGAGCGCGGCGAGCCGCCGCAGTTCCTCGGGGCTGCGCCCGCCGGCGGTCTCGAACTGGCCGAGCCACTCCACCAGGGCGGCGCGGTCCTCGGCGTCGGCCAGCATCGCGTCCGTGGCGGACGGATGGCAGTCCAGGGCCCGGGCCAGGTGCTCCGGTTCCGTGTGCCGTTCGCCGAGGAAGTGGAAGGGCCGCAGGTCGGAGGGTGGCGGGGTGCCCGGTGCCTGCTCCCGGGTGCGGCCGGGGACCGGCGGGGACTCCCCGGCCAGCCACGCCGCGACCTCGTCCGCGCCCCAGCGGTCCTCCGGGGCGCGCGTCAGCAGCCCCTCGCACAGCCGGCGGGTCCGCCCGTCGCGGACGCCGCTGACGTCGGGATCGTGCGTGGCGATCTCCCTGAGTACCGCTTCGTCGCTGAAGAAGTCCACGGGGTGTGTCCCCAGGGCGAGTTCGGCGAGGATCATGCCGACCGCCCACCAGTCTCCGGCCTCGGAGACGGTCTGGTGGAGGGCGCCGGCCTCGGGCGCGAGGTACTTGGGCTTACCCCGCCAGGCCCGCCGCGGTCCGGGGTCCTCGTCGGGCCGGTACGCGGCGACCCCGAAGTCGACGAGCACCAGCTCCAGCGCGTTCCCGCGGCGGCTCTCGACCATGATGTTGTCCGGGGTGACGTCGCGGTGGACGATCTCCCGCTCGTGCAGCGCGGACACCGCGGCGTGCAGCTGCCGGGCCACGGCCTCGACCCGTGCGGGCGGCATGGGGCCGGGACTCCCGTCGAGGTAGGCCCGCAGGTCGGTCTCCCCGTGCGACCGGAACAGCTGGTACGGGTGGCCGTCGGCGAGCCCCGCCTCGACCAGCCGTTCCAGGTGGGGGCCGGGCTCCTCGCCGAGCAGCCGTCCCACCGCGGGGTCCGGGGCGTGCATGCGGTGGTACCACTTCAGCACCAGCGGCGCGTCACCTGCCTGAGCGTCGGCCTCCCGGACGCGCAGCACGACGGCCTGGCTGGGGCGTTCGGCGGCCCTCAGCAGCTTCACCAGGGCGAACCTCCGGGCCAGCGCCGGTGGTACGTCGTCGCGTACGGGGCGGGTTTCGGTCCGGCGGGCATCGGTGAATCCGCCGTCCGTGGGAGAAACGAAATCAGTCACCATCCGGCCTTCCGGGAAGTCGACTTCGGGGACGACCGCAATGATGGGTGCGGGGGTGGCACGACAATACCCAAGGGAATTCCGGTACGAACGTGTTCCACGGAATTACCGGGGCGCGTACCGGCGCACAAAGAGAGCGCACTCCGGACCGCTCTCCTCGCGCGCCCCCCGGATTACCATGCACCGCATGCGCACCCTTCCCCCGCACCAGGCCCTGGTCGATGAACTGAGGGCCCTCCGGCGGCCCGGCCTGCCCAGGCTCCGGCATTGCGCCCGGGAAGCGCTGCGGGACACCGCCGTCGCGGCCGGGCTGTGCGGCGGGGAGGACGACGAACTGGAGGGCATCGAGCGGCTGCTGGCGGCGGCCGTGCGCCGTCTGACGGGCGGCGGCCCGCTGCACGACGGACCGGGGTGCGATCCGCTGGCCCGGGCCGCCGCGCACACCTTCGGGCTCTTCGCCGACCGGCGCGGTGTGCCCGCGGCCGACCGGAGGAAGGCCGCGGCGGCCGTCTACGGGGTGAGCACCGAGCGGTTCCGGCGCAGCCACGAGCTGGAGGTCTTCGCCGAACTGGCGACCGGCGCACTGGCGTTGGCCCGGGAGGCCACGGCCCGTCCGGGCCGAAGCGGCCCGGGCAGCCCGAGCGGCACGGGTGACCCGACCGACTCGGGCGGCACGGCGGAGGACACCTCGTCGCGGACCGCGCCGGAACCGGCCGCGTCCCTCCTGTTCGCCGATCCGCCGCCCGCCGCCCCGGTGCCCGCGCACGTGGCGGCCCGGATCGAGATCCGGGTCTGCCCGATGGAACTCGTGCGGGACGCGGACATCCTGGTCTCCTCGGAGAACGTCTACCTCGAGATGTCCAAGATCTTCCGTCCGACCGTCTCCGCGGCGCTGCGCAGGGCCGCCGCCACCCGCAACGCCGCCGGGGAGATCGTCGACGACGTCCTGCCGCGCGAGCTGAGCACCTGGCTCCGCAGCCACGGCCGGGCCGGCCTGCCGGTGCGGCCCGGCACCGTGGTCGCCACCTCTCCCGGCGCGCTCGCCGCGCACGGCGTACGACGCATCCACCACGCCGCCGTCTCCACCCCCGTGGAAGACGGTGACCGCTACCACGTCGCACCCGCCGCACTGGCCGAGGCCGTGCAGGCCTCGTTCGCGCTCGCCCGGGAGGAGCGCGCGACCCTCTCCCTGCCCCTGTCCACCATCTGCTTCCCCCTGATCGGCGCGGGTCGCGGCGGCCTGCCCGCCCCGACCGCCGCCCGCTGGCTGCTGTGGGCCGTCCGGCGCGAACTGCGCGAGGACACCACCTGGTCGGTGCGTCTCGTGACACGCCGACCGGACCACGCCGACGTGCTCAGGGCCGCCAGCTCGGATCGCTGAGCGACACTCCCGCTCTCTTCGACCGCCTTTCCAGTTCCGCCAGTTCGCCGCGCAACGGCACCCCGTAGAGCCGCAGGCCCATGGCGGTCCCGGTGTCGACCACCGCCTGGAGGCGGGCGCCGGTGCTCTCCCGCTCCTGGTGCGGCGTGTAGCGGACGACGCCCAGGGGCGTGCACGGCCGGATGCGCTGGTTGGCGGAGCCCCGCCACACCAGATTCGTCGGCTCCGCCACCCGGAACCGCCCGGTGACCACGGCGTCGGCGTGCCGGAGCGCCGCGACCTGATGTTCCGTCAACTCGTCGAGTTCGTATCCCGTGTACACCAGCAGATCGGCCGCGGCGACCCCCCCGGCCCCGGCCGCCGAGCCGCCCGCCGCCTCGTCCCGCAGACCGGCCGCGCCGGCCAGCAACCCGGCCAGCGCGTCCGGCTGCTGGAGGGGCTCACCGCCACTGACCGTGAGCCCCTCCGCACCCCTTTCCAACGCCTCCCCCCACAACTCCAGCAGCGCGGAAACGGAGACGTGCGTCCCCCCTCGGGCATCCCATGTGTGCCGGGACATGCAGCCCGCGCACGCCAGGGAGCAGCCCTGGAACCAGACACCGAGACGCCTGCCCGGCCCCAGTGCCTCCAGGGGGAAGTGGGTCCCGCTGATCCGGACGTCCATGACCGCTCCTCCTCGGGTGCAGACCGCGAGTATGTCGGGCTCCGGAACCGGCCCGCAATCGTGTTCCCGCCTGTACCCGGCCGGATACCGGACGGAATCCGGTTGTTTTTCGGAGGCCCGCCGGAATGGTCGATTCCCCCTCTGTTTTCGCCTCTCCGGAGGCGATCGTTTCCGCTACTCTCTCCGTCACCGCGCCACGATCTCCACGGAGATCACGCGGGGAATGGGGGTAGCTCCAATGATCAATTCCGGCCGCACGGGCGGAACCGCCCGAAGACTGGGAATCGGAATCGTCTCGACGGCCGTCGCCCGCGGCCACGGCCGACGCGACGCACCGGGACTGCTGGACGTGCTGACGGACGTCGGGGAGGGGCGGCACTCCTCCACGGACGGCCTGCCGCCCTATGTGCTGGGCGTGCGGGCGCAGGTCGTCCGCAGCACCACCCGGTTGCGTTCGCGCATGCTGCTCGGCAACCGCGCGCTGAGCGAACGGATCCAGGCGGAGTCCGTACGGGTCGTCACCCAGTACACGGTGCGCGGTGCGCCGGCACCGGCCGCCCTGGCCCGCTACGGCGAGATGGTCGGCGCCTGGCGCAACTCCGCGACCGTCTGCCGGTCCCGCGCCCAGGGCCTCGTCGACGAGGCCAACCACCTGCTGGCCTGCTACTGGGACGCCGCCTGGACACGTGCCCGCCGCTCGCGCGAGATCCCGGAGCGACGCCCCACCGGCTGGCTGCCGGGCCGGACCGAACTGGACGCCACCTGGCACCGGGTCGACGACGGCCTGCTGTCCGACCGCTGGTACGGGCCCGGCGCACCCGCGACGGCCGCCGACCCGGCGGCCGTCGCGCAGGCCCTGGCCATCCTCGACAGCCAGACAACCCGGGGCGGCGCGCTGCGCGGAACGGGCAACAGGGGATGAGTTCCCCCTCCACAAGGAAGGTCACCGTGCACTTCTCAGCACACGTGCGGCCCCGTCCGCCCCGCGGCGGCCGGCTGCTCGCCCTCATACCGGCGGCCGCCCTGGTCGCCGCCCTGGCGTCCTGCACCTCCCAGTCCGAGGCGCTCACCACACCCTGCGGAGTGGTCGTCGACGGTTCGGGCTCGGCGGGCGCGACGAAGAACGGGTTCGACGCCGAGGCGAAGCTGAAGGACGAACTGCTGCCGTTCCTCCAGGAACAGAAGTGCGGCACCGTCGACTTCGCCCCCATCACCTACACCTCCCAGATCTCGTCCTGCAAGGTGGACCGGGTCGACCTCGACCCGCCGCACGACGAGACGACGGATCAGGACAGCCAGCGGCGCCAGGCCCGCGCCCGCGCCGCCGGCGAGGCGCTCAAGGAACTGAAGTGCGCCAAAGAGGAGCGTCCCGGCTCCGACGTGTGGGGCGCGCTCGACCGCATCGCCTCGGTGATGCCCTCCGACGGCCCTAAGGCCAAGCTGCTCGTGGTGAGCGACTTCGAGCAGTCCGACCCCGAGTTCTCGATCGGCGAGGCCGACCTCACGACGCAGGCGGGGCGGGACAAGGCCATTGCCTCCCTGGTCAAGGGACGCGGCCTGCCCGCCATCGACGGAATGGGCGTCTACCCCGTCGGCTTCGGCATGAAGTACGGGGACCGGGCCAGCGAGTACGAGGGGTTCGAGAAGTTCTGGATGGAGGTCCTGGAAGAGAGGGCGAAGGCCGATGTCCACAACGAATACCAGTGAGCCGCGCCGCCAGCGGCGCGGTCGGCTGAGCCTGCCGGCACCCCGCAGAGCGGACCGGCCGAGCGGTGTCCGCGGCCGCGGCGGTGTGCCCGTACCGCGGCCCGACGGTTCCGCCGTCCTCGACGACCGGGCCGAGCGGCGACTGCTGCGGACCGCGAGCGCCATGGGCGGCAAGGCGGCCAAGCGGGGAGTGCTCGACCCCTGGGTGCTGCAGAGCGGGGACCGCGTCCCCTACTTCGCCGAACTCGCCTCCGTGCGGGACCGGGTGATCGGAAGGATCGGTGAACAGGCCGGGCTCACCGAGGAACAGGAGAAGCTCCACGACGCCCGCGCGGAGTCCGAGGTCACCAAGTGCACGGCGGACACGACGCTGCTCGACCACCGTCTGCGCGAGGCGGAGGAGCAGATCGCCACCGCCAAGGAACAACTGGACATCCTCGCCCGGCGCACCACCCGCTGGAACCGCTTCCGCGACGCCATCCGCGCCCGGCTGGAGGCCCGGTGGATGGAGCAGACCTTCCCCGCCGTCCCGTCGCCCCGCCGCGGCGGCGACGACGCCACCGCCGACGGCGGCGCCGAGGGCGACGACGGCGCCGGCCGGCCGGAGCAGACGCCCGCGGGCGTCCCCGCCCAGGCCCGGCAGACCCGTTCCGGGGAGGAGCCGGACATCCTCCAGCCGGTGCCCCGCACCGGCGAGGCACCCCGTCCCGCCGACGGTGAAGGCGACGACGGCACGGCACCGGCCCGCACGCCGTTCACCGGGGCGCGGGCCGCGGTCGGGGACGTTCCCGCCGACGCCTGGGAGGGACTGGCCAAACGGCCCGGGCTGCCCGGCTGGCTGACGTGGGTGACGCTCCTGGCGATCGTGCTGGTGGAGGCGCCCATCTACTGGGCGGCCTTCCAGCCGTTCCACGGGGTGGGCAGCGTCGACGCCGACACCCAGACCATCACGCTGGCGGCGGCCGCCGCGTTCGTCATGGTCCTGCTGCCCCACCTCGCCGGACGCATGCTGCGCTGGCGGGCCACGACCGGCGCCGTCCGCGCCTCGTGGCTGCCGTCCCTCACCCTGCTCGGGGTGTGGGTGGCGCTGACCGTCCTCTTCGGCGTCCTGCGCGCCAAGTTCGTGACGCAGAGCGAGGGCGAGACCGAACCGCCGCCGGAGGCCGAGGGATTCGCCGGCGCGGACACCGGACCGACCGCCACCCTGCTGGACCGTCTCGACCTGGCACCCCAGACGGTCACCGCGATCTTCTGCGCCCTCCTGCTGCTGTCCGGCGGGATCAGTCTCCTCCTGGGACTCTTCCGCGAACACCCCTTCCTCGACGCCTACCGGACGGCGGTGGAACGCCACGACGCACTCCTGCGGCGCCGCGAGGAGAGCGTCGCGGCGACGGAGCGGGCACGGGCCACGCGGAACACCGCCGAGGCGCGCCGGGAGGACCGCCGGCAGGCGACGGAGCAGCGGATCCGTGCCGTGCACGCGCTGTACGACGCGGCGGCGGCGGCCTACCTGAACGGCCTGGTCACCGGATCCGGCGACCCGGCGGTGACGGAGGCGGCCATGAAGCTCGCCGACACCTGGCCGCTGCTGCCGGCCGCCGGACGGCGCTGACCGCCGACCGCCTCGGGCGCCGTCGCCCGGACTGCCGCCCGACCGGGCGGCAGTCCGGGCGACGGCCTTGGACCGACTGCCACCGGCCGGGCTGCCGGCTGTGCGACCGAGCCGCCGGTGCTGCGACCGAGCCGCCGGTGCTGCGACCGAGCCGCCGGTGCTGCGACCGAGCCGCCGGTGCTGCGACCGATCTGCCGGTGCTGCGACCGGGCGATCGGCCGGAGCCCCTCGGCAGGGCCCCGTCGACGGAGCCCGTGGGCCCGGATTCCACCGGTCAGAACTCGGGCTCCGAGATCACCGCCCGCAGCGGGCCCAGCAGCCGGTTGACCTCTGCCAGGCCGGTGGCGGAGTCCAGCCGGTAGCACTCCTCCGGCCGGGACGCGAAGAGCGGTTCGGGGCACCGGTCCCCGAAGAACTGCAGGGCCTTCCGCGGCATGCAGCGCTTGGACGTCCAGCACAAGCCCTGCGTGTCCGGGCTGTTCGCCCGGATCAGCCGGACCCAGTACCGGGTCTGCGCGTACTCCATGCTCGTCACCAGCCAGTCGTCCTGCCACACGGCCGCCAGGCCCTCCGCGCTGGTGAGGTCGACCAGCGTCACGTCCGAGACCGTACGGACCGCCGAGAGCAGGTACCGGGACGCCTGTGCCCACGGAACCTGCCGGACGGCCGCCCGCTCGTCGAACTCCACCGACCTCAGCAGCACCTCCGCGAGCGCGGTCACCGGATCGAGCGCGGCGTACAGGTACGGGTACGGGTCCTTCTCGGTGGAGTCGAAGCGGCTCCCCTTGAAGTGCTCGTGCGCCGTACGGGGGTTGTACTGCCCCACGCCGTACCGGGCGTCGTGGCAGCGCCAGAGCAGGGACCCGGCCGGCAGCTCGGTGCACACCGGCTCCATAGGCACGCCCTCGGGCGGGATCTGACCGACCATCAGCCGCCCTCCACCAGTTCGGCGGCGGCCTCGACCAGGTCCTCGTCCGGCAGGGTGCCGAGCAGCTCCGCCGGGACCCCGCGCAGCCACGCGTTGCCGCCCAGCCACCAGTCGGCGGCGCCCCAGGGGTCCCGGTCGGCCCGCAGCAGCTCGTTGATCCGCCGCACGACGGGCAGCGGCTCGGCCGTGCCCGGCCTGAACTGGAACCGTGGGTAACGCGGGCCGTTCCCCGGGTCGTTGAGCCGGATCACACCGGGCGGCTCCGGCCCGCCGTCGGGCACACGGGCCAGCAGGCTCGCGTGTTCCCGCGGCGACAGGGCCGGGGCGGCGAGCAGGCGAGCGCGGGCGGAGCGTCGCAACTCCTCCGGCCCGTCCGGTGCTTCGTCCAGGATGCCGATCAGATCCGCGACGAGCGCGGCGGACGGAACGCTCGGGGCTCCGGTGGCGTACCGCCTGCCGTCGAGATGTTCCGCGACGGGATGGCCGGGCGGGAGCACCGCCAGCGCACGCACCAGCCGGCGCAGCGCGCGGGCCGTGCCCGGCACCCGGCCGGCGACGGTCTCGTCGTACAGCAGGCGCAGCGCGGCGACGACCTTCCGCCGGGATTCCTCGTCGAGTTCGCCCGGCAGCAGGCGGGCGTTCTCCTTCAGGGACACGAGCAGGTCGGTCGGGTTCACCGGATTCCCCCCTGGGCGGTCTCGGGCGGTGCGGCCGGGGCGGGATTGCCCTGGTGGACGAAGGCGGCCCAGGTCTCGGGCCGTTCGCGGAAGTCCTGGCGGAGCCGGTAGCCGGAGACGTCCGCCAGCCCGGCCACCGCGGGACGCAGGTCCGGCGGGGTGATCATCCAGCGCTGTGCGGCCCGCAGGGCGTCCGGCGGTGCGAGCCCCGCGGCGAGCCGGTCGTGCAGGACCAGCATGAGGATCTCGGAGCTGCCGTCGGGGACCCGCCACCGGGAACCGATGGCGTCGGCCGCGACCCGGTGGACCAGGACCGAGGTCACCGTCAGGGCCTCGTCGTGGTCGCGGGTGGTGAGGTCCGTCTCGCACGCGCTGCACACCACCAGCGGGCCCGGTGTCCGGGGCGGGGCGCTGCCGGACGGGGTGTCCAGCAGGGTGCTGAGGGTGAGGTCGGCGCTGACGGCGCCGTCCGCCGCGGCCGCCGGGGGCGGGGCCAGCCGCAGGGCGGAGGCGGTCGGGTCGGGCCCGGCCAGCCCGTGACAGGCGAGGTGCACCAGCGAGGCGGGAGCGTCGTCCCGCGCGCCGAGCAGCCCCAGGACCGCCTCCGGGGTGGGGGTGGTGCCGTTCGACTCGGTGAAGTGCTCGGCATCCGGGTAGTACCGCTCCTGGAGCACCTCGACCTCCTCCTCCGCCCACATCAGGTCGTGCCCGTGGAAGACCAGGGCGGGCCGTTCGGCCGGGCGCATGCGCCGCCGTGCCGACGCGCGGAGGAACTCCCGTCCCGAGGCCGCGTGCGAGACGACCGCGACCTCGCACAGCCGCACGGTGTCCGGGCCGCCGGCCCCGGCGGGCGGCCGCAGCACGGCCGCCTGCCACGGCACTACCCCCAGCTCACCGCAGGGCACCAGCACCAGCCGTACGGCGGCCTCGCGCGGCCCCTCGGCGCCGGGGGAGCCTGGGTCCGCCGGGTCGGGGGAGCGCGTGCCCTGCGGGTCGGGGGAGCCTGGGTCCGCCGGGTCGGGGGAGCGTGTGTCTCCCGGGTCGGGGGTGTCTGTGCCGTGCCCGTCGGTGGAGCGCGTGCCGTCCGGGGCGGCCTCGCGCGCACCGTCCGCGTCCGCCGGGTGACGGGTGAGCCCGAATTCGTGCAGGGCCCGTTCCCAGAGGCCGAGGTGGTCCAGAACCGGGCCCACCACGCCACCGGCCCAGTCGCACAGCGCGGTGAGCGCCGCCGACCAGGCCCGGTCCGCCCGGTCGTGTTCCTGGTGCGACACCTCCACGTCGGCCGACTCCAGCCGCTGCCGGGCCGCCCCGGCCGCCAGGAAGTCTCTCACCGGGGCCCGGCCGTCGCCGGACAGCGCCGGAGACCGGACCACGCCGACCGGCCCCTGAGGGGTGACGAGGAGCAGCGCGCCGTCCTCGGTACCGGAGCCCGGCACCAGATGGACCAGGGCGTCGACCCCGGAGCGCGCCAGACCGGCGCGCAGTGCGGTCACCGTCTCTGCCGACGGTTCGTCGGCCGGCCGCTCCCGGCCGCGCAGCAGGGCCAGCGACTCGCGCCGCAGGTCGCCGGGGAGCGAGGGCCCGCCGGGCGATCCGGACAGCAGCTCGTCGAGCGGGGAGCGGGACACCCCGTCGGCGGCCGGGACCTCGGCCGCCGACGCGGTGGTGCGCCAGCGTTCCGCGAGGTCCCGCGCGCCGAGCGCGGCCAGCCGGTCGGCGACGCCGGAGGACACCGCGGCGGCCCGGAGCACCAGCGAGCGGCCGGCCTCCAGACAGCCGACCGCTTCCTCCGGGTCACCGATCCGCAGGGCCCACAGGGCAGCCGTGCGTCCCCGGTCGGCACCCTGCCGGGCCATCCGCAGTCCGTGGCGCACCCCGGCCTGCAGCAGCACGTCGTCCGCCGTGGCCCGCAGCGCGTCCCGGGCCGCGCCCACGGCGGCGCGCAGGTCCTCGGTGGCCTCGGGAGTGCCGGGCCGCGTGCCCGCCCGGCCGGCCAGGGCCTTCGCCAGCGATCCGTGGACGGAGGCGTTGCCCGGGGCGTCCGGCGGCAGCGCCGCCCGGGCCTGCCGCAGCTCCGCCACGGCCTCGTCCAGGGCGGCCGGGTCGCCCGTGAGCTCGTACAGCGTCTCCAGCGCGATGGCGAGCGCGCTCCGTACCCGGGACTCGAAGTCGAAGGTGACTCCCGGGCCCTCGAGCGTGGACCGGGTGCGCTCGATGCCCGCGGCGAGGCGGCTCGGGTCCTTCTCCACCGTCGCGGTGAGCGCCAGCAGCGGGGCCCAGGAGGCGTCCAGCAGTTTCCGGAGTGCGGGGATGTCCACCGACTGCTCCATGACCTGCTCGAAGTGGTGCACGGCCGTGCGGACGTCCTCTGTTGTCCGGCTGAGCAGCGCCATCGCCAGAGACGCGGAGCCCAGCAGGAACGAGTGCATCACCGTCACCCACTCCTCGGCCCCGGCGAGCGCGTCGTCCAGTTCCTGGAGCTCGAGCAGTACTGACTCGACGGCGTCCAGGTCACCGCTGTCCGACGCGCGGGACAGGGCGATCTGCAGCCGCAGGAAATGGCCGCACGCGCGGAGCGTGATCGCCAGCTGGCCGCCCGGCGGACCGCCGGTCCGGTCGAGGTCGCGCAGAATCGCGTCGGCCAGTTCCTCGTCCTGGAGACTGCCCCCGGTCATCGAGGCTCCGGCGAGCATGCCGGCCGTGACGCCCGGCAGCCAGTCGGTGAGCTGGTCCGCGTCGAACTCGCCGGCCGTGAACGCCTCGTGCACGAGTTTCAGCCCGGCGTTCATGCCCGTCATGTCGCCGGTGCGGGTGGCCTGGGCCAGGTGGAGCATGGCCGCGATCATCCGGGCGGACAGCGAGGAGTCGTCCGGCCCGGTGTCCGCGCGGCCCGTCAGGGCGCCGAGGAGCTTGGGCAGCTCGGCGGGGGCCAGTGTTCCGGGGTCCTGCGCCTCGGTCAGGGCCAGGATCTCCCACAGGACGTTCATGCCGCCCGTCGGGTTCGGAGTCTGTTCCTCCGCGTCCGCCGCAGAGTCGTGCGGCAGCAGCGACGCCAGGGTGGGCAGTACGGAGTTCAGCAAACGGGGCAGGAAGGAGCCCTCGTGCCGGCCGGACCGCACCAGCCGCTCGGCCGAGGCGAACACGGCGTGCATGTCGTCGCGTCGCACCGCCTCCAGGGCGGCACCGAGCAGGAGGAAGTGTTCCCGCTGCTCAGGGTTCAGGTTCTCCGAGTCGTTCGCCGGCAGCAGTTGGAGCAGCAGCTGGGTGTCCTCCGGAAGGCCGGAGCCGCCGTACCGCTCGGGCCTGCCGGCCTCCATGGCGATGCGTACGTCGTCCAGCCGCAGACCGTCCGTGGCGTCGACCCCCGCCTCCCGCACCTCCGCTTCCAACCGCACCAGCCGCGATGCCAGCAGGGCGACGAGATCGCGGCGCGCGGTGCCGCGGCACTCCGCGTCGAGCAGCGCCGACTCGCGGGCCTCCTGCAGCAGCTCGCGAGCCCGGAGCCGGTCCTGCGGACGCTGGCCGAGGACGTACCGCGTGGCGACCAGCGTCCCGAGGCGTGCCCTGAGCCGGGCCCGGAGGAGCTCCTGGCCGACTGCCCGTTCCGACTCCTCGGCGAGCAGGGCCAGTTCGTCGATCCGGGCGTCCAGCTCCGGGCCGCTGGGGCCGCTGTGCTCCCCGGCACGGAAGGGGACGGCGCAGTCCGCCGTCCCGGCCAGGGCGGCCTCGGCGCGTGCGCGGACCGGTGAGTCGTCCGAGTGGTGCGGGGCGTGTGCGTCGTGCGCGGCGTCGTCCATCCGGTGTTCCCTCCCGTACTCATCATGCCCGTCCGTGCGATCCGGCACGGCCGGTTGGCGAGGGCCGCCGCCGCCCGACCGGAGATCGACCGATTGCCGCCCGGCAGCCGACCACTCTCCGTCCGAACCGGACGTTTCCCGGTCGTGGCCCGTCGACGCGGGGCGTCCCGTGATGTCCTGGCGGGTATCCGGGCCGACGCGTGCCCGGCAGGCACGTGGTGGTGCGAGGAGGCACACATGGCGGACGCGGACACGGGCACCGACACGGCCGGCCAGGCTCCGGCCGGTCCGGCTCCGGCCGGTCAGGCTCAGTCCGGTCCGGATCCGGCCGGCTCGACGCCGGGAGCCCGGGAGCCCGTCGCCTACCGGGAGACGACGCGGGCCGACTACGCGTCGACGTACACGGACGCCTTGGACGTCGTGCCCGTCAACCAGGAGACGCTGGTGCTCAGCGGACGGTGCCCGCGGTGCGGATGCGCGTGCACCTACCTCCACGTCCGGCGCGCGTTCCGCGGACCGTCGCGCCGCGCGGACGGCATCCCGGTCATCTGCACGTGCGAGACCGCGCATCCCGGCCGCCCGGAGGGCGAGACCGGCTGCGGCGCCTACTGGAACGTACGGCTGGAGCGCGTGTGACGGCCGGCCGGCGCGTCGTTCCCGGACCCCCGGCGACGCCCTCCGACCGCGACGCGGCCCGCCGGACCGTGGACCTGCTGGCCGCCGAACTGCCCCGCGTCCGGGAGGCCGCGTACGCCTGGCGGCACGGACTGGCCGGCCTCTTCGTCGGGCTGCTCGGCTTCGGCCTGATCAAGGGACGGACCGACGTCAGCAAACTCGCCGCGCCCTACGGTGCGTTGGTCGGCGGTGCGCTCCTGGTCTCCCTGGTGTGCGGCACGGCCGGCGCCCTCCTGCTGCTGCGCGCGGCCCACGGCGCGCCCGGCATGGTCTCCCTCGCGCCGGACACCGCACCGGCCGCCGCCCGGCTCCGGGCGGACGCGCACGTGGAGACACTGCGCGCCGTGCGTGCGCTGCGGCTGGGCGTGCTCCTCACCCTGGTCTGCGGTGCGGCGCTGGTGGGAGCGGTCGCGCTCACCTGGTACGGCCCGGTCCAGGAGGGGCCGCGGCTGCTCGTGCGGACCTCCTCGGCCGCCCATTGCGGGCAGTCCCTGCGGGTCACCGACGGCGGACTGGTACTCAAGACGGAGACGGGCGAGGTGACGGTGCGTCTGGCGGACATCGTCTCCCTGGGCCCCGTCGACGTCTGCCCGGCGGCCGGGGCGAGCCAGTGAGAGGGCCCTCGGGGCCGCACGGAGCGCACCGCGCGTCGGCCGTCCCGTCCGTGCCCGCCGCACCGCCTGCCCCGCACCGCCTGCCCCGGCCCGCCGTGGAGCTCGCGGCCGAGCTCGGCCGCGCCCGGGTCGAACGCTGTGGCCTGCTCGCCCGAGGACGCCCTGTTCAAGGAGCCTCGGGATCTTCGGGCGCGGCCATGAGCCCGTCCCCGGCCGGGCCAAGGCGCACGGCCTCGCTCGGAGGGGGAGGGGAGCCGGGTGTCACGTCACCCCGCTGTGCGCGGGGTGGCGGGAAGGCTCGTCGGTACTGGTTGGGAGAGACGCCGACGTGCTTGCGGAAGTGGTGGCGGAAGTTGTTCGCGGTGCCGAGGCCGGTGACGGTGCCGATCTGCTCGATGGGCAGGGTCGTGGATTCGAGGAGGCTGCGGGCGAGGGTGAGCCGTTCGTTGAGGAGCCACTGCAGGGGTGTGGTCCCGCCGGCGGCCTGGAGGCGGCGGTAGAACGTGCGCGGGCTCAGGGCCGCGCGCCGGGCCAGGCCCTCGATGGTCAGTGGTTCGTTCAGGTGGGCACGGGCCCATGCGAGTACCGGGGCGAGGCCGGCGTCGTCGGTCGCGGGCATCGGCATGTCGATGAACTGCGCCTGTCCGCCGGGGCGGTGGGCGGGGACGACCATGCGGCGGGCCAGCTGGTTGGAGACGTGCGCGCCGAGGTCACGGCGTACGAGGTGCAGGCACAGGTCGAGACCCGCGGTGAGCCCGGCGCTCGTCAGGACGTTGCCCTCGTCCACGTACAGGACCGAGTCGTCCACCTCCACCTTCGGGTACCGCTCGGCGAGTTGGGCCGCGTGCATCCAGTGCGCGGTGGCGCGGCGGCCGTCGAGAAGCCCCGCCTCGGCGAGCGCGAAGGCGCCGTTGCACAGGGAGACCACACGGGCCCCCGCGTCGTACGCCCGGCGCAGCGCGGTGACGAGCCCCTGCGGCAGGGGCCGGCCCTCGTCGACGCAGGCGTCGGGCACGGACGGGACGATGACGGTGTCGGCGCCCACGATGTCGTCGATGCCGTACGGGGTGCGGACCGAGAACCCGGACGGGCCCGGCCGCTCGCCCTCCGGCCCGGCGCCCCCGTCGCCGAGGCTGCACAGGCGGAAGTCGTACCAGGGATCCGCCAGGTCGGGCTGCGGCTTGCCGAAGACCGTGCACGGAATGCTCAACTCGTAGAGGTCCCAGGCGGGGACGTCGATCTCCTCGGTCACGACCACGGCGACTGAACCAACGCTCACCCCGCCAGCGTAACGGCACGATTTTGGTGGTCGCTGTCACTGCTGTCACTGTCCCGGACCGGCCCGCCCTGCGAGCGTGGTGGGACCGATGGGCGGCACTCCCAGGTGCACGGCGAACCGGGCCACGCCCACCTCGGACATCACGGAATCAGCAGGAGTTGAAGCATGTCCAGCACCAACGAACAGCAGGCCGTCACCGTCATCGGACTCGGGTCCATGGGCTCCGCACTCGCCACCGCACTGCTCGACCGGGGGCACTCCGTCACCGTGTGGAACCGCACGCCCGACAAGGCCCGCGCCCTGGTCGACCGAGGCGCTCGGCCGGCGGCCACTCCCCAGGAGGCCATTGCCGCGAGCCGGCTGACGATCCCCTGTCTCTTCGACTACGACGTGCTGCGCGGCGTGTTGGACCCCGCTGCCGGTGCCCTCGACGGCCGCGCGGTGGTCAACGTCACCTCCGGGAGCGCCGAGCAGGCCCGCGAGCTGGACGGGTGGCTGCGCTCGCACGGGGCCGACCACCTGGACGGCGGGATCATGACGACCCCGCCGGGCGTCGGCGACCCGAGCATGATGTTCCTCTACAGCGGCTCGCCGACCGTCCTCGACAGGCACCGCGGGGTTCTGGAGGCGCTGGGCGACCCGGTGTACCTCGGCACCGATCCCGGCCTCGCGTCCCTCTACGACGCGGCCCTGCTCGGGCTCATGTGGTCGACGCTGACCGGCTGGCTGCACGGGACGGCCCTGGCCGGAGCCGACGGCGTCGACGCCGCCGCGTTCACCCCCGTCGCCATCCGCTGGCTCACCGCGGTCACCGGCTTCATGACCACGTACGCGCCCCAGATCGATGCCGGGCGTTACCCGGGCGACGACGCCACCATCGACGTACAGATCGCGACCATCGAGCACCTGGTCCACGCCGCGCAGGCCCGGGGCGTCGACACCTCGCTGCCGGCGCTCCTCAAGTCGATGATGGAACGGGCAAAGGCAGCCGGCCACGGCTCCGACAGCTACGCCGGTGTGATCGAAGTCCTGCGCAAGCCGAGCGAGAGGGGCTGAGCAGAGGGCCGGGCGGCCGACGGACGGCCCGTCACACCCGGCGGCTCCCGCCGGGCGTGACGGGCCCCGGGCAGAGAGGTGCGCGTCGAGTCGCTCCTGGCCTGTTCCGGTTCATCGCCCGTCCGGAGCAGCCCGGTCTGTTCCGGTTCGCCGCCCGTCCGGGGCAGCGCCGGCGAGTGCGCTCTCGTGCCCGGCCCCGTGCCGCGCGTCGACCGCGGGCCGTGGGACCGCGCCGCACCGAAGCGCGGCGCCGGTAAATCGCTGGTGCGTCCCCGGGAGGGTGGCTAGGGTTGTGTCCGTTCCCGTGGCCGCTCTGCCGCCACTGTTCGATGTGTGTGACCGATCTGGGAGGTGTCGACCGATGGCTGTCGTTGCGATGGGCGTTGCCCGCATCCGGAAGTTCGTCAAGTCCACCTCCGTGGCCGCCGGCTGACCTCACTCCTTCCCGCGCTCGTGAGCGCGGTGCCGGGGCCACCCCTGTGAAGGGTCACCCCCTTGTCTTTCTCCTCTCTCCCGAGCTCGTTCCCGTCTTCCTCGCATCCGCTCGTGCCGTACGGCTGGGACGAGGACTGGGCCGACGCGTTCGCCCCGTACGCCGCCGAAGGGCTGCTGCCCGGCCGGGTCGTCCGGGTCGACCGCGGGCAGTGCGACGTCGTCACCGCCGGTGGAGTCCTGCGGGCCGACACCGCCTTCGTCACTCCGAACGACCCCCTGCGCGTCGTCTGCACCGGCGACTGGGCCGCCGTCGAACCGGACGGCAACCCGCGCTACGTACGGACGTACCTGCCGCGCCGTACGGCCTTCGTGCGCTCCACCTCCTCCAAGCGGTCCGAGGGGCAGATCCTCGCGGCCAACGTCGACCACGCCATCGTCGCCGTGTCGCTCGCCGCCGAACTCGACCTCGCCCGGATCGAACGCTTCCTCGCGCTCGCCTGGGAGTCCGGGGCGCAGCCCCTGGTCGTGCTCACCAAGGCCGACCTCGTCCCCGACCCGGTGACCCTGGCGCACCTCGTCCAGGACGTGGGGACCGCCGCGCCCGGCGTGCCGGTGCTGTCCGTCAGCGCCGCGCACGGGGAAGGGCTCGACGTCCTCGGCGCCGTCGTCTCCGGCGGTACGGCGGTGCTGCTCGGGCAGTCCGGCGCGGGCAAGTCCACCCTCGCCAACGCGCTGCTGGGCGAGGACGCCATGGAGGTACAGGCCATCCGGGACGTCGACGGCAAGGGCCGGCACACCACCACCACCCGCAACCTCCTCGTCATGCCCGGCGGGGGAGTGCTGATCGACACCCCCGGCCTGCGGGGCGTCGGGCTCTGGGACGCGGGGAGCGGGGTCGGGCAGGTCTTCGCCGAGATCGAGGAGCTGGCCGGCGACTGCCGGTTCCACGACTGCGCCCACGAGAGCGAGCCGGGCTGCGCCGTCGCCGCCGCCATCGACACCGGTGAGCTGTCCGTGCGGCGCCTGGAGAGCTACCGCAAGCTCATGCGGGAGAACCAGCGCATCGTCGCCAAGACCGATGCCCGGCTGCGGGCCGAGATCCGCAAGGAGTGGAAGCGCCGGGGCGCCATCGGCAAGGCGGCGATGGAGGCCAAGCGGGGCCGCGTGCGGTAGCCGTCCCGCCGAACGCCATGTCCGATTTCCGCCAGCCCGGGTCTCCGGCCTGGCGGAGACTGGACGGTGTGATGGAGACCGCGGAGCATCGGGCGCCCGAGGACAGGACCGGGCCCGAGGACAGCAGGGCGCACGGGGACGGCAGGGCGCACGGGGACGGCAGGGTGCCCGAGGACAGCAAGGCGTCCGAGGGCAGGACGGCGTCCGAGGACAGCAGGTACGAGGCCGTCCGCAGCCGGGACGCCCGGTTCGACGGTGCCTTCTTCTTCGCCGTCGAGACGACCGGCATCTACTGCCGGCCCAGCTGCCCGGCGGTCACGCCGAAGCGGCACAACGTGCGGTTCTACGCGACGGCCGCCGCCGCGCAGAGCTCGGGGTTCCGGGCCTGCCGGCGGTGCCGTCCGGACGCCGTGCCGGGCTCGGCGGACTGGAACGTCCGCGCCGACGTCGTCGGCCGGGCCATGCGGCTGATCGGCGACGGCGTCGTCGACCGCGAGGGCGTCGCCGGACTCGCCGGCCGGCTCGGATACAGCGCCCGCCACGTGCAGCGGCAGCTCACCGCCGAGCTCGGCGCCGGACCCGTGGCCCTGGCCCGCGCCCAGCGGGCGCACACCGCGCGGGTCCTGCTGCAGACCACCGGCCTGCCGGTCACCGAGATCGCGTTCGCGTCGGGGTTCGCCAGCGTGCGGCAGTTCAACGACACGGTCCGGGCCGTCTACGCGGCCACCCCGAGCGCGCTGCGCGCCGCCGCACCGGCACGCGACCGGGCCTCCCGGCGGTCGGCCACGCCCTCCGCGGGCATCCCGCTGCGGCTCGCCCACCGGGGCCCCTACCAGTCCGGGCCCGTCTTCGACCTGCTCCAGCGGGAGGCCGTCGCCGGAGTCGAGGAGATGAGCGGCCCCCCGGGCCACCGCGTCTACCGGCGCACCCTGCGCCTCCCGTACGGCACGGGGATCGTCGCCGTCGACGAACGGCCGGGCGGACCACGCACCGGCAGCGGCGGCTGGCTCGCCGCCCGCCTCCATCTCACCGACCTCCGCGACCTGACCACCGCCGTGCAACGGCTGCGCCGGCTGTTCGACCTCGACGCCGACCCGTACGCCGTCGACGAGCGACTCGGCGCCGACCCCCGGCTGGGCCCGCTGGTCGCCGCCCGCCCCGGGCTGCGCTCACCGGGCACCGCCGACCCCGACGAACTCGCCGTCCGGACCGTGGCCGGGCGGGCGGAGGCCGAGCGGCTGGTGCGGCGGTACGGCAAGACGCTGGACGCGCCGTGCGGCACCCTCACCCACCTCTTCCCCGAACCGGCCGTCCTCGCCGGGGCAGAGCCGGACGGCACCCCGGGCGCGCTCGCCGCGGCCCTCGCCGACGGCACCGTACGCCTGGACCCGGGCGCCGACCGGGACGACGCCGAGCGCGCGCTGCTCACCGTGCCCGGCCTGGACGCCCGCACGGCCGCCGTCGTGCGCACCCGCGCCCTCGGCGACCCGGACGTCGCCCCGCCCGGGCCGGCCGTGCCCGACACCTGGCGCCCCTGGCGCTCGTACGCCCTGAACCACCTGCGCGCAGCAGGAGAGTGGGAGCAGCACCGATGACGACGACCACCACGACCACGACCACCACGACCACCACGTACTGGACGGAGACCGACAGCCCCGTCGGCCGGCTGCTCCTCACCGCCGGCCCGGACGGGACGCTCACCTCCCTGTCCGTACCCGGGCAGAAGGGCGGCCGGAGCGTCCAGGACGGCTGGCGGCACGACGCGGGGCCCTTCCGGGCGGCCGAGGAGCAGCTCGCCGCCTACTTCGCCGGGGAGCTGACGGAGTTCCGGCTGCCGCTGCGCGCCGAGGGCACCGCCTTCCGGGAGCGCGTGTGGGACGCCCTGGACGCCGTGCCTTACGGGACGACCACCACCTACGGCGAGATCGCCGCGCGCATCGGGGCCTCCCGGCCCGCGGTACGCGCCGTGGGCGGCGCGATCGGCGCCAACCCGCTGCTCATCCTGCGCCCCTGCCACCGGGTGATCGGCGCCGACGGCTCCCTGACGGGGTACGCGGGAGGTCTGGAACGCAAGACGCGGCTGCTCGCCCTGGAGGGCGCCGCGCTAGCCCGCTAGCACCGCGCCCAGCCACGCCCCGGTGATCAGCAGGCAGGCGAACAGTTCCGTCAGCACGCTGGAGCCGCCCGAGCGCATCGCCGTGCGCAGCGCCGCCACCGCCTCGCCGTGCCGGCCGAGCCGCAGCCGTTCGGCGAGGTAGACGCCGCCCACGAAGCCGGGGATCGCGCCGAGCACGGGGACCAGGACGAAGCCGAGGAGGGCGCCCGCACCCGCGTACGCCGTCACCCGGCGGGTGGCGTCGTCCCCGCCCAGCCGCCGGGGCGGCAGCGTCCAGCGCACCGCCCGGGACAGGAGCAGGACGACCGTGGCGCCGACGAGCACGGCCCACGCGACAGGCCGCGGGTCCTTCAACGCCCACCACAGGACCCCGGCCCACACCAGCCACGCCCCGGGCATGCCCGGGAGCAGCACGCCGCACAGCCCGAGCAGAATGACCAGGCCGGACAGCATGAGGTCCCACGCTCCCATCTGTCCAGGGTGCCGGAGACGGGTGCGCGGCGCAGCCGCCCGGCGGAGCGGACGAGGCGGGCGGAGCGGGCGGGGCGGGTGGGGCGGGTGGGGGCCGGTGGGGCCGGTTCAGCGTTTCCGGGCCACCCAGTCCCGCTCGTACGCGTGCCAGCCCAGCTGGAGCCGGGTCGTCACCCCGGTCAGCTCCATCAGGCGCTTCACCCGCCGCTGTACGGTCCGCAGGCCCAGGTCGAGCTGTTTGGCGACGCTCGCGTCGGTCAGGCCGGCCAGCAGCAGGGAGAGGATCTCCAGGTCGGTCTCGTCGGGCCCGTCCGGTCCGTGCTCGCTGACGCCGGACGCGCCGAGCCGCAGCGGCAGCGCGTCCCGCCACACCGACTCGAACAGGCCCGACAGCAGCTCCAGCAGGCCACTGGCGTGCACGACCAGCGCGGCCGGCTCCGAGGAGCGCGCGGTGAGCGGCACCAGGGCGAGGGACCGGTCGGCGACGACCAGCTTGGTCGGCACCCGGTCCACCACCCGCACCTGCTCGTCGCGGCCCAGCGCGGCGGTCAGCTCCGTGATGCCGGTCGGCTTGTCCAGTACCGACCGCTCGACCACGACCCGGTAGCGCACCCCGCGTCCGGTGGCCTGTTCCTCCGCGTCGTTCTCCATGCCGGTGACGGCGACCGGGGTGCCGGTGACCAGCGCGCACACCTCCTCGCTCGCCGCCAGCTGGAGCTGGAAGAAGCGCTGGGCGACCGCCGCGGCGCCGGTCACCACCTCCACCAGGTCGTGCACGGCGGGTTCGGCCGCCGCCGCCCGGTACTCCTCGGCCAGCAGCGCCGCCGCCAGCTCCGCCTTCTCCAGCTCGTGCCGCTGCTGGGTGAGCAGCGCGCCCAGCGCCACTCCCGGCGGCGCGGCGACCCAGCGGCCGGGCCGGGCCGAGGACTGGGCCGCGAGCCCGTTCTGTTCCAGCCGGCGCAGGGCCCGCTCGGTGTCCTGCTCGCCGAGCGCCAGCCGACGGGCGAGATCCGGCACGTCGGCGGCGCCCACGGACACCAGCGCCCGGTACGCCGACTCGTGCGCGTCCTCCAGCCCCAGCACTCCCAGCACCAACGTCGCCCCTCCCCGAGAACAAACCCGCCATCACCCGCGCGCAGCCGCCGTGGCGGAAAACGGCCACGGCGGGAACCCGCCTGCGGACATCATCGCCGTACCGCCGGTCACTCTGCCAATGTGGCGTCGCCGGGCGGTTCTCCCGTGGGGGGTGGGACCGCTCGGCCACCCCACCTCGCACCCGCCTCGCACCATCGTTCGAGGTGTCCCCCGACACGCCGTCCGGCGCGCGCCGGTGCGCCCGGATTTTCCGGATGCACCGTTTTCATACGGCTCCGGCGGTGGACAATCAGGGGCATGAGTCAGCAGGGGGGAAGGCCCGCCGGTCATGACGACGACTGGTGGGCGCAGCTGTACGACGACTCCACCGACGACACCGGCCCCACGGCCGCACCCGATTCCGTGGACGACCGCTTCGCCTCGGCGGCGGGGACGGTGTCCGGCCGGCCGGACCAGGACACCCGGGAGGAGCCGCAACCGCCGCAACCGCCTCCGGCCGGGGACCGGCCCCCTCGGCGGGCGGCGCCGCCCGCCGGCATCCCCGGCCCCCGTACCGCGGGTCCGGACGCTCCAGCGGCTTCACCGGACGTCGACGAAGGCCTCCGCGGCGGCGCTGCGCCGGGCTCTCCCGGCCCGCCCCGGCCGCGGGCCCCCTGGGAACCGCCGCCCGCCGCACCCGCCGGCCCGGTGAGCTTCCCGCCGGACGACTTCCCGCCGGAACCCGGACGGCCGTCCGGGGCGAGGCCGTCCGGCAGGGAACAGCCCGGCGCTCCACAGCCCCCAGCCGAGCGGCAGTCCAGCTCTCCACAGCCGTCAAGCGAGCGGCGGTCCGGCATCCCGCGACCGTCAGCCGAGCGGCAGCCCGGTCCCGTAGGGCCCGCAGCCGAGCGGCAGCCTGGCCCTCCACAGCCGTCAAGCGAGCGGCGGTCCGGCATCCCGCGACCGTCAGCCGAGCGGCAGCCCGGTCCCGTAGGGCCCGCAGCCGAGCGGCAGTCCGGCCCTCCACAGCCGTCAGCCGAGCGGCAGCCCGGCACTCCACAGCCGTCAGCCGAGCGGCAGCCCGGCACCCCACAACCGGCAGCCGAGCGGCAGCCCGACCCCGTGCGGCCGGCCCCGCCGCCTCCGCGACCGGCCGGGCACCGACCTGGACCGCACGGCCGCACCACCTCGGGGACCGGCCCCGCCGATCTCACGGAACCCCCCGCCACCCCCCTCCCCTCCGCCCGGTCGGCCCCCGGCGCACCACCGCCCCCGCCCAGGACCAGCCCCGGTCTGCCCCCGCTCCCGCCGCCCTTCCTCCCGTCCCAGCCTCCGGAGCCGCTGCCCACGCAGGCGGCCCGGTACGGCACCGGCGACGCTTCCCCCTCCACGTGTGACTACGTCGGTTCCGGGCCGCCCACCTACGACGCCGAGCCCACCGCGCTGCCGCCCGCCGACCCGGACGGGCTCGACGGGCTGGTGGCGGACACCGTGCTGGACGGCGCCCGGTACGGGACCTGCACGCTGCGGGCCGTGTCCGTACGGGGGGACTCCGCGCGGTACCGGGGCGACCCGCGGCGCGACGCGCTGCTCGTGGCCCGCTTCGGCGCGGGGGAGCAGGCACTGATCCTGGTGGCGATGGCGACGGGTGCCCGCGCGACCGCCGGGGCGCACCTCGCCGCCGCCGAGGTGTGCCGGTGGATCGGGCGGGCGGTGGGCCGCAGCCGGGACCGGCTCGCCGAGGACCTGCGGGCCGCCCGGCGCGGCGACCTCAAGTCCGGCCTGCACCGCCTCACCGACCGCAGTCTCGGCAGGCTCCGGGCCGGCGCCGCCGAACAGGGCCTGGACCCGGAGGAGTACGCGGCCACCCTGCGCTGTCTGCTGCTGCCCGCCGACCCCGAGTGCCGTACGCGGGTGTTCTTCGGCGTCGGCGCGGGCGGACTGTTCCGGCTGCGGGACGGCGCCTGGCGGGACATGGAGCCGAGCGCCGGCGACGTCACGGGCGAACCCGTCGTCGGGTTCGGCTCGGCACCGGGCGGCAGGCCGGACGGCAAGCGGGGCGAGGCGCCGAACGGGACGCGCGGCGGCGACCGGCTCACCATGGACCTCGGCATCCCCCCACCACCCGGCCCGAACGGCGAACCGCTCGCCGGACCACCACGCGAGCCGTTCCGCTTCCGCGCCTCCGTAGCCCGCCCGGGTGATGTGCTCCTGATGTGCACCGCGGGCCTCGCCGAGCCGCTGCTGAGCGAGCCCGAGCTGGGCGAACTCCTCGCACGGCGATGGGCCGGACGCACCCCGCCCGGCCTCGCGGAGTTCCTCGCCGACAGCCGCGTCCGGGTCAAGGGCCACGCCGACGACCGTACGGCCGCCGCCGTCTGGGAGGCGTGACGCCGCTCGCTGTGCCATAGCTGGAGCCATGGCCAAACAGAACGTCGCGGAACAGTTCGTCGACATCCTCACCCGTGCCGGGGTCGAACGCCTCTACGGAGTCGTCGGCGACAGCCTCAACCCGGTCGTGGACGCCGTGCGCCGCCACTCCGGCATCGAGTGGGTGCACGTCCGGCACGAGGAGACCGCAGCCTTCGCCGCCGGGGCGGAGGCCCAGATCACCGGGAAGCTCACCGCGTGCGCCGGCTCCTGCGGCCCCGGCAACCTCCACCTCATCAACGGCCTCTACGACGCCCACCGCTCCGCCGCCCCCGTCCTCGCCCTCGCCTCGCAGATCCCGTCCAGCGAGATCGGCCTCGGCTTCTTCCAGGAGACCCACCCCGACCAGCTGTTCCGCGAGTGCAGCCACTACAGCGAGCTGATCTCCAGCCCGAAGCAGATGCCGCGGCTGCTCCAGACCGCCATCCAGCACGCCGTCGGCCAGGGCGGCGTCAGCGTCGTCTCCCTGCCCGGCGACATCGCCGACGAGCCCGCGCCGGAGAAGGCCGCCGAGACGGCACTCGTCACCTCCCGGCCGACCGTCCGGCCCGGCGACGAGGAGATCGACCGGCTGGTGCGGCTGATCGACGACGCCGACAAGGTCACCCTGTTCTGCGGCGCCGGCACGGCGGGCGCGCACGCCGAGGTCATGGAGTTCGCCGGGAAGATCAAGTCGCCGGTGGGGCACGCCCTGCGCGGCAAGGAGTGGATCCAGTACGACAATCCGTACGACGTGGGGATGAGCGGGCTGCTCGGCTACGGCGCGGCCTACGAGGCCACCCACGAGTGCGACCTGCTGATCCTGGTCGGCACGGACTTCCCGTACAACGCCTTCCTGCCCGACGACGTGAAGATCGCGCAGATCGACGTCCGGCCCGAGCACCTGGGCCGGCGGTCCAAGCTGGACCTCGCGGTGTGGGGCGACGCGAAGGAGACCCTGCGCTGCCTGATCCCGCGGGTGAAGGAGAAGAAGAGCCGCCGCTTCCTCGACCGGATGCTGAAGAAGCACGCGGACGCCCTGGAGGGCGTGGTCAAGGCGTACACCCGCAAGGTCGACAAGCACGTGCCGATCCATCCCGAGTACGTCGCCGCCGTGCTCGACGAGATGGCCGACGACGATGCCGTGTTCACCGTCGACACCGGCATGTGCAACGTCTGGGCCGCCCGCTACATCCAGCCCAACGGCAAGCGCCGCGTCATCGGCTCCTTCTCGCACGGCTCGATGGCGAACGCGCTGCCGATGGCGATCGGCGCCCAGTTCACCGACCGGCGCCGGCAGGTGGTCTCCATGTCCGGTGACGGCGGGTTCACCATGCTGATGGGCGACTTCCTCACCCTCGTCCAGCACGACCTGCCGGTGAAGGTCGTCCTCTTCGACAACTCCTCGCTCAGCATGGTCGAGCTGGAGATGCTGGTCGCGGGCCTGCCCTCGCACGGCGTGGCCAACGTCAACCCCGACTTCGCCGCCGTCGCCGAGGCCTGCGGCGCCTTCGGGGTGCGGGTGGAGAAGCCCAAGGAGCTGGCCGGGGCGTTGAAGGCCGCGTTCAAGCACAAGGGGCCGGCCCTCGTCGACGTCGTCACCGACCCCAACGCCCTGTCCATCCCGCCCAGGATCAGCGCCGACATGGTCACCGGCTTCGCACTGTCCGCCTCGAAGATCGTCCTGGACGGCGGCGTCGGACGCATGGTCCAGATGGCCCGGTCGAACCTGCGCAACGTGCCGCGACCGTAGGGCCTGACCGGACGTCCCTGCCGCATTTCCGTCGCATTCCCGTCGTCCACCCGGCGGGAACCGGCCAGTTCGGCCGCTCCGTGGCCGAACAACCGGTCGTTGAGCGTGCGACATGACTGCCCGGGACCCAGCCGGGCAAGGATTCCCCCGTGAACGTGTTCGAGGGACGTCGAGCGGAAGGAAACGGACATCGGCACGCGGACGGGGGACAGGAAGAGGCGGGCGGTGTCACAGCTCAGGTGCAGACTCGGGCAGGCGGACCTGAGGGCGGTGCCCGAGGCGCGCCGGGCGCTGCGCGACCTGCTGCGGCACTGGGGCAAGCCCGGACGGTCGGAGATCGCCGAACTGCTCACCAGCGAACTGGTCACCAACGCGCTCGTCCACACGGACGACGACGCGGTCCTGACGGCGACGGTGGAACCGGACGGACTGCGGGTCGAGGTACGGGACTTCGTCGGCGGGCTGCCCCGGCCGCGGTCCGCCGAGCCGGAGGAGAGCACGAACGGCAGGGGACTGGTCCTGGTGCAGTCCCTCGCGGACGCGTGGGGCGTACGGCCGCACGGGGTGGGCAAGTCGGTCTGGTTCCGACTGGACGCCGAGGCCGCGTGAATGACGAAAGGGCGTGACACCTGGTCACGCCCCTTGCCCGGGCGACGGTTCCCGATGGCCGATGGCCGATGGCCGATGGCCGATGGCTGATGACCGATTGGCCGATGACCGGTGACCGCGCCCGGGGCCGCCTCTAGCCGAACTGCTGCTCCAGGTCCTTGAGTTTGCGCTCCAGGGAGTCGAGGCGCGGCAGGGCCTGGGTGTCGTCCTCCGCGGTGAGGTCGACGGTGACCTGGTCAGTTCCGCGACGCACGGGCTGCAGGGAGGGACGCCCGCCCACGGGCAGTGGCTCCGGCGTGGATATGGCAGGCTCCGCGGCGGCGCGTTCGGTGCCCCGTTCCACCTGCTGCACCTCGACCTCGACTCCACGACCGAGGAGGCCCCGGGGACCGTGGCCCCGGCTGATCGCCTTCAGCTGTGCCCGCTCCAGGCGCTCCTGCTCGCGCCGCCGCAGCTTCTTCTCCTCCTTCTGACGCCTGTCGTCGCGCACCTCCTCGACCGCCTCGTCGAGGCTGCGCACGCCTTCCAGGAGCATCAGCGACCAGGCACGGTACGTCTCCCGGGGAGCCCGCAGCCAGCGGACCATGCGGATCTGCGGCAGCGGACGCGGCACCAGACCCTGCTCGCGCAGGGCGGCCCGGCGGGTCTGCTTCAGGGCCCGGTCGAACAGCACCGCCGCCGACAGGGACATGCCGGCGAAGAAGTGGGGGGCACCCGCGTGACCGATGCCGCGGGGCGCGTGCACCCAGTTGAACCAGGCCGCCGCGAACGCGAAGGTCCACACGAGTATGCGGGAGCCGAGCGCCGCGTCACCGTGGCTGGCCTCGCGCACCGCGAGGACGGAGCAGAACATCGCCGCCCCGTCGAGTCCGAACGGGACCAGGTACTGCCAGCCGCCGCTCAGACCGAGGTTCTGCTCGCCGAAGCCGACCAGACCGTGGAAGGAGAGCGCCGCGGCGACCGCGGCGCAGCAGAAGAGCAGGACATAGGAGACGCTGCCGTAGAGGGCTTCCTTGCGCCTGCGGCGCTCCTCCATGCGCTCCCACGAGTCGTCCGCGCCCGCGTCCTTCCCCGAGGAACGCTTGCCACGCGCGAGCACCGCCACCGCCGCCAGCATGCCCAGGAGCAGCACGGCGCCCGGAAGCAGCCAGTTCAGCGATATGTCGGTCAATCTCATCTAGGGGTCCCTTGCATTGGGATAGGGCGTAACGCCCGCCATGGTGGCCCAAACCCAGCGGCCCTCAGGGGGTTTCGGGGCAAGAGGCCGCCAAGAGAGTGCGAGGGGGTGCCCAAGGCGACGTTCTGCTCGAACTGCCGCGTGAGGGGCGGGAGTTGAGTTCGAATAAGACTACCCGTACGTGTGGTTCCGCGGAAAGTTCCCGCCACGCGTGAGGGATGTGTGAACGACGTCGGTGATCTTAGTCGACGATCCCGGGGACGGTCGCGCGAGAGCGTGCCCGGTGAGGATCAACTCGCCGTGGCGAGGAGCTTGTTGACGCGGTCCGCGTCGCAGGTGCGCGGGCAGGTGGCGCAGGTGTCCTCGGGGCGCAGCGTGTAGAACATGCAGCAGCTCGCCCGGTCCCGGGTGTGCAGCGGTTCGCCGTCCGGCCCCTTCAGCTCCCGGAACGCGGCATCGCCGACGTACGGCTTGGTCGCGCCCGGCAGCAGCAGCTCCAGCTCGTGCCGTGCCCGCTCCTGCTCGCCGAGCAGATGGGCGACGTACCACAGGCCCTCGACGACCTCGTCGGTCGCCATGCCCCACAGGGCGCGTCCGCGCCGTCGCATGCGTGGTCCGAACCCGGCCAGCACCGGCTCCAGGTGCTCGGCGACGGCGGCCCGTACCTCGGTCCGCAGCGCCTCCTCGTCGGCGACCACCCGGGCGCCTGGCAGCGTCGCGGCCGGATCCCCCGGCAGACAGGCGAAGCCGGTCGGCCGCACGGCCATGCGGCCGAGGGGGAGGCCGGCGGCGGAGCGGTCGTACGCGACGTCGGTCACGGGACAGCGGGGCACCCGGCGGTGCAGGAACCACGGCACGGTGATGAGCAGGCAGGCCGGCCACGCGTACCGGTGCAGCCCGAAGCTCGCGACCACGTCCGGCCGGGCCCGCTGCCCGTAGTCCCGCAGCACCTGGGCGTCGTCCCAGGCGAGGAAGGCCTCCAGCTCCGCCCCGCCGGCCGCGAGCGAGGCGGCGCCGACCCATCCGCCACCGCGCGGGACCTCGTGGGCCGCGTCCAGCTCGGTGACGCCCAGACCCGGGAGGACCTCGGACAGGCGCGCGTAGGCGTCCGTGAAGGCCGAGCGGGTGACAGGCATGCGGGACCACCGATCCACGTCGGAGCAACGGACAGTTTCAGGTAAGCCTTACCTTACCGAAGATCCTCGGGATTTGAACTGACGGCCCGTGCCCTTATGGTGCTTGACGGACAAGCGACAACCCGCCGTAATGACCCCAAGTACCGACACGTCCCTCAGGAGGACCCGTGAGACCGAGCGCGCAGGATGCGGCCGGGGCGGGCACCGGGCGGACCGGTACATCCGCCGGCGCCGCCCGGCCGGTGCGGGTCCCGGCGCAGCCCGGCGCCGGGGACACGGACCGGGCACGGGCACGGGGTGCCGGGGAGCCGGTCGGGGCCGCGCGCGGCGAACACACGCACAGCGAACCTCCCCCGCCCCGCCCGCGCGCCCTCGTCCAGCGTTCCTCCGTGCGCGGGCAGGTCCTCGACGCCCTGCGCACGGCGCTGGTCTCCGGTGAGCTGCGCCCCGGCGAGGTCTACTCGGCGCCCGCGCTCGGCGAGCGGTTCGGCGTCTCCGCCACGCCCGTACGGGAGGCCATGCAGCAGCTCGCCCTGGAGGGCGCCGTCGAAGTCGTCCCCAACCGCGGCTTCCGCGTCGTCGAGCGCGGCGACCGGGAACTGGCCGAGCTCGCGGAGGTCCGGGCCCTGATCGAGGTCCCCGTGATGCTCCGCCTGGCCCGCACGGTGCCCGCCGAGCGCTGGGCGGAGCTGCGCCCCTTCGCCGAGGCCACCGTCCGGGCCGCGTCGTCCGGCTGCCCGGCCACGTACGCCGAGGCCGACCGCGCCTTCCATCGCGCGGTGCTGGCGCTGGCCGGCAACGACCAGCTCGTCCGGATCGCCGGTGACCTGCACCGCCGCGCCCAGTGGCCGCCGGCCGGCGCCCCCGCGGTACGGGGGCGGGCCGACCTGATCGCCGACGCCCACGAACACACGGCGCTGCTCGACGCGCTGATCGCCGGCGACCTGGACGTGGTGCGGGCCCTGGTGGGGGAGCACTACACCGGGGCGCCTTGAACGCGGTGCTCTGAACGCGGCGTCCTGAGCCCGGCGTTCTGACCGCGGTGTGCCTGAGCCCGGTGCTCTGACCGCGGTGTGCCTGAGCCCGGTGCTCTGAACGCGGTGTCCGAACGCGGCGCCGCGGGTGCGGCGCCGCGGGTGTTGCCTCTACCCGACCTCCTCCCGTTCGGTGCGGCTCGCCGGCACCTTCCTCTCCGCGGCCCCGGCCGTGGCCGCGGCCCGGCCCTTGCGGCGTGCGGGGCGCGATCCGCTGCCGCGGTCGTACATCTCGATGGCCAGCGGAGAGGCGGTGAACACCGAGGAATACGTGCCGACCCCCACGCCGATCAGCAGGGCGAGGGCGAAGTCGGTGAGCGAGTCGTCGGCGAGCAGGGCCAGCGAGGCGAGGATGAGCACCGCGCCCATACCCGTGTTGACCGTACGCGGCAGGGTCTGCAGGATCGCCTGGTTCGTGAGCCGGGCGAACGGCGTCTTCCGGTCCCGGCCGGCGAGCAGCTCCCGGATGCGGTCGAAGAGGACGACCGAGTCGTTGACCGAGTAGCCGATCACGGTGAGCAGCGCGGCCAGGAAGACCCCGTCGATCGGTTTGCCCAGCCAGGCGAACACGCCGACCAGGATGACCACGTCGTGGGCGAGCGCGCCGACCGCCGCGGTGCCGAACAGCAACCGGAAACGGACGGCGAGGTACAGCAGCTGGGCGGCCAGGGCCAGGGCCAGGGCGATCAGGGCGTCCTTCCGCAGCTCCTCGCCCAGACTGGGGCCGATCAGCTCGTCGCGGACCTTCTCCGTCTCGCCGCCCAGCTCGCCGATGGTCTTGGTGACGGTCTCCGCCTCGGCGTTGGTCAGCTTCTCGGTGCGCACGGTGAGGTCGCTGTCACCGGAGGACTGGACGACCGCACGGGGGAAGCCCGCGTCGGCGAGGGCGTCCCGCGCCCGGTCGGCGTCGACCTGGGTGGCCGTGGAGTACTCGATGAGCCGTCCGCCGGTGAACTCGATGCCGAAGTTCAGGCCGCGGACCAGGATGCCGGAGCCGGCCACCACGAGGACGACCGCGGAGGCGGCCAGCCAGCGGCGCGGCCGGCGCATCAGGAACGGGTCGCGGCGCAGCAGGGCGTCGCGGACCGGGCCGGTGGTCGAGATGCCGGTGATGTGCGGGCGGCGGAAGACCGACGGGCGGCTCGCGGCGAACTCGGCGAGCACCCGGGTGATCACCAGGGCGCTGACCATGGAGGCGAGCACGCCGATGCCCAGGGTGACGCCGAAGCCCTTCACCGGGCCCGAGGCCAGGAAGAACAGCAGGGCGGCGGCGATCAGCGTGGTGATGTTGGAGTCGGCGATCGCGCTGAAGGCACTGCGGAAACCGGCGGTCAGCGACGAGCGCGTGCTCGGCCGGGTACGGGCGGCCTGTTCCTCGCGGGCCCGTTCGAACACGAGGACGTTGGCGTCCACCGCCATGCCGATGGCCAGGACGAATCCGGCCAGGCCGGGAAGGGTCAGGGTGGCGCCGATCGCGGCCAGGGCGGCGTAGGCGATCAGGCCGTAGCAGAGCAGGGCCACGGTCGCGAGGACGCCCATGAGCCGGTAGACGACGATGATGAACAGCCCGGTCAGCGCGGTGCCGATGACGGCGGCCCAGGCGCCGGCCGAGATGGCCTCGTCGCCCAGGGTCGCGCCGATGGTGCGCTGCTCGATGGTCTCGACCGGTACGGGCAGGGCGCCGCCCTTGACGAGCAGGGCCAGCTCGCGGGCCTCGGCGTCGTCGAAGGAACCGGTGATCTGCGTGGAGCCACCGGCGATGCCGGCCCCGCAGGCCACCGACGGGTCGACCTGCGGCGAGGAGATGATCTTGTTGTCGAGCACGATGGCGACCCGGCGCTGCGGATCGCCGGCCGGGTGACAGGCGGCCTCGCCGGTCACCTTGGCCCAGCGGTCACTGCCCGCGTCCTTGAAGTCGACGGTGACGTGCCATCCCGCGCCGCCCTGCTGGTCGAAGCGGGCGTCGGCGCCCTCGACGTCCTGCCCGGTCAGCGTGGCCTCCTTGAGACGGAGGGACAGGCCGGACTCGTCCGGCAGGACCCGCTCACCGTCCGTGCCGGAGGACGTCTCGGCGTCGTCGGCCTCGGGGGCATCGGCCTTGGCGTCGTCGGCCTTGGCGTCGTTCCCGGTGTCCGCTCCCTCGGGTTCGGCCGGGCCGAGCACCGAGTGGACGGTGAGCTGCGCGGTGCGGCCCAGCACGTCGGCCGCCTTCTTCGGGTCCTGTACGCCGGGCAGTTCGACGACGACGCGGTTGTCACCGGAGCGGACGATGGTCGGCTCCGCGACGCCGAGCGCGTCGATACGGCCGCGCAGCACCTCCACGGTGCGGTCGGTGGCCTCCCGGTCGGCCTTGGTGGTTTCGGTGGACTTGGTCTCCAGCACGATCTGGGTGCCGCCGCGCAGGTCGAGTCCGAGGCGGATCGGCATGGTCAGGGCGATGGCCACGGCTCCGGCCATCACCAGGAGGGCGACGAGCGCACGCCCCCTCAGGGAGTGGGGACGGGAACGTTTCAACACGGGCCTCCGGCGGGCACGCCGCGGCAGCGGCCCAGCGCGGCCGCGGCGAAAGAAGGTGGAAGAAGGTGGAAGGGCGGGTGTCTCAGGTGCCGGAGGAGACAGGAGGAGCCCGCACGCGGTCGTGGCTCGTGCGGCCGGGGGAGACGGGCACGGCGCCGGACGGCGCCGTGGTCCGCCCGCGAGCGGCGGGCGCGGCGCCGGTGAAGCGCGTGGTGACGGCGAGACGGTCCGGGGGCGCCGGACGTTCGGCGAGGTGGTCGTGACGGGACCTGGCCTGGGCGGCGCAGGCGGTGGCACAGCCGTCGTCGGCGTGGTAGCCGGTGCCCGGATGAGGGACGGTCGTCGCCGCGGGCACCGGGACCGGCCCGAAGACGGCGCCCCGAGCGCCCGCCGCGGGCCCGGCCGGGACCAGGGCCAGCAGGACGGCCAGCAGCACGGTGAGCGCCGCCGCGAGCCGGTGACCGGTGGCGGGGAGGGGCGCGTGGGCCGTGGCGGGAAGAGTCGCGGGGGCGGTGTGGCGTGCGGGGCGCATGCACCGTCCCCTTTCGCGGTGGGTGAGGCGTGGCGGGTGAGCTGACAGTCTGACGGCCGGGCGGGCGGAGAGGAAGCCCGGGGCACCGGCCGGGGAGTGGGCGGCCGGCGCCTCCGGGGGTTCGGAGGGGCCGTCAGGGCCGGGCGGGGCCGGGCGGATCCGGTGTCAGGGACGGCCCGGCCGCACCGGGGCCCGTCAGGGTTCGATGAGTCCGGCCCGGATGGCGTAGCGGGTCAGTTCCAGGCGGTCGCGCAGGCCGAGTTTCTGCAGGAGGTTCGCCCGGTGCCGCTGAACGGTCTTGATGCTGATGAAGAGGATCTCGGCGATCTCCTTCGAGGAGTGCCCCTCGGCGACGAGTTTGAGGACCTCCTCCTCGCGGGGCGTGAGGATGTGGTCGGCACTCTCCTCGCCGTGCCGGACCCGGTCGAGGTAGTTGCGGATCAGCGCGGTCACCGCGCCGGGGTACAGGAACGGCTCGTCACGCATCGCGGCCCGGCAGGCGGCGACCAGGTCGCGGTCGGCGACGGACTTCAGCACGTATCCGCAGGCCCCCGACTTCAGCGCCTGGAACAGGTACTGCTCGTTGTCGTGCATCGTCAGCATCAGGATGCGCAGCCCCGGTTTCAGCGCCGCCAGCTCGCGGGCGGCCTGGAGGCCGGTCAGCCGGGGCATCGCGATGTCCAGGACCGCCAGGTCGACGGCGTGGGTCCGTGCCATGTCGATGGCCTCCGCGCCGTCACCGGCCTCGGCGACCACCTCGAGATCCGGCTCCCGGTCGAGGATGAGCCGTACGCCGCGACGCACCAGCGCGTGGTCGTCGGCGAGCAGGATGCGGATCCTGGCCGGATCGGGCGCGGGCACCGCGGGCGGGCCGGACACGGACGGGCCGGACACGGTCGGCTCGGGCAGGGACGGGTCGGGCATGGTCAGGGCTGCTTCCTGGATACGGGTGCGGTGAGCCGGATGCGGGTGCCGGCACCGGGTGCCGAGGTGATGTCGAGGGCGGCCCCGATGAGCAGGGCCCGTTCACGCATGCCGCGGATGCCGGCGCCCTCGCACGCCGCCTCGATGCCGCGGCCGTCGTCGGCGATGGCGAGCGTCACCGCGCCGTCGGACCGGCCGAGGCTCACCTCCAGCCGCTCGGCGTCCGCGTGGCGGGCCGCGTTGGTCAGGCTTTCCTGCGCGACACGGTAGAGGACCAGCTCGGTCTCGGGGTCCAGGACGGGCAGATCGGACTCGAACCGGCGCACCACCCGCAGCCCGGTGTGGGTGGCGAAGTCGTGCGTGAGCGAGGACAACGCGCTGATCAGACCGAGATCGTCCAGTACCCCGGGCCGCAGCCGGCGCACCAGGCGGCGGACCTCGTCCAGGCTCTCCCGGGTGATCTCCTGCGCCTGGTGCAGCTCGCCGCGCAGCGGCTCGTCGGCGTCGTCCGCGGCGCGCCCCAGGACCAGCAGGATCGCGGTCATGCTCTGCCCGACCTCGTCGTGCAGCTCCTGCGCGATACGGCGCCGCTCCTCCTCCTGGGCGAGCAGGACGCGGGCAGTGCTCGTGGCCCGCTCGTGCTCCAGCCGGTCGAGCATGGCGTTGAAGGTGCGGATCAGCTCGGGGACCTCACCGCCGCCGGACACCGGCAGCCGCTGGCCGGGGCGCAGCAGGTCGACGGTGGTCATCAGCTTCGTGAGCCGGTCCAGTGGCGCGAGGCCCCAGCGCAGCAGGGCGCCGTTGGCGACCAGCATGACGCCCAGGCCGCCCACCAGGATGACCGCCTCGGTCAGCAGGACCGGCACGGAGACGGTCACCGGAGCCCACAACAGCAGTGCCGTGGCGAAGCCCAGCACCACCGCGTTGAGCCCGAAGATCCGCCAGAACAGGGACACCGGGGGGTACGCCTCCTTCTGCGACGCGTCGACTGGTACGCCTCTACTGTCGGTCATCTCCACTGTCGGTCATCGCGCACCCTCCTCGGTGGGAGCCGCGGCCTGGATCGCGACAGAGCAAACGACCAGCCTGCCCGCCCGGACCCTGCCGGGTCGATGGGTTCCGACCCCCATTTCTGGATCACGGCACACCCATATGGCCGCCCCGGCACGCCGCCGAGTGGATACTCCGTCCCCGGGCAAATGGGGCCCGCGCCCGATGGGTTTCCTCCGGCGGCCCGGCCATGGTTGAGGCTGACCGGGTCCGTTCGGCCCCGGCGCTCGCCGTACCCGCAGGCCCTTCCGAGAAGCAGGCCCTGTCGAGAAGAGGACTCGCCGTGTCGCTCGACACCTCCCGCATCGAACCCCGCCCCGAGCGGCTGACCGCCCACGAGGCACGCCAGCGCCTCGAACACGCCCGCAACACCCGGCTGACCCAGCTGCAGGCCCTCGGGGAGAGCGGCCAGGCGGACGACCAGCTGATGTCCGCGCAGAAGGCCGCCATCGAGCGGGTCCTCAAGGAGATCGAGGAGGCCTTCGCCCGTATCGACGACGGCACCTACGGCACCTGCCTGGGCTGCGGCAAGCCCGTCCCGGGGGAGCGCCTGGAGATCCTGCCGTACACGCGGTACTGCGTCGCCTGCCAGCGCCGCGCCGCCGCCTGACCACCGTCCCCGTCCAGTCTTCGTCTCCCGCCCTGCCCAAGGGGTGAAGTGGGTGAAGTGGTGAACAACCAGATCATCGGCGACCGCGACACGCTCGTGTCGCCGCTGTCGCCCGAGGACCTCGCCGCGCTCCGGGACAGCCTTCACGAGCAGCGGCTGTTCCGCGAGGAGCAGTTGCGGCAGATCGCGACCGTCCCGTCCCGCGCCGACGAGCTGATCCAGCGGCGGTCCGCCGCGCAGACCGAGGTGCGGGTCAAGCTCGCGGCCTCCGCGCGCATGGTCCTCGCCGACGTGGAAGCCGCACTCGAGCGCATGGCCGAGGGCCGTTACGGCATCTGCCATCTGTGCCGGCGCCCCATCGACCGCGAGCGCCTGCTGATCGTGCCGCAGGCCCGCTACTGCGCTCGCTGCCAGCAGGTGCGGGAGGCCGGACGATGACCGTGGTCCGCCGGCCCGGCGCCGCCCCGGGCCGGCACCGCCCGTGGCCGCTGTGCCGCCAGTGCAGCGGCGTGGCCCTCGACATGGGCAGCGCCCGGACCCGGGCCTGGGTCGCCGGGCGCGGAATGATCCTCGACGTGCCGACGGTGACCTTCCCCGGCACCGGCGCGGTCTACCCCATCCAGCGCGGCTCCATCGTCGACACCCAGGGCACGGCGCGGATGCTCGACCGGCTGCTCGGCCACCGCCTGCCCCGCTTCGCCCGTCCCCTGGTCGTGGTGACCGCGCCGGTGCTGGACGGGTTCGCCTACCGGGCCGAGGCCCGTACGGCCGTGGAGGTGCTGCGCCCGCGCAGCGTGCTGACCGTCCCCAGCGCGCGAGCCGTGGCCCTCGCGGCGGGCGTGGACCTGTCCCGGCCGCTGCTCGTGATCGACATCGGCGCGCATCTGACCGAGGTGGTCCTGCTGGTGGACGGCGCTGTTTTCGACGCGCGCCGCACCGCGCTGGGCACGGGGGACATCGACGACGTCACCCCGGCCGCGCGGATCGGCGAGGCGGTGGCCGACATGACGACCTCGATGCTGCGGCAGGACAGTACGTCCCTCACCGTCGACGCCCTGAGCAGGGGACCGCTGCTCGCGGGCGGGGGCGCCCTGCGTCCCGAGGTCACCTGTCACCTCACCGACAGGCTGCACGTACCCCTGCGTGGCGTGCCCGCGCCGCACACGGCCGCCGTGCGCGGCGCCGCCAAGCTCCTGGAGGCCGCGCACTCCCACCCGTCGACCACGGGCACGGACCCACCGGACGAGCACCCGCACTGACCCGGCGGCCGCGGTCCGCGGCGACTCACCCGGTGTGTGCGGGTCCCGGCCGCTCCGCGGCGGCTCACCGGGTGGGCTGGGGCCCCGGCTCCACGTGGCCTCCCGTCACCGGGGCCGCCGACCGGCCCGCGGCCCCCGCGGCCCCCGCGGGCTCCCCGCGGAGGCGGCGCCACAGCCCTGTCCGCATCCGCCGGCCGCCACTCCACCGTCGTCCCGAGCCGCCTCCGAACGGACGGCGGACCCGCCTCCGAACGGACGGCGGACCCGCCCCGGCCGGAACGCCCGAGCCCGTCCGGACCGGCAACGGAAAACTTCGCTGCGCCGGCGCGGTGCCGGCCACCCCGACGGCCCCGTCCCGCCGTCCCCCTGAACCCCTGTCCCCCTGTCCCCCTGAACCCCCGAACCCCCGAACCCCCGAGCCCCCTCCCGAATCCCACCCGACCTCGCCGTCGTCGTCGCACCGGCGGCGGCGCCGCTCCGGCAGCCCGAGCCAGGGACCCGGCCCAGGAACCCGACCCAGGAAGGAGGCGCACCGTGGCTGGTGAGATACCTCCCGCACAGCCACCGCCCGCAGCTCCCGACCCCGGACGACATCCGCACCTCCTGCTGTGGCGGTGGCGGCGCAACCCCCTGCGGCGCCGTACCGACCTGCTGCAGGCCTGGGTCGCCCTCGGGCTCCTGCTCGCCGTGCTGGTGGCGGCCCCGGCGGCGATGTTCGCGGTGGGCGACACCGCCTACCGCCACTACCGGGGGACCGCCGAGCACGAGGCCGTCAGCCGGGACCACCGCGCCGCGGTCCTCGTTCACGACGCCCCGCGCCACCCGGAGCCCGGTTCGGACGAGGCGAGGAAGACCCGGTATCCGGTCAAGGTGCGGTTCACCGGTCCGGGCGGCGAGACGCGGACCGGGAAGACCGACGTCGAGCCGGGGCTGCCCGCCGGCAGCACCGTCCTGGTCTGGGTCGACACGGCGGGGAAGATCACCGAGCCGCCGCTGACCGCGGAGCAGATCCGCAGCCGCACGATGGGCTGGGCGATCGTCGCCTTCCTGGGCGTCGTCCTCACCGGCCTCGCCGCCCACGGGATCACCGGGCTCCTGCTGCGACGGCGCAACCTCGCCGGGTGGGACGCCGCCTGGGCCGTCACGGCCCCGCGCTGGAGCAGGCTCCCGTGACGGCGGCCGGGCTGCGTGTTGCCGCGTCGTCCTTCGTGCGTGTCGCCGGGCTGTGTGTCGTAGCGTCGCGCTCTGCGCGTGTTTCCGGGCCGCGCGCCGTCCCGGCGTCCTGCTCGTGTCGCCGGGCCGCGTGCCGTCACGCCGTTGCCGCGCCCGCCGCCGGGCCGCGTGCCGTCACGCCGTCGCCGCGCCCGCCGCCGGCGGTGCCAGCTGCCGGGCCAGCCACGTCGGCACGCCGCCCAGCAGCCGGAACAGCCGCCGCGCCTCCTCCCGCAGCCGCGACGCCTCCGGTTCGGCCTCCGCGTCCGCGAGCGACACCAGCGCCGGCGCCGTACCGACGAGGTACCCCAGCTCCTCGCGGATCCGCAGCGACTCGGCGAAGCCGTGCCGGGCCTCGGCCAACTCCCCTTCCCGCAGGGCGAGTCCGGCCAGATGGCGCCAGGTGAAGGACTGGAGCAGTGGGTCGGCGTGCGCGGTCGCCCCCGCGTGCGCCCGCCGGTACGCCGCGCGGGCGGCCTGCGGCGAGCGGGTCAGGTTCTCCGCCAGCAGCCCGCGCCGGAAGTCCAGCAGCGCCCGCCCCCCGGCCCCCGGCGCGATCAGCGCCGCCGCCCGGCCCAGCGCGGCCCGCGCCTCGTCGGCCCGGTCCCGCACCCCGTGCACCGTGGCGGCGTAGGCGAGCTGCCCGCGTTCGCAAGCGGCGGCTCCGCGCTCGTCGTCGCTGTCGGCCAGCGCCTCGGCGGCGCGCAGCGCGTCCTCGGCCTCCGCCCAGCCCTGCTCGGTGTACAGGCACCGCTCCACCAGCAGCGCGGTCCGCTGCAAGGCGGTGGCCGCGGTGACCGGCTCCAGCAGGGCCGCCGCGTCGGCCCAGCAGGCGCGCGAACGCAACCGCCATACCGCGGTCTGGAGCGGATCGTCACCTTCGGTCGTTCCCCAACCAGAACCAGCCATGGCGGAATGCGCCACGTCGCCCTCCCTTGGCACGCCATCGAGCACTCGAGTGGTGGCCGCATCTCAGCACGGATCCGGCGGCCCGGCCAAGGGGATGGGTGAAACTTTTCACAAAGTCGTGGGACTTCCCGGTCCCGAGGTTTGGGACCGTTCCGGGCCTCCGGGCGCCCCGCGGTCTCAGCTCATCCGCAGTGCCAGGAAGAAATCGAGCTTGTCCTCGAGGCGCGACAGGTCGCGCCCCGTCAACTGCTCGATCCGCCCGACCCGGTAGCGCAGCGTGTTGACGTGCAGGTGGAGCCGGGTCGCGCAGCGCGTCCAGGAGCCGTCGCAGTCGAGGAACGACTCCAGCGTCGGGATGAGCTCGGCGCGGTGGCGGCGGTCGTAGTCCCGCAGCGGGTCCAGCAGCCGGGCGGTGAAGGCCCGGCGGACGTCGTCGGGGACGAAGGGGAGCAGGAGGACGTGCGAGGCCAGTTCCTGGTGGCCGGCCGCGCACACCCGGCCGGGGCGCGCCGCCGCGACCCGCCGTGCGTGCCGCGCCTCCTCCAGCGCGCCGCGCAGCCCCTCCGCCGAGTGCACGGCGGCGCTGACCCCGAGCGTGACCCGCCCGTCGCCGTCGAGTCCGGCCGACAGCGGTTCCTGGACGGACGCCAGCAGCGCGTCCGCGAGTATGCCGGTCTCGGAGCCGTCGTGCTCGCTGGAGACGGCCGGCAGCGGTACGAGGGCGACGGCCTCTTCGCCGGTGTGCGCCACCGCGATGCGGTCGGCGTGCTCGGGGCCGGTGGCCAGCGGGTCGACGAGGATTTCCTCCAGCAGGGTCTGGGCGACCGGGCCGGTCTCCGCCGAGCCTTCCGTGCCGTCCTCCCACTCGACGCGGGCCACGACGACCTGCCAGTGCGGGGCCGCGCCGAGGCCCGGCAGCAGCACCGGTGCCGCGACCCGCAGCCGGGCCGCGATCTCGGCGGGCGCGGCGCCCGTCTGCACGAGCTCCAGGACTTCCTGCGCGAGTCGCCGCCGCACCGTGCGCGCCGCGTCCCGGCGGTCCCGTTCGACCGCGATCAGCTGCGTGACGCCGTACAGCAGGTCGAGCCGCTCCTCGGCCCAGTCCCCGGCGTCCGCCTCCACGACCAGCAGCCAGTCGGACAGCACCGTCTCGCGCACGTCCCGGGGGGCCTGCGGCAGGCGTCCCGCGCCGGCCGCGGGCGGGCGGTGCCCCGAGCCGTGCACCGGGAAGAGGCTGTACGTCGTCGCGCCCAGGGCCACCCGGTGCGGCGCGCGCCGGCCCGCGCGGGTGGCCGCGAGATGTTCCGCCGCCAGGTTCGCGCACACCTCCGAGGACAGGGCGGAGCCCGCGTCCTTCGGGCCGGCGACGGGACGCCCGGTCGGGGACAGCACCCACGCCCGCAGGTCGAGGTCGGAGCCGAGCAGGTCCAGGACGACGTCGGGGCCGCCGCCCGCCGGGCCGGAGGTCATCATCCGGCGGTGCCGGTCCACCACGGCCGCGAGGTCGCCGGCCCGCTCGCCGGACACCTGGCGGACGACGTGCTCGGTGATGGTCGCGAAGGCGACCGACTCGTTCACCGCGAACAGCGGCAGCCGGTGCCGCGCGCACGCCAGCACCAGGTCCTCGGGCACGCTTCCCAGCTCCGCCTCACCGGCGGCGAGGGCGGCCACCTGGGCCTGCACCAGGAGGCGGACGAAAGGCTCGGAGTCGGCGGCGTCCCGGCGCCAGGCCAGGCCGGTGAGGACCAGCTCCCCGCCGGAGAGATAGCGGCTGGGGTCCCGCAGGTCGGTGGTCATCACGCCCCGCACGGAGCGGTCCAGCTCGTCCTCGCCGCCGAGCAGCTTGAGGCCCAGCGCGTCGGTGTCCAGCAGTGCGCGCAGCCGCATTCTCGTCGCCGCCGTTCTTTGTCTCGAAGTGTTCCAGGTCACGCGGCTGTGTCGCCCGTTTCCGGAGGAAAACGAGGAGGTGACTGAGGACCTCCATTCATACGAATCTACAAGATGCCCGCGCTGGCCAGCCAACTCCTTCATGGTTTCTGCGACTGACCCTGGTGGAGCACCGGCCGGTGTACTGAGCGCACCCCACGTGAACAGCACTTGAACGAGCCGGGCCCGCCGCACACGGATTGGCTCAATCTGTACGACTCACCAGACGAAGACGAAGAAGAGAGCCGGTCATGGACTTCCTTCGCCCCGCCAGCTGGGAGGAGGCGCTCGCCGCGAAGGCCGAGCACCCCACCGCTGTGCCGATTGCGGGTGGCACCGACGTGATGGTCGAGATCAACTTCGACCATCGCAGGCCCGAGTACCTGATGGACCTGAACCGCATCGGCGACCTCTCCGAGTGGGAGGTCGGCGAGGACACCGTGCGACTCGGCGCCTCCGTCCCGTACACCCGGATCATGGAACACCTCCGCACCGAACTCCCCGGACTCGCCCTCGCCTCGCACACGGTCGCCTCCCCGCAGATCCGTAACCGCGGCGGCGTGGGCGGGAACCTCGGCACCGCCTCACCGGCCGGCGACGCCCACCCGGCGCTGCTCGCCGCCGGTGCCGAGGTCGAGGCGGAGTCGGTGCGCGGCAGGCGGCTGATCCCGATCGACGCCTTCTACAAGGGCGTGAAGCGCAACGCGCTGGAGCCCGACGAGCTGATCCGGGCCGTGCACGTGAGGAAGGCCGACGGGCCGCAGCAGTTCTCCAAGGTCGGCACCCGCAACGCCATGGTCATCGCCGTGTGCGCCTTCGGCCTCGCCCTGCACCCCGAGAGCCGCACCGTCCGCACCGGCATCGGCTCGGCCGCGCCCACGCCGGTCCGGGCCACGGCCGCCGAGGAGTTCCTGAACGCGGCGCTCGACGAGGGCGGCTTCTGGGACAACGGAAAGATCATCACCCCGTCGGTCGCCAAGCAGTTCGCGGACCTGTGCTCCGCCGCCTGCAACCCGATCGACGACGTCCGGGGCACCGCGAGCTACCGCCGCCACGCGGTCGGCGTCATGGCCCGCCGGACGCTCACCTGGACCTGGGAGTCGTACCGCGGCGCCCGCCACACCACGGAGGGAGCGGCGTAATGCGCGTCAACTTCACTGTCAACGGACGTCCGCAGGAAGCCGACGACGTGTGGGAGGGCGAGTCCCTGCTGTACGTGCTGCGCGAGCGGATGGGCCTGCCCGGCTCCAAGAACGCCTGCGAACAGGGCGAGTGCGGCTCCTGCACGGTCCGCCTGGACGGTGTTCCGGTCTGCTCCTGCCTGGTCGCGGCCGGCCAGGCGCAGGGCCGCGAGGTCGTCACCGTCGAGGGCCTGGCCGACTTCGCCAAGGAACGCGCCCGGGGCTGCGCCACCGGCGCCTGCGGCAGCGCGAACGGCGGAAGCGGCGGAAGCGGCGGAAGCAGCGAGAGCAGCGGCGCGGGCAACGGCACCACCCTCGACGAAGCCAAGCGGTGGCGGGCCAAGGGCACCGACTCGCAGACCGGCGAGGGCACCGAACTCGCGCCCGTCCAGCAGGCGTTCATCGACGCCGGCGCCGTCCAGTGCGGCTTCTGCACGCCGGGTCTGCTGGTCGCCGCCGACGAGATGCTGGAGCGCAACCCGAACCCGACCGACGCGGACATCCGCGAGGCGCTGTCGGGCAACCTGTGCCGCTGCACGGGCTACGAGAAGATCATGGACGCGGTCCGCCTGGCCGCGGCCCGCCAGTCCGAGGGGGTCTGAACATGGCTGCCACCGGCGCACCCACGAAAATCACCCAGGGATCCCAGACCAAGGGCGGCATCGGCGAGTCCACGCTCCGCCCGGACGGCACCCTCAAGGTCACCGGCGAGTTCGCGTACTCGTCCGACATGTGGCACGAGGACATGCTCTGGGGCCAGATCCTGCGCTCCACCGTCGCGCACGCCGAGATCGTCTCCATCGACACCGGCGAGGCCCTCGCCATGGCGGGCGTCTACGCGGTCATGACGTACGACGACCTGCCCACCCAAGTGCGCACCTACGGCCTGGAGATCCGGGACACCCCGGTCCTCGCGCACGGCAAGGTACGCCACCACGGCGAACCGGTCGCGATCGTCGCCGCCGACCACCCGGAGACCGCGCGCCGCGCCGCCGCCAAGATCAAGGTGGAGTACCGGGAGCTGCCCGTCATCACCGACGAGGCCTCCGCGACCGCCCCCGACGCGCTCCTCGTCCACGAGAACCGCGACGACCACCACGTCGGCCACGTCCCGCACCCCAACATCGTGCACCGCCAGCCGATCGTCCGAGGCGACGCCGACGCGGCAGCCGCCCGCGCCGACGTGATCGTCAAGGGCGAGTACTACTTCGGCATGCAGGACCAGGCCTTCCTCGGCCCCGAGTCCGGCCTCGCGGTGCCGTCCGAGGACGGCGGCGTCGATCTCTACATCGCCACCCAGTGGCTCCATTCCGACCTGCGTCAGATCGCGCCCGTGCTCGGCCTGCCCGAGGACAAGGTGCGCATGACCCTGTCCGGCGTCGGCGGCGCGTTCGGCGGGCGCGAGGACCTGTCGATGCAGATCCACGCCTGCCTGCTGGCGATGCGCACCGGCAAGCCGGTCAAGATCGTCTACAACCGCTTCGAGTCCTTCTTCGGCCACGTCCACCGCCACCCGGCGAAGCTCCACTACGAGCACGGCGCCACCAAGGACGGCAAACTCACGCACCTGAAGTGCCGCATCGTCCTGGACGGCGGCGCCTACGCCTCCGCCTCCCCGGCGGTCGTCGGCAACGCCGCCTCCCTGGCCGTCGGCCCGTACGTGGTCGACGACGTGGACATCGAGGCCATCGCCCTCTACTCCAACAACCCGCCCTGCGGCGCGATGCGCGGCTTCGGCGCGGTCCAGGCGTGCTTCGCCTACGAGGCGCAGATGGACAAGGTGGCCGAGGAACTCGGCATGGACCCGGTGGAGTTCCGCCGGATCAACGCCATGGAGCAGGGCACCGTCATGCCCACCGGCCAGCCGGTCGACTCCCCGGCGCCGGTCGCCGAACTGCTCCGCCGCGTCAAGGCGATGCCGATGCCTCCGGAGCGCCAGTGGGAGTCCAGCGAGGGCGCCGACGTACGGCAGCTGCCCGGCGGCCTGTCCAACACCACGCACGGCGAGGGCGTCGTCCGCGGCGTCGGCTACGCGGTCGGCATCAAGAACGTCGGCTTCTCCGAGGGCTTCGACGACTACTCCACGGCCAGGGTCCGCGTGGAGGTCGTCGGCGGCGAGCCGGTGGCCACCGTGCACACCGCCATGGCGGAGGTCGGCCAGGGCGGCGTCACCGTCCACGCGCAGATCGCCCGCACCGAACTGGGCGTCACCCAGGTCACCATCCACCCGGCGGACACCCAGGTCGGCTCGGCCGGCTCCACCTCCGCCTCCCGGCAGACGTACGTCACCGGCGGCGCCGTGAAGAACGCCTGCGAGCTGGTCCGCGAGAAGGTCCTGGAGATCGGCCGCCGCAAGTTCGGCTCCTACCACCCGGCCTGGGCCACCGCCGAACTCCTCCTGGAGGGCGGCAAGGTCGTCACCGACGGCGGCGAGGTCCTCTCCGACCTCGTGGACGTCCTGGAGGGCGAGGCCGTCGAGGTCGAGGAGGAGTGGCGGCACCGGCCGACCGAGCCCTTCGACCTGCGCACCGGCCAGGGCAACGGCCACGTCCAGTACTCCTTCGCCGCGCACCGCGCCGTCGTCGAGGTCGACACCGAGCTGGGCCTGGTCAAGGTGATCGAGCTGGCCTGCGCCCAGGACGTCGGCAAGGCGCTCAACCCGCTCTCCGCCATCGGCCAGATCCAGGGCGGCACCATCCAGGGCATGGGCATCGCCGTGATGGAGGAGATCGTCGTCGATCCCAGGACCGCGAAGGTCAGGAACCCTTCCTTCACGGACTACCTGCTCCCCACCATCCTCGACACGCCGACCATCCCGGTCGACGTGCTCGAACTCGCCGACGACCACGCGCCGTACGGGCTGCGCGGCATCGGCGAGGCACCCACCCTGTCGTCGACCCCGGCGGTCCTCGCGGCCATCCGGAACGCGACCGGGCTGGCGCTCGACCGCACGCCGGTACGACCGGAACACCTCACCGGCACGGCGTGACAAGGACTCCGGGCGGCGCACGGAACGTCACACACTCCGCGCCGCCCGGAGCACAGCCCGAGTACCGCTCCGCTCGCGGTGCTTGAAGCACGACCGCACACGCATCACTGCACGCGCACCACAGCAGGCCGCAGCACTGCACATGCACCACAGCAGACCGCAGCACTGCACATGCACCACAACACGAGCATCACTGCACACGCACCACCGCACACGCGTTCGCCTCGGGCCGTCCCCCGGGTCGTACCCATCCCAAATCCCGCGACCGCCCCGGCGGTCGACTCGGGTGCACCTATGAACCTTGGGAGACGGCCCCATGACCCAGCAGTCAGTGGAGCCCAAGACCACCGCCGAGGACGCGGGCGCGGGTTCCCGCGTCCCCGCCGGCCGGTCTTGGCTCGACCGGTACTTTCACATCACCCACCGAGGATCCACCGTCGCGCGTGAGGTGCGCGGCGGTACCACCACCTTCATGGCGATGGCGTACATCGTCCTGCTCAACCCCGTCATCCTGTCCGGCAAGGACGCCGCCGGGGACACCCTGGGCCAGAAGGCCCTGATCACCGCGACGGCGCTCGCCGCGGCGGTCACCACGCTCCTCATGGGCTTCGTCGGCAAGGTGCCCCTCGCCCTGGCCGCCGGACTCTCGGTGTCCGGGGTGATCGCCGGGCAGGTCGTTCCCCAGATGACCTGGCCGCAGGCCATGGGCATGTGTGTGATGTACGGCGTGGTGATCATGCTGCTCGTGGTCACCGGGCTCCGCGAGATGATCATGAACGCCATCCCGCTCGCCCTCAAGCACGGCATCACCATGGGCATCGGCCTGTTCATCGCCATCATCGGCCTGGTCAAGGGCGGTTTCGTCCACGCGGGCAAGGCGACCCCGCTCACCCTCGGCCCCGCCGGAGAACTCGCCGGCTGGCCCGTCCTGCTCTTCGCGGGCACCCTGCTCCTGATCTTCATGCTCCAGGCGCGCGACATGCCCGGCGCGATCCTGATCGGCATCGTCACCGGCACGATCGTCGCCTCCGTACTGAACGCCACCGGGGTCATCGACCCGAAGCAGTGGGCCAACGGTGCCCCCGAGCTGCACGGCAGCGCCGTCTCGATGCCGGACTTCTCGCTCTTCGGCGACCTGGAGTTCGGCGGCTGGGGCGAGGTCGGCGCGATGACGGTGGGCATGATCGTCTTCACGCTGGTGCTGGCCGGGTTCTTCGACGCGATGGCCACCATCATCGGCGTCGGCACCGAGGCGAAGCTCGCCGACGACAAGGGCCGGATGCCGGGCCTGTCGAAGGCGCTGTTCGTCGACGGCGCCGGCGGCGCGATCGGCGGTGTGGCGGGCGGCTCCGGCCAGACCGTCTTCGTCGAGTCCGCGACCGGCGTCGGGGAAGGCGCCCGCACCGGACTCGCCTCGGTCGTCACCGGCCTGTTCTTCGCGGCCTGCCTCTTCTTCACGCCGATCACCGCGATCGTGCCGCAGGAGGTCGCCTCCGCCGCCCTGGTCGTCATCGGCGCGATGATGATGATGAACGCCCGGCACGTCGACTGGGCCGACCGGGCCACCGCGATCCCGGTCTTCCTGACCGTCGTCCTGATGCCGTTCACGTACTCCATCACCGCGGGTGTCGCCGCCGGCGTCATCTCCTACGTCGCCATCAAGGCCGCCCAGGGCAAGGCCCGGGAGATCGGCGCGTTCATGTGGGCCCTGACGGTGATCTTCATCGTCTACTTCGCCCTCAACCCGATCGAGAGCTGGCTGGGCGTGCACTAGCCGCTGCCCGGGAACCCGTCATCCACCCTTCGTCAAAGGAGACCGACAGATGCTGGACATCGCCGAGGAGCTGGACCGGTGGGTCGAGCAGGGACGCGACTTCGCCGTGGCCACCGTGGTGGCCGTCGGCGGCAGCGCCCCGCGCCAGCCCGGCGCCGCCCTCGCGGTGGACGCCGACGGCACGGCGATCGGCTCGGTCTCCGGCGGCTGCGTGGAGGGCGCCGTGTACGAGCTGTGCCGGCAGGCGTTCCAGGACGGCGAAACCGTCGTCGAGCGCTTCGGCTACAGCGACGAGGACGCCTTCGCCGTGGGTCTGACCTGCGGCGGGATCATCGACATCCTCGTCACCCCGGTACGGGCGGACGACCCCGCCCGTCCGGCGCTGGCCGCCGCGCTCGCCGCCGCCGCGCGAGGTGAGGCGGCGGCGGTGGCGCGGATCGTGCGCGGCCCGGCGGAACTGACCGGCCGCGCGCTCGTCGTCCACCCGGACGGCACCCGTACCGGCGGTTTCGGCGCCCACCCCGAGCTGGACCGCACGGTGGCCGCCGAGGCGGGCGCCTTCCTGGACGCCGGCCGGACCGGCACCCTGGAGATCGGCGAGCGGGGCTCGCGTTGCGGAGCGCCGCTCACGCTGCTGATCGAGTCCTCGGTCCCGGCACCCCGCATGATCGTCTTCGGCGCGATCGACTTCGCCTCGGCACTGGTCCGCGCCGGCAAGTTCCTCGGCTACCACGTGACGGTGTGCGACGCCCGCCCCGTCTTCGCGACGCAGGTCCGCTTCCCCGACGCGGACGAGATCGTCGTCGAGTGGCCGCACGAGTACCTGCGCCGCACCGAGGTCGACGCGCGCACCGTGCTGTGCGTCCTGACCCACGACGCCAAGTTCGACGTACCGCTCCTCAAGCTCGCCCTGCGCCTGCCGGTCGCCTACGTCGGCGCGATGGGCTCCCGCCGCACCCACCTCGACCGCGAGGCACGCCTGCGCGAGGTCGGCGTGAGCGACCTGGAGCTGACCCGCCTCAGGTCCCCCATCGGCCTCGACCTCGGCGCCCGCACCCCCGAGGAGACGGCCCTGTCCATCGCCGCCGAGATCGTCGCGACCCGCCGCGGCGGCACGGGCGCCTCCCTGACCGGCGCCCACACCCCGATCCACCACGACGGGCCGTCGTCGCCGGCGGGGCGCATCGAGTCGGTGGCCTGATCAGGGCCGACTCCTGCTTGACCCTTGACCCGCAGCTCCCAGGCTGGGAGCGCGAGGATCGGGAGGCGGCCGGCGGAGGCGTAGAGCAGCTTGCCCTCGTCGGGATCGTGGACCGCGTAGACGGAGGTGGCGATCTGGCTTGCCGTAATCTCGGCGGCGAGGCCGTCGGGCAGATGAAGCACCTCGTGCGGCGGCAGGTCGAGCCGAGCGTAGGCCCGACGTACGACTTCGAGGTTCCCGACTCGGCGAAACCGGGGGACGAGCGCAAGTGATCTCGGCACAGGCATGGGCAGATGCTCAACGACTGTGGGACTTCCAGCGAATGGGCCATGAACCGCGCCCCTGCTCCGTAGGGATCGGGCTGGGCAGCCATGATCTCGGCGTCGCGGAGACGACCGCCGATCTGTACCACCGGGGCATGATGCCGCTGGTCGTCTTCACCGGAGCGACCAGCCGCACCACTCGCGACCGTATGCCGCGCGGAGAGGCTGAGCACTACCGTGAGCGGGCGGTGGAGTTGGGGGTTCCGGCCACTGCGATCCTCGTTGAGCCGCGGGCGCGGAACACGGGGGAGAACATCACCCTCTCCCGTGCGCTGCTCGAAGAGCAGGGGATCGACACATCCTCCGTACTCCTCGTCAGCAAGCCGTACGAGGAACGTCGCGCCTACGCAACGGCCCGGAAGCTGTGGCCGGGGGTGGAATTCGTCAGCGCGTCGGCCTCCATGACCCTTCCCGCGTACGTCGACCGGATCCAGGACGCACGGCTGGTCGTCGACATGCTCGTCGGCTCGCTGCAGCGCTTGCTGATCTACCCCGCGCAAGGCTTCATGATCACGCAAGACGTGCCGGACGGAGTCATCCGCGCGTACGAACGGCTTGTAGCGGGTGGCTTCACGAGCCGCCTCGCGCCGCGGACGAGCGCAAGAAGCTGACCTGAGGGCGGCAGGCAGTGCCGAACGCGCTCTCCGGTGGCCTGCAAGGGAGGCATCAGTCCTCCGAGACGTCCGGCTGAGGCGGGCCTGGACCCCGGCGCCAGGCCCGCCACCGTCACCATCCCGCTACACGTGGGGCCGGCGGGCCCAGACGGGCCCCCGCGTACACGGTGGCCCGACAAGCGGATGCGCGTTGACCAGCGAAGGACCGCACCCCTACCTGGTCAGCGACACCTCCGCGACCACCGGCCGGTGGTCCGACGCCACGGCCTCCGCCGGGACCGAGGCGCCGCGCACCCGCACGCCCTCGCCCACGGCCACGTAATCGATCCGCTTGACGGGTGCCGCGGCCGGATACGTGCCACCGGTGCCCGTGCCGGCGTCGCGCAGCTCCCGCCAGAGCGGGGCCAGTTCGGGAGCCGTCGGCTCGGCGTTGAAGTCGCCCAGCAGCACCTGCCGTGCCCCCGGCAGCTCCGCCCGCTCCCGCGCCATGATCCGCCGCGTGTCGGCGACCTGCGCCACCCGCACCGCCGGGTCGGACCGGTAGTCAAGGTGGGTCACGAACACCTGTACCGGCACTCCGCGCACCTTGAGCGTCACCTCGCCGAACCCGGGCGCGGGTGCCGGCACCGGGGTCTGGTCCTGCGTGGACAGGCGTGTGATCTCGTGGTTCGTCGCGGAGCGGACCGGGTAGCGGGACAGCACCGCCACGCCGTACTCGCGCCGCGGGTCGCCGGCCTCCACGGGGTCGAGGCTGTAGATGGGGGCGAACGACACCCGCATGCCGAGCCGGCGCCCCAACTCCTCGGCCGTGTCCAGCCCCTGACTGCGTGCACCCCAGTGCACGTCGACCTCCTGGAGGCCGATCACGTCCGCGTCGAGGGCGCGCAGTGCGGCGGCCTGCCGGTCGAGGTCGAAGACGCCGTCCGATCCGGTGCCGGCGTGGATGTTGTAGGTGGCGATGCGCAGCGGGACCGCGGCGCCCTCTCCCTGGTCGGCGGAGGCGGCCGGTGTCGCCACGGCCAGGCTCAACAGGGCAGCGGTCACGGACAGTTGGACGAGGGTGCGTGCTCTGGCAGACATGCCGGCACGGTACGCGGGAAACGCCCGCCGCGAGGCTTGCGGCGCGATCCCGTCCGCGACCCGTACCCCGTACGCCACCGGTGGTTCACGGACGCCGCAGCAACTGGTTGACCGTGCGGCCGAAGACGTACCGCCCCGCGCCGCCCAGCGCGCCGTCGAAGGCGGACGGCAGGAGACGGACCCGCAGCTCCTCGCGCCACACGACGCGGGTGCGGCCGCCGGGGCCGGGACGGACCTCGATCTCGGCCCAGCCCCCGACCAGTCGGCCGCGCTTCTCCAGCCGGCACAGACCGGGGGTGTCGTCCTGCGGTGGCTGCCAGACGGTCACTTCCATCCGGTCGTCGAAGGTGAGCGGGCCGGCACCCGTACGGGCCACGATCACCGTGCCCGGGCGGGTGGGCCCGGGGGTGGTGACGGTGACCCGGGTCAGGGGCACGGCGTCCCCGTGCCGTTGCCACGCGGTGAGCCGGCGCCAGGCCTCGTCGAGGGGGAGCGGGGCGGTGCGTTCGAGCGAGAAGATGGCCACGGAGCGATCGTAGGGAACCGGCCGCGTGACCGGGCGTAGGGCCTAGCGGTAGACCTTGCCCGGCTCGGCCTTCCCGGGGGCCAGCAGCTGGGGCACCGTCACGAAGACGTAGCCGCGCTTCTTGAGCGCGTCGATGATCCCGGGCACGGCGGGCACGGTGCCGTCGTAGAGGTCGTGCAGCAGGATGATGCCGTCCCGGGACGACTGCTTCAGGACGCGTTCGGTGATCAGGTCGGAGTCGTTCGTCGTGTAGTCCTTGGCGGTCACGCTCCACAGCACCTCCGCCAGCCCCAGTTCGCGGCAGATCTCGTGCACCGTGTCGTTGGTGCGGCCCTGCGGCGGGCGCATCAGGGTGGGGCGCCGCCCGGTCAGGCGCTCTATCTCCTTGTCGGTGCGCTCCAGTTCCTCGCGTATCTCGTCCGGTTCGGCGTCCGTGAGGATCTGGTGCGTCCAGGTGTGGTTGGCCAGCTCGTGACCCTCGTCGGCCATGCGTCTGACCAGCTCGGGGTACGTGTCGATGTGCCGTTTGCCGAGCAGGAAGAAGGTCGCCGGGACCTTCTTCTCCTTGAGTATGTCGAGCAGCCGGGCGGAGTGCTCGCTCGGTCCGGCGTCGAAGGTCAGCGCGATGCACTTGACGCGGCCGCAGTCGACGGTGCCGAACCCGGCCTGTGCCCGGGTGCCCGCCGCGCCCCGGACGGAGCTGGGGGAGGCCGTCTCCAGCTTCGTACAGCTGCTCAGTGCGAGTGTCAGTGAGGCGGCGGCCGCGAGTGTCGCGAGTGCACGCAACCTGGTCCCCGTTTTGGTCATCTTCCCGGTCAGCGAAGGCATGCGAGGACTATACATAGCGAGTATATACGCAGTTTATAGTGGTTGGTCGAATGTATGTTCGAGGTAGTGGGGCCGTTCATCGGGTTACTCAGCCGGCACGCACGTGACGCCGAGAGTGAGGAGGACCCCGTGAGCGAGAGCCCCGTGGGCGGCAGCCCCTTGAGCGGACGCGTCTGGCGCCGGGCCCTGGTGACCGGCGGAGCCGGGTTCGTGGGATCCCACCTGTGCGGCCGCCTGCTGGCGGACGGCGCCGACGTCGTGTGCCTGGACAACCTGGCCACCGGCTCCCGCGGCAACGTGGCCGAACTGGAGCGGCACCGCGGCTTCCGGTTCGTCCACGCCGACGCCACCGACCCGGCGGCCCTGCGCGGCCTGCCCGGCCGGTTCGACCTGGTCCTGCACTTCGCGTGCCCCGCCTCGCCCGCCGACTACCTCCGGCTGCCCCTGGAGACCCTCGACGTCGGCAGCACCGGCACCCGCAACGCCCTGGAGCGGGCCCGCGCCGACGGCGCCCGCTTCCTGCTCGCCTCCACCTCCGAGGTCTACGGCGACCCGCTGGAGCACCCGCAGCGCGAGACGTACTGGGGCAACGTCAACCCGATCGGCCCCCGCAGCGTCTACGACGAGTCCAAGCGCTTCGCCGAGGCCCTGGTCACCGCCCACCGCCAGGTGCACGGCACCGACGCCGCCATCGTCCGCATCTTCAACACCTACGGCCCCCGCATGCGCACCGGCGACGGCCGCGCCGTGCCCACCTTCATCGCGCAGGCCCTGGACGGCATGCCCCTCACCGTCGCCGGCGACGGCGGCCAGACCCGCTCCCTGTGCTACGTCGACGACACCGTCGACGGCGTCCTGGCACTCGCCGCGTCCGGCGAGACCGGGCCGGTGAACATCGGCGGCACCGACGAGATCACCATGCTGGAACTGGCCCGCCGCGTCGTCGAACTCACCGGCTCCGGCTCCCGGATCCGCTTCGTGGAACGCCCCGTCGACGACCCCGCCCGGCGCAGGCCCGACACCACCCTGGCCCGGGAACGGCTCGGCTGGCAGCCGCGGGTCGGCTGGAGCGAGGGGCTGGAACGGACCATCGGCTGGTTCGCGCACTCCGTCGCGGCCTGACCCCCCACCGCGGACACTCACAGACGGTGACATGTCCGGTCATATCCGGAACCGAGTTGTCTCCAAGTGTTTGAGTCAGCCGCAGTGCGGCACCCGCGAGCCCAGAGAGACGCCAGTAGTCGCCCGGGACGGAGCACCCCCCATGCGCATCCTCGGTATCAACGCCCTGTTCCACGACCCGGCCGCGGCACTCGTCGTCGACGGCCGGACCGTCGCGGCCGCCGAGGAAGAGCGCTTCAGCCGCCGCAAGCACGGCAAGCGCCCGGTGCCCTTCTCCGCGTGGGAGGTACCGGAGCTGTCGGCACGGTGGTGTCTGGAGCACGCCGGGGTGCGGCCGGAGGAACTGGACGCCGTCGCGTACTCCTTCGACCCGGGGCTCGCCCGGCCCGCCCGTGACATGGGCCTGGACGACCCCTGGGACCCGCTGCGGCTGGAGTACGCCCGCCGCGCCCCCGAGTTCCTCGCCGAGGCGCTGCCCGGACTCGACCCCGACCAGGTCGTCTTCGTCCCGCACCACGTGGCGCACGCCGCCTCCGCCGGACCCGCCTCACCACACCCCGACAACGACGTCCTCGTCCTCGACGGGCGCGGCGAGTCCGCCTCCCACCTGGCCGGCCGCTACCGCGACGGCAAGCTCGACACCCTCGCCACACAGGCCCTCCCGCACTCCCTCGGCCTGGTCTACGAGGAACTCACCGAGCACCTCGGCTTCCTGCGCAGCAGCGACGAGTACAAGGTGATGGCCCTCGCCTCCTACGGCACCCCCCGCCACCTCGACCGCCTGCGCGAGCACGTCCACGCCACCGGCGACGGCGGCTTCCGCGCCCACGGCGTCGACTGGGCGGCCCTCGCCCCGGCCCGCGCCAAGGGCGAGGACTGGACGAAGGACCACGCCGACCTCGCCGCGAGCACCCAGGCCGTACTGGAGGAACTGCTCCTCGAACTCGTCCACTGGCTGCACCGCGAGGCCCAGGGAGAGGCGCTGACCATGGCGGGCGGCGTCGCGCTGAACTGCGTCGCCAACTCGAGGATCGCCGCCCGCGGCCCGTACCGGCACGTGTGGGTGCAGCCCGCCGCCGGCGACGCGGGCACGGCCCTCGGCGGCGCCCTGCACCTGGCCGCGCAGGACGCCGTCCCCGAGCCCATGCCCGGCGCCGACCTCGGCCGGGGCTGGAGCGACGAGGAGATCCGCGCCTGGCTGGAGACGGCCGCGATCCCCTACGAGGAGCCGCACGACATCGCCGAGACCGTCGCCGAGGAACTCGCCCGGGACGGGGTCGTCGCCTGGTTCCAGGGCCGCAGCGAGTTCGGGCCGCGCGCCCTCGGCCACCGCTCCCTGATGGCCCACCCGGGCCGCGCGGAGAACCTGGAGCGGCTCAACCACGTCAAGGGCCGCGAGGAGTTCCGTCCGGTCGCGCCGATGGTGCTGGCCGACCGCGCCGCCGACATCTTCACCGGGCCGGTCCCCAGCCCGTACATGCTCTTCGTGCACGACGTCGCCCCAGCCTGGCGCGACCGCATCCCCGCCGTCGTCCACGTCGACGGCACCGCCCGCATCCAGACCGTCGAGGAACGCCGCGAGCCGCTCGTCGCCCGCATGCTGAACGCCTTCGAACGACGCACCGGGCTGCCGGTCGTGGTCAACACCAGCCTCAACACCGCCGGGCGGCCCATGGTCGACGACCCGCGCGACGCGCTGGAGTGCTTCGGCTCCGCACCCGTGGACCTGCTGGCCATCGGACCGTTCGCGGTGCGCCGGGGGAAGGCGTTCGCATGACCGGCACACCCGCGACCGGCGGCCCCGGGACGGGCTACGCCGTGGTCGTCCCCACCCTCGTGCGCGACACGCTGGCCGACTGCCTGGCCGCGCTGGCCGCCGCGACCGGACCCGGCCCCGACGAGATCATCCTCGTCGACGACCGGCCCGACCCCGAGGCGGACCCCGGCGCGCTGGAACACCCGCTGAGCGTCCTCGGCGACCTGCGCGAGCGCACGGTGGTGCTGCGCAGCGGGGGCCGCGGGCCCGCCGCCGCCCGCAACACCGGCCTCCGCGCGGTCACCTCGCCCTGGACCGCCTTCCTCGACGACGACGTCCAGGTCGGCCCGCACTGGTGCGACCAACTCGTCCAGGACCTCGCCGAGGCGGCCCCCGACACCGGGGCCGTGCAGGGCGTCATCGCCGTCCCGCTGCCCGGCGAGCGCCGCCCCACCGACTGGGAGCGCGGCACCGCCGGACTCGCGCGGGCGCAGTGGATCACCGCCGACATGGCCTACCGCACCGACGTGCTCAAGGAGGTCGACGGCTTCGACGAACGCTTCACCCGCGCCTTCCGCGAGGACGCCGACCTCGCGCTGCGCGTCCTCGACGCGGGCTGGCGCATCCGGCGCGGCCGCCGCACCACCCGCCACCCCGTGCGCGACGCCTCCCGCTGGGTGTCCCTGAAACAGCAGCGCGGCAACGCCGACGACGCCCTGATGCGGCGGCTGCACGGCCCCGACTGGTGGGCCAAGGCGGTCGCGCCCAAGGGCCGGATACGGCGCCACGCGGCGATCACCGCCGCCGGCGTGGCCGCCCTCGCGCTCGCCGCCGCCGGCCGCCCCCGCACCGCCGCGCTCGCCGGACTCGGCTGGGCCGCGGGCACCGCCGAGTTCGCCTGGGTCCGCATCGCCCCGGGCCCGCGCACCCGCCACGAGGTCACGACCATGCTGGTCACCAGCGTGCTCATCCCGCCCGCCGCGACCTGGCACCGGCTGAGCGGACTGTGGCGCCACCGTGCCGCCCCCGCCTGGCGGGAGGTGGCCGCATGAGCCCCGTCAAGGCCGTGCTCTTCGACCGCGACGGCACCCTCGTCCACGACGTCCCCTACAACGGCGACCCCGAGCGGGTCCGGCCCGTCGAGGGCGCCCGGGAGGCGGTCGCGCTGCTGCGCGCACACGGCATCCGCGTCGGCGTCGTCACCAACCAGTCCGGCGTCGCCCGCGGCCTCGTCAGCGACACCGACGTCCGCCGCGTCAACCGGCGGATCGACGACCTGATCGGCCCGTTCGACGTCTGGGCGGTCTGCCCGCACGGCCCCGACGACGGCTGCCACTGCCGCAAGCCGCGGCCCGGCCTGGTCCTCTGGGCGGCCGGACGCATCTGCACCACCCCCGCCGACTGCGTCGTCATCGGCGACATCGGCGCCGACACGGAGGCCGCCGAACGCGCGGGCGCCCACGGCATCCTCGTCCCCAACGCGCGGACCCGCCCGGAGGAGACGGCCACCGCGGCCCACGTCGCCCCGGACCTCCTGACCGCCGTACGGGCGGTACTCGCCGGCCCGCCCCGGGGCCGGGTCCTCGTGGACGAACGCCCCGTCGAGGCGGCGTTCGGGACGGACGGCGACGGAACGCGGCAGGAGGGGGCGCCCGCCACGGGCGTGGGGGGCACCGCGACGGCCGCTGCTGCCGAGGGAACCGCTTCCGCGTCCGGTTCCGGGTCTGGGCCTGGGGCGGCCGGGGCTGGTGCCGTGGTGGGGCCCGGTGGGAGGCCGCGCAGGGGCGTGGATGGTGCCGCGTCAGCCGCCGGCGCCGACGGGACCGCCCCCGGCGCCGACGGGACCGCCCCCGACCCCGCCTTGGCGTCGGCTCCCGCTCCCAGCGGCGTGGATGGTGCCGCGTCGACCGCCGGCGCCGACGGGACCGCCCCCGAGGCCGAGGGGACTGCCCCCGACCCCGCCTCGGCGTCGGCCCCCGCCCGCAGGCCTGGGGCCGCGAGGACCGAGGCCACCGTGGAGACCCGCGGGAGGCCGCGATGAAGGCGCTCGTCACGCGGCTCGACAGCTTCGGCGACGTGCTGCTCGCCGGGCCCGCCGTACGGGCCGTCGCCGCCCGGGCCGACCACGTCACGCTGCTGTGCGGGTCGCGCGGCGCGCCCGCCGCCCGCCTGCTGCCCGGCGTGGACGAGGTGCTGGTGTGGGACGCGCCGTGGGGCGGGTTCCAGCCGCCCGACGTCAGCCGGGCGGACATCGACGCGCTCGTGGACCGGATCGACGCCGACACCGCGCTGATCCTCACCTCCTTCCACCAGTCCCCGCTGCCCACCGCCCTGGTCCTGCGCCTCGCCGGTGTCCGGCACATCGCCGCGGACAGCGTGGATTACCCCGGCTCCCTCCTCGACCTGCGCCACCAGCGCGCCCCGCACGCCCACGAGGCCGAGGCGGCGCTGGACCTCGCCGAGGCGGCGGGCTTCCCGCGGCCCGACGACGGACGCCTGCGGGTGCGCACCCCGCCCCGCACCGACGACCTGACCGGCCCCGGCCCCTACGTCATCCTCCACCCGGGCGCCAGCGTCCCCGCCCGCGCCTGGAGCCCCGAGCGCGGCGCCGAGGCCGTGCGCGAACTCGCCGCCGCCGGGCACCGCGTGCTGGTCACCGGCGGCCCCGACGAACGCGGCCTCACCGCGTACGTCGCGGGCGAGCACGGCACCGACCTCGGCGGCCGCACCGAGGCCCCGGAACTGGCCGGTGTCCTCGCGGGCGCCGTCGTCGTCGTCACCGGCAACACCGCGCCCGCCCACCTCGCCGCCGCCGTCGGCACCCCGGTCGTGTCCCTGTTCGCACCCGTCGTGCCGGCCGAGCGCTGGCGGCCGTACGGCGTCCCGTACGTCCTGCTCGGCGACCAGGACGCGCCCTGCGCCGACAGCCGGGCCCGGGACTGCCCCGTCCCCGGCCACCCCTGCCTGAACACCGTCACCGCGACCGACGTGGCGGCGGCCGTCGAGAAACTCCTGGGGGAGGCATGAGGATCCTCATCTGGCACGTGCACGGGTCGTGGACCACGGCCTTCGTGCAGGGCCCGCACACCTACCTCGTCCCCGTCACCCCGGACCGCGGACCCGACGGCCTCGGCCGCGCCCGCACCTGGGACTGGCCCGACTCCGTCGTGGAAGTACCCCCGGAGCGGTTGCGGGACGAGCACATCGACCTCGTGATCATCCAGCGCCCGCACGAACTCGCCCTGGTCGACCAGTGGCTCGGGCGCCGCCCCCCGCTGGTCTACCTGGAGCACAACGCCCCCGACGGTGACGTGCCCGACACCCGCCACCCCGCCGCCGACCTCCCCGACGTCACCACCCTCGTCCACGTCACCCACTTCAACCGGCTGATGTGGGACGCGGGTCCCACGCCGACGACCGTCGTCGAACACGGCATCGTCGACCCCGGCCACCGCTGGACCGGCGAGCTGGACCGTGCCGCCGTCGTCGTCAACGAGCCGATCCGGCGCGGCCGTACGACCGGAACCGACCTGCTCCCCGCCTTCTCCCGCGCCGCCCCGCTCGACGTCTTCGGCATGCGCACCGAGGGACTCGCCGAGCACATCGGCGTCGACCCCGACCGCTGCCGCACGCGGGACGTCCCCCAGGGCGACCTGCACACCGAACTGGCCCGCCGCCGCCTCTACGTCCACCCCGTCCGCTGGACCTCCCTCGGACTGTCCCTCCTGGAGGCCATGCACCTGGGCATGCCCGTGGTCGCCCTCGCCACCACCGAGGTCACCGAGGCCGTCCCCCCGGGCGCCGGGGTGGTCTCCAACCGCATCGACGTACTGACCGACGCCGTACGCGACTTCCTCGCCGACCCGCTGCACGCGCGGACCGTCGGCGACGGGGCCCGTGCGGCGGCCCTGTCCCGCTACGGGCTGTCCCGCTTCCTGGACGACTGGGAGCGGCTGCTGAAGGAGGTGACCCGATGAGGATCGCCATGGTGTCCGAGCACGCGAGCCCGCTCGCCGCGCTCGGCGGCGTCGACGCCGGTGGACAGAACGTCTACGTGGCCCGTCTCACCGAGGAGTTGGCCAAGCGCGGCCACGACGTCACGGTCTACACCCGCCGGGACGCCACCGCTCTGCCCGACCGGGTGCCGCTGCCCGGCGGCGCGGTCGTCGAGCACGTGCCGGCCGGACCACCCGCGGCCGTGCCCAAGGACGAACTGTTCCCGCACATGCCCGCCTTCGGCGCCCACCTGGCCCGCGCCTGGGCGCGGGAGACACCGGACGTGGTGCACGCCCACTTCTGGATGTCCGGCATGGCCTCCCGGATCGGCGCCCGGCCGCACGGCATCCCCCTCGTGCAGACCTTCCACGCCCTGGGCACCGTCAAGCGGCGCCACCAGGGCATGCGGGACACCAGCCCGTACGAGCGCATCGGCATCGAACGGCAGCTCGGCCGCGCCTGCGAAAGGGTCCTGGCCACCTGCACGGACGAGGTCGTCGAACTCGGCGACATGGGCGTACCGCCCCGGCAGGTGTCCGTCGTCCCCTGCGGCGTGGACGCCGAGCACTTCCACCCCACCGCCGACACCGGCCGCACCCCCGCCCGCACGGAGCGGCACCGGCTGCTCGCCTGCGGCCGGCTCGTGCCCCGCAAGGGCTACGACCAGGCCATCCGCGCCCTGGCCCGGATCCCCGACGCCGAACTCCTCGTCGCGGGCGGCCCGCCGGCCGGCGGACTCGACGCCGACCCGGAGGCACAGCGCCTGACCGCGCTCGCCCGCCGCACCGGCGTCGCCGACCGGGTCCGGCTGCTCGGCGCCATCGACCCCGAGGACATGCCCGCCCTGCTCCGCAGCGCCGACCTGGTGCTGTGCACCCCGGTCTACGAACCCTTCGGCATCGTGCCGCTGGAGGCGATGGCGTGCGGCGTGCCGGTCCTCGCCACCGACGTCGGCGGCCACCGCGACTCCGTGGCCGACGGGACCACGGGCCGCCTGGTCACCCCGCAGGACCCCGAGGCCATCGCGGACGCCGCCCGCGAACTCCTCGCCGACGAACGGCTGCGCCGCCAGTACGGCAGGAACGGCCGCGACCGCGTCCTGCGGCACTACACCTGGGCGCGCGTCGCCGACGGCGCGGAACAGGTCTACCGCCTGACCCTCGCCGACCACGCACTGTCGAAGGAGGTGGCGTGATGACCGTGACCCCGCCCGTCGTCGGGCACTGCGACGAACTCCAGGAGGCGCTGGGGGCGTTCCGCGCCTCCGCGCACATCACCGAGCGCTGGGGCTCGCGGCTCGCCGCCGTCCTCTCCGGCGGCGGCCGGCTGCTGGCCGCCGGCAACGGCGGCAGCGCCGCCCAGGCGCAGCACCTGACCGCCGAACTCGTCGGCCGCTACCGCGACGACCGCCCGCCGTTCTCCGCGATCGCCCTGCACGCCGACACGTCCTCCACCACCGCCATCGCCAACGACTACGGCGTCGACGAGGTGTTCGCCCGCCAGGTGCGCGCCCACGGCCGCGAGGGCGACGTCCTGATGCTGCTGTCCACCAGCGGCGCCAGCGCCAACCTGCTCTCCGCGGCCGACGCCGCCCGCGCGGCCGGGGTACGCGTGTGGGCGCTCACCGGCTGCGAGCCCAACCCGCTCATGGCGGGCAGCGACGAGTCGCTGTGCGTGGCGGCCCCCTCGGCGGCCACCGTGCAGGAGATCCACCTGGTCGCCGTGCACATGATCTGCGCGGCCTTCGACGCCGCACTGGAACGAGGCCTACGGGGCGCACGAGGCGCACCGGGAGCACGCGGCAAGGGAACGCGGAGGTGACGGGACGCATGACGGACAGGACCCCCCTGGTCGTGGTCGGCGACGCCCTGCTGGACCGCGACCTGACCGGCTCCGCCGACCGGCTGGCGCCCGACGCGCCCGTCCCGGTCGTGTCGGAGTGCGCCGAGCGCGTACGTCCGGGCGGCGCCGCGCTCGCCGCGTACCTCGCCGCCCGCGACGGCCGCGAGGTCACGCTGATCACGGGCGCGGGCGACGACCCGGCGAGCACGGCCCTGCGCGAACTCCTCGCCCCCTGGCTGACCCTGATCCCTCTGCCTCTGACCGGCACCCTGCCCGAGAAGACCCGCGTCCTGGCGCAGGACCGGCCCGTCGTCCGCCTCGACCGGGGCGGCGGCCGGGCTCGCGAGGCCACGGACGAGGCCCGCGCCGCGCTCCGCTCCGCCCGGGCCGTCCTGGTCTCCGACTACGGCCGCGGCACGGCGGACGCCCTGCGGGACGTACTGGCCGCCCGCCCGCCGCTGGTCTGGGACCCGCACCCGCGCGGAGGCTCGCCGGTTCCCGGCACCCGGCTGGTGACACCGGCCGAGAAGGAGGCGCACGGCTTCGCGCCCCGGAACGGGCACTCCCCAGGGGGCCTGCGCGCCGCCGCGCTCGCCGCCGCCGCCCTCGTACGGGACTGGCGGGTGGCCGCGGTGACGGTGACCCTCGGCGCCCGCGGCGCCCTCCTCTCCTACGGCGAACACCCCCTGCTCGTCCCCGCACCCGCCGCCCACCACGGCGACTCCTGCGGCGCGGGCGACCGGTTCGCGGCCACCGCCGCCGGGCTGCTCGCCGACGGGGCGCTGGTGGGGGAGGCCGTCGAGGGCGCCGTGGCCGCCGCGACGGCGTTCGTCGCGGCGGGCGGAGCGGGCGCCCTGCCCCCCGCGGACTCCGGCCCGCCGTCGTCCTCGCCGCCCGACACCGACGATCCGCACTCCCTGGCCGCCCGCGTCCGCGCCCAGCACGGCACGGTGGTCGCCGCGGGCGGCTGCTTCGACCTGCTGCACGCCGGTCACGTCGGCCTCCTCCAGGCCGCCCGGCGGCTCGGCGACTGCCTGGTCGTCTGCGTCAACTCCGACGCCTCCGTCCAGCGCCGCAAGGGCGACGGCCGCCCCGTCAACCCCCTCGCCGACCGGGTCCGCGTCCTGCGCGCCCTCGCCTGCGTCGACGCCGTCGCCGTCTTCGACGAGGACACCCCCGAACGCCTCCTCGGCGACCTGCGCCCCGACGTCTGGGTCAAGGGCGGCGACTACGCGGGCGCGGACCTCCCCGAGGCCGGCCTCCTCCAGGAGTGGGGCGGCCAGGCCGTCCTCCTGCCCTACCTGGACGGCCGCTCCTCCACGGCCCTGATGGCTCGCGCCGCCGAGGGGGTGCGATGACGCACGGCACTCCGGCCACGGAGCGCGGCCGAGCCACGGCCCCACCGTCCACCGGTCGCCCACTGTCCGCCGGTCGCCCACTGTCCGCCGGTCGCCCGCCGTCCGCCGGTCGCCCGCCGACGCACGGCACCGCACCCCCGGCCTCGGCCGGCGGCCCGGTGACGGGCGCCCCCGTGCATCCGCCGTCCGCCGGGATGGCGCACCCGCCCGACGTGGGTCCGGTGGCCGTCGGCCCGGCGCGCGGCGCGATGGCGCCCGGCGGGCCGTCTGTGGGCCGGGGGACAGGGCCGCCCACGGGCGGTGCGGTGCCGGGGGAGGGGACGCGGGCGGTGTCCGCCGGACGTGCCGGGGCGGGCGGGTCGGGGCCTCCCGCGTCCGCCGGTGGGCCCGTGACGGGCGACCCCGTGCATCCGCCGTCCGCTGGGATGGCGCACCCGCCCGACGTCGGTGCGGCGTACGCCGCCTCGGACGCGGGGCGGCACGAGGGCGGTGGGCGGGCGCGCCCCCGGCTGCTCGTTCTGCGTGCCCTCGGGCTCGGTGACCTGCTGGCCGGGGTGCCCGCGCTGCGCGCGCTGCGCCGCGCGTACCCCGGGCATGAGCTGGTGCTGGCGACCCCCGCCGAGCTGGCGCCCGTCGTCGCGGCCACCGGTGCCGTGGACCGGCTGCTGCCCGCCGCCGAGCCCGGCCGTGCGGTCCCGCGCACCCTCGACTGGACCGGCCCGCCCCCCGACGTCGCCGTCGACCTGCACGGCAACGGGCCGCCCAGCCACCGCCTGCTGACGGGCCTGCGCCCGCTGAGGCTGCTGGCGTTCGCGCACCCCGGGACCCCGGAGGTCGACGGGCCGCCCTGGTACGCCGACGAGCACGAGCGCGACCGGTGGTGCCGGCTGCTGCGGGCGTACGGCATCGCCGCCGACCCGGCCGACCTGCGGCTGCCGCGTCCTGACCTACCGTCCCCCGCCCCCGGCGCCGTCGTCCTGCACCCCGGCGCCGGCGCCCCGTCCCGCTGCTGGCCCGTGGAACGGTACGCGGCCGTCGCCGAGGCGCTGCGCGCACGGGGACGCCGGGCCGTCGTCACCGGGGGAGCGGACGAGGCCGACCTGGTGGCCAGGCTGGCCAAGCTCGCCCACCTGCCCGACACGGACGTGTTCGGCGGAGGCCTGCCCCACGACCGGCTCTCCGCCCTGGTGGCCGAAGCACGCGCCGTCGTCAGCGGCGACACCGGCATCGCCCACCTCGCCGTCGCCCACGCCACGCCCTCCGTCACCCTGTTCGGCCCGGTCCCGCCCAGCCGCTGGGGCCCGCCGGACCATCCCCGGCACCGCACCCTGTGGCACCCGGGCCCGGACGGCGACCACGGCGACCCGCACGGCCACCAGCCCGACCCCGCGCTGCTGCGGATCACCACCGACGACGTCCTGGCAGCCCTCGACGCACTGGACGCCCTGGAAGAGGCACCATGAACCACGCCACGAACCGCGGCCCGTCGACCACCCGCGAACACTCCCACGCCGACCCCACCCGGCCCGCCCCCGTCGGCGTCGTCATCGCCACCCGCAACCGCTCCGCGAGCCTCGCCGTCACCGTGCGCCACCTGCTCGCCCTGCCCGAACGCCCCGAGGTCCTCGTCGTCGACAACGCCTCCACCGACGACACCCGCGCCATGCTGGCCCGCGACTTCCCGAAGGTCCGCCTGCTCGCCCTGCCGTTCAACCGCGGCGCCCTCGCCCGCACCCACGGCGTCCGCGCCCTCGACACCCCGTACGTGGCGTTCAGCGACGACGACTCCTGGTGGGCACCCGGCGCTCTCGCCACCGCCGCCCGGCACTTCGACGAACACCCCCGGCTCGGCCTGCTCGCCGCCCGCACCCTCGTCGGCCCCGACGACGCCGCGGACCCCCTCAACGACCTGCTCGCCGCCTCCCCCCTCGGCCCGGCCACCGACCTGCCCGGCACCCAGGTCCTCGGCTACCTCGGCTGCGCCGCCGTCGCCCGCCGCACGTCCTACCTCGACGCCGGCGGCTACCACCCGCTGCTCTTCTTCGGCGCCGAGGAGACCCTCCTCGCCTACGACCTCGCCGCCCGCGGCTGGGGCGTCACGCACTGCCCCGACGTGGTCGCCCACCACCACCCGGACCCCGGCCCCCGCACCGACCGCCCGGCCGTCGTACGCCGCAACGAACTCCTCACCGCCTGGCTGCGCCGCCCCCTCCCGTACGCCCTCGCCCGCACCCGCGCCCTCGCCGCCGACGCCCGCCACGACCCGCACGCCCGGCGCGCCCTGCGCGAGACGCTCACCCGCCTGCCCGCCGCCCTGCGCGCCCGCAGGCCCCTGCCCCCGCACGTGGAGCGCGCCGCCCGCCTCCTGGACACGGCGAGCGGAGCGACCTCATGACCGACACCCGGACCACCGTCGTCGTCATCACCCACAACCGGTGCCCCGAACTCCTGCGCACCCTGGACCGCCTCGCCGAACTCCCCGAGAAACCCCCGGTGATCGTCACCGACAACGCCTCCACCGACGGCACCGCCTCCGCGGTCGCCCGCCACCACCCGGACGTACGGCTCCTGCGCCCCGGCCGCAACCTCGGCGCCGTCGGCCGCAACCTGGCGGTGCGTCAGGTCACCACGCCCTACGTCGCCTTCTGCGACGACGACTCCTGGTGGGCGCCGGGCTCCCTGTCCGGGGCCGCCGACCTGCTCGACCGGCACCCGGCGGTCGGCTCGGTCACCGCCCGCATCGTCGTCGAACCCGACGGCACCGAGGACCCGATCGTCGAAGAACTGCGCGACTCGCCCGTACCCCGCCCCGACTGGCTCCCCGGACCGGCCCTCGGGTCCTTCCTGGCCGCCGCGACCGTACTGCGCACCGACGCCTTCCGGGCCGCGGGCGGCTTCCACCCCCGGCTGTGGCTGGGCGGCGAGGAGGAGCTGCTCGCCGCCGACCTGGCGACGAACGGCTGGTGGCTGACGTACGCCGACGACCTGACGATCCACCACCACCCCTCGGTCGTCCGGGACGCGACGCTGCGCCGGGCCCACGGCATCCGCAACACCCTGTGGTTCACCTGGCTGCGCCGCCCGGCCGGCCCGGCCCTGCGCCGCACCCTCCACCTGGCCCGCACCGTCCCGCGCGACACCGCGTCCCTGCGCGCCTTCGCCGAGGCCACGGCCGCCCTGCCGTGGGTACTGCGCGAACGCCGGGTGCTGCCGCCGGAGGTCGAGGCCCGCCTGCGCTCACTGGAACCCGCCCAGCGCGACTCGACCGCCCGCAGCTACACGGGCTGACGCCCCCGCCCACCACCACACCGGCCGACTCCGCGCCGAGGGGACGCGGGGTCGGCCCGCCACTCCAACGTCACCTTGCCGGCCTGCCGGCCGGGTGGCCACGGCTGCGTGGTCACGGCTGCGTACCGAAGTACCGATCGGGGCCCGGGCGCAACCGGCCTTGGGCGATGCTCCGGTCGCAAGGAGGGGCCGAGAGGGGACCGAAGGGGGCCGAGTGGTGGCGACAGGATGGCGTACGGGGCGGTGGCGGTCGGTGCCGGGGCGCCTGATGCTGGCGCTGCTGCCGGCCGGTTTGGTGGGACTGGTCGTCTGGGCGGCCACCCGCTTCGGGCTGGACAAGGCGGATCAGACCTCCGGCGTCGTCGGAGGCGTGGTCGGCCTGATCAGCCTGCTGGTCTCCCTCTTCCCCCTCCGCACCCCTGCGGACGCGGAGGCGCCGACGGGAGGGGCGGGGACCGGCCGTGCCTGGATCTCCACCGCGGCCCGGCATTCCTCCTACCAGCCGCCTCGGCCGCAGACCCCCGTACGCGGCCGGGACCAGGAGATCGCCACGCTGCGCCGGCTCACCCGGGAGGGCGGAGGCGGGCTGGCAGTGGTGTGCGGGGCGGGCGGCCTGGGCAAGACCACACTCGCCGCCGAAGCAGCCCGCCAAGCCGAGCAGGCGGGGCAGGCGGTGTTCTGGGTGCGCTGGCAGGGCGACCGCGCCCGGCTCGCCGACGACCTCACCCGTGTCGCCCAGCTCCTCGGGCTCGCCGACATCCGCCTCAGCGAAGCCCAGCAGGGACGCACCGTGCTGGTCGACGTCGTCTGGGAGCACCTGACATCGACGCCGGGATGGGTGATCGTCGTGGACAATGCCGACACCCCGGCCGACGTGGGCACGCGCAGTGATCCGGTGGCCGCCTACCGGGGATGGCTGCGTCCTGGCGGCGCCGGTCTGCTCCTGGTCACCAGCCGCGACACCGCCCCGGCCACCTGGGGCCGTGAAGCCGAGATCGTCCATCTGCAGCCGCTGGACGCTGCCGCCGCAGGCTCGGTCCTGTACGACGCGGCACCGGACGCCGGGACACCCGAAGAAGCCCGGGCCCTCGGAGCGCGGCTGGGCGGTCTGCCGTTGGCCCTGAAGGCGGCCGGCCACTACCTCGCCTCTCCCGTCAGCCGCTACACCACCTTCACCGCCTACCACCACGCTCTGGAGCAGGAGTTCGGCGACCTGATCGGTGCCGCCCACCCCCAGGCCGCCGACCCCGCCGTGGCCCGCGCGGTCGTCCGTCACACCTGGGATCTCTCCTTGGAGCAGCTGCATGCCGACGGAAGGACCCAGGCGCGTCCCCTGCTCCAGCTCCTGGCCCTGCTCGAAGCCGCACCCATTCCCCTCTCCCTGATCACAACCGGGCTCCTGGCCGATGCCACCGGCCAAGCCGTCACGGCTACGGCCCTGGAGTCCGCGCTCGCCGGCCTGGACCAGTACGGCCTCGTCACCTCGCCGACGACGAACAGCGCGACCGGTGGCGGGACGGAGGGCACAGGCGGCGGCCGCGTTCTGCTGCATCCGCTGGTCCGCGAAGTCATGGCTCGTGCCGTGCCCGAGGACGACCGGGAGGACTGGCTGACCGCCCTGCACGCCCACCTCGTTCGCGCCGTCGACGACACGGTCCGGGCCGAACGCGCGGGCTGGGTGACCGCTCGCCTCCTCACCGCCCACCTGCCTCCTCTCCTGGACCGCGCCACCCGTGAGAATCTCCCCGCCGACCGCGCCGTCCTCGAACAGCTCGCCGACGTCCTCGGCGACGCCGGAGCCGCCGCCGAGCGGCGCCTCCTGTGCCGGCACCTTCTCGACGCGACGTCCCGTCACCTCGGCCCGGACCACCCCGACACCCTCACCAGTCGCAACAGCCTCGCCAACGCCCTGTCCGGACTCGGCAGGTACCAGGAAGCCGCGGATCTCCACCGGCGCGCGCTCGCCGACCGGGAACGCGTCCTCGGCCCGGACCACCCCGACACCCTGCGCAGCCGCGACAGCCTCGCCCTCGCCCTGCGCGGACTCGGCAGGTACCAGGAAGCCGCGGATCTCCACCGGCGCGCGCTCGCCGACCGGGAACGCGTCCTCGGCCCGGACGACCCCGACACCCTCACCAGTCGCAACAACCTCGCCTACGCCCTGCGCGGACTCGGCAGGTACCAGGAAGCCGCGGACTTCCACCGGCGCAACGTCACCGACTACGAACGCGTCCTCGGCCCCGACCACCCCGACACCTTCATGAGCCGCAACAACCTCGCCTACGCCCTCGAGGCCCTCGGCCGTTTCGAGGAAGCGGCACATCTCCACCGGCGCAATGTCACCGACCGTGAGCGGGTCCTCGGACCCGATCATCCCCGCACCCTGAACAGTCGCAGCAACCTCGCGAACGCTCTGACCGGCCTCGGTCGTTTCGAGGAAGCGGTGGAGTTGCACCGAGGTGCGCTCGCCGACCGTGAACGGCTCCTCGGACCCGATCACCCCGACACCTTCATGAGCCGCAACAGCCTCGCCAACACCCTGGAGGGCCTCGGCCGGTTCCAGGAGGCCGCGGATCTCCACCGGGGCACGCTCGCCGACCGTGAACGGGTCCTCGGACCCGGCCACCCCGACGCCTTCATCAGTCGCGGCAACCTCGCGAACGCCCTGTGCGGCCTCGGTCGTTTCGAGGAAGCGGTGGAGTTGCACCGAGGTGTGCTCGCCGACCGTGAACGGCTCCTCGGACCCGATCACCCCCACACCCTCACCAGCCGCGACAACCTCGCAGCAGCCCAGGCCGCACTCACGACGGGTACGAGACGAAGGAGCTGGTGGCGCACATCCTGATGCCCGCGCCGCCCGGCCTGCTCCCGCCCGGCCCGTTCCCGCCAGGCCTGCTCCCGCCCGGCTGCGGCCGCCCGGGCCGGGCCGGCACCACGGCGGGGCGGGCCCCCTACCGGCGGGCCGCCCGCGCCCCCAGCGCCGCCACCAGCGCGTCCGCGGCGTCCGGGAGCGGCCGGGCCGACCGGAACCCGGCGCCGGTCCGCCCGGCCTCCTCCCGTCCGTCGGTCAGGCACCAGTCCCACCACCGGTCCAGCACGCCCTCCTCCAGCCGTTCGGCGGCCACCAGCGCCGGCCAGCCGCAGGCGCGCGCCTGCGCCGTCACCTTGGCACCGCCCGCGACCGGGTCCACCGCCAGCGCGGGCGTCCCGGCCCGCAGCGCCAGGACCAGTCCGTGCAGCCGGTCGGTGACGACCAGGTCCAGCCGGGCCAGTACGGCCTCCAGCTGGGCCGGCGTGCCGCACAGCCGCCAGTCGTGTGCGTCGAGCCGCGTCTCCAGCTCCAGCCGGGCGCAGTCCTTGCCGGCCAGCCAGCGCGTCAGCCCCGCGGCGACCTCCTCGTGCCGCCGCTGCCCCCCGTACTCGTGCTGCCCGTGGGTGAGGACCACCCCGACGACCGGCCGGGCGGGCAGCGCGGGCGCGCGGGCCGCGAGGTCCAGGGTCGGCGCCGCGCCGGCGGCGTCCCGGGCCAGCACCTGGTGGAAGCCGGTCACGGCCGGGGACTCCGGGTCGACGACGGAGACGCCGACGGCGATCCGCACGCAGTGCGCGAACCGCCGGTGCACCTCCTCGACCTGCGGCCCGTGTGCCGGGCCGCACACGAAGACCAGCCGGGAGTACGCCGCCGGGTCCACGTCCGCGAAGTGCCGCCCATCCGCCCGGAACCCGGGGCTCCACACGACGTCGTAGGCGAGCCCCGCGCCGCGCAGCACCTCCTCCACCCGCCGCAGCGCCAGCACGTCCCCGGCGGTCGCCTCCCCGTGCAGGAAGCTGAACCAGCCGGTCACCAGGATCCTGTCTCGTCCGTGCACAGTGCGCACGGGTGCCCCGACGCCGCCGCGGCAATCACCGGTGGCCGGTCAGGTCCACCGTCCCGCCCCCCCGGCGAGCGGATCGGGCTCCCGGGGCTCCCGCGAGGCGGTGGGGGGCGGATCCCCGGCCGGGAGACTCGAACGCGGGGTGCTCCGGCTCGTACGGCGGGTGGGTCATGGCTCGCGCCTCGCGTCGCCCTGCCGCGAGCGGACGTACGCCTCGGCGGCGGGCGCGTACAGCAGGAACAGCCCCGGGATCGCGAGAACGGCGGCCACCAGGAGGATGAGGCCGCCGTACAGCGGGTCGACGAGCGCGAACGGGGCCGCGAGCAGCAGGGTCAGCACGGTCAGACAGGCGGCCGTGGTACGGGCGATCCGCCGCCCGCGGCCCGCTCGTACCGCGAACCAGACACAGGCGAGCCACAGGGCGGGCATCAGGGTCTGCCCCGCGTGCTGATCGGTTGTTCCCGCGACGGCCGCGGTCAGCGTCCCCAGCACCAGCAGGACCACGGCCAGGGTGACGCTCGTCGGTCGGCGGAGGATGCCGGGAGTCATTCGTTCAATTCCTTCGTGTGCCTTTCCCCGAAGCGGGGCGAAACGGGTGCGGGGCGGCGCGACCGCGACGGACACGGCGGTCGCGCCGTCCCGCACTCCCCCGGCCACCGATTCCACCGCGGCACACCATTGTTCAGCAGCCCGGACGCGGCACTGAACAACGCGGAACGACACGGTGAGGCCCATGGACACGGCACGGCACGGAACGGCGCGGAGCCATGCGGAACCGCGGTGAAGACACCGTGGACTCCCCGTGCGCCACCCCCCGTTGAACACCTGTCCGGTTGCCGCCCCGTCCGGCGGCTCCCTACCGTGGGCGCCCGTACGGAAACCGAGAGCGACGAGCGACGAGCGACGACGGGGCGGGCGGGGACACGTGAGCGGACGCGGAGTGGGACGCCGGGAGCGACGGCTCGACCCGGGGGCCGGACCGGTGCAGCGGTTCGCCGCGGAACTGCGCGCCCTGCGGGAGTCGGTGGGGCGCCCGACGTACCGGACGATGGCGGAGAAGGTCCCGTTCTCGGTGACCGCCCTGTCGCAGGCGGCGGCCGGCCGGCAGCTCCCCACCCTCGCGGTGACCCTCGCCTACGTCGACGTCTGCGGCGGCGACCCGCGGGAGTGGGAGCGGCGCTGGCGCGAGGCGAGCGCGGAGGCCGCCGCCCTCGCCGCCGCGGACGAGGGTGCCCGGCCGCCGTACCGGGGCCTGACACGGTACGAACCGGACGACGCCGCCCTCTTCTTCGGGCGCGACCGGCTCGTGGACCGGCTGGCCGACCTGACCCGCCGGCACCGCTTCACCGCCGTCTTCGGCCCCTCCGGCAGCGGCAAGTCCTCCCTGCTGCGGGCCGGCCTGATCCCCCGCCTGCGCGCGCCGGGGGACGGTCCGGACGCACCCGCGGCCCCAGCGGCCGTACGCATCCTCACCCCCGGCCCCGACCCGTCGCGCACCCACGCCGGCCGGCTGACCCCCGTCCCGGACACGGACGCGGACACCTGGCTGATCGTCGACCAGTTCGAGGAGCTGTACACCCTCTGCGCGGACCCGGACGAGCGGAACGCGTTCGTCGACCGGCTGCTCGCCGCCACCGCACCCGGCAGCTCACTGCGGGTGGTGATCGCCGTACGCGCCGACTTCCTGGGGCGGTGCGCCGAACACCCCGGCCTCACCGCGGCGTCGCAGGACGCCACGCTGCTCGTCGGCCCGATGTGCCGGGAGGAGCTGAGGGAGGCCGTCGTCCGGCCGGCCGCCGCGGCAGGACTGGTCGTCGAACGCTCCCTGACCGCACGGCTGCTCGACGAGGTGGAGAACGCGCCGGGCGGACTGCCGCTGATGTCGCACGCGTTGCTGGAGACCTGGCGGCACCGCACCGGCCGGACCCTGACCGAGTCCGCGTACGAGGCGGCCGGCCAGCTGCGCGGCGCCGTCGTCCGTACCGCCGAGGAGGCGTACGGCGAACTCACCGCCCCCCAGGCCGACCTGGCCCGACGCGTCCTGCTGCGGCTCGTCGCGCCGGGCGACGGCACCCCCGACACCCGGCGGCCCGCCGAGCACGCGGAACTCGACCTCGGCGACCCCGACGGCACCCGTGCCGTGCTGGACCGGCTGGTCCGGGCCCGGCTGCTCACCCTCGACGACGGCACCGTCGAACTGGCCCACGAGGCGCTCATCACGGCCTGGCCGCGGCTGCGCGGCTGGATCGACGCCGAACGCGACCGGCTGCGCGTCCACCGGGCGCTGTCCGAAGCGGCCCGCACCTGGCTGACCCTGGGCCGGGAGAGCGCCGCGCTCTACGCGGGCTCGCGCCTGTCCGCCGCCCACGACGCCTTCCCGCGCGACCACCGCAGTGCGGAACTCACCCCGGTGGAACGCGAGTTCCTGGCCGCCTCGCTCGGACGGCGGCGGCGCGCGGTACGGCTCCGGCGCGGCCTGTCGGCCGCCCTCGCCCTGCTGGTGCTGGTCGCCTCGGGCACCGCCGTCGTCGCCCTCAGGGCGCGGGCCACGGCCCAGGCCGAGCGGGACGACGCCGTCTTCGGCCGGATCACCGCGGAGGCCGACCGGCTGCGCGGCACCAACACCGCGCTGACCGCCCGGCTCGACGTCGCCGCGCTCGGCATGCGCTCCACCCCCGAGCTGCGGACCCGGCTCACCACGGACGCGGGCCGGGTGCTGTCCACCCGGCTGCCCGGGCACGAGGGCGTCGGCAGCGCGGTGGCGTTCGCCCCCGACGGCGAGACCCTCGCCAGCGGCGGCCACGACGGCACCGTCCGACTGTGGGACACCGCGGGACCGGGCGCGGGCGAGCCGCTCGGTGAGCCGCTGCGCATCACCGGTGCACCGGTGGGCGCCGTGGGGTACTCACCCGACGGCGCCCTGCTGGTCGCGGCCGGGCACGGCGGCGCCGTCCGGCTCTGGGACGCACGCGAACGCGAGCGGCCACGGCCCGTCGGCCGGCCCCTGGTGACCCACGACGGGGAGACCGTCGTCGCCGTCGCCTTCGCGCCGGACGGCGGCACTCTGGCCACCGCCGGCGACGACGGCACCGTCCGCCTGTGGGACGTGGGCGACCCGGCCAGGCCCGCACCGCTCGGCGAACCCGCCCGCGCCGACGCCCGCAGCGTCCGCGACGTCGCCTTCGCCCCGGACGGCCGCACCCTCGCCACGGCCGGCTACACCGGGACCGTACGGCTGTGGAGGCTGGCCGGCGACGACGGGATGAGGCCGCTCGGCGAGCCGGGGCGCGCACACGAGGAGGCGGTCTGGTCGGTGGCGTTCTCCCCGGACGGCCGGACCCTGGCCACCGCCGGCTACGACGACACGGTGCGCCTGTGGGAGGTGTCCGCACCGGGCGGCCCGACCCCGTTGGGCGACCCGCTCACCACGCACACCGCCGCCGTGTGGGCCGTGGCGTTCAGCCCCGACGGACACACGCTGGCCACCGCCGGACATGACGACACCGTGGTCCTGTGGAACGTGGCCAACCCCGCGTACCCGCAGCAGATCGGCGAGCCGCTGACCGGGCACACGGAAGGCCTGTGGGACCTGGCGTTCGCCCCCGACGGCCGTACCCTCGCCACCACCGGCGCCGACCGCGGCGTCCGCGTCTGGCATCTGCCGGAGAACGTCCTGACCGACTTCACCAACCCGCTCACCTCCGTGGCGTACGGCCGAAACGGCCGCCTGTTCGCCGCCGCCAGCACCGACGACGCCCTGGTCCGGCTCTGGGACGTCCGCCGCCCGGGCCGCCCGCGCCCGCTGCCGCGCCACCTCACCGGCCACGAGGCCCCCGTACTGACCGTGGCCTTCGCCCCGGACGGCCGCACGGTCGCCGCCGGCGCCGAGGACGGCACCGTACGGCTGTGGGACGTCTCCGCCCCGACGCGCCCCACCTCCGCGGGCACCCTCCCGGACGCGCACCCGGGCGGTGTCCTCACCGTCGCCTTCGCCCCGGACGGCCGCACCCTGGCCACCGGCGGCGCGGACGGCAGGGTCCGGCTGTGGGACGTGCGCGACCGGGACGACGTACGCCCCGTCGGCGAGCCCCTGACCGCCCACACGGACTGGATCACCTCCGTGGCCTTCGCGCCGGACGGGCGCACCCTCGCCACCGGCAGCCAGGACAGGACGGCCCGGCTGTGGGACGTGAGCGACCCCGACCGGGCCCGTCCCGCGGGCGAACCCCTCACCGCCCACGGGGACTGGGTGAACTCGGTGGCGTTCTCCCCGGACGGCGACACCCTCGCCACCGGCGGCCGGGACCGCACGGTACGGCTGTGGGACGTCACGGCGCCCGGCCGGGCCCGCCCGCTGGGCGAGGAACTGACCGGGCACCGCGGCGGTGTCACCTCAGTGGCCTTCACCCCGGACGGCCGCACCCTCGCGAGCGGCGGCGAGGACCACGCGGTACGCCTGTGGAACGTCGCGGACCCGGCCCGCGCCGAGCCCTTCGGCCACGAACTCACCGGCCACCTGGAGACCGTCACCTCGGTCGCCTTCAGCTCCGACGGCGACACCCTCGCCTCCGCGAGCCACGACCTCACGGCCCGGCTGTGGACGCTCGACACGGCAAGGACGGTCCGGCACATCTGCGCCCGCACCGGCGGCGACCTCACCCCGGCCACCTGGCACGAACTCCTCCCGCGGCTCGCCTTCCGGCGCACCTGCCGGGACACGTGAGGACAGCCCTCGGCCGGCCCTCCGCGAACCCGACCGTTCCCGGCCGGCGGAACCGGCCGTCCCGCTCACCCGGCGGGCTCGCCGGGCCCACGAGCTCCGCCGCCACGGCGCATCACTTCCGCCCGGCCTTCGGGAAGTGGTAGTGAGACCTGTGCCACGGGCTGCAGGATGGCACGGAGCCGCCCGGCAAGGTCCGGCACAGAGGAGGACACATGACGACGGCCACGGAGCTGTTCCGCAGCGCACGGGACTTCCTGCTGGAACACCGCGAGGACTACACCGCCGCCCACGAGGGATTCACGTGGCCCCGGCCCGAGCACTTCAACTGGGCGCTGGACTGGTTCGACGTCGTCGCCGACGGCAACACGCGCACGGCGCTGCACATCGTCGAGGAGGACGGCACCGAGGCCCGGGTCTCCTTCGCCGAGATGTCCGCCCGCTCCAACCGGGTGGCGAACCGGCTGCGCGAGTGGGGCGTCGGCCCGCAGGACCGCGTCCTCGTCATGCTCGGCAACCAGACGGAGCTGTGGGAGACGGCCCTCGCGGCCATGAAGCTGCGCGCCGTCGTCATCCCCGCCACCCCGCTGCTCGGCACCGCCGACCTGCGCGACCGCGTCGACCGCGGCCGGGTGAGCCACGTCGTCGTGCGGGCCGAGGACACCGCCAAGTTCACCGGCGTGCCCGGCGACTACACGCGCATCGCCGTCGGCGGCACGACGGAGCCCGGATGGCGGCCCTACGAGGACGCGTACACGGCCTCCGACGCCTTCACCCCCGACGGGCCCACCGCCGCCGACGACCCGCTGATGCTGTACTTCACCTCGGGCACCACCGCCCGCCCCAAACTGGTCGAGCACACCCACGTGTCGTACCCCGTCGGGCACCTGGCGACCATGTACTGGATCGGCCTGAAGCCCGGCGACGTCCACCTGAACATCTCCTCACCCGGCTGGGCCAAGCACGCCTGGTCGAACCTGTTCGCGCCGTGGAACGCCGAGGCGACCGTCTTCCTGTACAACTACACCCGCTTCGACGCGGCCCGGCTGATGGCCGAGATGGACAGGGCCCGGGTGACCACCTTCTGCGCCCCGCCGACCGTGTGGCGCATGCTCATCCAGGCCGACCTGACGCAGCTCGCCACCCCGCCGCGCGAGGTCGTCGCCGCCGGTGAGCCGCTGAACCCCGAGGTGATCGAACAGGTCCGCCGCGTGTGGGGCAGGACCATCCGGGACGGCTTCGGCCAGACCGAGACCGCCGTCCAGGTCTCCAACAGCCCCGGCCAGGTCCTGAAGACCGGCTCGATGGGCCGCCCCAGCCCCGGCTACCGCGTCGAACTCCTCGACCCGGTCACCGGCGCGCCCGGAGCCACCGAGGGCGAGATCGCCCTGGACCTGTCGGAGCGCCCCGTCGGCCTGATGACCGGCTACCACGGCGACACCGACCGCACGGCGGAGGCGATGGCCGGCGGCTACTACCGCACCGGCGACATCGGCGCCCGCGACGCCGACGGATACCTCACCTACGTCGGCCGCGCCGACGACGTCTTCAAGGCCAGCGACTACAAGATCAGCCCCTTCGAGCTGGAGAGCGCGCTGCTGGAGCACGAGGCGGTCGCCGAGGCCGCGGTCGTGCCGGCCCCGGACGAGCTGCGCCTGGCCGTGCCGAAGGCGTACATCGTGCTGGCGGCGGGCTGGGAGCCGGGCCCCGACACCGCGAAGGTGCTCTTCGAGCACTCCCGCCAGACCCTCGCCCCCTACAAGCGCGTCCGCCGCCTGGAGTTCGGCGAGCTGCCCAAGACCGTCTCCGGCAAGATCCGCCGCATCGAACTGCGCGAGGCCACGGCGGCCGGTTCCCAGGACGAGTACCGCGAGGAGGACTTCAGGTGACCGAACTCTCCTACGCCCACGGCACCAGCACCACCCCGCTCCTCGGCGACACCATCGGCGCCGACCTCGACCGCGCGATCGCCGCCCACCCGGACCGCGAGGCCCTGGTCGACGTACCGTCCGGACGGCGCTGGACCTACGCCGAGTTCGGCGCGGACGTCGACGAGGTGGCGCGCGGACTGCTGGCGAAGGGCGTCGCCAAGGGCGACCGGGTCGGCATCTGGGCGGTCAACTGCCCCGAGTGGGTCCTCGTCCAGTACGCCACCGCCCGCGTCGGCGCCGTCATGGTGAACGTCAACCCCGCCTACCGCGCGCACGAGTTGGAGTACGTCCTCAAGCAGTCCGGCGTCACCGTGCTCGTCGCGTCCCTCGCCCACAAGGGAAGCGACTACCGGGCGATCGTGGAAGAGGTCCGCGGCCGGTGCCCCGCGCTGCGGGAGACCGTCTACATCGGCGACCCGTCCTGGGACGCGCTGACGGCGGGCGCCGCCTCGGTGCCCGAGGACCGGCTGAGGGCCGCCGCAGCCGAGCTGAGCTGCGACGATCCGGTCAACATCCAGTACACCTCGGGCACGACCGGCTTCCCGAAGGGTGCCACCCTCTCCCACCACAACATCCTCAACAACGGCTACTGGGTGGGCCGTACGGTCGGCTACACCGAGCAGGACCGGGTGTGCCTGCCCGTGCCCTTCTATCACTGTTTCGGCATGGTCATGGGCAATCTGGGAGCAACCTCCCACGCCGCCTGCATCGTCATCCCCGGCCCCTCCTTCGAGCCGGCCGCCACGCTGGAGGCGGTGCAGCGGGAGCGGTGCACGTCCCTGTACGGCGTCCCGACCATGTTCATCGCGGAGCTGAACCACCCCGACTTCGCCTCGTACGACCTCACGTCCCTGCGCACCGGCATCATGGCGGGCTCGCCCTGCCCGGTGGAGGTGATGAAGCGGGTGGTCGCCGAGATGCACATGGAGGAGGTCTCCATCTGCTACGGCATGACCGAGACCTCCCCGGTCTCCCTCCAGACCCGGATGGACGACGACCTCGAACACCGCACCGGCACCGTCGGCCGCGTCCTGCCCCACATCGAGGTCAAGGTCGTCGACCCGGTGACCGGCGTGACCGTGCCGCGCGGCGAGGCCGGTGAACTGCGCACCCGCGGCTACAGCGTGATGCTCGGCTACTGGGACGAGCCCCGGAAGACCGCCGAGGCCATCGACGAGGGCCGCTGGATGCACACCGGGGACCTGGCATTGATGCGCGAGGACGGCTACGTCGAGATCGTCGGCCGCATCAAGGACATGATCATCCGGGGCGGCGAGAACATCTACCCGCGCGAGGTCGAGGAGTTCCTCTACGCCCACCCGAAGATCGCGGACGTCCAGGTCGTCGGCGTACCGCACGAGCGCTACGGCGAGGAGGTGCTGGCCTGCGTCATCCCGCGCGACCCGGCAGACCCGCTCACCCTGGAGGAGCTGCGCGCCTACTGCGCGGACCGGCTGGCCCACTACAAGGTGCCCAGCCGCCTCCAGATCCTCGACTCCTTCCCGATGACCGTCTCGGGCAAGGTGCGCAAGGTGGAGCTGCGGCAGCGGTACGGAGTGTGAGGCGCAAGCTCCAGGTTCGCCCGCCGATCTCCGTGATAAGCCAGTTTGATCTGGTGGACAGGTACGTGAACTGTTGTTTGGATGAGGCCAGTTGATAAGCCCAAGGCGCCGTGTGGGGGGTGCGTTCCGGGTTCGCCGTGCCAGCGGATTCAGGCATCCCTCCGGAGGTGTCTGCGTAGTTAGGACGTTCTGTGAGACTTATCGCTCGCACAGGTGTGGCTGTCTGTCTGGCGACGGCGGCCGCCGTCGCCTGGTCCGCCTCCGTCTCCTTCTCGGCCGAGCCGTCGCCGTCCGTGGCCACGCCCGTCGCGGACGAGGCCCCCGGTTACGCCGTCGAAGATTTCAACTATCCCGGAGCCGACAGGATCCAGCAGGAACAGGGCATCGTCCTCAAGCGGGGCGACGGACACATCGTGCTCGCTGAGTGCGGCAGCGAAGAGGGCCTGATGGAGCTGTGGGTGCGCTACCGCGCGGAGCACGTCTGCTTCCGTGTCACCGGGAACAGTGGCTACCTCAGCGTGGAGATCCCCGCCGTCTACGGCATCAAGGGTGCCGCGGACCAGTCCGCCGACGTGAAGATGACCGTCGACGACGAAGAGTCGCACTACGACGTCCCCGCCGGCACGCTCACGAACGTGGGCGAGACCGCAGATCCCGAGGGCCGGGACCACATGCTTCTGGAGATCACCACCAGCAAGTAGGCGGCGCCGCCCCGCAGTCGTCCTGACGGGACGCCGTTGTCGGCCGGTGATCCGGTCACAGCGGGCCGTGCCTGTCCGAACGCCGTCCGGACGAGACCGACCAGGGCCTCTGCGCGCCGTGCGCCGGGCCCGTCCTTTCTGGGCCCGTCGCGCCGTCGCGCCGTCGCGTCAGTCCCGCATCCGCTTTCCCATTCACCGCCGGCGGCGTCCCTGCCGTGCCCGGATGCTGTCGGCTGCCAAACGATCGGGAGTCGATCCTTGAACACGACGTACTGGAGCAGACGCCGGGTCCTGAGCGTGGCCGCCGCCACGACGGCGGCCGCGGCTCTCCCCTTGGCCGCCACCGCCCGCGTCTTCGCCGCGACGGTCGCCTCGGGTGACGCCCCCAACCTGCCGTCGCTTCCGGACACAGCCCGCGCGCGAGCCGTGACCGCGTGGCAGACCGGCGGCAAGGCGACCAAGGCAGCCGCGGCCGTCGCTCTCGTCGGCACCGACGCGGAGGTCGAGGAGTTCGTCGCCACGAAGCTGCCTGTCACGGTCGCCGAGGACAACCGCGTGGCCCTCTTCAGGTCGCTCTCCCTGGCCGGCAAGGGCACCACGGCCGCCGTCTCCGACGCGCTGACCGCCGGAGACGCGGCGATCGAGGCCTTCCTCGCCGGTGGGTACGAGGCGGCGCAGAAGGAGGACATGAGTGCCCTCACCTTCACGCTGAAGGGACTGGGCGGCAGGAGCGTCAAGGCCGCCGCCGACACCGCGCTGAACGACGGCTCCGGTGACGCCCTGCTGAAGTTCATCACCGAGACGCAGTTCACCGCGCGCCTGGAAGACGAAACCGCCGAGGTCTTCAAGCTCCTCGGCGGCGCCGGACCCGAGCTGACCACGTACGCGCAGCGCGCGCTGGAGGACGGCGGCGCCGAAGCCATCCGCTGGTTCCTGGAGATCGGTCAGAACATAGCCCGGGCGCGCGACGAGGAGGCCGCGTCCATCGAGCAGCTTGTCGCCGTGACCGCACGTCAGTCCTCGCGTGCCGAGTTGTCGACGGCGAAGGCCAAGGAAGAGTCGGACAAGGCGAAGAAGGCCGCCGCCGAGGCCAAGAAGGCCGCGCTGGAGGCCGCCGCCGAGGCTCAGGCCGCGAAGGAGGACGTAGCCAGGTCCGCGGCCGCGGCCCGCAAGGCGGCCAGCGCCGCCAAGGGCGCGGCCAACGCGGCGGCGACCGCCATCTCCGCTTCCTACGCCGCACAGACCGCGGCCCGCAAGGCCGCCTGGGCCGCCCATGCGGCGACGTCCGCCGCGGCCACGGCCGCACGCGCCGCCTCCACGGCCTACCAGGCCGCCATGGCCGCCTCCAAGGACGCTTCGAAGACGGCCGCCGCGAAGGACGCGGCCGTCGCTGCCCGCAACGCGGCCGCGAAGGCGCGGTCGGCCGCCGCGGCTGCCGACCAGGCGAGGATCGCCTCCGCCCAGTCCGTCGTGGCCGGCAACTCGGCCGCCGCCGCCGCGCGGGACGCCGCGGTCGCGGCCAACGCCTCGGCCACCGCGGCCGGCGCCGCCGGTGCCGCCCAGTCGGAGGCCGCCGCCGCCCGTGCCGCCGCCCGGCAGGCGGACGCCCAGGCGGCTCGCGCCACCCGGGCCGCCTCCACGGCACAGTCCCTGGCCAACAAGGCGGCGTCCGCGGCCGAGGCGGCACGCGACGCGGCCAACTCCGCCGCTGGCCACGCGGAGAAGGCCGCCGCCGCAGCCGAGGAGGCAGCGAAGGCCGCCGGGCAGGCCGTCGATTTCGCCAACAAGAGCACTGCCTGGGCTGCCGACGCCCAGGAGGCGGCCGACGCCGCCATCAAGGCAGTGCTGGACGCCCAGGCCGTGGAGAAGGAGGCGCGCGAGGCGGAGCTCGTCAAGCTCGAGGAGTACGCCGACCAGGGCAAGGCGGAGGCCGCCGAACTCGCCCTGCTGGAGAAGCAGGACATCGAGGACGCGCGCAATCAGCTGACCCATCAGCAGGCCATGGACTCGGCCACGCGGGACCTGATCGCGGCGGCGGAGAAGGCGCTCAGGGCCGGTGACCGCGCGACGGCCGTCGACCAGGGCCGCAAGGCGTGCTTCAACCTGTGCTCCTCCAGCGGCACCTGGACCCGCGAGGCGGCGGCCTTCGCCCTCGCCGCCGGTGAGGAATCGGTCCTGAACTGGGTCGACACCGACCGGGGCATCGCGCAGAAGCAGGACGACCGCGAGACGGTCGTGTTCGTCGCCCAGGTCTCCTCGGCCGACGTGGCCGGCGCGGCCCAGGCGGCGCTGGAGTCCACGGACGAGGCCGCTCCCACCGAGTTCCTCACCACGGGGGCCATCGAGGCGGCGAGGGAGGACCAGACCGCGGCTATCTTCCGGATTCTCGGCCAGAAGCCCGGCAAGGCGGTCACCCAGGCAGCGACCGAGGCACTCAACGACGGTTCGGCGAAGGCGGTGCACGAGTTTTTCACCGTCAAGTACGGGCCGGCGCTGGCGGAGGACGACAACGTAGCCGTCTTCTCGTCCATCGGTTCCGCGGGGCCGTACACCAGGACGGCGGCGACCGTGGCGCTCGAGGGCCCGAGCTGGATGCGCCGCAACTTCGTCAACACCGTGTACCAGCGGATGCTGCAGATCGACGCGGACGCCGCCGCTCACATCGCGGCGATGCAGGCCCTGCTCGCCCAGGCCGCCAAGCACGCCCAGGACGCGGTGACGAACGCGGCCTACGCGCAGAAGGTGGCGGCGGAGGCGCGCGATGCGGCGGAGGACGCGCAGCGGTGGGCCACGGCCGCCTCGAAGTCCGCGGAACAGGCCGAGGTGTACAAGAAGCAGGCGGACGCCCACGCGGACGACGCCGAGAAGTCGGCGAAGGATGCCCAGGCCTCCGCCGACAAGGCGAAGAACGCGGCCCTGACCGCACGAACCGCCGCCCGGCGCGCCAACTACTCCGCCAACCGGGCGACCGCGGCCGCCGCCTCGGCGGTGGTGTCGGCCAACAACGCCCAGGCCTCGGCCAACGCCGCCCGTGCCTCGGCGACGCAGGCGGGCAAGGACGCCAAGGAGGCGGCGGCGGCCGCGTCCGAGGCGAAGCAGATCGCCGCCCAGAAGCGCAGGCAGGAGCAAATAGAGGCGGCCCGGAAGGCCAAGGAGGAGGCGAACAAGGCCAAGCAGGCGGGCATCGACCAGGCCGACACCGCGGAGAACGACGGAGCGAAGGAGCCGGAGACTTTCCTCGGCGCCGACAAGGACGAGTGGCGCAACGCCGCCTCCGTGCTCGGTACGATCTCCACCTACTCGGGATACGCCGCGGCACTGAGCCTCCTGGTCCCGCCGCCGGCCGGCGAGGTGCTTTACGGCGCCCTCGGTGGCGTCTCCCTGATCACCGGTGTCGCCAGCAGCGTCATCTACGGATTCACCGACGGTTTCACGTCCGAGGCGTTTCTCACCTCGGCGTTCGGCGTCGCCGTCGGCATTTACACCACCGGTCTTCCGTGGGGCAAGTTCGGGGGCACGGTCGGCGCCATCGACGACGCCTTCCGCGGACTGGGGGCCGGTGCCATGTCGGTCGGCGTCCAGGCCAGGCGCGTGGGTGCGGCAGTTCTCTCCCCGGCCACCAGCACGATCGTTGAGGCCGGAAAGGCCGTGGGTGACGCGGTCAGTGATACCTGGGACGATCTGACGCCCTGGTAGAACGAGAGTGGTAGCCTCCCGGATAGAAATGTCAATACTTTTGAATTAGTTTTGCGTTCTGTCCGGGAGGACCTCAAGTAATGTCTGCCGACCTCACCACAGCTCAGTGGTTATTTGTCTCCGCCGGCGCCACCGTCGTATACATGGCAACCATGGCATGGGTCATGCCGACGCCCAAAGCGAGGCTGCGCACGGTTCTGGCCCCGTTCGCCGGCTGGGTCTTCCTGATTCCCAATGCTGCGGTGAAAGGTTATTCCGTGGACCACACCCTGTATATCTACAGTGGTGTCCTGCTCATGTTCGTGATTATGTTCGCGCCCGTTGCGAAAAAGGTCGCAGCTGATATTGCGGAGCAGGAAGAGAAGCCGTGGGACAAGGTTCCCCTCAATATCTTTTCTCTGTATTGGATGCTCGGCTCGGCCACGGTTTGCATCGCGGTGGGAGCTTACTTGTGGCGTGTTGTCGAGTAGTCTTCGGGTGCGCGGCGAGGTGGTCGCTCACTCGGATGGTTCCGGGGGGGGGGGGGGGGGGGGGGGCGAGAGGGGGTGGGGGGGGGGGGGGGGGGGGGGGGGGGGGGGGGGGGGGGAAGGGGGGGAGGGCGACCAGG